>NZ_LAEI01000045.1:0-149409 GCF_001618065.1 Neisseria flavescens
TTTTTGACGATTCAGGTATTGTTCGATCGGCTGCCAATCAATCACCTGATCCAACTTCAATAGTGGGAAACGGTCGATGTGTTTGGCGATCATGGCTTGTGCGGTTTGCTGGAAGAAGGTGCTCATGGAAAATCCCCTAAATGTCTTTGTGGGAATTTAGGGGATTTTGGGGAATTTTGCAAAGGTCTCGGCCTTTTTATATGCTTGCTTATCAGAACAGGTTGCTGATGAAAATCAGCAGAATCACCAACGGTACGAGGTATTTCACATAAGCAAACCAGATATTGACGGTGGTATGGTTGCCTTTGTAGAGCAATTCCTCCTTCGCTTCATCTTTCATCACGAAGCCGACAAACAAGGCAGAGCCAAGCGCGGTCAGCATAAACAGGATATTGCCGCTGATATAGTCAAAGGCATCAAAAATGTTTTTACCAAACACGGAAATATCTTTCCATGGGCCGTAGCTTAAGATGGAAGGAATATTACCGAAGATAAAAATACCTGCCAGTACGATGGTAATCGCGGCTGCGCGGCGGATTTTGGTTTTTTCCTGAATGGTCGTAATCAACACTTCATAAATGGTCAGAGAAGTGGTCAGCGCGGCAATCAGAAGCAGTGAGAAGAAAATCACTGCAAACACAGGGCCTGCCCACATATTGGAAAACACGATCGGCAGGCTTTGGAACACTAGCGTCGGGCCGGAGTTAGGAGCGACGCCGAAGCTGAAGAGGGATGGGAAAATCATAAAGCCGGCCAAGACGGCAATCAAAGTGTTGGTAATCGCGGTAATTACGGCCGTCTGAACCAGATTTCGTTTTTATCCAGATAGCTGGATAACGTAATCATCACGCCGAAACCCAAGCTTAAGGCGAAGAATACTTGTCCCAAAACAAAGACGAACAGTTCGGCTGTAATTTTGCTGAAGTCAGGTTTCAGATAGAAGGTAATGCCTTCCATTGCACCCGGCAGGGTAACGTTGCGCACAACCATCGCAATCAGGAATAAAAACAGCAAAGGCATCAGGTATTTTGCCGCTTTTTCAATACCGCCGATCACACCTTTGACCAAGATCCATTGGTTTACGACCACAAATAGGAAGGTGTAAAAGGCAATTTCCCAAGGGCTGTTTTCGATGTGTTCGGTAAAGAAACTTTTGGTAACTTCGCCGGAAACCGGACTGGAAATGTCCAAATTGCCGCCGATGATATTGACGATGTAGCTGATCACCCAGCCGCCGAGCACCATGTAATAGGCCATGATGCCGAATGCGCCGAGCAAGCCCATCCAGCCTACCAATTTCCAAACTTTGGCAACGGGTTTGCCATTCATTGTGCCGCCAAACGCATCCAGCGCGTTCACGCCTTTACGGCGGCCGATGACGTTTTCCACCAAAATCATCGGAATACCGATGATCAGCATGGCGATACAGAACAGAAACACATACGCGCCGCCGCCGTTTTCACCGACCAAATACGGGAAACGCCAAGTTGCGCCAAAGCCGACAGTTGCGCCGGCAACGGTAAGGATGTAAGTCAAGCGGTTGGACCAGGTTTGACGGGGTTGATTGGAAGACATAAATACTCAGATGCATAAAAATAAAGACAACATTTTACCGCAAAGATTTAACGAATCTTGACTAAAGTCTGAAAAGAGTTTTAGTTAAAAAAACCATGGAATGAAGAATTTTTAGTGGTTTTATCTGGTTTTCTTGGTATTGAAACCTGCAAACAGAGAATTTGGCTGAAGCGATATGAATGATTGAAAGAGCCGTAACGATAAAGGCCGTCTGAAAAGTGGGATATGGGAAAGGGTTGTTGTGAGGAGATTGGATAGCACTAAGGTGTGCTTTCAAATATGCCGGCAACAAAGATGGTATTTATCTAAGGTTGTCTAATAACATCCTGTAACCTTAGCTTGGATAGTTGCCGATAGTTTTTCTTTCTATAAAACGATTTGTCTGAAATTGGAACGGCACAGATTGATGCGGAAGAGACGAGAAAGAGAAAAGGGATAATGGCAAGTTAATGAGTGGGAGATGAGGTTTAGTAATGATGGCTTCTTTAGATGAGAAAGGCCGTCTGAAAGTGCATTCGTTTGATTGCCAAATTTTAGATAAAAAAACCATCTATACTAAGGGGAAAGTATAGATGGCCAAACACATTACGGGGAAAACGTCTTACTCACTTACTCACTTCTTTCGAAGCAAGTGTTACTCAGACAGGCAAATTATACAATAGTTCAGTCTTTACAGTGTTAAGTTCTGTTAAATAAAAATAATAATGTTTAAATATTTGATTTTAAATAAATAAAAATCCATATTGTTTAAAAATTTATCAAAAAAATTTGGAATTTTTTAAATCTGGATAAATTTCCATTCTCCGGCGGCTAAATCATCGACATTCCAGTCGCCGAATTTCTCACGGTGGAGCTGCTCGACACGGTTGCCTGCTGCTGCAACCATGCGTTTGACCTGATGGTATTTACCCTCGGTAATGGTCATCATCAGTGTGGTTGGGTCGGCCAATACTGCTTCGGCTGCGGCGACAGTTTCATTATCGTCATGCAGGAGGACGCCGTTTTTTAGTGTGGTGCAAAGGGTATCGTCGGCAGGATGTTTCAAAGTGACGCGGTAGAGCTTCGGAACTTTATGTCTAGGTGAGGTAACTCGGTGGTTAAATTGCCCGTCGTTGGTAATAAGAATAATGCCGGTTGTGTCTGCATCCAAGCGGCCGACTGCCTGCATATCGATATTGCGCATGTGGTCGGGAAAAAGGCTGAAGATGCTCGGATATTGCTGGGGTTTGTGCGAAGTCTCGTAATCTGCAGGCTTATGAAGCAGAATGTAGAAATAGGGCATGGGGACGGCGGAAATTTCTTCGCCGGCAACAGACAAAGTATGCACTTGAGACGGATCGATATCGTCTTTGGCACGATTATGAATTTCGCCGTTAATGGCAATGCAGTCATTGTCTATCAGCCATTGGCATTGCTTGCGGCTGCCGAGGCCTTGCGATTGGATGTATTTGAGCAGTTGCATGGTTGGTTGAAAAGTAGGAAATGTTCAGACGGCCTTTATTGTACTGGAAAACCGATGTTTAGGCCGTCTGAAAAGTAGGGGCAAAAAAATCGCCCCTTTAAAATGTTAAGGGGCGCAAAAGGAACACAAACCACTACCAAAAACTGTTACAGGGCAAATTCTCCTATTTGATGTGTTGCCGGATAAAGTGCTTTCATCAGGTCATGTGGTGAAAGCGAGAAATCTTTGCTGTTTGTCGTCAGACGGCCTTGCTGAGGCGTAAGTTCAAGCAATCGAGCGTTTGCCGACTGGATAAACTTGTTTTTCGTGCGCTGCATTTTTCTTTGCAGGGCGGAAACAACGCGGTTGTACAGACTGTCTTTTTGCTTGACTTCGCGTGTACCGGCAACCCAGCTCAAGCGTGTATTGCCGTCTTCATCTTCAATCAGCAGGATGCCGGTTTCTGATTGGGGCGATTTGCCCATACAAGGGAGCCAAACATAATATCGGCCATCTAAAGTAATGAATACTGCGTCATGTACTTCGCATTCGTCGCAACACTTGGTGGCGATCAAAGAGCGGATGGCTTGTTGGTGCAGTCTCAGAATATCAAGGGAGACTTGCTTAAAAATACTTTCGGGCATTTTCTTCTCCTTTCATTCTGTTGTGCGGTTGTTTTGTTTCGATGGGTTGTATTATACGGAGATTTTTTAAATTTGCAAATGATAATTGTTCCTATTATTTAATTTATAAGTAAAATATTGATTATTAAAGAAATTAAATTTAAAAAATTTTTTAGAAATTGGGTTTTCTACTCAAAAATGTCGTAATAGATGGCTATTAAATAAAAAGAATAAAGGCCGTCTGAAAAAATCCAGTCGTAAAAAGGCATTTAAAAAGCAGCTAAAGTTTTGCTGACTATACATTTCAGACGGCCTTCAGTATGATTCAAGGCGTTTTGATAATTGCAGAAACCACCAACCATGAGCCAACGTCAGATTATCCTCGATACAGAGACCACGGGTCTTTATCCTGAAAACGGCGACCGTCTGGTCGAATTTGCCGGCTTGGAAATGATCAACCGCCAAATGACCGACTCCAACCTTCATTTATATGTCCACCCGGAACGCGATATGCCGGAGGAAGCGGCGAAGGTGCATGGTTTGACGATTGAAGTATTGGAAGCGAAGAATGCGCCGCCGTTTGCCCAAGTGGGTGAACAGATTGCCGACTTTATAGGTGGCGCAGAGCTGATTATCCATAATGCCAAGTTTGACGTCGGCTTCCTGAATATGGAATTCCGCCGCATGGGTTTGCCTTCTATCGAGAAACTGGGTTGCAAAGTCACCGACACGCTGGCCATGGCGCGTGAAATGTTTCCGGGGCAAAAGGCGAGCTTGGATGCGTTGTGTAACCGCTTTTCCGTTGACCGCAGCAAACGGGTCTTGCACGGCGCGCTAATCGACTGCGAGCTTTTGGGTGAAGTCTATCTTGCCATGACGCGTCAGCAATTCGATCTGATGGGCGGCGAGACGGAAGAAGAGGGCGAAGTCAAACAAACCGTTATTGCGGAAACCAAACGTACGTCGCAGTTGAAAGTCATCAAAGCCAATGCGGACGAGCTGGCCGCACATGAAAAATATTTGGACGATTTGGGCGAAGCGTGTGTATGGCGCAAGGCCGAGACGCCTGATGAGGCCAATGCCGGAGCGTCAGCATGATACGCCGCAATATCGCTTTGATTCCTGCTGCCGGTATCGGTGCGCGATTTGGCGCAGGTAAACCTAAACAATATGTTGAAATCAATGGTAAAACCGTATTGCAACATACCATAGAAATCTTTGAGCAACACCCCCGCATAGATTTAATTGCTGTTATTCTTTCGCCGGAAGATTCGGTTTTTCAGACGGCCCTGTCTGAGAAAGTACGCGTCTTTCGAGTAGGCGGCGCAAGTCGTGCCGAAACGGTACGCAATGGTGTGTCCGTTTTATTGGAGCAAGGTTTGGCCGAGGCGCAAGATAACATTTTGGTTCATGATGCCGCGCGCTGTTGCCTGCCTGCTGAAGCGTTAACGCGTTTGCTTGATGAGGCGGGTGAGAATGATGAAGGCGGTATTTTGGCCATACCGGTGGCTGATACGCTCAAGCGCTCAGATGGCAGTCATCATATTGATGAAACCGTTGCACGCGCAGGATTATGGCAGGCGCAAACGCCGCAGCTTTTTCAGACGGCCTTGTTACACCGTGCTTTATCGGTTGATGATTTAAGTGAAATTACGGATGAAGCATCAGCAGTTGAGAAACTGGGTATCCGGCCGCGCTTAGTGCAGGGCGATACGCGCAATTTAAAATTGACGCTGCCGCAAGACGAATACATTGTCAGATTGTTGCTCAAGGCCGTCTGAACAATCAAAACCCATTATTTAAGGAAACAAACATGAATATCCGTGTCGGACAGGGCTACGATGTCCATCAGCTGGTTGAAGGACGAGATTTGATACTCGGCGGCGTCAACATTCCATTTGAAAAAGGCTTGCTGGGTCATTCCGATGCCGATGCGCTGTTGCATGCGATTACCGATGCCCTGTTGGGCGCGGCCGGTTTGGGCGATATCGGCAGTCATTTTCCTGATACCGCGGCCGAGTTCAAAGATGCTGACAGCCGTGTGCTGTTGCGCGAGGCTTATCAAAGCGTGCAGGCATTGGGTTGGAAGGTGGTTAATGTCGATACGACCGTGATTGCACAAAAACCCAAACTCGCGCCACATATTCCGGCAATGCGCGCCAATATTGCCGCAGATTTAGGCTTGCCTGAAAACTGCGTCAACATCAAAGGCAAAACCAACGAAAAACTTGGCTATCTGGGGCGTATGGAAGCCATCGAGGCGCAGGTGGCAGTATTGCTGATTAAAGCCTAAGGGCTTAAAATCGTTTCATCATTCAAACCGAAAGATTGACGACATGGCAACTCAAGACGAACTCAAACGCATTGCCGCCGAAAAAGCGGTGGAATTTGTTCCTGAAAACGAATACATCGGTATCGGCACCGGCTCTACCATTAACTTTTTTATCGAAGCTTTGGGTAAAAGCGGTAAGAAAATCAAGGGTACCGTATCTACTTCCAAAAAATCCAGCGAGCTTTTGGCAAAATACGAAATTCCAGAAGTTTCACTGAATGATGTGATGGGTTTGGCGGTTTATGTTGACGGCGCAGACGAAGTCAACCACGCACTGCAAATGATTAAAGGCGGCGGCGGTGCGCATTTGAACGAAAAAATCGTGGCCAGCGCATCGGATAAATTTGTCTGTATCGCCGATGAAAGCAAATATGTTTCCCGTTTGGGTAAATTCCCATTGCCGGTGGAAGTGGTTGAAAATGCCCGTTCGCTGGTGTCGCGCAAACTGCTTGCCATGGGCGGACAGCCTGAGTTGCGTGTCGGCTATACTACTTTCTATGGCAACCAAATCGTTGATGTTCACGGCCTCAATATCGATCAAGCCCTGAAAATGGAAGACGAAATCAACAAAATCACCGGTGTACTCGAAAACGGTATTTTTGCCCGCGATGCCGCCGATGTGTTGGTTTTGGGTACGGCAGAAGGCGCAAAAGTCATCCTGCCTTGTCAGGATTAATGAAGATTAATCAATCTTAAAAGGCCGTCTGAAAGTGCATTAGGTCTTTCAGACGGCCTTCAATTTGGCAAAATATGCAAATCAGTAAAATTATAAAATGGTTGCCCGTTGTTTTATCCGTTTTGGGCGCACTTGGTTACAGCTCACGCGATACTGAGTTGATTCGTACCGGGGTAAGCGTTGCTGCAACATTGGCACAAGGCGACAATATCGGTTTGGAAAAGGTCAATGAATGGCTGGGAGAAAATGTCGTCAAAGCCACATCTGACACCAAAACCGAAGCTGAACCTAAGCAAGAACAGAAACAAAAACAAAAGTCATCGCGACAAACTTACACATACAACGGAAAAATCATCAAAATCCATGATGGTGATACCGTGCACATTATCGATAGCGACGGCCGAAAACACAAAATCCGTATGGCTTATATTGATGCACCGGAAATCAATCAGGCTTATGGTACGCAATCACGAGACAATTTGATTGATGCCGCATTGAATAAAAAAGCCAAAGTGCGCGTATTTGAAGCCGACCGTTACCAGCGCGAAGTTGCCCAAGTATCAGTCGGCACGATTGACTTGAATTTAATGCAAATACGGGATGGCGCCGCATGGCATTATGAAAGTTATGCCAAAAAACAACAAAGTAAAACCGCCTACACCGACTATTCGGCCGCGCAAAAACAAGCCAAGGAAAAGCGTAAAGGCTTATGGAAAAAAGATAATCCGCAAGCACCTTGGCAATTTCGCCGTCAAAATCATGAGCAGCAGAACGGTGATAAAAAGCAGTCTGATAAACAATGGTTCGGGATTTGGTAGGCTTTAAGAGAGGCCGTCTGAAAACTTTCAGACGGCCTTTAATTATTAAAGTTTAGTATAAGATAAGAATGAGTGGCAGGTTTATGATTAGAGGGTAATAGAAATAAAAGTGTGGTGTAATATTTTTAAGAAGGGCAGATATGAAAAAAGACACCGTTAGCTGGTGTCTTTAGTATCTGGCAGAGAGGAAGGGATTCGAACCCTCGATACGCTATTCACGTATACACGCTTTCCAGGCGTGCGACTTAAACCACTCATCCACCTCTCTGTGGACTATTATCCTGACTTGTTATCAGAATAATGTAAAACCTGACTGATTGATTTATCAGTGGTGCCCAGGAGAAGACTCGAACTTCCACACCCGTGAGGATACTAGCACCTGAAGCTAGCGCGTCTACCAATTCCGCCACCTGGGCTAATTTAAATTTTCTTAAGCAAAGTAAGCACCAAATTACTTGGTGCCCAGGAGAAGACTCGAACTTCCACGCCCGTGAGGTAACACTAGCACCTGAAGACTAGCGACGTCTAACCAATTTACCGCCACCTAGGGCCTTTGCTTTTAGTTCTTCGAATTTAAGGTAGAGTTGACTACCTGAACTGCGAAGAAGCAGCTATTATATATTTTAAAAAAAGAATGTCAACTATCAAAATGAACAAAAATACTAAATCTTTAAATTTACGAGAAAAAGACCCATATTTGGAGCGGGAGAAACAACGTTACGCTCATCCGTTGCCCAGCCGTGAATGGGTCATTGAATTATTGGAACAAAAAGGTGTGCCGACAAAAATCGAAGCTTTGGCACATGAATTGTCGATTGCAGAAGATGAATATGAATTCTTCGAACGCCGTCTAAAAGCGATGGCGCGCGATGGTCAGGTGTTGATCAACCGACGTGGCGCGGTATGTGCTGCAGAAAATTGGCATTGGTTAAATGCCGTGTCGAGGCTCATAAAGACGGCTTTGGTTTTGCCGTGCCGCTAACGCCGACAGGCGAGGGTGATTTTATTTTGTATGAACGTCAGATGCGCGGCGTGATGCATGGGGATATTGTTACCGTGCGTCCTGCCGGTATTGACCGCAGAGGCCGTCGTGAAGGTACGGTTTTAGATGTAGTGGAGCGTGCGCAGTCTAAAGTGGTCGGCCGTTTTTATATGGATCGCGGTGTGGCTATTTTAGAGGCAGAAGACAAGCGTTTGAGCCAAAGTATTGTGCTGGAACCTGAAAGCGTGGCGCACTTTAAACCGCAATCCGGCCAAGTGATTGTGGCTGAAATTGAGACGTATCCTGAAGCGCATCGTCCTGCAGTGGCTAAGCTGATTGAAGTGTTGGGCGATTATGCCGACAGCGGTATGGAAATCGAAATCGCTGTACGCAAGCACCATTTGCCTCATCAATTCAGCGAAGCGTGTGTCAAAGCCGCGAAGAAAATTCCTGATCATGTGCGTAAAACCGACTTGAAAGGGCGTGTGGACTTACGCGATTTGCCTTTGGTAACCATTGACGGTGAAACTGCGCGGGACTTTGACGATGCGGTTTTTGCTGAAAAAGTCGGCCGCAATTACCGTTTGGTGGTGGCGATTGCCGATGTCAGCCATTATGTCCGTCCTGATGACGGAATTGATGTAGATGCTCAGGAACGCAGTACCAGCGTGTATTTCCCACGCCGCGTGATTCCGATGCTGCCGGAGAAGTTGTCCAACGGCATCTGCTCGCTCAATCCTGATGTTGAACGCCTGTGTATGGTGTGCGATATGGTGATTACTTATGCCGGCAATATCAAGGAATACCGTTTCTATCCGGCAGTAATGCGTTCACATGCGCGACTGACTTACAATCAAGTTTGGGATTGGATTTCAGACGGCCAGGATCATCTGTTTAAACCGGAAATCGATACTCTGTATAAGTTATTTAAAATCTTGCAGAAAAAACGTTTCGAGCGTGGCGCGGTTGAGTTTGAGAGCGTTGAAACCCAGATGATTTTTGACGACAACGGTAAAATCGACAAGATCGTTCCCGTTATCCGTAATGATGCGCACAAATTGATTGAAGAATGTATGTTAGCGGCGAATGTTTGCGCGGCAGAATTTTTGCTGAAAAACAAACATACGGCTTTATTCCGCAATCACTTGGGTCCGACTCCCGAAAAATTGGCCACTTTACGTGAGCAGCTTGGTTTGCTGGGGCTGAGTTTGGGTGGCGGTGATAATCCGACGCCGAAAGACTATGCTGCGCTTGCCGAACAATTTAAAAACCGTCCGGACGCGGAATTGTTACAAGTGATGATGCTGCGTTCTATGCAGCAGGCGGTTTATGAGCCGCATTGCGACGGTCACTTTGGTCTGGCTTATAGCGCATATGCACACTTTACTTCGCCTATCCGCCGTTATCCGGATTTGACGGTCCATCGTGCCATTAAGGCTGTATTGAACGGACAAACTTACCAACCCAATAAAACCTGGCAGGCTTTGGGCGTGCATACCTCTTTCTGTGAGCGCCGAGCCGATGATGCCAGCCGCGATGTGGAAAACTGGCTGAAAACTTATTATATGCGCGACAAAGTCGGCGAAGTCTTCAGTGGTAAGATTTCGGGCATGACCAGTTTCGGCATTTTTGTAACCTTGGACGATATTCATATCGACGGCTTGGTTCATATCAGTGATTTGGGAGAGGATTATTTCAACTTCCGTCCTGAAATTATGGCGATTGAGGGCGAACGCAGCGGTGTCCGTTTCAACATGGGCGATACGGTCACTGTAAAAGTCGCGCGTGCCGATTTAGATACCAGCAAGATTGATTTGACCTTAATCAGCGGCGGTTCAGTCGGTAAGAAACGCGGCAGTAGAAAAGCGAAACCTGTGAGCAAGCCGACAGCTACTGACAAACCTGTCGAAAAGCGTAAGCGTAAACTTTTGGCTAAAGAAATTGATGAAGCGTTGGCCGCTCCCGTGAAGGCAAAGAAGAGCAAGGTGAAAAGTAAACCTGCCTCCAAGCCGGCCAAGCCAAGCAAACCTAAAGCCGCAAGCAAGAAAAAAGCGCAGGCGAAAACAGCTTCCGTCAAAGCTGGGCGTAAAAATAATGCTCAAGGCAAAAGCGTGAAGATTAAAGTGAAGAAAGCAGCTAAGAAATAAGTGGCATTCAATTCAGGCCGTCTGAAAAGTTTCAGACGGCCTGAATTCGTGATTTTATGAATAAAACTAAGGATAAATAAAATGATAAAACTATACGGTATTCCCAATTGCGATACGGTTAAAAAAGCGCGCAGTTGGTTGGCGGAAAACGGTATCGAGTTTGAGTTTGTAGATTTTAAGAAACACGCCCCGACTGCTGAATTGATTAATGGCTGGTTGGAGCAGGCAGCTTTGGAAATTTTGCTCAATAAAAGAGGTACGACTTGGCGCAAGTTGGATAAAGGTGCACAAGAATCTGCCGCTACAAAAGAAGGGGCGATTGCTTTGATGGTGGAAAATCCCAGCATCATCAAGCGGCCTGTATTGGTCAAAGAAGGACAGGTTCATATCGGATTTTCAGTAGAAGCGTATCAGGAAATTTTCGGATAAGGCATTTTTAGGTTTTTAGGCCGTCTGAAAAAGCAAGCCTCGAAAAAATACGTTACAATACGCGCTTTGAGCCTGTTTTCAGGATTTTAAGATTTTTGCGGCAGCATTTTGCGTCTGCCACGCCAAACTTTTCTTTCGGATAAATATGTTCCATATTGTTGAAAAATATAAAACACCCGCCCAGATTGTTTTAGGTATCATCGGTCTGACCTTTATCGGATTCGGTGCCAATAATTTGTCTTCGCCGGGTTCTGATTACATTGTTAAAGTCGGGGATGAGAAAGTCAGCGAGCATGCTTTACAGATTGCGATACAGAATGAGCAGGCCGCAGGCAATAATGCGCCTTCGCGTGATGCTATATTCCAATCTTTATTGCAACGAGCTTACCTGAAGCAGGGCGCCAAGCTGATGGGCATCGCTGTGTCTCAGGAACAAATCAAGCAAGTTATTGTGGATGATCCGAATTTCCATGATGCTTCCGGTAAATTCAGTCAGGATTTGCTCAAGAAATATTTGGATCAACGCAGGATGACCGAGGATCAGTTCGTTGAAGATATCCGTGAACAGTTCCAATTGCAAAATCTGTTGAATTTGGTGCAAAACGGTGCTCTGGTCAGTGATGCGCAAGCGCGTCAGTTGATTAACCTGACTCAAGCAACGCGTACCATCCGTTCATTTACGTTCAGCCCTGAAGCATTTGCTGCACAAGTCAAAGTAGATGATGCGGCTTTGCAAAAATATTATGAAGCGCATAAGAAAGATTACTTGATTCCTCAAGCCGTTAAGCTGGAATATGTAGCTTTGAACATCAAAGATTTGGCTGACAAACAAACCGTCAGTGCGGAAGAAGTACAAAAAGCTTACGACAGCAAAAGCGTAGATTTGTCGCCAAGAGCCGAAATTGCGCATATTTTCATTCCGGTTATGCCTAATGGAGATGAAGCAAGCAATGCGGAAATTAAAGCCGAAGTGGACAAAATGGCTGCGGAGCTTAAAGCACATCCAGATTCGTTTGCCGAACTGGCGGCTAAGTATTCTAAAGACCTGTCCAGCAGCAACAAAGGCGGCAACTTGGGTTACCTGAGCAAAAGCGGCGGCAGCGGCTTCGGGCCAGAGTTTGATAAAGCGGCATTTGCATTGGGCAAAGGCGAAGTTAGCGATACCGTTAAATCATCTTTGGGTTATCACGTCATTAAAGTTTTGAATGTCGAAGCTGAACCGACTTTAGAACAAGCCAAAGCGCGTATCGAAGCAGCCTTGAAACTGAAAAAAGCGGCTTCTGCCTTTAATGCCGCTAAAGAAAAACTGGGTGAAGATACCTTCAATGATCCGTCTTCTCTGGCAAAAGCAGCCGCCAATTCAGGTTTGAAAGTAGAAAGCCTGGATGGATGGGTGACCAAAGCGGGTGCGAAGGAAGCCGGCTTGCCTGAAGCATTGATTAATGCCGCGTTTAGTGATGATGTACTGAAGAAAAAACACAATTCTGAAGTGATCGCCATCAACAACGATACCGTTTGGGTCATTCGTGCGAAAGAAGTGCGCGAAGAGAAAATCGCACCATTTGCGGAAGTCAAAGACAATGTCCGTGCAGCATATCAGCGCTCTGAAGCCGCCAAACTGGCAGAGAAAAAAGCCCAGGAAACTTTGGCCGCATTGAAAGCCGGTAAAGCTGCCGATGTTCAATGGTCGCCTGTTTCTCAATTGAGTGCGCAAGATGCACGTAAAACCATGTCTCCGGAGGCTTATGCAGCTTTGTTGAAAGCGCACCCTGTCGGCGGTAAACCTGCGTACGCATTGTTGGAAGGTATGCCTGCACCAGTGATTATGGAAGTTCAGAGCGTTTCTGCTCCTGAAAATGCCGATTCACAGATTCCGGCTGCCAAACAGGCTTTGGTTCAGCAGCTTTCCGCCAATGTTTTCGATGCCTTGCTCCAGTATTTGGATAAGAAAATCGATCGTACGCAAGGTGCACAACAAGTTAATAATGCTGCCGAATAAGCAGAATATTAGAGTAGGGCAGCCGGAAGAATTCCGGCTGTTCTCTTATTTTTAGCTATCTTTTTAAAGGCCGTCTGAAATCATGAGTAAAAATCCTGATGCCTTTGTCCGCTTGATTAATGCATTAAAAATATTGCCCAATGTCGGCCCGAAATCTGCACAACGTATGGCCTACCAGCTTTTACAGTACAAACGCGAAGGGGCTCAGGAATTGGTGGACGCTTTACAATTTGCTTTGAAGCAGGTGCAGCATTGTCGGATGTGCAACACATTTTGCGAAGGCGATTTGTGTGAAATTTGCGCAGACGAAAAACGCGATAAAAGCCGTTTGATGATTGTGCATATGCCGGCGGATGTCTCCAGTATGGAGGCGGCCAATTGCCATGATGGACTGTATTTTGTTCTAATGGGGCAAGTCAGTCCGGCGCAGGGCATGGATATTTCGGCAGTAGCGTTAGATAAACTGGTTGCCCGTTTGCAGGCGAGTAATATTGAGGAAATTATCATTGCCACCAACTTCACAGCCGAAGGCGATGCGACAGCGTATGTATTGGCGGAATTGTTTAAAAATCTTCCTTATAAAGTCAGCCGATTGGCAAGGGGAATCCCTTTGGGCGGCGAAATGGAATATGTGGATGCCGGTACTTTGGCGCAGGCTGTTTACGATAGAAGAAATATCCAATCTTAAATGCCAATATAAAAAGGCCGTCTGAATGTTTTTCAGACGGCCTTTTCATTGATGAAATCAGATTATTTGCAGCTTACGCCTTGAATTTGAGGCGTATCGCCGTTGCCGACTTTGAATGCGCATTTGGTTGCACTGCTGCCGGATACGGTAATAACACCGTTTCCGCTGTTGAGGCTGACAGGTTCTTTTACGCCCATGCCGACAGCAGTGGCTGCCAGTTTTTGAACATCGGCGTCGGAGTAAGCGGTATTGTTTGAACTGATTTTGATTTCTTTGGCGGCATATGCATTGAAGCTGAATGACAAACCTACAGCTACGGATACGAGGGCCAAGAATTTTTTGCTGTTCATTAGTGTATTTCCTTTTTGATGGTGACAAAGTGTGTCACAGCTTCAGAATAAGGGTGATTGGCAGATTGTGCAAGTTTTTCGGCGGAATTTACGGGAAGATACATGGTTTTACATACACTTTATCCCTGAATGCTACATCAGTCGGGCAATCGGACGACCTGTCGGTTTTACGGTACAATAAGCCTTTTTTGACAAACGAATGAGGCATTTTTGAATGGCTTCTTTAGAAACTTGGATAGGCCTGCGCTATCTGCGTGCGAAAAAACGCAACGGCTTTATGTCATTTATTACCATGATTTCAATCGCCGGTATCGCCTTGGGCGTAACGGCACTGATTGTGGTGCTATCAGTGATGAACGGATTTCAGAAAGAGATACGCGGTCAATTATTGAACGTCGCGCCTCATGCGGAAATCGGCTATTACGATGTCGGCAGTGCGCCGGGTTGGCAGAATTTGCGCGAATTTGTAAAAGGCAAAAAGGAAGTATTGGCCAGTGCGCCTTATGTTTCCGATCAGGCTTTGCTTGCTAATGCCGGGGAAGTGCGCGGTGTACAAATACGCGGTATTTTGCCGTCTGAAGAAAAAAATGTCGTTGATTACGGCAAGGATATGCCGGCCGGCAGTTTTGACGATTTGAAGCCGGGCGAATTTGATATTATTTTGGGTCAAGGGCTTGCTGAGGCATTGGGCACGGAGATGGGCGGCAAGGTTACAGTGATTACGCCAGAGGGTAATGTCACTCCTGCCGGCGTAGTGCCGCGCTTGAAGCAGTTTAATGTGGTCGGTGTGGTAAAAACCGGTGTTTATGAAGTCGATAATACCTTGGCCATGACGCATATCAAGGATGCGCAAGTCTTGTATCGACTGGGAGAAAATGTCGGTGGGCTGCGTTTGCGATTGGTTGATCCTCAGAATGCGCCGTCTTTCATTGCTAAGTTGATTCCTGATGCTAAAAAAGATGAAGTATGGGTGCGGGACTGGACATTTAACAACCGCAGCTATTTTGAAGCCGTTGAGTTGGAAAAACGCATGATGTTCATCATTTTGACACTGATTATCGCGGTTGCTGCGTTTAACCTCGTCTCGTCTTTGGTAATGGCGGTAACGGAAAACAAGCCGATATTGCGATTTTGCGCACTTTAGGTTTGTCCCCAGGCGGCGTCATGAAGATTTTCTTGGTGCAGGGCGCATTTGCGGGGTTCTTCGGTACGCTTGTGGGCGTGGTATGCGGTGTCTTGCTGGGTTGGAATGTCGGTAAGATTGTCGCGTTTTTTGAAGACCTGTTTGGCGTGCATTTGATTAACTCACAGGTTTATTTCATCGATTACCTGCCTAGTGATGTGAACTTGAAGGATGTCGCCGTTATTGCCTGCATTTCGCTTGGTTTGGCATTTATTGCCACACTGTATCCGAGCTGGCGTGCAGCAAAAACCCAACCTGCGGAGGCTTTGCGTTATGAATAAGACAATTTTGAAATGTACCGGCGTTGGCAAAAGCTATAATGATGGCGCATTGAATGTACAAGTGTTGAATCATTTGGATTTTGGAGTTGCCGAAGCAGAAAGCGTGAGTATCATCGGTTCGTCAGGCAGCGGTAAATCTACATTGCTGCACCTTCTTGGTGGTTTGGATATGCCGTCTGAAGGCAAGGTAATATTGATGAATCAGGATTTGGGCGGTTTAAGCCAAAAACAGTTGGGCGAATTGCGCAACCGTTATTTGGGTTTTGTGTATCAATTCCACCATCTATTGCCTGAGTTTTCTGCTTTGGAAAATGTCATGATGCCGCTTTTAATCGGCAAAATGCCCAAGGCGATGGCTGAGGAGAAGGCTGTCAAGATGCTGGAAAAGGTTGGCTTGGACAAACGTATGCTGCACCGTCCGAGCGAACTTTCCGGCGGTGAGCGTCAGCGTGCAGCGATTGCCCGTGCTTTGGTTAATGAGCCGAAATGCCTGTTGGCAGATGAGCCGACGGGGAACCTTGACCGTAAAAATGCGCAAAATGTGCTGGACATGATGCTGGATTTGAAACGCGAATTAAACACCAGCCTGATTGTGGTGACCCATGATGACGAGCTGGCTGAGCGTTTCGACCGGGTAATGACCATGAAAGACGGCAGCCTGCAAGTGCTGCAATAAGGTTATTATTTCAGGCAAATATTTTATGCTTTGAACGGTATAATAGAGTCCGTCTGAAAAATAGGTTTTCATTTATGGAAACACTGTTTTTCAGACGGCCTTTCTTTTTCCGTATCAATCAAGCTTGAGCCATGAATCCGACCGACTCCATCCTTTCCTCTGCCGCAGATGCGGCCATAGCTTTTTTCCGCCGCCACGAAGTACAGGGCGCATCCGTTATTGAGCCTTATGTGGTTCGACTGTTTGCAGCCTTGCAAAACGGGCATTCGTTTATTTACTTGGATAAAGCGGATGTCGATGCCTTAAGCAACTTGCCGAATTTGGTCGGCAATGCGGATAAACCGCTTATCCTGCAAGGCCGGAAATTGTTTTTAGGGCGGATGTGGCAGTTGGAGCATGATTTGGCTGTCGAAATCAAACGGCTGGCAAGTGCCGAGGCGGAAGAAGTGAATTTCATGGCGGCTTCAAAAAACCTGAGCGATTGGTTTGATCCTAAAGACAGCAAAGAGCAACGGGATGCTGCGGCTTTAGCCTTGCTGCAAAACTTTATGCTGATTACCGGCGGTCCGGGCACGGGTAAGACGACGACCGTCGCAAAGCTTTTGGGCCTGATTTGCAATAACAGTACGAAGCTGCCCCGTATTGCGTTGGCCGCGCCGACGGGCAAAGCGGCTGCGCATATGGCACGGGCTTTGCAGCGTGCTTTGGATGGTTTTGATTTGTCTCCGAGCATTAAAGCGCATTTGGAAAAATTGGAAGGACAGACTGTCCATCGATTGTTGAAATTGCGGCCGCCGCAAATGCGCCCTGCGTTCAATCATGAATATCCGCTTGCATTGGATGTTTTGGTAGTGGATGAGGCTTCGATGTTGGATTTGCCGCTGGTGTTGGATTTATTGCGCGCCGTGCCGACCGGTTGTCGTTTGGTGTTGCTTGGCGATGAAAACCAGTTGCCGTCGGTTGGGTTAGGAGCCGTATTGGCGGCATTGTCGCGTCCAACGGCTTTGGATAAAGAAACTGCTGGAAAGTTGGAAGTGTACCTGCCCAATCATGGCTTTGAGATTAAAGAGCGGCCACAGGCTTTATCGCAAAACAATGCCAAATTGACGTTCAGTCACCGTTTTGGTGCAGACAGCGGTATCGGCTGTTTGGCAAGGGCGGTGGTGTCCGGGGAAAAGCAAACTGCGGTCGAACAGTTTGACAAGTTCCCCAAAGAATTGGAAATGAAATCAGGCCGTCTGAAAGAGCAGGTCGCCTTGCTGTATCAAAAGCAACAGGATTATTGGCAGGCTGTGGCAGAGAATAATGTCGCACTCGCCTATGGTCATGCGGCAGATGTGGTGGTATTGGCGGCTTGGCGGCAGGATGCGGATGATTTGAATCAGGCTTATCAAGAATACCTGCAACGACAAGGCAAGGCTTCGGGCGAAACGCCTTGGTTTGCCGGACAAATCATCATGATTACGCACAATGATTACATGCTGGAAGTGTTTAACGGCGACATCGGGCTGATTATGAAAGATGAAGAATCGTTGAATGGCTTGTCTGCCTATTTTCCTGAGAAAGATGGATTCAAAAAAATTGCCATCAGCCGTTTGCCTGATTTTGAATCGGCTTTTGCCATGACGGTGCATAAGAGCCAAGGTTCGGAATATCGGGAAGTATGGCTGTTGCCCCCGTCAGTGCCTGCAACGACGGAAAGTGAAGAGGAAGCCCGAGGTTTGGATAAGGCTTTGCTTTACACGGCCATTACCCGTGCGCGTGAACGTTTTGTGTTTTGGGGAAATGCGGAGGAATTGTGTCAGGCTGTGGGATGCCATCAAAAACGCAGGACAGCATTGGCCGATGCCTTGAAATGGCAGTTTGAACAGCCTGATGAGCAGGCTTCTGTTTGACCTGAATCAAGAGGCCGTTTGAAAGGGAATAAAGCGTTTAAATCTGCTTGACTGATTACACTAATTTACATACGATAAAAATAATTAGTAAATAAAATGAATAATTTATACGAAATTCATAATTTTGTACGCTTTATCGAATACTTCACTTTCAATACCTTCTTTTGGAGAGTCGGCATGAAATTTCAAACCAAACTGATTGCAACCTGTATTTTATTGGCTTCATCGTCTTATTCCTTGGCAGAGAATGCTGATGGCGGACGTGATGCGGCGGCTTTGGCTACCACCAACGATTACGTCAATTCCGGCAGTATCATTCGCAAAGATGACGATAAAATAAGCATTTTTAATGATTTGTTGACTGTGAATGGTGGCTTGCGCGTGCGTGCGGATACTAAAGACATCAATGCCAACAACAGCGGCATTAATCCGACGCCCGAAGATACCAATGCCAACTTTAATGCAGAGTTTTGGTTACGCGCAAAACTGTACAAAGACTGGAAATTGGTTGCGCAAATCGAGCCGAATATCGATTTGGAAACCGGTAAATTCAATGGCGATCATGATGTGCCGGTGAATAAACTGTATGCTGAAGGCACTTTGTACAACCACATTAAAGCGCGTGTTGGTAAATTTGGTGCGTTCTCTTCATACGGCCGCGTATGGGATGCCGAAGTAACTGGCGGCGAAATCTTCTTCGACAATAAAACCCTGCCTACCAAAATTTATGCAGGCCGCCGCACTGGCAATCTGAACGACAACGCATGGGGCATTGGCGGCCGCCGCAGACATTTTGCCGCGGTTCAAAGCATGTTGCCTGTGAATGAGAATATCAACGTAGGCGCAACCGTCAGCTACATGAAAGACATCGATGTACGCGGTGCGAAGAAAAATGCGGTCTTCGGAGAAATCGGTACGGACATCAAGTTTAATGATGATTGGCATTGGATGGCCGCAGTCAGCAAGTCCAATATCAAAGCCTATAATGATGCCGGACAAAAAATCAAAAATGATGGCGTGTTCACTGAAGTACGCTATAAATCAGCCGACTGGAACGTCCGTAATTCTTACGACGTATTCTTGAACTACCGCCGTGTCGGTTCGTTGTCCGGTGTCTCTTCTGCTGAGGATTACAGCAAAAACGTCCAAGGCGTGCAAATCGGTGCGACCTATATTCCTTGGAAAAACTGGAAACTCAAAGGCTTCTATTTGGCCGGCAAACAGGTTACGCCTACTGTCGGCACGGATAAGCAGGATGTAAACGTTATTCGTGGCCAGTTAGAATATAAATTTTAATCATCACAAATAAAAAACAGGCAGGATGTCCTGCCTGTTTTTGGTTTTCAGACGGCATGGATATGGGGCCGTCTGAAACAATGGATTCAACGCTTACCAGCTATCGCGCTTCATACGGTCAAGCTGACGGCGGTCGCGTTTGGTTGGGCGTCCGTCCGGATAAGCGGCACTGATGCGGCTGGCCTGGTCGAGCTGTTTTTGAGCTTCGCGTTCGGCAGCCGTTTTCATGTCTTCTTCGTAGAGTAAACGCGCTTCCGGTGCCGGGCGGCGTTGATGATTGAGCGCGGCAACTTTGAATTTGTAGGGTAGGGAGTTCAAAGTCATGTCGATGGTGTCGCCGGCAGAGATATTTTTGCTGTTTTTCACCTTTGAGCCGTTTACCAAAACCCTGCCCAGCTCAATATGTTTTTGTGCCAGCGCGCGGGTCTTGAAAAAGCGCGCGGCCCACAGCCATTTGTCCAAGCGCATGGACGAATTGTCATGATCGTTTTTCATAGCCTGTTTGAAATGATTGAACTGAATTGAAGTTTATCATAAGATACGGCACTTCATTCGTTTAGTGCAGATATACTATTTCTTTGTTAAAGGCCGTCTGAAAGATTTTTTATTGCAAAAGATGGCAGTTTCCCTTTGAGAAATGCTGTCAAATACGTCTGATTAGCGTATCATGTCAGCAACCGTTACCGAGAGCTTTGTTTTATGAAACCCGTTTTTTTGGACTTCGAACAACCCATCGCCGAATTAACCAATAAAATCGACGAGTTGCGATTCGTACAAGACGAATCTGCCGTTGATATTTCCGACGAGATTGCCAGACTGCAAAAGAAAAGCAGCGAGTTGACCAAGTCGATTTTCAGCAAGCTGACTCCGGCTCAAATTTCACAAGTGTCCCGTCATCCGCAACGTCCTTATACTTTAGACTACATCAACGGTATTTTTACCGATTTTGAAGAGTTGCACGGCGACCGCCATTATTCTGACGATCATGCCATTGTCGGCGGTTTGGCTCGTTTCAACGGCCAAAGCGTGATGGTTATCGGCCATCAAAAAGGCCGCGATACCAAAGAAAAAATCCGCCGCAATTTTGGTATGCCGCGTCCTGAGGGTTACCGTAAAGCACTGCGCTTGATGCAGACTGCCGAAAAATTCAATATTCCGGTCATGACCTTTGTCGATACCCCGGGCGCGTATCCAGGTATTGGTGCGGAAGAACGCGGCCAGTCTGAAGCCATCGGCCGTAATTTATACGAACTGACCCGTCTGCATGTGCCGGTATTGTGCACCATCATTGGCGAAGGTGGTTCAGGTGGTGCGTTGGCAGTGGCTGTCGGTGACTACGTCAATATGCTGCAATACTCGACTTATTCGGTGATTTCTCCCGAAGGCTGCGCCTCTATTCTTTGGAAAACTGCTGAAAAAGCAGCAGATGCCGCGCAAGCATTGGGTATTACCGCCAAACGCCTGCAAGAATTGGATGTCATCGACAAAGTGATTGATGAGCCTTTGGGCGGCGCACACCGTGATTTTGAAACTACGATGAAAAATGTTAAAACCGTTTTGGAGCAGCAATTAAGCGAAGCGCAAAGTATGACCATGCCTGACTTGCTTTCTCGCCGTTTTGACCGCATCATGGCTTACGGTAAATTTACCGATAAATAAGTTTGACTGCTGAAAAAGCAAGCAGATGTCGCTGCTTGCTTTTTTTGTGTTCTATTTTTGAGTCATTCACAATTTCAGGCCGTCTGAAATGTCGCAAGTATCCCCTGATTCCCTATTTAAAAGTTTTCAAGCAGCTTTTCCTGATTTGTTGAGCCACACTGTTTTTGAAGTTGGCTTGAGTGGCGGATTGGATTCTGTCGTTCTGCTGCATCTTTTGCATCGGATGCGCGAATTTCGCTATTTTGATTTGCGTGCCGTCCATGTTCATCATGGTTTAAGTACCAATGCCGACAGTTGGGCAAAATTTTGTCAGGATTATTGTCAGCGTCTGAATGTTGTCTTGCGGGTGTGTCGTGTCAATGTGGAAAAACAAGGAAAAGGTTTGGAAGCGGCGGCTAGGGCTGCACGATATCAGGCATTTTCAGACGGCCTGAGGAAAATTATTGTTTTGGCCCATCACCGCAATGATCAAATCGAAACATTTATGTTGTCGGCTGTACGCGGAGGCGGATTGCGCGGTATGGCGGCTATGCCGGTATGGCGTGATTTAAATGAAGAGATCCAAATCTGGCGGCCGCTTTTGGCATTTTCCCGTCAGGAACTGGCTGAGTATGCGCAACAATGGGGATTGTCTTTTGTCGAAGACGAGAGTAATGAAGACTCCGGCTATTTACGTAATTGGATGAGAAATCAGGCTTTACCGCAATGGCAGCAGCATATTCCGAATTTTGAGCAGCAAATTTGTGCCAATGTTCGATTATTGCAGGAAGATTTGCATCTTTTAGATGAATTGATTGAGTCTGAATACCAGCGCATCAGTCTAAACGGGATATTCAGTATCAGTCTGTGGCGGCAATGTACGCCGCTTTTGCGTCGTCGGTTGCTTTGGTATTTTTTGCGAAAGCAAACGGAATCATTGCCTTCTTATCACAGTATTGCCGCTTTTGCCCGAGTATTGGAAACCGCTGATCAGGCGCAGTTGAATTTGCCAGAAGGGGAACTGGTCGCATATCGGGACAAGCTGTTTGTTTGTCAGGAAAGTGAGTTTCAAAACCTTCCTTGGTGTAATGGCAGGGAAGTTCGAGGCCGTCTGAAAGATATTTTGTTGGAAAATGATTTTGTTTTATTACCGTTTAAGGGAGGTTTGTCGGAAGAGGAGTTGGAGAAGCCGGCAGTACTTAGAAGTGTGGCCAAAGGTGATGTGATTCAGTCGGGACAGCGGGAAAAATCAGTCGAAAAACTATTGCAAGAGTGTCATATTGTGCCACTCGTCCGTAAATATTGGCCGATTATCCTAAGTATGGGCAACAAGTGCCTTGCTGTTGTTAATCTTCGGGTGGGAAGTGATGTTCGAATGGAACAAGGTTATTTACCTATTTATGAAAAGTTAGCCAAATATATAGCAAAAGACAAAGTGGTTGACTCTAAGTTTAGTAACTATTAGTAATTAAACTACTTTTATTAAGTCCATGTATATCAAGAAATATAGCCAATGTTAGAGTATCTATACGAATAAACTTTGGCAATTGAGTGTAATCTCGTGGAACTATTTCAAAGCGTTGCTGTCTTTACTGTGCACAGCACGCTTTACTATTTTTTGGTTTAAAGCAGTAAAACGATTAAAGGTTGGGTATGAACGATCGCCAAATAGATCAAGTTTTGGTGGAGCGCGCGCAGAAAGGTGACCATAAGGCATTCGAGATGCTGATGTCCAAGTATCAGCGTCGGCTAAACAGACTGATTTCCCGTTTTATTCAGGATGAGCATGAAGTGCACGATGTAACCCAAGAGGCAATGATTAGGGCTTATCGTGCATTGGCAAATTTTCGTGGAGAAAGTGCATTTTATACATGGCTGTACCGTATCGGTATCAATACGGCAAAGAATTTCCTGACCACTTCGGGTCGTCAGTTTTTTGTCAGCTCGGAAGCAGCCAATGAGGAGGGAGATGTTCTCGATTTAACCGATCAGATTGCGGATTACCATACGCCGGAAGCTGAAATGATGAATCGTGAAATCTTGCAGACCGTCGAAGCAAGCATTGCGCAACTGCCAGACGATATGCGTCAAGCCATTACGCTTAGGGAAATAGATGGCTTGTCTTACGAAGAAATAGCTCGGGTAGTGGATTGTCCGATAGGTACTGTACGTTCGCGTATTTTCAGAGCGCGTGAACTGATTGCAAAAGATTTGAGGCCGCTGTTAGATACTTCTGAAGATCAAAGGTGGTAATAAAAATGAACGAAAAAACAAATAAAGCATTGGAGTATGTGTCTGCATTGATGGACGGTGAAGCATTGACTGATGAGATGCTGGATGCCGTATTGGCAGACGAGGAGGCCTTGCGCGCTTGGCATGAGTACCACATTATCGGCGACTGTATCCGTCAGGGTGCGGCGGCGAGTGTTGCCGGTGAAACCATGCAAAGCAAAGCATTTACAGTGCCTCAAGCCGAAGCTGAAGGCAAACAGGAAAAATATGCTCAGCGTGAAGCGGCCAATAGCGGCTTCTTCAAATTCTTCGCGGCCGCTGCCAGCGTGTGTGCGATTGCTGTTGCAGTATGGCAATTTACACCGCAAACTTCTCGTGACGCTATGCCGGTTGCAGAGAAGTCTAATACTCAGCCTGCCCAAAATATCATTCCGGTAAGCGGTACGCCTGTTGATAAAGCGGCTTCTGAGCCTGGCGAGACTGTTGTGCCGAATGCGGCGAAAGACGGCAAAATTGAAAATCGTCCGACTGTCCGTACCGAGCAGAAAAATGAGCAGCAGACTGTTGTGCAGTAAAAAATGAAATCATGCAAAACCCTTGCTTTATGGCAAGGGTTTTTATTTTTGCAGTAAAACCGTCAGGCCGTCTGAAAGCATAGCTTCAAAGAAGTCAAAACAGTTATAATGCGCTCCATGAAACTGATTACCTCTGCTCAAAACGAACAGCTCAAACATTTATTCCGTCTTTTGACGCAGGCCAAAGCAAGGCGCGAAAGCGGTGAAACCGTATTGGAAGGCGTACATCTGCTGCAAACTTATTTGCAAAGCGGCGGCACGCCCAAACAGGTTTATCTGCCTGAAAAGAAACAGCAACATACTGAAATTCAAGAAATTACGGCGCAGTTGGACGAGGGATTGATTACTTGGGTCGGTAACGAAGCACTGTCTAAAATCACCAGTCTGACCGATGCCGATGATGTGATGACTTGGATTGATATTCCGAAGCAAACTGGCTTGCCTTCAGACGGCGATTGCGTGGTATTGGAGCGGGTACAAGACCCCGGCAATGCAGGCACGATTTTGCGCAGCGCGGCGGCAGCCGGAGTCAGGCAAATTGTGTGCAGCAATGATTCCGTAGATATCTGGTCGCCCAAAGTGTTGCGGGCGGGAATGGGCGCGCATTTTCTGCTGTCTATTTTCAGCCGGGTGGAATTATCCGCTTGGATGGAAACGTATCAGCATCCAATTTGGGCAACAGCTTTGGGCGGTCGCAATATCGGGTTGTATGAGATGAACCTCAGTCAACCCTGCGCTTGGGTGTTTGGCAACGAAGGCAGCGGCGTGAGTGAACGAATAAAAGAGAAGGCTGAAGCCTGTGTCAAAATCCCCATGTTGGGGCAAACTGAATCCTTGAATGTCGCGATGGCGGCAACGGTTTGTCTGTTTGAACAAATGCGGCAACGTATCCATGCCCAGGCCGTCTGAAAACCATAATACGATTTTATTTTAAGGAACGAAAATGCAAATACTGACTTTTGATGAAGCGGCACGCAGCCGATTGATGGAATTGCTGGATGCCAAATCCGAAGCCCACAACACCATGCGTTGTGATGAAGTTCAAGGTTTTATGATGGCTTTATTGAGCGGTCCGGATGCTTTGAATCCGACCAACTGGCTGCCTGAAATTTTGGGTGAAGAATCTTTGTTTGATGCCAAAGAGCGTACCGAAATCGAGCGTTTGGTGATGGCAATGGCTGCCGATATGCGCATGAAGCTCAATGAGAAAATCCTGCCGGATTTGTGGTTTTATGAAGATGAAGCCGGCAATCCGGATTTCTACACATGGTGTAACGCCTATCTTTACGCACTGGATATTGTGCCTACCGATTGGTTTGAAGCAGTCGATCAGGAAGAGTTTGAAGATTTGTTCTATCCGATTATGGCTTTGGGTGGCATCTATGACGATGAGGAAAACGGCGAAGTCATCTTGCATCTGAATGAAAAAGAGCTGACCCAGCTGGAATCTGATTTGCCGCACGTCCTGCTGGATATTTACTGGTATTGGCAGGCCATCATCAATAAACCGCAAACCGTCCGCCGCGAAGGCGAAAAAGTGGGTCGCAACGATCCTTGCCCGTGTGGCAGTGGTAAAAAATACAAAGCTTGCTGCGGCAAATAAGAAAAATAAATAGTGAAATGAAAAGGCCGTCTGAATACTTGAAATTCAGACGGCCTTTAATGTTTTGTCTTAGAACAACGAGGCCAACCAAACAAACAGAATGGTCAGTGCAATGGTCAAGGCGCAGCCGATTTTGGCCACGGTGCCGATGATGAAGCCGATAAACGTACCGATACCGACCTTGCCTGCCTGCCAAGTGTCTTTGCGTGCGATAAATTCGCCGATGGCCGCGCCTGCCAACGGGCCGAGCAACAGACCGGGAATAGAGAAGAATGCACCGACGATGCCGCCGATAAACGCGCCCCAAACCGCAGTTTTACTTGCGCCGGTATATTTTGCACCCAATGCCCCCGCCACATAGTCCATCGCAGTACCGAATACGGCAACGATGGCCAAAAAGGTCAGCGTACCCGAGCCAAACACTTGATAATCGCCGGCATAACCCAACAACCATGCGCCACCAAACATCAAACCCAATCCGGGTAGGGCGGGATAAATAGTGCCTAAAATGCCGACAACAATGGCAATCAAGCCGAGAACGATGAGAACAGCAGTCATGAGGTTCCTTTTGAATGTAAGAGTGTAATAACGGCAGTATTATGGGCACGTTTTGTTATATTTTCATGAGAGATTGTGCAATAAAATGAAAAATTATCCGGAGGCGCGCTCAATTAAAATCGATGGATAAATATCTGAGCGAATTATTGTGAATCACGCTCTGAATGATTGAATAAATTTCTATTCAAATATAAAAGCAGGCCTACCAATACGGCCAAGTACACTGCAACCCAATACGCATCTGTATAACCAATAGCCTTTGCCAGCCGTAGGGCGGCGAAACCGGCCGCGTAACTGCCGAGCAGGACGACGGAAAATTGCAGACTGCTGTCGAGTGCGGCGGTGGCGCAGTCAGATTTGTCCATCACCAACGCCAGTATCACCGGCAGCAGCAGCGTGTAGCTCAGGCTCAGGGCGATGATTTGCGCGGGTGGCAGCCAAGGATGGATGCGGGCGAGCGCGTTGATGGCGGTCATGGACGCCAAAAGCGGCAGTTGCAGCGCGTAGAGAAGGAACACGAGTTTGCGGCGCGGATAATTGCGCGAAAACCAGCCCGACAGCGGCGTCACAATCAGGCAGGCAACAGGAATACCTACCGCCAAAACTCCGCCCGTCTGCTTCGGGGTGAAGCCCAAATCCGCCAGCTTGGGTACAAAAGTTGCCGCCATAAATGCATATGGTGCGGCAATGGCAAACAGCAAAACCAGCCACCGCCAGCCCGTTTCAGGCTGCCGCCAAAAGGAGACCAGCCGTGCTGCCAACGCCGTCCAACTGCCTTGCGCCGTCGGGCTTTCCGGCTCGCGGTAGTACAAGAGTTGCAGCAGCATCAGCAGGCTGAACGCCAGCATAAAGCTCGCCGCCGCCGTCTGTCCATATTCCTGATACAGCCACAACACCAGTGCGCCGCCGATCATCTTGCCGCCGCGCGCCGCCATCGTCTGAATCACGCCGCCGAAGCCGCGTTCGCGGTGCGGCAGGATGATGCACGACAAACCCAGCATCGCGCAGCCGTACACTGCCGACATTGCCGAGAGCAAAACGCAGCAGGCCAGAAGTAGCGGGAAGTTCTGCGTGATGTCGGTACAGGCCACCAACCCGAACATCGCCGAAAGCCCCAGCGTCGCCGCCAGAAGCCAGCCGCGAAACCGTCCGAACCGCCCCGCCGGCCGCCGCTCCATCAGCGCGGCAAACAATACCTTCGCCGCTTCGATACCGCCGATCAAATGAATCCAGCTCAGTTGGTTCAGGCTGTAACCGTGGTTTTTCAAAATGGCCACCAGCGCGACCAGGTAAAAACCGGTCAGCGTGAATTTGTAGGTGCTGCCGCCGATAAGCAGTAGCCAGTCGTGTGAGTTTGGGGAAATCTGATTGTCGGACATCACATGATTCTTTTGAGGATGAGGCAAATAAAGGGACAAGGCCGTCTGAACATATTGGGTGGCAATACTTGATTTGTATTTAAATAGGTTTAGTATCTTTTCAGACGGCCTTCAATGCTTCTTCTGCGCGAAGCAAGGCGGTTTGTTCGTCGGCTTCGACGATGTAGTTCACGCCCAATGCAGGGCCGAGTTTGGAAGATTGTTCGCGGAAGAACGCCAGTTGCGCTTCGTCGGGTTCGATGAGGAGCATGGCGGCGCAGCGTTCGGACAGTTGCGGCCGGTGTGCCTTTATCCATTCGATGTAGGTTTTGCGGTCGGCAATACGCTGTTCGTCGCTTACCTGCCGTCGCATAGGGGTGCAGACGGTAGCAAAGCGGCGGTTTTGGTTTAACAGGATTTTGAATTCGGCCAGCCAGTCGGTGAAGTCGGCGACGTGGGTCAGGTCTGTCAGGTAGATGGTGCCTTCGGGCAGGGTTTTGGCGGGGGTGAAGTAGTGCATGGGATTCCTTTGGGTGTTTTGAGGAATAAATGGTAGGTCGGGCATAAATGTCCGACCTATGTTTTTTCAGACGGCCTCCATCATTTCAGCTTCGTCTAAAACTTCCATTCCGCGCTCAAACCTACGCTTCTGGGGCGTTGGTAGAGTGCGTCTTGGTGGTCGGCGCTGGAAATGAATATGGGTCGGCGGCGGTTGAACACGTTGTCGGCGTAGAGCGAGACGCGGCCTTGTTTGAAGTTGTAGGCGGTGTAGAGGTTGACTTGGTTGTATGCGCCGATTTTGCCTGATTCGGCATTGTCGGCGGCGGAGTAGTAGCCGCCGTAGAAGCGCACGTCACCGCCGGCTTCCCAACCTTTGTCGTTCAGGTATTTCACGCCGATGTTGGCGGTGTATTTGGGCGCGCGGCCGAGTTTGTTGCCTTCGATGCCGCTGTCGGGATAGCTTTTGATTTTGGTGTTGAGCAGTCCCAGTCCGGTGGTGAGTTTCAGGCTGTCGGTCGCCTGCCAGTCGGCGGCGAGTTCCGCGCCGTAGGTATGGACTTTTTTGGCGTTGCGGATGACGACGGAATTGGTGCCGAGATAGAAGGGGAGCTGCATGTCGCGGTAGTGGTTCAGAAACAGGTTGCCGGAGAGTTGCAGGCGGCGGTCGGTGCTGCGCCAGCGGGTGTACCACTCGTAGTTGTTCACATATTCGGGTTCATAAGTGTAGGTTACGACGGGGCGGCCGAAGGTGATGCCCGTGCCGCCGGGGTTGTAGCCGCGCGCGGCTTTGATGCCGCTGACCCATTGGTCGGTGGGTTTGAAGGCGATGTCGAATTTGGGTAGGAAGACGGTCTGGCCTTTGTCTAAATCGAGGTGCAGTGCGCCGCTGCCGCCGCTTCGTTTGTGCGTTTCTTTTTCAATGCGGGCGGCGGCTGTGATGTCCCATTTTTCGCTGGGGCTGTATGTGGTTTCGGCAAACAGGGCACGCACGTTGTTGCGGTCGTCAAAGGTGTTGCGACCGCCGACGCTGCGGATGTCCACCCATTCGTCTTGTTTGCTGCGGAAGTAGTGCAGTCCGGCAAGGCCTTTCAGACGGCCTTTGTTTGAAAAATGCAATACCGGCTCCCATTGCAGTTCGCGGCCTTTGAGTTCGGCGGGCACGCCTTGCGGGCTGACGGTCATCGGCAGGTGCAGCCGCTCGTTGTGATAGCGGCCGTAAACCAGTTTGTTTTCCAGTTTCAGATAGTCGTTAAGCTGCCACGATACGTCCCAGATGCCCGATGTCGAGCCGGTTACGAACACGGGCTTTTCTTTTAAAAAACGGCGGCTGGCGGTGTTGCCCATGATTTCGTTTTGCGGCGCGCGCGAACGGATGTGGTTCAGCGTCAGGCGGCTGTAAAAATCGGGATGGTTTTCGGGTGTGAGCAGGAGTTTGAAGCGCACGTTGGTGTTTTCCACGCGGCGCGGGTTGCCGGTCGGCTCGTAGGACACGAACGGCTCATAGCTTTCGCGCTGCTGCCGCTCCGTGCTCAAGCGGAAGGCAAGGTTGTTTTTTACAATCGGACCGGACACTACGCCGGCGATGTTGCGCGTTTTCTGGTTGCCCAAACCCAAGCGCAGCGCGCCTTCCCATTCGTCGGTCGGGTCTTTGGAGCGCATCACCACTGCGCCCGCCACCGCGTTCTGCCCGCGTACATGGCTTTGCGGCCCGCGCAAGACTTCCACTTGCTGCATGTCCCACAGCGACTGCGTGCCGAAGGCGAATTCGTTGTAAGTGGCGGAGCGGCCGTCTATGGACAGGTTCAAGCGCGGCCGCGTGCCCGCGAAAAACGCTACCGCACCGACGGCGGGGCCTGAGCCATCCACGCCGCGCACGGTCGGCAAATCGTTGCCGCTGCCCAAGTCCACCGTGTTCACAGTCTGTTTGAGCAGGTCGGTTGCGGAAAGGTTGTGGCCGCTGCGGTCGATGTTCGGCGTGGAGAAAACGCGGTTGGACGTGGCGGTTTCAAAGCCGCTGCGGTTGGTACGTTCGCCGGTGACGACGACTTCTTCCAACTGTACCTGTTCCGCATCTTGCGCCGCATCGGCGGCATAAATCCATTCGGAGGCGAAAGCGGCGGCAATCAATAGAGGGAGGCGGCGGAGAGTATGTTTCTGCATTTCCTTATCCTTTCAGACGGCATACGTCGGGGTGGATTGAACATCAGGTAATCCAATTGCTCCGTCAGTATGCAAATATTTGTATTTTACACATTTACATAAAACAAACTATTAATGTAAAGTATAAGAAATAGAAACAGGAATGCAAGTGTTTATCATTCACTTTGGTTCCCCTCTTATCGTGAATTGTCCAAAAAAATCCCTCTCCGTATTTGGGGGAGAAGGTTGGAGGAGGGAAATTCTGTAATCTTCATGAATTTAGCCTGCTAAGCATCCAATAGCCCTCAATCGTAGGGCGGAGCGGAGGGATAAGGAAAGAGGCCGTCTGAAAGCCGTTATATTGCCATTGCCGCCGTGGGGAAATATGATGAGTATCCGACTTGCGGATAACTTTAATGAAAAACCTTTATGAACAAAATCAAAATCTTCTTACCGTTATGACCGCCAGCAAACAACAAACCATCGTTGACACCGCCCGCCGCCTGTTCCACGAACATGGCTTTTCCGCCGTATCCGTAGGCAGCATCTGCGCCGAGGCCAGCGTCAGCCGCGTCACTTTTTACAAATATTACAGCGGTAAAAACGCACTCTTGCAGGAAATTGTTACCGAGCAGAAAAACTGCGTCCGTGCCGAATTTGAAAATCTGCTTGAACGGCAATGCAGCCTGCGCGAAGCCGCCGAGGCTGTGTTTGCCCTGCAAAAACAATCGTTTGAAGAACTTTATTCCGCCGCTTTCCTGCGCGACATTGAAGAGAACACCGATTTGGAGCTGGAGCGGTTTTTCCACGAATTGAACGAAGAAAAATACGCTTTTATGCGCGGATTCTTCCATACTCTGCAGCAACGCCGCCTGATCCAGCCCGATTTGCCGGTGGAGCTCATCGACCTGTTCATCCGTCAGGCGGATATATTGATGCGCCATCCGCAACTGACCGTGCTTTATACCACCGCGCCGCAAAAGTTGCCGCAAGACGTATTGGGATTGCTGCTGCACGGTTTGTCAGGGAAAGAATAGATAAAAAAGAATAGAAGAATTTTAAATATGAATATTCAGACGGCCTTTCAGTAAATAGCTACTGAAAGGCCGTCTGAACGTCTAAACGCGGTTACATACCGCAGGTTTTAGGTTTGTTTGCCAGAATATTGATGACTTTGCGTTCGGCTTTTTGCGGTTCGATTTTGATTTCGCTTTCGTCTTCTTCGCTGCCGTCGGAGAAACGTTCCGGCATTTTTTCGCTATCAAACGCTAAGTCGCCGCCGTGTTTCAGGCTTTGACCGCGTTCCAAGCCGACAAAGTCGAAGAGTTCGGTATCGGCCAAATGCGATGGAACGATGTTTTGCAGGGCGGAGAACATAGACTCGATACGGCCGGGGAAACGTTTGTCCCAATCGCGCAACATATCGCCGATGACTTGGCGTTGCAGGTTGGGCTGAGAGCCGCAGAGGTTGCATGGAATAATTGGGAATTGCTTCAGCTCGGCGTATTTGATCAAGTCCTTCTCTTTGACATACGCCAGAGGACGGATAACGATGTGTTCGCCGTTGTCGCTTACCAGTTTGGGCGGCATGGCTTTGAGTTTGCCGCCGTAGAACATATTCAGGAACATGGTGGCAAGGATGTCGTCGCGGTGGTGTCCTAAGGCAATTTTGGTGCAGCCCAATTCTTTTGCAGTGCGATAGAGAATACCGCGGCGCAAACGGCTGCACAGCGAGCAAGTCGTTTTGCCTTCGTCCAACACGCGTTTAACGGTGGAATAAGTGTCTTCTTCAACAATTTTATAGGGAACGCCGATACTTTCGAGATAGGTCGGCAATACTTCTTCAGGGAAGCCCGGCTGCTTTTGGTCGAGATTGACGGCGACCAGTTCGAAATCAATCGGCGCACTGGCTTGAAGCTGGCGCAGAATATCTAAAAGGGCGTAGCTGTCTTTGCCGCCGGAGAGGCAGACCATGATTTTGTCGCCCGGCTCGATCATATTGAAATCGTTAATGGCATCGCCGACGGCGTGGCGCAGGCGTTTGCTGAGTTTGTTGTTTTCTAATTCTTGCTTGGTTTTTTTGGACATGGCTGTTTGTGCTTTGAAATAATAGAAAAATTTAAGGGCGGTATTGTACCGCAAAAGAATAAAGGCCGTCTGAAAAACTGCGCTTGCTTGGTTGAAGCTGCGTTTTCAGACGGCCTGATATTTGTGCTTTATTTGATTTGAAGGGCGGTAATTTTGATTTCAACCTTCCAGTCGGGCGAAGCCAGTTTCGCCTCCACGCAGGCGCGGGCCGGAGCGCGTTCAGGGGCTGTCCATGCGTCCCAGGCTTCGTTCATGGCGGCGTAGTCGTTCATATCGGGCAGATAGATGGTGGCTTCTAAAATGTGGGCTTTGTCGGATTGGCATTGTACGAGCCATGAATCGATTTGCGCCAAAACATTTTCAGTCTGCGCTTTGGCATCGGCTTCAGGATTTTCCGGAACCATGCCGGAGAGGAAAACCAAGCCGTTGGCTACGACGGCTTCCGAATAGCGTTTGCTTGTGCCAAGATAGCGGATGTCCATGTTGTCTCCTGATTTCAAAAAGAAGGTATGGTAACATTGCGACTGTTTACGTTCCACATTTAAGAGGGGTCGTCTGAAAAGGATGGCGGAAAACAACCCATGAGTAAAGCAGAATATCCGGTTACGCAGGCAGTACGCTTTTTACGCAGTAAGAAAATCGATTTTGTCCCTTATGTTTACGCGTATGAAGAACACGGCGGTACGGCGCGTTTTGCCGAATGTACGGGCAAGCCCGAGCATCAAGTCATCAAAACGATCGTTTTGCAGGATGAACACAAAAAAGGCTTGGTTGTGTTAATGCACGGCGACAAACATATTTCCACCCGTAATCTGGCGCGTGAACTGGGCTTGAAACACATCGAGCCGGCAACGGCGGATCAGGCGGCGAAATGGACAGGCTATTTGGTCGGCGGGACATCGCCGTTCGGTATGAAAACCGCGTTGCCGGTTTATGTGGAAGAAAGTATTTGGGCTTTGGACGAGATTTTTATCAATGGCGGTAAACGAGGGTTTATCGTAGGCATGAAGCCTGAAAACCTGCGGACGCTCAATCCGAAAGATGTTCATGTTGCAGTCGATTCATAAAGGATAGGAATACAGATGGAACAATTAAATTTATACGAAGTTTTGGGTGTATCTCAGGATGCTGATATCAACGTTATCCGCGAGGCTTACGGCAAATTGGTGGCCAATCCGGATATTCAGAAAGATGCGGAGCGGTTTAAAGCCATCGGACAGGCGTTTGAAGTATTGTCTCATCCGGAAAAACGTCTGGCTTATGATGCGGCTATGCAGTACGAACGTCAGGAAGTCAAAGAAAACAGCTTCAATGATACGGCGACAAATGTGGTCAACACGCCCAGCTCTGACGTAAAAAACTATGTTTTTATTGCTTATGTTACATACGCTGTGGGCTTATTGATTTTGTTTACCCCCGTTGTCGGTGTGATTATGGCGTATGTTAAACGCGATGAGGCTCAAGGCAGTATTTACGCCAGTCATATCGATTATTTAATTAAGACATTTTGGGTGTCTTTAGTGGGTACGGTTTTGGGAACTTTTACTACACTGATCTTAATTGGTTGGCTGATTTTGTTGGTAACTGCCATTTGGTTTATTTACCGTGTAGTCATCGGACTGATTAAACTGAATGAAGATAAGCCCGTCTCCACTCAAGGATGGTTTTAAAGCATGGCATATTTATTGGCAAGTATCGTTTGTAGCGTGTTGGTTTCCGTACTGCTGAAAGTGGCGCACAAGCAAAAAATCAATATCGAGCAGGCGGTGGCGGTGAACTACATCGTTGCCGTCACTTTGACCATGCTGGTGTTAAAACCTGATTTGAGCAATCCGCAGGTATTTTTACCGACTTGGTGGCTTTTTGCGGCCTTGGGCATTTTGCTGCCAAGCGTGTTTGTCATTATGGGCAAATCCGTATATGCGGCAGGTATCGTCAAATCGGATGCGGCGCAACGCTTATCGCTGTTTTTGCCCATTATCGCTTCATTCACGCTTTTTCATGAACAACTGACCGAAGGCCGTCTGATTGGTTTGGTATTGGCATTTACAGCATTGTTTTTCTTGCTTTGGAAAAACGATGGCGGTAAGAAATCCGGAGGCCTCAGTACGCAAGTGATGCTGCTTTTGGGCGTTTGGTGCGGCTACGGTGTCATCGATATTTTGTTCAAACAAGTGGCGAAAAGCGGTACCGCGTTTGCCGGCAATTTGCTGGTGGCGTTTTGTTTGGCCGGTATCTTGATGTTTGGCTACCTGTTTGCCAAAGGAAGCAAATGGACCAAAGAGGGCATAGTGGGTGGTATGATTTTGGGTTGCCTGAACTTTTTAAATATTGTTACCTATATCTCAGCACACCAAATCATGAAGGATAATCCGACCTTGGTGTTTGCCGGTATGAACATCGGCGTGATTGTTTTGGGTACGCTGATTGGTGCGGCAATGTTTAAAAAAAAAATCAGTAGCATTAATGCAGCCGGTATCAGTATTGCTATTTGCTCGATAGCCTGTCTGTTTTATTGGCCGCAAATTCGAAGCTTGGTAGGTTAAAAATACTTATGCCGTCTGAAAATTTTCAGACGGCCTTATTTTTATTATAAAATAGCCATTCATGCGCCGATTTGGCCGTATAGGAATTATTTTGCGCTTACGGGCGTTTCTATGTTAAACAAAGAAGTTGAACTCACACAATAATATCGATAGTTACATCATGAAACATATTCAAAAACACATTCAATGCGCCGTTTTCGGCATGCTGGTATTGTCCGGCTGTCAATCGTATCAGGAAGATCAAAGCCGCCGCAGTAAAATGGCTCAATTCGCGCTTAACCATCCCGTAGCCGCCCAAGTTATCGGCATGGAAGACGAAGGCTTAATCAATATGACCAGTAATGCCACACGCTTTGCCGAGCGTACAGGTTTGGACGACAAAGCAAACGGCGACAGTAGGGGAACACAGGTCAATGCCGTACGCCAAGCATTATGGCAGGCAGCGATTGCTTCTAAATTCGACAGCATTATTGCCGAAAAAGCAGGTAATGCGCGCCTGACGGATATGGAGTTGCGAGAAGGTAAAGACGACTACTTCAGCCGTTATCTTGCCGACCAGGCAGTCGATCAACGTAACAACCGTATCGGCCGCAGTATTGGCAGTGCCAAACCTGATAGCGATATGAAGACGCTGGCGGCAAGCATTTTGTTCTACTACAACAAAGTAGGCTTATGGACGGCTTCCGAAGTGAACAACCGTTGGCGCATCAAACAGGAAAAACTTTCAGACGGCCAGTATGCCGAGGCATTGAAAAATATCGCCAAATTGGATCAAAACGGTATGACCGAACAGGAACGTAATAGTTATAAAACCGGTACGCTCAGCGAAATCAAACGTTCGGTCAAAGCCATACGTCAAGTCGAAGACTGATTTTAAGACTTCATTATTGAAAGGCAATTGTTATGAATTTCCCTCCGCGTTATGTCTCAAACACCCGTATGCGCCGTATGCGTAAAGACGATTTTTCACGTCGTCTGATGAGCGAGCATACTTTGACGGCAGATGATTTAATCTATCCGGTTTTTGTATTGGAAGGCCAGAATCAGGAAGAGGCAGTCCCATCCATGCCGGGTGTCAAACGCCAAAGTTTGGACAAATTGTTGTTTACGGCTGAAGAAGCACTGAAGCTCGGCATTCCTATGCTGGCTTTGTTTCCCGTGGTAACGCAAAACAAAACCGAGTTTGCGGAGGAAGCTTATAATCCTGAAGGCTTGGTGCCGACAGTAGTACGAACCTTGCGCGAGAAATTCCCAGAGTTGGGTATCATGACCGACGTTGCCTTGGATCCCTACACCATTCACGGCCAAGACGGTTTAACCGATGAAAATGGCTATGTCCTGAACGATGAAACCATTGAAGTTTTGGTAAAACAGGCTTTGTGTCATGCCGATGCAGGCGCACAAGTCATTGCCCCATCAGATATGATGGACGGACGTATTCTTGCTATCCGAGAAGCTTTGGAAGATGCCGGACACATCCATACGCGCATCATGGCGTATTCGGCAAAATATGCTTCAGCGTTCTATGGCCCGTTCCGCGATGCCGTCGGCAGCTCCGGCAATTTGGGTAAGGCAGACAAGAAAACCTACCAAATGGACCCTGCAAACACTAACGAAGCCTTGCACGAAGTAGCATTGGATATTCAAGAAGGCGCAGACATGGTAATGGTAAAACCGGGTTTGCCATATCTGGATGTCGTCCGCCGAGTTAAAGACGAATTCGGCGTACCGACTTATGCTTACCAAGTTTCCGGCGAATATGCCATGCTTCAAGCTGCTATTCAAAATGGCTGGTTGGATGGTGAGAAAACCATTTTGGAAAGCCTATTGGCATTCAAACGCGCCGGTGCCGATGGTGTTTTGACTTACTATGCGATTGAAGCGGCAAAATTGTTGAAGAAGTAAAATAAAGAAATAAATTAAAAAGCGGCAAACAGTGTTTATCCTGTTTTGCCGCTTTTTTGTATCACTCAGGTGGGTTCAATCATTATATTTCAGACGGCCTGGATACGGACAGATTTATAGTTATTAATAGATTAATTAAGATCTAAGTTACTGAATTTCAGTTTATGCAATTTTGAAATTTATGGTTTGTTTTTAATAATATCGTCTGATACTTAAGGCTTCCAATACGTTTTCAAGCAACGGCATGGTAACGAACGACAGTATTAATGAAGATACAATGCTTATCAGAATAATCTTATTTAAAAATTGAGCATATTGAGTTTTTGAAAAAGCCCAAGCCACAGCAATACTGAAATACAGTAATGTCATGAAAGGTGGGAACGCCAAGTAGTAAAAAGCAGCACCGCATATCACGCCGGATAGGACGATTTTGCTTAATTTGGACAGTTTCTCAAACTCAAGAGGCACGATAACTAGTGAAAGCACAAATGGTTTAAAAAATAGATAATTCATTTGTGTAAATAGTGGATCAAATGCCCAATATTCTTTTATGCGGACGTATTTCAAAAAAATAAAGGTATGTAGGAATATAGATAGTAATACACCATAGAAAATGACTTGTTTTCCAAGCTGCTTCTTAGAGTAGAATCCAGCAAGCCTGATAAAAGCAATGACAGCTGCAACTAAGCATAGACCCATTAGGAGGAAAAGGATAAACCCCATTTTTTCTCAATTCATTATAAATATCAGTGTGTTAAATTCTTAGTTTTCTTTAGAGTCCGACTAAGGTTTATTTTTTTGAAAATCTAAAAAAATCTTGTATAGTAATTTTGACCAAATAAAGGCCGTCTGAAAAATAGTCTACTGATTTTTCAGACGGCCTTATATGATTTAAACCTTAGTTGTGAATTCCAACGTTGTTTGCGACTAGAATATGCAAAATCTTATACTTCTAATAACGTTATTTGCGACTGAAAACAAAAATTTTGCATTAAGATTTGAAAATAATATTGTTATTTGAGACTAAATTATAAGAAAGCTAATTGAGTTTGGGTTATTGATAAAGGGCATTAACTCATTAAGATTGTCTTCCTTTTAATCCTTTTTCTACTACACATATAAAACTATGCCAATCCGTAAAATTCCTAAAAACTATCGAAATATTACAGGCATCGCTCCATATAACAAAGCTATAGGCATTGCAGCTTATGAGTCATCTTTGGAGCGTGATTTTTTAACTCTGCTGGAATTTGATTCTAATGTGCAGCATTTCGAAGTACAGCCTATCACGATTGAGTGGTTTGACCCAGCAGGAAAGAAGCATATCTATACCCCTGATGTTTTGGTTCATTATCAAAATGATGTAATTATTTACGAAGTAAAATATCGTAGCGATTTACGTAAAAACTGGTGTGAACTCAAACCTAAATTTCAGGCTGCCTTACATTTTTGCAAATTACACGGTTGGCATTTTAAACTGATTACAGAGTTAGAGATTCATACTGATTATTTATGCAATGTACGCTTTTTATTGCCATATCAACAAAATGGCTTATCTGGCGAATACAGCGAAGCATATATGACTTTATTGGATGAATCGTTACGCGAATTGAAAAAATCCACACCTAAACAGCTTATTCAACAGACTTTTCAGGATGAATACAATCAAGCAAAATTATTGCCTGTATTGTGGTACTTAATTGCAGAACGAAAAATTGGCGCAGATTTAAATCAACCACTCACTATGCAATCCGCTATATGGTTTAAAAAATGAAAGCAACTTTAAATGTGAATGTCGGTGCAATGGTTTTGTTTCAAAACAAAATCTGTGTAATTACAGCAGTCCTGGATTTAGAAACATATCAGTTACGCGATAGTGTAACCGGTGCAGATTACCAAGCAAAATTAGCGGATCTATCAACAGTCCAGAGTGCTGAATTAACCCACTTAGATAGTATTCCTGAGCAAAAATGGCAATTAGCTCAACAACATTTCGATGTAATTGAGCCACTTATCCGAAATCCAAAACGTAGTAAATCTGATGTTCAAGCGAGAGCTGCCGAATGCGGTGTACATATCAGTACGGTTTATCGCTGGTTAAAAAGTTATAAGGAAAGCGGCGTTCTGACTGCTTTAACACGTAAGCAGCGTAGTGATAGTGGTAAAACACAGCTTTCTGATGATGTAGAACAGCTTATCAGGCAAGTATTGGAAGTGGATTATTTAAGCACACAACGTAAATCAATACAGAAAATCATTAGAGAAATTACACGGCGTTGCCATAAACAAAATTTACCAGCTCCTCATGCTAATACCATTCGTTCTCGAATCAAAAATATTGCGCCTCAAATTAAAATTGCTAAACGGCTAAGCCATAAAGCAGCAGAAATGAAATTTTCTCCTTTACAAGGTAGCTTTCCAAATGCCGATTATCCGCTTTCAGTGGTACAAATAGATCATACAAAGTTAGACATTATTTTAGTTGACGATATATATCGTAAGCCTATTGGTAGGCCGTGGATTACGCTGGCGATTGATGTGTTCAGTCGAATGGTTACGGGATTTTATGTGTCATTCGATCCACCAAGTGCATTATCTACAGGTTTGTGTTTAGCACATAGTATTTTGTCTAAGGAAAGCTGGTTGGCAAAACATGGAGTGAAAGGGCGGTGGCCTGTGTGGGGTTTGCCACGCAAAATTCATTTGGATAATGCAAAAGAATTCCGTGGCAAAGTGCTGGAAAAGGCGTGTAAACAATACGGTATTGAAATTGAGTGGAGGCCTGTGGCACGTCCTCATTTCGGAGGACACATTGAGCGTTTACTGGGTACGATTTTGGATGAAGTCCACGGTTTAACTGGTACTACTTTTGCAAATACACAACAAAGAAAAGATTATGCTTCCGAAAGTAAGGCGGCATTAACGCTAACTGAATTTGAAACGTGGTTAACACTATTTATTTGTGATGTTTATCATCAGCGTACTCATTCTGGATTGGGAATCTCACCGTTAGCCAAATGGAAATCAGGTGTATTAGGAGATGATGTTTCTTTAGGAACAGGATTACCTGATAAAGTGGTTGATGAGACACTATTGCGCTTGACCTTTATGCCGTTTGAAATGCGAACGGTGCAGCAATATGGGGTAGTTATCCATAAAATCACTTATTGGCATGACGTTTTACGACCGTGGATTGCAGCAACTAATCCGACTAATCCTAGACAGGCTCGCCAGTTCATTTTTCGCATAGATCCACGTGATTTAAGCGTGATTTGGTTTTATGACCCAGATTTATCGATGTATTTTCCAATACCTTATCGGAACAGTTCGAATCCAGTTATCAGCATTTGGGAGTTACGAGAGATTCAGAGACAATTAAAAAATGAGCAGAAACAGAATATTGATGAGAACATGATTTTTACAGCATACGGACGAATGCGAGAATTGGAACAGCAAGCTCAAGGTAAGACTAAAGCTATCCGTCGCGCTCAACAACGTCGCCAATTAGATCAACGTACTCGAGCATCTTTACCTATGCCTCAAATTGATTCGAGGAATATTATATCGTCTGAAAATGAGGAAAATATGTTTGATGATATTCAGCCTTTTGATGATTTGGACGATTTATCATGAATTATCCTCACCTTTCTCCCAAAGCAAAAGAACAACTAAAGTATAGCGATATTGAGCGCATCGAATACATACGTTCCCCTCGTTGGATAGGTTATCCGCAGGCTCAACAGGTTTTGGTAAAACTGGAAGATTTGCTAAGTTTCCCGAAACAAAACCGTATGCCTAATATGTTGTTGGTTGGTGATACTAATAACGGTAAGACCATGTTGATTAAACATTTTTTGCGGCAACATCCAGCCCATGATAATCCACATGGAAATGGTATTATCGCACCAGTAGTGATTATTCAAGCACCGCCTATACCTGATGAAAGCCGTTTTTACAATGCTATTTTAGACTTACTGTTTGCCCCCTATAAAACTCATGACAGGACAGATAAAAAACTTGCCCAAGTGCTTCATTTGCTCAAATACGTTAATACTAAAATGTTGATTATTGATGAAATCCACCATATCCTTTCCGGGAGTTTGAATAAGCAGAAAACGTTTTTAATGTAATTAAATACTTAGGAAATGAATTACAAATTCCGATTGTAGGTGTAGGTATTAAAGACGCATATCGAGCCATTCAAACTGATGCACAGTTGGCCAACCGTTTTGAACCTGCGGTGCTTCCGCGTTGGGAATTAAATAAGGATTTTATGCGTTTATTAATGAGCTTTGAACGGATGCTGCCGCTTAGTCAGCCGTCGGATTTGCATGAAATTTCGTTGGCTACAAAGTTATATGCCATGAGTGAAGGATATATTGGAGAGCTTTCTCGTTTGCTGACACAAGCTGCTGTAGCCGCCATTCAACAACAAACTGAATGTATTAACAAAACAATTTTAAATTCAATCAACTGGATTAGCCCAAGCCAACGTAAACGTCAATTGGATAAACTCAGATGATTTTACCCGCTCATCCGAAACCTTATCCTGATGAATTGTTTACATCATGGTTGGTTCGTTTAGCCCATGCAAACGGGTTGAAAGTACAAACCTTCTGTCATTTGCTATTTCCTAATTATGAAATATGGAATAGGGATATAGATCGCCACACTCCTGACTGGTTGGTCAATACATTAGCTGAAAAAACAGGCTGTTCAACTATTCGGATCAAAACAACCACATTAGACAGCCTACAAGGTCGATTATTTGACAAAAACAAATTTTCAGGACAATTAACGTGGATAAACAGCCTTAAAGCCAATCACCGTAAACGTGATAATAATGCTATTGTTTTTTGCCCGCTATGTCTAGCTACTGACCATGAAACATATTTTCGAAAATCGTGGCGCATAGCCCTATATACATTTTGTCCAGTACATCAAATCATGATGCACGATTGCTGTCCTAAATGTGGTATATATGTTGCTTTTCACCGACAAGATTTAGGTAAGCCTAATTTACAGCACTTTACAGAGTTGAAATATTGTTGGAATTGTCAATATGACTTGAGTAATAGCCCTTGTGAAAATGTTGTTTTCCTTAATGATGAAATCAGGCTGCAATGGCAAAATTGGTTAAACCAAATTGCTAATTTTAATTATCTTTTTAGCCATAGGGAACGAGATAAATTGAAAATATTACATCATTTTGTTGCTGTTGTTACATCACAGCGACGTGCACCAAATCTTTATGCATATTTATGCCAACAAGTGCAGTTATTGCCACTTAATCTAGATCGAAGCAAGCGCCAAGTTTGGGAAAGCTGCAGTTTAGTTGAGCGACACAGCACGATTTATGCTTGTATGTGGTTGTTGCAAAATTATCCGAATAATTTGATCCAAGCATGGCATGATAAAGTAATTCAATATAACCATTTACTGAAAGATTTCCGAGATTGTCCTGATGATTTTCGTCAAATTGTTTCTCAAATGAATAGGAATATTTATAAGGAATTATATCGGAAGTTATGAGTTTTTGATGAGGTCGAAGTAGATTAGCCTCTAATTTTAAGCGTGCCGTCTGAAAGATAGAATAAAACCTACTAAAGAGGTGGGTTATGGGCATCATTTGGCATTATCAATACGAAAGAATTTATCTTCAGAAGTTAAAATAAAACTGTATCTTTTTCCAAATCAGGATAATCTTTAATTTTATCGTTAATAATAGGAATAATTAATTGGCCATTTTGTTGATTTGCCAAGTTGAATAATACAGAAATCTTCTGAATATCAACAACTTCGATTTTATCTTGAGTTGCAAATAACGGTCTTCTAAGGTTTTTATCATTGCAAAAGGCCATATAAGCTAAATCAAAGGCCATTACTACTGCTTGTTTTTCTCCTGAGCCTGGGTTGTGGTTAAACTCATCTATTTGAAATTTAAATATGTTAGTATCTTTAGTTAGGTTGAATGACAACAAGTATTTTTGGCCAGTTAACTGTTCGGTATATTTGGAAAAGTAGAAATTAAATATTTTCAAATTCTCATCTAGTAGTTCAGTATTTCTATGCATTTCTTCTACGAGATTATCTAATTTTTCCTTTAGTTCTTTTGATTCTCCAATGTAATGGTTTAGCTCTTCTAATAATGCGTCTGCTTCTCCCTTTTCTTTGTATTTGGTGGCAATCCTGTCGTTGAGTTTAGTGTATTCACGTAATGAGCCAGTTTGTCCTAATTTATAAAGTAGCCGATTATATTCGGCAGTCAAATAAGAACGCTGGTTTTCCAACTCAGAAATACGAGTATCGCTTTTTTGTATGCTTTTTTTAAGAAAAGCGATTTCGTTTTTCAGCATAGTATTATGAAAATTAACTACTTCATCAAAAGTCTTTGCTAATTCTTCATTATAAAAATTTGCTTCCTCATAGAGATACTGCAAAGTACTACCGTTTGCAGATACTGCGTCACGCTCTAACCGCGTAATTCTTTCGTTTGCACCGTTCCGTTTTAAACGTTGTTCTGCCAGTAATTGTTCGTTTTTGTTTAATTGAATTTGAATATTCTCTAATTGCGCCGCTTCTTCGTCATATTTATCGGAAATGTTAAAAGCATTGCGCTGAGCTTCTAAATCATAAAGTTCACCTTCAATCAAATTGATTCGTTGCTTCAATGAGCTAATGCTATTACGCCTTTCCAATACGTAAAGTGCATTTTCTATACTTCGCTGTTGCTTCTCTACTTCGGATTTTTTACTTAACAGATTTGTTTGATTAAAGCCGAATAAAAACAGATGAATTTTTTCATATTCAACATTTTTGCAAAAACTTCCATTGAAATATAATATCTTATCAATTTGGTTGTCCCGCTGGCGGATAAATTTTCCAAGTAATTGGCGTAGAGTAGGTTTGGGGTCGGTAAAATTAAACAAAAGCTCTTTCAGCTTTAGGTCAAACTCTTCGTGCTTGTATTTTTTGCCATCAATATAGTTAGTAATTTTGCTTCGAGCGGTTAGATCAAGACAACGTTCGATAATGATTTCATCGGATGCATCAAAAGAGTGTGAAAGTGTAAGTTTGAATGTAGGTTTTTCTTTTTTGAGAAAATCAACAACTATGCGGTTTTCTGTTTTAAATTCAGAATCGGTGTAAATAGCTTTTGCGTCTTTACCTGCCAAGCAAAAATCAAGACAGCGAATTAGGGTAGTTTTACCTAAACTATTGGAAGAGTTTTGTTGGTTTTCATCCGAACTTCCTAAGATGATATTAATGCCTTTTTTGAAGGTTACTTCCCTAATGGTCTTACCCGTTTCACTAGTTAGCGTAAATTTTTTTAGAAACATTTTTTTAATCTTCCATCACCATTCGAATCAATTAAGCCTGCCAGAAACAACCAGTCAAGTGTTAGCATGAATTGAGGAAAGCTGACATTTAGCTGGTTACCGTATTTTTCAAACATTTCTACAGCATAAAATGGCTCCGTGGATTCACGAAGTTTACCTATTAAATAAGCCCCTACAGAGTAAAGGCTTTTTTGGGGTTCTGTCCTATTGAGAAGCATAGTCGGATGGTGGTTTGTCAAAAATTTTGCATTCTGCAAATATATAGAATACCACAAATTCAACAGCTTTTTGTTCTTCTAGAGCAAGTATTGTGTTCTTTCCAATTAATGCAGTTTCAATTTCGGAACAGACTTTTTCAATAATTTTATCTGCAGAACAATTAGTATTTTGGCGGCGTATCTTACGATAATAATGTTTAATATGCTGGGTAATGCTTGTTTCACATGCAGGATCTACTTCAGAAAGTATTTTGATTTGATTTTTAACATAGTAATACCCCTCCCGGAAGTCTTCTAATGGATCAAAATAAGAAATTTCATTAAAGTTAATTTTATTTTCGATGGTATAAGATTTTGTATCTATTGGAATAAATTCTTCTCCATTTTGAGCGTTTTTATATATTCCGCTCAGCACCTTTTCAATCGCTGATAAAATATCTACATCGGTGTTTTGATAGTAAGTAATGTTATTAATAACATCCCCACCAGCTTGTATATTATTATTTCCGCTTATATCTTGCTGATGTTTTCCGCCAATCATGGTTTACCCTTTCGGTTGATAATGTTTTTACCCGCTTGCTGATTATTATCGCCTTGAATAGATTGATTTATAATATTGTTTTTTTATCATGTTTTGACTTTTTGCACTTAAAAATCGTTGCAATTAGACCTATAATGGGAAAAACTACACCAACTATCCAAGCAATTATTACTCCTATATCTGATTTAATCCATTGAATAAATTGTTCCATATTTTTTCCAAGTTCAAAGTTTTTAATACAATCTAAACTGAATACCCCATTAAAACATGTACCAGCTTTAGGGGCTGAAAACTTATTTTTTAAAATCTAAATTATTCGTAAATTCAAGAACTTTTTCGCTAATTTTCCGTGCAAAACTTGCAATATCTTTATGCGTATGTTTTAGAGTAGTAATTTGCAAACTAGTTCTTTTGGGAATTTTATCCCAAATTCCTCGTTTTTTTGCCAAGACGTATAACAATTGACCCAGATACTTCATCTCGTCATTTGTCTCAAAATAAATAATTGCTGTAACGAAATGCTCACTTTTCCGAGCTTGAATTTCAATCAACCAAAATGTTCTATCTTTATAATCAATTTTTCCTAATAATACCTTACGCCTCGTTTTGGTTTTGGAAACAAGATACGACCATTGGGCTTTATGGGCTGAATCAGTTAATGGAACAAACTCACAAGCCGGAGAGCTGGACATATAGATAGCTGCTTGAATATTTGAATATTCTTCATTCAAATGTTCGATAGCCCGTACGGAATTTTCAAAAGTTGCAGCTAAGGCATCTCTATTGTGTTTTTCGGATTGGGTATTGAATGTGCTAATGGACGCAGGTGCAATTGTAGTTTGGCCCCATGTACCTAAATCCGCGCCTAAGCCGGTTACATTCATTTGTTCATTTATACCAAGTTTCTGTGCTTTGTATTCATTAAACGGTTTTTTGGGTTTTTCAATCTTTTTACCGATCAAATCTGAAAAGCAATTTATGTTTAAGTCAAATTGTAATGTTGATACGCAAGTGTCTGATTCATATTGATTTTGGATAGTGGAGTTTCCTTTGAGACTGGAAGTTCGTCCCTCTCTTCGATACTCTTTCTTTTCATCATCAGGTATATCTGTTTTCTTATCTCCCTTTCGGTTGTCATTATTCCTATCAACAGAAATATCGGGAAAAGGAGCCGAACAAGAACAAATCTCCGTAACTAAGAATCTATCAACAATTTTAATACCGCGAACCACTAAATTGGTTGAATTGATAAATGGGAAATTGGTAGATAATAATGTAGTTGGTTGTTCGTTAAAACCTATTTTTATTAGGGAGTTTTTAATCTGAAAGAATCCGGATAAAGCAATATCTGAAGTCAATATTCTTGCTAAAATAAAGGCCTCTTGATCTGTATATTGCTGTGGTAATTTAATAACTACCTTATCTGTTTCATTATCTATCGCATATGAAATTTTTGTAATTTCTTCTGGATTAGAAAATGTTAAATGAGCTAGTCTAGTTGAACAGGCATAATAAAAACGGATAATTTCTATTACTGGAATAATTATTCCATTTTTGTATTTTTCATTTTGAATTTTAAAACAAGAGAAAAGTACTTTTGCATCTGTCGCAAAATTTTTCTGCAACAATAGTTTGCACTCTTGTTCTCTTCCGCTTGAATCTAAATATTTTATTTTGTAATTGCTATTAATTATTTCTACTGTATTTGCATTTATTTCAATATTTTTAAGAGTGGCTATATCAGTAACTGCATTATTGTTTTGAAGTTTTCCTTTTATCCAAAGAGATCCTACTCTTAAAATAGGAAGCAAGCCTATATTAACAGGAATCTTTTTCAATTGATTATATTCTGGAATTTCTCTACCAGAACTATCAAATCTAGCAAAGTTATATACAGAATTATCGTGAAAGTTAACTGGGCGTAAATAGACTTCAATAAACAGGTTATTGTTATTTTTCAATTGGGAGAAAATCTTCCCTAACCCATCAATTCGCCACAATTTATTATCATGTGGGAATTCGGCAATTTCAATAACTGGTTGTTGATCCATATTTGCCCAGTCGAACTTAGCGTTATAAAGTCGCAAATAGCGTAGTTCAGTCTCAAATAGCGTCAGAATTCACATCAGAATTCACATTAGTGGTGGCTGCAACCGCCGTGGGTTTCACGCAAAGCTTCGGCTGCTTGTTCGTCAGCGTGGTAGCTGGAGCGAACCATTGCGCCGATGGCGGCATTGGTAAAGCCTAATTCGTATGCTTCTTTTTCAAAAACTTTGAATTGGTCGGGCGTTACATAGCGCAAGACGGGCAGGTGGCCGTCTGAAGGTTGCAGATATTGGCCGATGGTAATCATCTCGATATTGTTGGCACGCATATCGCGCATGATTTCGCGCACGTCCTCGTCTGTTTCGCCCAAGCCGACCATGATGCCGGACTTGGTCGGGATATGAGGCATCATTTCTTTGTAGCGGCGCAGAAGCTTGAGGGAATGTTGGTAGTTGGCACCCGGACGGGCTTTTTTATACAGGCTTGGATGAGTTTCCAAGTTGTGGTTCATCACGTCGGGCGGTGTTTCTGCCAAGATTTCCAGTGCGATATCCAGACGGCCGCGGAAATCGGGAACAAGGATTTCGATTTTGGTATTCGGACTGGTTTCGCGAATGGCTTTAATGCAGTCGGCGAAATGTTGTGCGCCACCATCACGTAGGTCGTCACGGTCGACGGAAGTAATCACGACATAGCGCAGGTTCATGGATTTGACGGATTCGGCCAAGTGTTTAGGCTCGTCAGGATCCAACATGTTGGGGCGGCCATGGCCAACGTCGCAGAACGGGCAGCGGCGGGTACAAATATCGCCCATAATCATGAATGTGGCTGTACCCTTGGTAAAGCATTCGCTGATATTTGGACAAGATGCTTCTTCGCACACGGTATGCATTTTTTGTTCGCGAAGAATATTTTTGATTTCAAAGAATTTCTTGCCCGGTAATTTGGCGCGAATCCATTCGGGCTTTTTCAATTTTTGTTCCAATGGAACAACTTTAATCGGAATACGTGCAGTTTTGTCTGCGCCTTTCAGTTTGATGCCGCGTTTGGGGTCGTTTTTTACTTCTTCACTCATGGTGATGTGTTCTTTCTGTCGTTATAAAGGCCGTCTGAAAAGCTTATTGCGGCCTTTAGGCCTAAGGGCTTGTGGGTTCAGAGGGGCAGTTAAAAGATGGTGTTGGGGTCAATATTTTCAGACGGCCTTATGCCAGTTCTTTTTGTAAATGCTTGGTCAGTTTGTCTGAAACCTCTGCCAAACTAGGTGCCGGAGAGACATAGTCGGCAATTTGGGTCATTTCCATACCGGCATAACCGCAGGGGTTGATATGGGTGAACGGACTTAAATCCATGTCCACATTAAGCGCCAAGCCGTGGTAAACGGAGCCGTCTTTAATACGCAGGCCTAGGGAAGCAATTTTACGCTCGCCGACGTAAACGCCGGGGCGTTTGGGATCGGCTGCTGCTTCGATGCCGTATTCTGCCAAGGTGGCGATGATGCTGTTTTCAAGTGTGGAAACGATATGGCGGACACTGGTTTTACGGCGTTTGAAATTGATCATCGTATAGACGACCAGTTGGCCGGGGCCGTGATAGGTAATTTGACCTCCTCTGTCAATTTGGACAACGGGAATATCGTCGCGAATGAGGAGGTGTTCGGGTTTTCCGGCCAAGCCTTGGGTAAATACGGGCGGATGTTCGACCACCCATAATTCGTCTTCGGTGTTTTCGTCACGCGAGGCATTAAATGCCTTCATGGCTTCGAAAGTCGGCAGGTAATCAACCAAGCCTTTGTGCACGATTTTCATTACAGCACCACTTTTACCAATTCGTGTGAAGTCAGGTCGCGGTAGATATTGTCGAGCTGCTCTTGGTTGTCGACATTTACTTTGACGGTTGCACCGGTATAGTTGCCTTTGCTGCTTGGGCGCGTAGTAATGTGGTGCGGCTCGGTATCGGGAGCGTGTTTGCGCACAGTTTCCAAGATGGCGGATTCAAATTCCGGATGAACCGCGCCCATGACTTTTACAGGAAAGGTGCAAGGGAATTCAATTAATGATTTTTTTCGGTTGAGTCTGTCATGGTTTACTACCTTGTTTGGTTAGCCAGGGCCGTCTGAAAAGTTTTCAGACGGCCCAAAATCCGATATATTTTATCGTAAACGTCCATATCGGGCTATTAAAAATGATGTTTTCGAAAATAGGTGCGGATAAGCTGTTTTCAAGTCTTGAAATGCAGCGCTTCAGCCCAATTTTGAGCTACATTCTGATTTAACAATGATTGAGATTTCTAACTATGCCGACAAAAGACAAATATTTCGAGGAATACAGTGCGCTGGCTACCTTGCCTTTACGCGATGTCGTGGTGTATCCGCATATGGTATTGCCGCTGTTCGTCGGTCGTCCTAAATCGATTGCGGCCCTTGAGGCGGCAATGGCCAATGATGATCCGGTTTTCCTGTTGGCCCAGCTTGACCCTAATACAGAAGACCCTAAAGCTGAAGATTTGCACCAGACCGGTACAGTCGCCCAAGTTTTGCAGGTTTTGAAGCTGCCTGACGGTACCGTTAAAGTATTGGTAGAAGGTATCCGTCGTGCGCGCGCGTTGACGGTTGATGAAACAGGCGGATTGTTTTTGTCTCATGTTGAGGCGATTGATGAGAATAGCGACAAGGACAATCCTGAAATTGAGGCCTTGCGCCGTACTCTGCTGACTCAATTTGAGCAATATGCGAAGTTGAACAAAAAAATCCCTGCCGAAGTCATCAGCACCATCAGCAGTATCGATGACAACAGCCGCCTTGCCGATACCGTTGCCGCGCATTTGCAGTTGAAATTGGAGCAGCGTCAATATGTACTGGAGACTGCCGGTATTGTTGAGCGTTTGGAATTTTTGCTGGCGCAGTTGGAAGCCGAACTCGACATCATGCAGGTTGAGAAGCGTATTCGTGGCCGTGTAAAACGTCAAATGGAAAAATCCCAACGCGAGTATTACTTGAATGAGCAAGTAAAAGCGATTCAGAAAGAATTGGGCGAAGAAGACGAGCGCGGCGAGCTGGACGCATTGGAAGCAAAAATCAAAGAAGCAGGCATGAGCAAAGAGGCTGAAGAAAAATGTCTGTCTGAATTGAAAAAACTGAAAATGATGCCGCCGATGTCTGCGGAATCTACCGTCGTGCGCAACTACATCGATACTTTGCTTGAGCTGCCGTGGAAGAAAAAATCCCGTGTCAGCAAAGATATTGCCAAGGCTGATTTGATTTTGAATGCCGACCATTATGGTTTGGAAAAAGTAAAAGAGCGCATTTTGGAATATTTGGCCGTTCAAAAACGTATGGACAAGCTCAAAGGCCCGATTTTGTGTCTGGTTGGCCCTCCGGGGGTGGGTAAAACTTCCTTGGGTGAATCGATTGCCAAAGCGACAGGCCGCCAGTATGTGCGTATGGCCTTGGGCGGCGTGCGTGACGAAAGCGAAATCCGCGGCCACCGCCGTACCTATATCGGCTCTATGCCGGGCAAAATCCTGCAAAACATGGCGAAAGCGGGTGTGAAAAACCCATTGTTTCTGCTTGATGAAATCGACAAGATGGGCAGCGATTTTCGTGGTGATCCGGCCAGTGCTTTGCTTGAGGTGCTGGATCCTGAGCAAAACAACAAGTTCGCCGACCATTATGCCGAAGTCGATTATGATTTGAGCGATGTGATGTTTATTGCCACTTCAAACAGCTTGAATATCCCGACTCCGCTCCTTGACCGTATGGAAATTATCCGTCTGTCCGGTTATACGGAAGACGAAAAAATCAATATCGCCATGCAATACCTTGTGCCGAAACAAATGAAGCGCAATGGTGTGAAAGAGGGCGAGTTGGTGGTTGATGAAAGTGCGGTGCGCGATATTATCCGTTACTACACCCGCGAGGCCGGCGTACGTTCGTTGGATCGCGAAATTGCCAAAATCTGCCGCAAAGTAGTAATGCAGGTTACCTTGAATGAGGACAAGAAAAAAGCATCCAAATCCAAAACAGTAAGTAAGGCCAAGCCTAAAGCGATTAAAGTTACTGAGAAAAATCTGCATGACTATCTGGGCGTGCGCCGTTTCGACTATGGTGTGGCCGAAAGCGAAAACCGCATCGGTCAGGTAACCGGTTTGGCTTGGACCGAAGTCGGTGGTGAGTTGTTGACCGTTGAAGCAGTAGCCTTGCCGGGAAAAGGTACGATTCAATGTACCGGCCAACTGGGCGATGTCATGAAAGAATCTGTATCGGCCGCATGGTCGGTTGTCCGTTCCCGTGCTGAAGCAGTGGGTCTAGCTCCTGATTTTTACGAGAAGAAAGATATTCACGTCCATGTGCCTGAAGGGGCGACGCCAAAAGATGGTCCGAGCGCAGGTATCGCCATGACTTTGGCGATGGTTTCTGCCTTCACCAAAATTCCGGTGCGTGCAGACGTGGCGATGACCGGCGAAATCACTTTGCGTGGCGAAGTGTTGCCGATCGGAGGTTTGAAAGAAAAACTGCTGGCTGCTTTGCGCGGCGGTATCAAGCATGTATTGATTCCAAAAGACAACGTCAAAGATTTGGAAGAAATCCCTGAAAATGTCAAAACCGGTCTGACCATTCATCCGGTTAAATGGATTGATGAAGTGTTGGCTTTGGGTTTGGAAGCTCAGCCTGAGCAGTGGGCGGCTGAATTGGCGGTTGCCGATACCCCGCAAACTTCTAAGGCGAAGTCAAGAACAAAAGCAACCAAGCATTAAGTTGGCCGTCTGATGTTGCAAAAAATGTGGTTTTGCCCTGAATGCCACAAAAATAGGGCAATTCCACATCTTTTACTTGACATGATAATTTCAGAATTGCTATAAAGTGCGTATGTGCTTTAAAAGTGCTCAAGCCCCGAGTATTCGGGCATTTCATCATTTTTTACGATAGGAAGGGACTAATTGTGAATAAGTCTGAATTGATCGAAGCAATTGCTCAAGAAGCCGGCATTTCCAAATCTGCTGCGCAAAAAGCTTTGGATGCTACTACTAATGCCGTAACCAACGCGTTGAAAAACGGCGACACTGTTACTCTGGTCGGTTTCGGTACTTTCTACGTCGGCGAACGCGCCGAACGTCAAGGCCGCAACCCTAAAACTGGCGAGCCTTTGACTATTGCTGCTGCTAAAACTCCTAAATTCCGTGCCGGTAAAGCATTGAAAGACGCTCTGTAATTTAGAGTCTTTCCCTGAATGGGAATAAAAAACCGATTTGATTCGGTTTTTTATTTTGAAGGCCGTCTGAAACCTTTTAGACGGCCTTTAGTTTGTTGAGTGTATAAAAAGGCTGAAATCCTAATGATAAAAGGATTTCAGCTTTTTTAGTTTATCTTGTTACATTTGATTTTTACATTAATAAGATTTATCATTAGCAAAGAAAATAACAATACTTAAAACAAACCGCACTTATTGAAAGAAGGGGCAAATAGCCACTCATAACCAACCTTTTAAATGTGCCACACATTCGTCATTCTTCTCACGTTTTTTTAATAATCTACTTTTAAAACAAATGAAAAGAGAGGCTTATGTCTACCATTCCTTTGTCGCGCCTTAAAAAAGGCGCAGTCGTACATATTGATTCCATTGCTCCCAACCCTGTTTTTGGTGATTTGGATACCTTGGTAACCCGTCGTCTTTCGGATTTGGGTTTTTCCAGCGGAATGCCGTTGCAAGTGATTGCCGTGGGCGGTTTTGGGAGAGGCCCGTTTGCGGTACGTTTGGGTAACCAATCTCAATTTTCCCTGCGTTTGGAAGAGGCCGGGAAGATTATGTGTCGTATCGTTGAGGCCGTTTAAGGCCGTCTGAAAGAATAAGGAAAAATGATGGAACTAAGCTATTTTGCCTTGATTGGCGCGCCAAACTGCGGCAAAACCGTTTTGTTTAACGGTTTGACCGGCGCACATGCCAAGGTTGCCAATTATCCGGGCGTAACTGTCGATAAGCGCGAGGGCGCCTTCCTCGACGACGAGGCCGTCCGCATTATTGACCTGCCGGGCACATACAGCCTACGCACGACCAGCCCCGACGAAGCGGTGGCGAAAGATGTAATGGTAGGCAAGATGGGCATTCCGCCCGATGCCATTATTGCCGTTGCCGACGCGACCAACCTGCGTATGACCCTGCGCATGATTTTGGAACTGAAAACGCTGGGACTGCCTATGGTGGTGTCGCTGAATTTGAGCGACGTGGCCCGCAAAAGGGGCTTGAATATCGACGCGGCCAAACTGAGCGAGTTGTTGGATGCACCTGTTTTGGAAACAGTTGCAGTGAGCGCGTCGGGCGTACAGGCTGTACGCGAAGCCGTGGCGAAGCTGCCGCGCAAACGCTCTTTCCCCGCAAACCCCACCTCTGCCGAACGCACGCTCGATGCGCTGGATAGCGACAAACTTTATCAAGAAGTCGAATCGATTTTGGCACAAGTGGTACGCACCCAGATGACGCTGCCCGCATGGCACAAAAAACTCGACGACATCGTGCTGCACCCCGTCTGGGGCATGATTATGCTGCTGGTGATCCTGTTTATGGTGTTCCAAGCGGTATACACTTGGGCGGCACCGATTATGGATGCCATTGAAGGCGGTTTTACCGCACTGGGAGAATGGATAGGCGCGAACATGGAACCGGGCATCCTCAACGATTTGCTGGTCAACGGCGTCATTGCCGGTTTGGGCAGCGTGTTGGTGTTCCTGCCTCAGATTACGATTTTGTTTGCCTTTATCCTGCTATTGGAAGACTCAGGCTATCTGCCGCGTGCAGCCTTCCTGCTGGATAACATCATGGCAAAAAGCGGTTTGTCCGGCCGTTCGTTTATTCCCCTTTTGTCCAGCTTTGCCTGTGCCGTTCCTGCCGTGATGTCGGCGCGTACCATTAACGACCCGCGCGAACGCCTTGTTACCATCGCGGTTGCGCCGTTGCTGACTTGTTCCGCACGTTTGCCAGTGTATGCGCTGATTATCGCCGCCGTCATTCCTGACCGTACAGTGGGTGGGATTTTCAACCTGCAAGGCCTGACATTGTTTATTCTTTATATCGTAGGCATTCTGTCGGCCGCATTGGCAGCGTATATCATGAAACGCTTGGCGCGGATGAAAGGCAATGTGCAACAATTCCCACTTTTGATGGAATTGCCGACTTTCCGTACGCCTAACTTCAAACACATCATGACCAGCTTGTGGGATAGGGTAAAAGCCTTCCTGAAACGCGCGGGTACCATCATTTTTGCGTTGGCCGTGGTTCTGTGGGGCTTGGTAAGCTGGCCGCAACCGCCTGAAGGCGCAACCGGTGCCGCCATCGATTACAGCTTGGCAGGTACGCTTGGTCATGCTATTCAGCCGTTTTTTGCACCTTTAGGCTTTACTTGGGAAATGTGTATCGCCATGATTCCGGGTATTGCCGCGCGCGAAGTGGTCGTTGCCGCTTTGGGTACTGTTTACGCCGTCAGCGCATCGTCTGAAGATGCAGTACAAAACGCACTGATTCCTATCATACACAACAACTGGGGCTTGCCGACTGCCTTTGCCTTCTTGGCTTGGTATGTGTATGCTCCGATGTGTGCCGCAACTTTGGCCGTAATTAAACGCGAAACCAAATCCACGAAAAATATGCTTATGATTACAGGCTATTTGTTCCTGATGGCTTATTTTGCCGCATTCGTGGTTTACCAAATTTCTTCAAGGATACTATCGTCATGACTCAATATATTATCGTCGGCTTGATTATGCTCGCCTGCATATTCTTCCTCTTGCGAAAATTCGTGTTCAAACCGAAAAAACGCGACTGCAGCAGCGGCTGCGGCAAATGCGGCGGTTGCGGTTAAATAAAGAGGGTTAGGTAAAAGTAAAAGGCCGTCTGAAATGGTTTCAGACGGTCTTTTTGTATGTTTGAACTATGGTTCAATTGTTGTTGTAGGGCTTTCTAAGATTCTGTGACAAAATGTTTAAACTGTCTTTTTTCTTGGGAATAGGATACAAGTGATTAAGAATATCAATGCTCCCCCTACGAAATCAATCAAATGGTGTTGATAGACAAATAAGACCGAAATGGCGAGTAAAAATCCCCATATACCAAAAAATGATTTTAAGAATTTGGATTTGAATTCTCTACAATAAACCTCAGCTGAAAGAAAAGCGAAACTCACATGTAATGACGGGCATTGATTAAAACTACTGTCCAATTTTCCCAAAATATAAAAGAAGGATTTTAAAATTTGGTTATCGACTTCAGGCTTGGGAAAATAAAATTTCATGGGAAATATTACAAATAGAGCAGTAGAAACTCCGATTAAAAAGGTTGCTCTTTTTATCAGTAATTTCAGACTGCTTTCGTTCTTTTCCAAAAATATAGTGACCAAGAAGAAAAACGGTGATGTCATATAAGGCAACATAAATATGGGCAAGAAAGGAATATTCCTTTCCCAGTCCATAAAATATGAAGGCACATTATCGACTGTATAGGTATAAAACTCAGCTTCCTTGTAAAAAACGACAAAAAATATTGATATAAAAATTGTATATTTAATCTTTAGTTTCGATAGCTTATCCACTTACCGATTCTCTCCATCCATGATTCCAATATAATTAAAATCGTAAAAATCCATCATATTATCATATGTATCAGTGATATGGAATATGTCGCACTGTCTCTAATATTTTGTCGGATGGTTATCCCACCTATGGTTTCAGACGGCCTCGAAAGGTGGATTGCAAAAAAAGCGCAAAACTACAGATTGGATATGATATTGAAGTGAATTTTTCAGTAGTCTCATGATTTATTGAACGGGAAGCCTGAAATGTCCGGTAATGGTGTAGCGGTAGAGGATATCGTCTTCACGGGTTCCCGAACCGATATTATGGATAATCAGAGGCCTATCGCCGATTTTTCGATCGGAGACGATGCCGATATGGGGACGGTTGCCTTTCAGTTCCCAAGTTACAATATCGCCAGCTTGATAGTTTGTATCTTGAACTGCCCAGCCTTGACGCGTGAAATAAGTCATTAGGTTAGGCACGCGGCGATGGTCGATATTAGTATCAGGTTGTTTCAAACCCCAGCGTTTCGGATAGACGGAAAAGTTGCGGCTCATGTCTTGATGAACAAGATCTTGCAAATCTATATTTTGGTCGCGCAAGGCACGGATGACCACGTCTGTGCAAACGCCTTTTTCCATCGGTACATCGCCCATTGGATATTTGAGCTTGGTGTAAGCAGGGTCGTAACGAAGGGTTTTGCCAATTTGGTTTCGCGCAGATTGTACGATTTGCGGTGATGGTTCTTCGGGTTCGGTAATCTTCTGTTGTAGGAAATTGGTATTAATACTTGAGATAGAGTTGTGATGACGGGCAAAAAATACAGCTGTTGTAATCAGAAGGATGGAAAGCGCAATACTGAGAACTATGGGCTTAAAGGCAGTTTTGTGTTTCATGATATATGTACGGCTTAGATGTTGTCTGCATTATTATCAGATTTTGGGGAGGATTGGCAATGCATAATGAAAAAATGGTCTTGAGCAAGTATGTATGGGCTAATAATGGATGAGTGTTATTTGGGTATTACTAAAACGTTTTTCTTAAATATAGATTTTAAATTGGCACATGATAAAAGGCCGTCTGAAATTGTTTCAGACGGCCTTGGTTATTGGAGAAGGCTTATTTCAACGCTTCCAACAGCTTTCCGTGTATTCCGCCGAAACCGCCGTTGCTCATGACCAAAATATGGTCGCCTGCTTCGGCATTTTTCACGATTTCGGCAACAAAGGTATCGAAGTCTTTGCCGACGTGTAGCTTGCCGCCTAAAGGTGCAAGGGCTTCGGCGACGTTCCAGTCCACGCCGCCGGCGTAGCAGAATACTTGGTCTGCATCGTTTAAGCTTTCGGGCAGGGCGGCTTTCATAGTGCCGAGCTTCATGGTGTTGGAACGAGGCTCGAGGACGGCGAGGATGCGTGCGTTACCGACGCGCTGGCGCAGACCTTCGATAGTGGTTTCGATGGCGGTCGGGTGGTGGGCAAAGTCATCGTAAACAGTGATGCCGTTTACCGTGCCTTTGATTTCCATACGGCGTTTGACGTTTTTAAATGCACTTAAAGCTTCGCAGGCCGTCTGAATATCGACGCCGGCATGACGTGCAGCGGAGATAACGGCGAGGGCGTTCATACGGTTGTGTTCGCCCATCAGTTCCCACGCGACGTGTCCGACTGTTTCGCCGTGATGGCGTACGTCGAACGAGCCGTCGGCATGGACGGTACCAACCTGCCAGCCTTGTTCGGTACCAAATTTTTCTACGGGCGTCCAGCAGCCTTTGTCTAGAGTATCTTGTAGGCTTTGCTGCTGGCCGTTGCAGACGATGAGGCCTTCAGACGGCACGGTGCGTACCAAATGATGGAATTGGGTTTGAATGGCGCCCAAATCGGCAAAAATATCGGCGTGGTCGAATTCCAGATTGTTCAAAATGGCGGTACGCGGACGGTAGTGTACGAATTTGGAGCGTTTGTCAAAAAAGGCAGTGTCGTATTCGTCGGCTTCGATAACGAAGAATGGGGATTTTGAGTTAGGGTCTTGGCGAGGCGTTTTCGGCAGACGGGCGGAAACGCTGAAGTTTTCCGGTACGCCGCCAATCAGGAAGCCCGGCGCGAGTCCGGCATATTCCAAGACCCATGCGAGCATGGAGGCGGTAGTCGTTTTGCCGTGTGTTCCGGCTACGCCGAGTACCCAGTGCTGGTGCAATACGTTTTCAGCAAGCCATTGCGGGCCAGAAATATAAGGCAAGCCTTTATTCAAAATGGCTTCAATCACATCCATGCCACGTTTGGCAACATTACCGATAACGTAAATATCGGCTTTAAATTCGTCCAATTGAGCGGCATCAAAACCTTCGTGTACGTCAATGCCCAAGGCTTCGAGCTGGGTGCTCATCGGCGGATACATCTTTGCGTCGCAACCGCTGACTTTAAAACCTGCTTCTTTGGCAATAGCCGCTACGCCGCCCATAAATGTGCCGCCGATACCGATAATGTGGATGTGTTTCATGATAAGACTGTCTTTGGATAAATTAATTTTAAAGCCGTCATTATAACGGAGTTTGGATAAAGAAAGGGGTCGTCTGAAAAGTTAGGCAACAATAAGAATAGGAAAAAAATACGAGGAATTTGATTTTACAAGGAGGGCATTGAGGTTTTGTAAGTATGGGATTGGGGTTAGCACTACTTTGGAAAGAGTTATTTGATACGGTAAAGTTGTTCACGAAGGTCAGGTGAAGCATTGCCTCGAAATCCTCCATGCTTGATAGCGTGATGTTTTCGATAATAGGTTTACTTGGATAGACTTAAGAAAATGGGGGGTATTCAATTAATGCCGTCTGAAAAATAAGTCTTGATTAAAACAAATCATGACTTTTTTCAGACGGCATTTGTATTCTGTATTTTGCGATTTCTATTAAAGTGCTGCTTCCGAGCGTTCGCCGGTACGGATACGGATAGCTTCTTCAACCGGATAAATAAAGATTTTACCGTCACCGATTTTGCCGGAATGCGCGGTTTCCAAGATGGCATCAACAGCTTGATCGACTTTATCGTCAGCCAATACCAATTCGATTTTTACTTTGGGCAGGAAATCAACTGCGTATTCTGCGCCGCGATAAATTTCTGTATGGCCTTTTTGGCGGCCGAAGCCTTTGACTTCGCTGACGGTCATGCCGGTAATGCCGATTTCGGTCAAGACTTCGCGCACATCGTCGAGTTTGAAAGGTTTGATAATGGCTTCGATTTTTTTCATATTAAGTCTCCTTGTTTGCAAAAAGGCCGTCTGAAACATTCAGACGGCCTTTGTTCCATCAAGTTCGTTCAAATTTTATTTGAGTGAACTTATTTCTTTTTCTGAGCAGGCAGGTCGGTACATACGCCCAATGCCACTTCCGCAGCCATACCGATGGATTCGCCCAGGGTTGGGTGTGGGTGGATGGTTTTACCGATATCGGCTGCATCACAGCCCATTTCAATCGCCAAGCAGACTTCGCCGATCATATCGCCGCCGTTAGGACCAACGATACCGCCACCGATGATGCGGCCGGTTTCAGCATCAAAAATCAGCTTGGTGAAACCATTGTCGCAACCGTTGGCAATCGCACGACCGGAAGCAGCCCATGGGAAGTTGGCTTTGGTAATTTTGCGGCCAGAGGCTTTGGCAGACAACTCGGTTTCGCCAACCCATGCCACCTCAGGAGAAGTGTAGGCAACGCCCGGAATAACGCGTGCGTCGAAGTAGGCTTTGTGGCCGGCACAGTTTTCAGCGGCAACGTGGCCTTCGTGAACGGCTTTGTGTGCCAACATCGGTTGACCGACGATATCGCCGATAGCGTAGATGTGCGGCACGTTGGTGCGCATTTGTTTGTCCACTTCGATAAAGCCGCGGTCAGTTACGGCAACACCGGCTTTCTCAGCGCTGATCAGTTTGCCGTTAGGCGCACGACCGGCAGCTACCAGTACGGCATCGTAACGTTGTGGCTCTTTAGGCGCATTTGCACCTTCGAATGTAACGTAAACACCGTCTTCTTTAGGCTCAACAGCAACAGTTTTGGTGTTGATCATGATGTTGTCAAAACGGTATTCGTTTTGTTTTTGCCATACTTTAACTAAGTCGCGGTCTGCGCCTTGCATCAGGCCGTCCATCATTTCAACAACATCCAGGCGAGAACCCAGGGTGCTGTAAACCGTACCCATTTCGAGACCGATAATACCGCCACCGATGATCAACAGTTTGCCCGGTACTTCTTTCAGAGCCAGTGCACCGCTGGAATCGATGATACGTGGATCTTCAGGAATGAAAGGCAGTTTGGTTACGCGGCTACCTGCTGCAATGATACAGTTTTTGAAGGCAACGATTTTTTTCTCGCCGGTAGGTGTCGCTTGCTCGTACACGTCGCCGGTAGTCAGCGACACTTCCAAGTGGTGCGGATCTAAGAATTGGCCGTCGCCTTGGATAACGTCTACTTTACGGCCTTTGGCCATACCTGCCAAACCGGTGGTCAGGCGGGAAACCACGCCGTCTTTGTAGCCGCGCAGCATGTCGATATCGAGTTCAGGATCTGGGTATTTGATACCGTTGGCAGCCAAGTGACGTACTTCATCGATAACGGCAGCGTTGTGCAATAAAGCTTTGGAAGGGATACAGCCGACGTTCAAGCAAACGCCGCCCAAAGTTTTGTAACGCTCGACGATGGCAACTTTCAAGCCTTCGTCAGCAGCGGCAAATGCAGCAGAATAACCGCCAGGGCCGCCACCCAATACGACCACATCGTATTCAGCATCGGCAGAACCGCCAAATTGTGCTGCTTGAGGAGCTGGAGCAGCAGCTTTAGGGGCTTCTTGTGCAGGAGCAGCTGGTACTTCAGCTTTAGGAGCGGCAGCCGCACCTTTGGCTTCAACGATTGCAATCAAGCCGCCTTCAGAGATTTTATCGCCGACTTTAACTTTAACTTCTTTAACGACACCTGCAACTTCGGCTGGTACGTCCATAGTGGCTTTATCGGTTTCCAAAGTAATCAGGGTATCGTCCACAGCAATGGTGTCGCCTACATTTACTTCAACCGCAATAATATCTACGTTTTCGTGACCGCCAATGTCGGGCACTTTTAATTCAACTAAGCTCATGTCTAATCTTTCTGAATGATGTTCGAACTTATTTTTTCAGACGGCCTGAGTAAAAAGGCCGTCTGAAAATGCTCGGATTACAGAGTAATGCGGCGGAAGTCTTTCAACAGGTTAGCCAGGAATACGGTAAAGCGCATACCGGCGGCACCGTCGATGACGCGGTGGTCGAAGGACAGGCTCAATGGGCACATCAGACGAGGAGCGAACTCTTTGCCGTCCCAAACCGGTTTGATTTGGGATTTGCACACGCCCAAGATGGCAACTTCAGGAGCATTCACGATCGGCGTGAAGCCTGTGCCGCCGATACCGCCCAAGCTGGAAATAGTAAAGCATGCGCCTTGCATTTCTTGTGGTTTGAGCTTGCCTTCGCGGGCTTTTTTAGACAATTCGGTCAGCTCTTGGCTGATTTGTTTCAAGCCTTTTTGATCCACGTCTTTTATTACTGGAACAACCAAGCCGTTTGGTGTGTCGGCTGCGAAACCGATGTTGAAGTAGTTTTTCAGCACCAAGTTGTCGCCATCCAGAGAGGCATTAAATTCAGGGAAGGCTTTCAGCGCAGCAACAGAGGCTTTAATGATGAAGGCCAATGGGGACAGTTTCACGCCTTCGCGTTCCCATTCTTTGTTCAGCTGTTTGCGGAATTCTTCCAATTCGGTCATATCCGCTTCCTCGTGTACGGTAACGTGAGGAATCACAACCCAGTTGCGAGAAAGGTTTTGACCGGAAATTTTCTTAATGCGAGACAACTCTTTAACTTCGACGCTGCCGAATTTAGAGAAGTCAACTTTAGGCCATGGCAACAAGTCCAGACCGCCGCCCAAAGAGGCAGCTGCAGGTTTGCCAGCACCGCTTTGCATAACGGATTTAACGAAGGCTTTAACGTCTTCGCCCATGATACGGCCTTTCAGACCGGTACCTTTGACTTGACCCAAATCTACACCCAATTCACGCGCCAGTTTACGTGCGGAAGGACCTGCATGGGCTTTGGCAAAAGCAGCTTCGTCAATTTTGGCAGCTTCAGGTGCAGAAGGTGCAGGCGCAGCGGCTGGTGCGGGAGCGGCAGCAGGAGCTGGAGCAGCGGCTGGTGCAGGTGCGGCAGCTTGAGCGACAGGAGCAGCTGCGGCGGAACCGGCGGTTTCTACTTCGATAATGGCAGAACCTTCAGATACTTTGTCGCCAACTTTTACAAATACGGCTTTAACCACACCGGCTTCTGTACATGGTACGTCCATAGTGGCTTTGTCGGTTTCCAGAGTAATCAGAGTGTCGTCAACGGCAACAGTGTCGCCAACTTTAATTTCAACGGCAATAATGTCTACATCTGTATGACCGCCAATATCCGGTACAACGACTTTTACAGTTGCACCGCCTGCAGGGGCTGCGGCAGGAGCGGCAGCGGGAGCTGCAGGAGCTTCAGCTGCAGGAGTCGGGGCTGCATCGGCAGCGGCGGCATCGGTTTCAACGGTCAGAATAACGCCGCCTTCAGAGATTTTATCGCCAACTTTAACTTTAACTTCTTTCACGACACCGGCTGCATCGGCAGGTACGTCCATAGTGGCTTTGTCGGTTTCTAAAGTAATCAGGGTGTCGTCAACGGCAATGGTGTCGCCTGCTTTAACTTCTACAGCGATGATGTCGACGTTTTCATGACCGCCGATATCAGGGACTTTGATTTCTACGATACTCATTTGAGTTCCTTTAATATTTTCAGTTTGATGCCGTCTGAAAACTGTTTCACACGGCATCGGTACAGTTTGTTAAACCATTCAAGCATTCGGTTTTCAGACGGCCTGATGTCTGAATGAAGCAAACAGGCCGTCTGAAACATCAATTAGCGTTTCCAGCTAGGGGCTGAATCGGCCTTGATGCCATATTTTTCAATAGCTTGTTGAACGGTTTCTTTGCTGACTTTGCCTTGCTCGGCCAATGCGCTCAATGCAGCAACGGCAACGTTGTAGCGGTCAACTTCGAAGAAGCTGCGTAGGTTGGCACGGCTGTCGGAACGACCGAAGCCATCGGTACCCAAGACGTGGTAGTCGTTAGGGATGTAGGCGCGGATACGGTCGGCATAGCTGCGGATGTAGTCGGTAGCGGCAATAACCGGACCGTCATGACCTTGCAGTTGAGAAGTAACAAACGGTACTTTTGCAGTTTCCAATGGGTTCAGACGATTGAAGCGTTCCACTTCGATGGCATCGCGGTGCAGCTGGTTGAATGATGGGCAAGACCAGATGTCTGCTTCTACGCCGAAGTCGGCTTTCAATAATTCGGCACCGGCAATTACTTCTTGCAGGATGGTACCGGAACCCATCAATTGGACTTTTTTATCGCCTTTGCCGCCGGCTTTCAGCAAGTACATACCTTTCAGGATGTCTTGTTCTACGCCTTCAGGCATGTCCGGATGGGTATAGTTTTCATTCATCAGGGTGATGTAGTAGAACACGTCTTCGTGGTTAACATACATACGGCGCAAGCCATCGTGTACGATAACGGCTACTTCATATTGGAATGTCGGATCGTAAGTTACACAGTTTGGAATCAAGTCTGCTTGAATGTGGCTGTGGCCGTCTTCGTGTTGCAAACCTTCGCCATTCAGTGTTGTACGGCCGGCTGTACCACCCAGCAGGAAGCCACGTGCATGCATATCGCCTGCTGCCCATGCCAAGTCGCCAACTCGTTGGAAACCGAACATAGAGTAGTAGATGTAGAAAGGAATCATGGCAAAGTCGTTGTTTGCGTAGCTGGTCGCAGCAGCAATCCAGTCAGCCATAGCACCTGGTTCGTTAATACCTTCTTGCAAGATTTGACCGTCAACAGATTCTTTATAGAACATCAGTTGGTCTTTATCTTGAGGAGTGTATTGTTGGCCTTTAGGGTTCCAAATACCGTATTGACGGAACATACCTTCCATACCGAACGTACGGCTTTCATCTGGAACGATAGGCACCACGCGTTTGCCGATTTTTTTGTCTTTCAACAGAGTAGACAGGATGCGGACGAAAGCCATGGTGGTTGAGAATTCACGGTCACCGCTGGATTTCAGTTGGGCATCAAATGCTGACAACTCAGGCACTTCCAGAACTTCTTGGGTAGGTTTGCGTTGAGGCAGGTAGCCACCCAAAGATTCGCGACGTGCATGCAGGTATTTGTATTCTTCGCTGTCGGGAGCAAAAGTCAGGTAAGGCAGGTCGCCGCTGTCGATTTGCTCATCGGTAACAGGAATGTCAAAGCGGTCACGGAATTGTTTCAGAGACGCTTTGTCCATTTTTTTGGCTTGGTGGGCAACGTTTTGACCTTCGCCGGATGCACCCATACCGTAACCTTTAATGGTTTTCGCCAAGATTACAGTAGGTTTGCCGTCGGCGTGGTTCACTGCGCGGTCGTAAGCGTTGTACACTTTTTGAGGGTCATGGCCACCACGGTTCAATGCCCAAATTTGTTCATCGGTCATATCGGCAACCAATGCTTTCAGTTCAGGCGTATTGAAGAAGTGTTCGCGAACGTATGCACCGTCTTTGGATTTGTAAGTTTGGTAGTCACCGTCCAAGCACTCTTCCATACGTTTACGCAGGATGCCATCTTTGTCTTTTGCCAAGAGGCGGTCCCAACGACGACCCCAGATGACTTTCACAACATTCCAGCCTGCGCCGGCAAAGTTGCCTTCCAGCTCTTGAATGATTTTGCCGTTACCGCGTACTGGGCCGTCCAAACGTTGCAGGTTACAGTTGATGACGAATACCAAGTTGTCCAAGCCTTCGCGTGAAGCCAGAGCAATAGCACCTTGGCTTTCAGGTTCGTCCATTTCGCCGTCGCCACAGAATACCCATACTTTACGGCCTTTGGTTTTAGCCAGACCGCGAGATTCCAAGTATTTCAGGAAGCGTGCTTGGTAAATCGCCATCAATGGGCCCAGACCCATAGATACGGTTGGGAATTGCCAGAAGTCAGGCAACAGGTGAGGGTGAGGATAAGAAGGCAGACCATGACCGGCAACTTCTTGACGGAAGTTGTTCAATTGGTCTTCAGTCAGACGGCCTTCAACGAAAGCGCGTGCGTAGATACCAGGGGCAACGTGGCCTTGGAAGAATACCAAATCGCCTTCTTCGCCTTCACCTTTAGCTTTCCAGAAGTGGTTGAAGCCGACTTCATACATAGTGGCGGCTGATTGGAAAGATGCAATGTGTCCACCCAATTCCAAATCTTTTTTACCCGCGCGCAAAACGATAGCGGCAGCGTTCCAACGAACGAATGCACGGATGCGGTGTTCGATGTTTTGGTCGCCGGGGATGCCTTTTTCGTCTTCAACGGAAACGGTGTTCAAGTATGGAGTAGTGGTACCGTGAGGCATACGGATGCCTTTATCACGGCTGTATTTGACCAAACTTTCCAGCAGATACTGGGCGCGCTCGCTGCCTTCATATTCTAAAACAGAGCTTAACGCGTCTAACCATTCTTTGGTTTCAATTGGGTCAACATCGTGTAATTGGGTGGACATAATATCTATCCTTGTGTTGAGTGTTTTTCAATGACGGAGTATTACTCCGATATTTTCGTTTGCGAACATATGTGAGTTAAAAACGAAAATTCCTAGAGTTAGATTCGAAAAAAGTTTTAATTACTGAAATATTTTCAATACGTTATAGCCATTGATGGAAAATCAGAAAAAATTGAACTTTTTACGAACCGGCTAACCTGCAAATGCTATCAGTAATTGGGCAAACTGGCAAATCATGCTGTAGATATTGATAGGATGTAAAGGTTGAAATAAGATTTTTTAAAAGAGTTATGGAGCTTGTTTTTAAATCGGGATATTGAGTAGATACAGTAAAAAAGTATCAAATGTTTGAGTAAATGGATTCGAATACGAAAAATATTTTTCAAATTTTGTTGTGAATTGAAAGTTTATATTGGATTTAGGGTTTGAAAGGGAAAATTTAGATTATCTGATTCTTTACAAAGAGAATAGGTCGTCTGAAGACTTTAAAGAGATTAAGAGGGAATGGGATTTGAAGATGACGATTATTGAGGAAGGGTAAATAAAAAAAATGACATGTACAGGCTGTTTAGTTTAGCTCTGACATGTCATTTATGTAGGAAGTTAGAATTTCAGACGGCCTTTAAGCGGCAGAGACCTTTTGAGCGAATTGCTTCCATTGAGCCAAAAGCTCTTTAAGAATATCTTGTTGTTCATGTCCATGTTGGATGGCTTCTTGTAGCCAGAAACAAGCATTGTTGATGTCTTTTTCTACGCCCATACCATGATAATACAGACAGGCAAGATTATATTGAGCCATTGTGTCTCGTTGTTTGGCCGCTGCTTCAAACCATTTTGCAGCTTGGGCATAGTCGACAGGTACACCTTGTCCACTGTAATACATCATACCAAGATTGGTTTGGGATTTGCTGTGCCCACGTTCTGCGGATTGGTGGTATAGATCCAGTGCTTCAGCGTAATTTTGTTGGCGTTTTAAGCCATAGTGCGCTGCAAATGCCAGCTTGTATAGACGTTCAGCCTCTTGACGTTGGAGGGCGATTTCTTTCGTCAGTTCATAGTTTTGCTGGTTATTCAATGCGCTGTCAGACAGAAGTTTTTGGTAGGCGACAAGATTACCTAAATCAGCCGAGCGTTGATAATATTGACGCGCGGTGTCTGCATCAACTGCTCGTCCCAATCCATAACGATGGATATCACCTAAAAGACGCAAACCTTCCGGATCATTTTGATCCGCTGCAAATTTAGCGTGCTGATAGGCCTTTTGAGGGTCCCGCTCGGTGTTTTTACCCAATAGATATATTTCGGCAAGTGCTACATGCGCATTGCTGTCACCTTGTTCGGCAGCTTTTTCAAACCATTCCAATGCTTCAGCAGGATTTGATGCGGCTAAGAGTTCTGCAAGAGAAGTTTGCGCCGGAACAATGTCGTAATCGGCGGCGATACGTAAATGTTCGATTGCTTTTTCAGGGTTTTGTGCAACACCTTGCCCCAATTTGTATTGAAGGCCGAGTTGCCAGTGTGCCGCAATAAATCCCTGTGCAGCGGATTGCTGATAAAGTTTATGGGAATATTCCAAATCGGGAGAGCTGGAATATTGGTAATGCTGGGCTAAGAAATATTGTGCCTGAGGATTTTGTTGTTCGGTAGCTTTCAATGCCCATTTGACGGCTTCTTGGTCATTGCCGTTATCTGCATATAAACGTATCAGGCGCAGTTGGGCAGGAGCCAATCCTTCTTCGGCAAGCTCTTGATAGGCGTCAACTAAATCTTCTATTGCAATCCCTCTGCTTTCTTCTATTTGCAGAAGGTTGTAACGAGCATATGGGTGACCGGCTTGAGCAGCCTGTTTGAGATATGAGACAGCAATTGCTAAATCTTGCGCATTTTCGTGATGTTCGATTAGGCATCCTGCCAGCTGAAATGCAGCCTCAACATGCCCGGCTTCTGCTGCTTCGCAGAGCAATGGGATGGCTCGTGCAAAGTCAGGTGGGTCTTGAGTGATTAATTTTTCTGCTAGCAGAAAAGATTCTTCATATTGTTGAGCATTCATCGGTTTGCTTTTATATTTTGTGAAGGATTAGGAATAAAATAATCGGCCGACAGGGTGCGGCCGTTATGATTTTGTAATTTTGAGGTTATTTACAAAAACAGGCAACCGTATTTGTACTTTTATACTTAGAATAATGGAATAATTTTTTTATGCTGCATAAATACAACAGAAGGATATGATAAAGTGGGTTGAGAAAATACTTCTGCTGTTTATTCAGTTTAAATTATTTATCATCCGGTTTTTTACGCCACAAAACAAGTAATTTGCCAATATGTTGCACCAGTTGAGCACCCAGTGTTTCACACAGGGTATCACAAATTTCAATACGTTCAGCACGATTATCCCCAAAAACACGGACTTTAATCAATTCGTGCGCTGTCAATGCGGCATCGGTTTCTTTGATGACCGAGTCGGTCAAGCCTTGTTGGCCAACCATAACGACAGGGTGGAGGTGGTGTGCTTGGGCTTTCAAGGCCAAAATTTCTTTGGTGCTTAATTTGTTGTCGCTCATTTTGATAAGTATCCAATTAAAAAGAATAATGGCTATATTGTACGCGATTTAGAACATTTACGGGGGAAATAACGTACAATGCTGATTTTAACTTAAGCATTTCAAATCAAGATGGCTGTACGCTCAAAATCTTCAAAAGCATGGCTGCATGAGCACGTCAACGATCATTATGTCCATATGGCACAAAAAGACGGATATCGTGCCAGAGCGGCTTATAAATTATTGGAAATCAATCAAAAAGATAAATTAATCAAGCCGGGTACGGTTTTGGCGGATTTGGGCAGCGCGCCGGGAAGTTGGTCACAGGTAGCGGCCAAGCTGGTCGGTAAAACAGGGGCAGTGTTTGCTTTGGATATTTTGCCGATGGATGCTATTGAAGGCGTGTCGTTTATTCAGGGCGACTTTAGGGAAGATGCTGTTTTGGAACAGTTTGAAGCCTTATTGGATAATCGTCCGTTAGACCTTGTAATCTGTGATATGGCACCCAATATGTCAGGCAATGCCGTAACCGACCAGGCACGCAGTTTTTATTTGTGTGAACTGGCTTTGGATTTTGCTTCCCAACATTTGAAAACCGGAGGCAGTTTTTTAGTGAAGGTGTTTCAAGGCGCGGGTTATCAAGAGTATACGGCGGCTATGCGTGAAATTTTTGCCAGTGTACAAACTCGAAAGCCGGATGCTTCCCGCAATCGTTCCAGTGAGATTTACCTATTAGGTAAAAATAAACGCTGACAATGTAGGGTGGGTGCTTTAAAATTCTTTCCCTTGATTTTATTTATTTTGTAACCATGGAGCCTGTTCAGTGGGGAATACCATTAAAAACATATTAGTTTGGGTAGTGGGTGGTGCTATGCTTTTAGCAGCATTCAATGCACTCAGCGATAAGCAGGAAGATAAACAGCAAATCGAATATTCTCAATTTATTCAGCAAGTTAATAGTGGCGAAGTATCCAATGTCAATATTGAAGGATCTGTTGTCAGCGGCTATCTGATTAAAGGTGAGCGCACCGATAAAACTGCCTTCTATACCAATGCGCCTTTGGATGACAACTTGGTTAAAACACTGTTGGATAACAAAGTACGCGTCAAAGTGACTCCGGAAGAAAAACCAAGCATGCTGGCCAGTCTGTTTTACAGCCTGCTGCCGGTTTTGTTGTTGATTGGTGCATGGTTCTACTTCATGCGCATGCAAAGTGGTGGTGGCGGTAAAGGCGGTGCCTTCTCTTTTGGTAAAAGCCGTGCGCGTTTGTTGGATAAAGATTCCAATAAAGTGACTTTTGCCGATGTTGCCGGTTGTGATGAGGCAAAAGAAGAAGTGCAAGAAATCGTAGATTATTTGAAAGCACCCAATCGTTATCAAAGCTTAGGCGGTCGTGTGCCGCGCGGTATTTTGTTAGCAGGCAGCCCCGGTACGGGTAAAACATTGCTGGCCAAAGCGATTGCCGGTGAGGCAGGTGTACCATTCTTCAGTATTTCAGGTTCTGACTTCGTAGAAATGTTTGTCGGTGTCGGCGCGAGCCGTGTCCGCGATATGTTCGAGCAGGCCAAGAAAAACGCGCCATGTATCATCTTTATCGATGAAATTGATGCTGTCGGCCGTCAGCGTGGTGCCGGTTTGGGCGGTGGCAATGATGAGCGTGAGCAAACGTTGAACCAATTGTTGGTTGAAATGGATGGTTTTGAAAGCAACCAAACCGTTATTGTGATCGCAGCAACCAACCGTCCTGATGTACTTGACCCAGCGTTACAGCGTCCGGGCCGTTTTGACCGTCAAGTCGTTGTTCCATTGCCTGATATTCGTGGCCGTGAGCAAATCTTGAAAGTTCACGCTAAAAAAGTGCCTTTGGATGCATCTGTAGATTTGACTTCTTTGGCTCGTGGTACACCTGGTTTTTCAGGTGCAGATTTGGCAAACTTAGTCAATGAAGCTGCTTTGTTTGCCGGCCGTCGTAATAAAGTTAAAGTCGATCAAAGCGACTTTGAAGATGCTAAAGACAAAATCTACATGGGTCCGGAGCGTCGCAGTATGGTAATGCACGAAGATGAAAAACGTGCGACAGCCTATCATGAGGCCGGTCATGCAATCGTAGCGGAAAGCCTGCCGTTTACTGATCCGGTTCACAAAGTAACAATTATGCCTCGTGGTCGTGCATTGGGTTTGACTTGGCAGTTGCCTGAGCGTGACCGCATCAGTATGTACAAAGACCAAATGCAGAGCCAGCTCTCAATCTTATTTGGTGGTCGTATTGCTGAAGATATTTTTGTGGCCGTATTTCTACCGGTGCATCTAACGACTTCGAACGTGCAACTCAAATGGCACGCGAGATGGTAACGCGTTATGGTATGAGCGACAAAATGGGGGTGATGGTTTATGCTGAGAACGAAGGTGAAGTATTCTTGGGTCGCAGCGTAACCCGTTCTCAAAATATTTCTGAGAAAACCCAACAAGATATTGATGCGGAAATCCGCCGTATTTTGGATGAGCAGTACCAAGTGGCTTACAAAATCTTGGATGAAAATCGCGATAAGATGGAAACCATGTGCAAAGCACTGATGGATTGGGAAACCATCGATCGGGACCAAGTTTTGGAAATTATGGCCGGTAAACAACCTAGTCCGCCTAAAGATTACAGCCATAATGTCCGTGATGACAAAGTAGAAGAGTCTGAAGCGCCTGTTGCTGAAGCTGCTGAACCTGTTGAGCAAAATGAGGTTCAGAATACTGAGTCAGTAGAAGCAAGCAAAACAGATAAATCTGTATAAGGCTTGAAACAGAAAACGGTAGCTTTTGGGCTACCGTTTTTATTTTGAAGATAATCTAAAGGCCGTCTGAAAATTTTCAGACGGCCTGATTTTATTTGGTTAATTACAAAACAGCCAAGGCTGCTTCGTAGTCAGGCTCGTTCGCAATTTCAGAAACCAATTCAGCGTGGAGAACTTGGTTTTGCTCATTCAAAACCACCACTGCGCGGGCAGTCAGGCCGCGTAATGGGCTTTCTGTCAGTGTAACACCGTAATCGTTAGAAAAGCTGCTGCGGAATGTAGAAAGTGTCACTACATTTTCCAAACCTTCTGCGCCGCAGAAACGGGCTTGTGCAAACGGTAAATCGGCAGAAATGCACAAGACGACGGTATTGTCCAAAGATGACGCACGTTTGTTAAAAGTGCGGACGGACTGGGCGCATACGCCGGTGTCAATACTGGGGAAAATATTCAGCACTTTGCGTTTGCCTGCAAAGTCAGCCAATGATTTCTCAGATAGGTCTGCTGCTACCAATGTGAAATCAGGTGCAACTTGACCGATGGCAGGCAAATTGCCGTTTGTAGAAATAGGAGAGCCTTGGAAAGTAACTTGAGCCATGATTCAGTCCTTGTGTCAGGGGAAAATAGGATGGGCAGGGTTTTAGTAATGACGGCGACGGAAATAGAACATGCCTTCGCTGTCAATTTCTAAAATATAGCGACCGTTTTGTACAGCGGCATAGCCGCTTTTGCCTTCGGTATAAGGCTGCAAAGCAGCGTGTGAAATCAGATAGTCGGTCAGTTTGCCGCCGTCTTGGGCAATATTGTCCACCATTTTTGCAAAGGCAGTGTGGCAAACTCCGTTGGCTGACCAGCCGGCTGAAACGCCTTTTTCATTTTTTTCCATGCATTGGCCGCTGATGACTTCTAAGTCGGTAGGGTGCTTACCAATCAGATTGATAACACCGCCCTCTATGCCGTTAATCGGATAGGTGCGTTGTTTCTTACCTTCTTTCGTTTCGCCGTCTTGAGCTGTACCTAAATCCAAACCGGCTATAGCTTGTTCATCGATATATTTAACTTTGAAGGTAGGCTTGGGCGCTTTGCCTGAAGCAGCATCATTGGCTACAGTATCTTCAGATTTACCGCCGCAGGCAGCCAATGAAAGGCTGAGCAAGATAAGGGGGAAGGTTTTTTTCATATGAGAAACCCTAGAAAAACGATTATATTTCAAATGATAAACGATATTGTGGCCGTCTGAAATATTCAGACGGCCTTACTATTATTTCAACGGACGAATACCTACTGCATCGCGTACTTTATCCAACAATTCGCGTGCTTCTTTACGCGCTTTTTGTGCGCCGGCCTGCAAAATGTCTTCAATTTGAGAGGGTTTGGCTGTCAATTCATTGTAGCGCTCGCGCGGTTCTGCGAGCTCGGCATTGATTTTTGCGCCCAAGAGTTTCTTGGCTTCACCCCAAGCAAGGCCTTCGGCCAGCATTTGCGTGAACTCGGCAGTTTCAGACGGCGTGGAGAAGGCTTTGTAGATTTCAAACAGAGGACTTTCATCAGTCTGTTTCGGCTCGCCGGGTTCTTTCATATTGGTGATGATTTTGTTAACCGATTTTTGGGTTTTCTTGTCGTTTTCCCAAAGCGGAATGGTATTGCCGTAGGATTTGGACATTTTGCGTCCGTCCAAGCCGACCAAGAGTTCGACATTTTCGTCGATTTTTACTTCAGGCAGGGTGAAGAGCTCTTGGAAGCGGTGGTTAAAGCGACCGGCAATATCGCGAGCCATTTCAACGTGTTGTATTTGGTCGCGACCGACTGGTACTTCATGGGCATTGAACATAAGAATGTCGGCAGTCATGAGGATAGGGTAGCTGTACAGGCCCATTTCCACGCCGTGATCCGGATCTTCCTGACCGTTTTCGGTATTTGCCTGTACTGCAGCTTTATAAGCGTGGGCGCGGTTCATCAGACCTTTTGCAGTGATACAGGTCAGAATCCAGTTCAACTCCATCACTTCGGGAATATCGCTTTGACGGTAGAAAGTGGTCTGTTCCGGATTGAGTCCACAGGCGAGCCATGTGGCGGCAACAGCTTGAGTAGATTGATGAATCATTTCCGGCTCATGACATTTGATGATGCCGTGATAGTCGGCCAAAAAGAGGAATGATTCGGTATTGGAATCTTGCGCTGCGCGGATAGCCGGGCGGATGGCACCGACATAGTTGCCCAAGTGTGGAATACCTGTTGTGGTAACGCCTGTTAAAACTCGTTTTTTGCTCATGAAAGTATCCTTCGGCATAAAGGCCGTCTGAAAATAAATATGGTGCCGATTATACCTGATTATTCTTGATTTTTCAGACGGCCTTTTGAGTAGAGGGTAACTGGATAATAAAGTTATGCACATAAAATTATAAAAATAAAACTTTATAAAACAACAATATATAAAAATTTGTTGATTAATGGAGTAAATTGCTATTGAGTTATCCACATTTGCGCTTATATAGGCTCTAACAGAATATATTTGAAGAGGAACTTAAAATGAGATTTGATAAATTGACTGCCAAATTTCAGCAAGCTCTGCAAGAAGGTCAAAGTTTGGCTTTGGCTGCGGACAGCAGCTACCTTGAGGCCGGCTTTATCTTAAAAGCGTTGCTTGACGATCAAAACAGCGGTGCTGCTGCGTTACTGGCTCATGCAGGTGTGAATGTGCCTCAAGTGAAACAGCGTTTGCAGCAGCATTTAAACAGCCTGCCGAAAGTGTCCGGTCAAGGTGGCGATATTATGCCTAGCCGTGAGCTGCAAGCTGTATTAAACCTGATGGATAAGGCTGCAACCAAACGTGGCGATGCCTATATCGCCAGCGAACTTTTCCTGCTGGCTTTGGTTCAGCAGAATGATGCGACCGGCAAAATTTTGAAAGAAGCCGGTGCGACCGAACAAAATATCAATGCCGCGATCGATGCGGTACGAGGAGGACAAAACGTGAACGATGCGAATGCTGAAGACCAACGCGATGCTTTGAAAAAATACACACTTGATCTGACTCAACGCGCCCGTGACGGTAAGCTCGACCCCGTTATCGGTCGTGATGATGAAATTCGTCGTGCGATTCAGGTATTACAACGCCGTACCAAAAACAACCCTGTGCTGATTGGTGAGCCGGGTGTGGGTAAAACCGCGATTGTTGAAGGTTTGGCACAACGTATCGTCAACGGTGAAGTACCTGAATCCCTGCGTAACAAACGCCTTTTGGTTCTGGACTTGGCGGCTTTGATTGCCGGCGCGAAATATCGTGGCGAATTTGAAGAACGCTTGAAAGGCGTGTTGAACGACTTAGCTAAAGACGACGGCAACACTTTGATTTTCATTGACGAAATCCATACTTTGGTTGGTGCAGGCAAAACCGACGGCGCAATGGATGCGGGCAATATGTTGAAACCGGCTTTGGCGCGCGGCGAATTGCACTGTATCGGTGCGACTACTTTGGATGAATACCGTCAGTACATCGAAAAAGATGCGGCACTCGAACGCCGCTTCCAAAAAGTATTGGTTGGCGAGCCAAGTGTAGAAGATACCATCGCTATTTTGCGTGGTTTGCAAGAGCGTTATGAAATTCACCACGGTATCGATATTACTGACCCTGCTATCGTTGCCGCAGCGGAGTTGAGCGACCGTTATATTACCGACCGCTTCCTGCCTGATAAAGCGATTGATTTGATCGACGAAGCGGCCAGCCGCATCAAAATGGAGCTGGACAGCAAACCTGAGCAAATGGATAAACTTGACCGTCGCATTATCCAGCTCAAAATGGAAAAAATGCACGTTGCCAAAGAAAGCGATGATGCCAGCAAGAAACGTCTGGAATTGATAGACGAAGAAATCGACGGCTTGCAAAAAGAATACGCCGATTTGGACGAAATTTGGAAAGCAGAAAAAGCCGCCTCTTCCAGCACCGCCGACATCAAAAAACAGATGGACGACATCAAAGTCAAAATCGAGCAGGCCAAACGCCAAGGCGATTTTGCCCGTGCATCCGAACTCGAATACGGTGAGTTGCCGAAATTGGGCGCACAGTTGCAAGCGGCAGAAAGCAATCCTGACGGCAAAAAACAAAACAAACTTTTCCGTACTGAAGTCGGCGCGGATGAGGTGGCCGAAATCGTTTCCCGCATGACCGGCATCCCTGTGTCAAAAATGATGGAAGGTGAACGCGACAAGCTGCTGAAGATGGAAGAAGTATTACACCGCCGCGTGGTCGGCCAAGATGAAGCTGTGCGTGCTGTATCCGACGCCATCCGCCGCAGCCGTTCCGGTTTGGCCGATCCGAATAAACCTTATGGCAGCTTCTTGTTCTTAGGTCCGACCGGCGTGGGTAAAACTGAGTTGTGCAAAGCCTTGGCAGGCTTCCTGTTTGACAGCGAAGATCACCTGATTCGTATCGATATGTCCGAATACATGGAAAAACATGCTGTTGCCCGCTTAATCGGTGCGCCTCCCGGCTATGTCGGCTACGAAGAAGGCGGCTACCTGACTGAGCAAGTCCGCCGCAAACCATACAGCGTGATTCTTTTGGATGAAGTGGAAAAAGCCCATCCGGATGTGTTCAATATCTTGCTGCAAGTATTGGATGACGGCCGCTTGACCGATGGACAAGGTCGAACAGTGGACTTCAAAAATACCGTTATTGTGATGACTTCCAACATCGGTAGCCAACATATCCAACAAATGGGTACTCAGGACTACGAAGCGGTGAAAGAAGTTGTGATGGAGGATGTGAAAGAACATTTCCGTCCTGAAATGATCAACCGTATTGACGAAGTAGTCGTGTTCCATGGTTTGGATCAGGCCAATATCCGCAGCATTGCGAAAATCCAGCTTAAAGGTTTGGAAAAACGTTTGGAAGCACAACATCTGCATCTGAAAGTCGATGATGCTGCCTTGGATCTGATTGCCGAAGCCGGTTTTGATCCTGTGTATGGTGCCCGTCCGCTCAAACGTGCCATTCAGTCAGAAATCGAAAACCCGCTGGCAAAAGCATTACTTGAAGGTAAATATGCACCTGATAGCACGATCCATGTTAAAGAAGAGGGTGGTAAGCTCTTGTTTGCATAAGGTTAAAACAATGTAGTATGCTGTTGTAAAAGGCCATCTGAAAGAATTCAGACGGCCTTTCTTACTTATTGATTCACATCATATATTTATTATGTAATTTGATTATCCATTGAATTTTAGAGGATATTAATTGAAAATCTTGTATCATGGATTGATAAAGAATGCGATATAATCCGAGCTGTTTGCCGAGGTTCTTGCTAAATATCTCATTTTGTGTAATAATACTACAATGCAAAAACTGACTAATCAAAATCTTCACATTATTTTGTCGGAACGCTTAAATGATACCGACTTTGTTCTTATTCTCAATGCATTAATCAAATTTTTGCGCCGAGGAGGCAAAAAACAGGCTTCCGAACGTTTCGATTTGATTTTATCTACTTTAAAACAAGACGATGCTCTATGCCGTCATTTCAGCCTGCGCTTCTATGCCTGGTTGTCCAAAGTTCACATCTATCCTGCTCTGATCAAGCTGGGTATTTTCTCGCGCCATAGTTTTACTCGGGAGATGGGTATACGGATTTATGAACGTTTCAGCCCGTCTTATAAAGATTTTTCCAATCTGCGCGAAGTATTTTTATATCTTTTTCATTCGAAAAACGATGATAAATGGTTGCAAACCCTGAGTTTGCGCCAATGGTTGAGCATGTATGAATTGTTGCAGGGTAAGGCGGATCCTGCTTTGCTTCAGACGGCCAGCCGACAGTTGGCAGATGCTCGTTTGCGCGCAGTGGAAATGCTGTCTATTTGGATTGCATCCGAAGCGATTGAGCCGGATTTAATACGAATTGCCCCTCGTTTATTGGAGGCAGATTCGGCATTTGTCGCTTTGCAACGTGAAATTGCAAAATTGGTAGAACACTATCGCCACAGTGAAGAAACTTACGACACGGCGCACTTGGATGTCATGTTTGACCAGTGCGACAAGCAAATTGAGTATCTGCGTCGTCGTGGTACAGGAGCAGGGTCTGGTTCGTCAGTGAAAGTGGCACACTTGCTGGAGCGCCTGCAACAAACCATAGGCCGTCTGAAACTGTTGACCAATATTCAAATCGAAACCGGCAGCCGTACCCGCTTAACCATCAATCTGATGAATGCGATGATTTACGCGGCGGTAGAGCAATACAGCACCAGCCACTTGCGTAAAAGCAGTATCCGAATGCTGGCACGCAGTATTACGGAAAACAAAAGCCATCATGGTGATCATTACATCACGCGCAACCGTAGTGAATATTTCAAAATGTTTTATTCCGCAGCAGGCGGCGGCGTAATTATTGCTCTGATGGCATTGAATAAAATCCATATTGCGTCTTTGGGATTCGGCGAGTTTACTACTTCATTCCTTGCCGGACTTAACTACGGCTTAGGCTTTATGTTGATTCATATGCTGCACTGCACCGTTGCGACCAAGCAGCCTGCCATGACGGCGGCGAGTTTTGCCGAACAGGTGGACTCAAATGAAGGCAGCAAAGCGGTGGACAACAAATTGGCAAAACTGCTGATTGACGTGTGCCGTTCGCAAAGTGTTGCCGTGTTTGGCAATGTATCGATTGCCGTATTGTTGGCAGCGGGGATTGCTTGGGCTTATGCCTACACGCATGGCCAGCCTTTATTGGACGAGGCGGTTACAGCCTATCAACTTAAATCTATTGAGATTTTTACTCAGCCGACCTTATGGTACGCTGCTATTGCCGGAGTATGGTTGTTTTGCTCGGGGATTATTGCAGGCTTTTTCGACAACCGTTCCGATTATCTGAACTTGCGTCAGCGCCTGCCTTTTAATCCGTTTTTACGAAAAATCATGCGTCCGCAGCCGCGCCGCCGTTTGGCCGCTTATATTCATAAGCATTACGGCTCGCTTATGGGCAATTTTATTTTCGGTATGCTTTTGGGGATGACCGGCTATTTGGGCCATCTTTTCGGTTTGCCGCTGGATATTCGCCATGTGGCGTTCTCTTCAGCAAATTTGGGTTATGCCGCGATTAGCGGTCATGCAGATATATTCACTTTTATGCTTGGCTTGGCAAGTGTATTGGCAATCGGCATGGTGAATTTGGTGGTCAGCTTTTCTTTAGCTTTGACCGTTGCGCTCCGCTCTCGCGGTACGCGTTTGGGCAGTATGCGTAATCTGCTGAAGAGTTTCTGGAGTCAAGTGAAAGCCAATCCTTTGATTTTGCTGTATCCGGTTCAAGTGAATAACAAAGAAAACACGAAGTAAGATTGAAGAAAGGCCGTCTGAATATATACTTTTCAGACGGCCTTTTAATTTAAAAACTATAAAGATTAGGCTTGCAGAGAGGCACGGTTTTCCAAAACTTGGTCAATCAAACCATATTCTTTAGCTTCATCGGCAGACATATAATTATCGCGGTCGGTATCTCGTTCCAAGTCAGCCAAATCGCGGTCACAATGTTTAGCAAGTAAGCGGTTCAGTTTCTCTTTGATTTTCAGCAGCTCTTTAGCATGAATTTCAATATCGGAAGCCTGACCGGCCAAGCCGCCGTTGATAAGCGGTTGGTGAATCATGATGCGGCTGTTTGGCAGGGCAAAGCGTTTGCCTTTTTCGCCTGCGGACAACAGGAATGCGCCCATACTTGCCGCTTGGCCCAAGCATAAAGTAGAGACATGAGGCTTGATGAAGTTCATGGTGTCGTAAATCGACATACCGGCAGTAACCGAACCGCCCGGAGAGTTGATATAGAAGAAGATATCTTTATCTGGGTTTTCGCTTTCCAAGAACAGTAATTGCGCAACAACCAGATTGGCAGATTCGTCTGTCACCGGGCCGATCAAGAAAACGATGCGCTCTTTCAAAAGGCGTGAGTAGATGTCAAATGCGCGCTCGCCGCGACCGCTTTGTTCGATAACGGTAGGGACAAGGTAATTATTGAAATCAAAGGACATTTTTGTCTCCTGTTAATGATGGAAAAGCACCAAAGCCATTTAAAGCGCTTCGGTGCTTTTGATTGTCTGTTTCAGACGGCCTTAGAGCAGTTAAGCTTGTGCGCCCATTACTTCGTCAAAAGACAGCGCTTTTTCAGTTACTTTAGCTTTGCTCAGAACGAAATCAACAACGTTGCTTTCTACTGCCAAAGAAGTCGGACCTTGCAGGCGGGAAGGCTCTGCGTAGTACCAGTCGATAACTTCTTGAGGATCTTCGTAGCTTTCTGCGAAGTTGGCAACAACGGCTTTGATTTGGTCTTCAGTTGGCTCAAGTTTGTTTTCTTCAACCAATTTAGCCAAAATCAGACCCAAAGCAACGCGGCGTTCTGCTTGTTCTTTGAACATATCCAAAGGCAGATCCAAGTTGGCAGCGTCAGCCATGCCTTGGTTAACGAAGTTTTGTTTCATTTCGTTTGCCAAGCGGGCGGCTTCTTCGTTGATCAAAGCAACAGGAACTTGCAAGTCAGTTGCTTTGAGCAGGGCGTTCATGACAGATTCTTTGGTTTGTTCACCGATGCGACGTTCAACTTCGCGGCCGACGTTTTTCTTCACTTCTTCACGCATTTTGGCAACGTCGCCGTCTTCAATGCCCAGAGCTTTAGCAAAGTCAGCATCAACTTCAGGCAAAGTAGCTTCAGAAACGTTGTTCAGAGTGATGGTGAATACGGCAGATTTACCGGCAACATCTTTACCGTGGTAGTCTTCAGGGAAGTTTACGGTAACATCTTTGCTTTCACCGGCTTTCATGCCGACAACACCAGCTTCGAATTCAGGCAGCATTTGACCTGCGCCCAATACGAAAGCGTAGTTTTTAGACGCGCCGCCGGCGAAAGGCTCGCCGTCGATTTTACCTTCAAAGTCGATGATGACGCGGTCGCCGTTTTGAGCTTCGCGGTCAACATGGTTGAAGCGGGTGCGTTGTTTACGCAGGATTTCTACAGTTTGGTCGACTTCGGCATCGCCAACAGTCGCAGTAACTTTTTCTACTTCTTGGGCAGACAGGTCGCCAATAGTTACTTCAGGGAAAACTTCAAAAATAGCGGCAACTTTGAAAGACTCTTGATCGTCTTGTTCTTCAACGCCTTCAAAGCGTGGGTAACCGGCAACTTTCAATTCTTGAGCAACGGCAACTTCGTAGAATTCGCGTTGTACCAATTCGTTGATAACGTCGTTTTGTGCGCTTGCGCCGTACATTTGGGCAATCATTTTGAACGGTGCTTTACCCGGACGGAAGCCGTCAATTTTTGCGCGGCGTTGGGTTTGTTTCAGTTTTTTCTCAGTTTCTGCGTTGATTTTGGACCAAGGCAGAGACAATACTACTTTGCGTTCCAGATTTTCTAAAGTTTCAACAGTTACGCTCATCGTAAGCCCTTAAATTTGTTGTGTTTAAACGGTTATCCTTCTGCTCAGAATTCCGAAGAACTTCGGAAGCGTGCATAAGGTCAAAATTTAGCTGCTTAGTATAACACAATGTTTCACGAATAACATAAAAAGGCCGTCTGAAAAGTGGGAAATTCTTTTCAGACGGCCTTTGAGTTTCGATATTGTTGTTTTTTACAGCTGGTCTTTTTGTGCCAGAATCCGTCGGCTACCGTTGATGTCTGCCGGAGAGAGAACACCGGCATTTTCAAGCGCATCTACTAAATTGGCGGCGCGGTTGTAGCCGATGCGTAATTGGCGTTGCAGTGCGGAAATGGAAGTTTTCCGGCTTTCCAATACGAAGGCAACGGCTTGATCGAATAACTCATCGCTGTTTGCATTCGGATTAACAATATTGGTGGTTTCGATGGCGGCTTCGCCACTGAGCAGGCCTTCCACATAATTGGTCGGAGCCTGTTCTTTGACGAAATTGACGACCTGATGCACTTCATCATCGGAAACAAACGCACCTTGCAGGCGTGTCGGTTCTGCGCTGCCCGGTTGCAGGAATAATGAGTCGCCGTATTTGAGCAATTCGTCTGCACCCATTTGGTCAAGAATGGTGCGGCTGTCGATTTTGCTTTGTACGGTAAAGGCCATGCGTGTCGGAATGTTGGCTTTAATCAGGCCGGTAACCACATCGACACTCGGACGCTGGGTGGCGACAATCATGTGAATACCTGCTGCACGCGCTTTTTGGGCAAGGCGTGCGATTTGCTGCTCAACGGATTTGCGTTCTGTCATCATCAAGTCAGCCAACTCGTCGATAACGACCACAATCAACGGCAGTTTTTCCAGAGGCTCAGGATCGTCAGGATTTAAGCTGAACGGATTGAGTAATGGCTTGCCTGCTGCTTTGGCTTGTTCGACTTTTTGGTTGAAACCGTCCAGATTGCGCACGCCGGCATGGGAAAGCAGACGATAGCGTTTTTCCATTTCGGCAACACACCAGTTCAATGCTTGTCCGGCCTCTCGCATATCGGTTACAACCGGGCAGAGCAGGTGCGGAATGCCGTCGTAAATGCTCAATTCAAGCATTTTCGGGTCAATCATAATGAAGCGGACTTCGTCTGGCGTGGCTTTGAAGAGCATGGACATAATCATGCCGTTCACGCCGACAGACTTACCCGATCCGGTCATGCCTGCGACCAAAAGATGCGGCATTTTCGCCAAGTCGCCGACCACGGGCGTGCCTGCAATATCTTTACCCAACGCGACGGTCAGCTTGGATTTGGCTTCGGTAAACACAGGCGAAGAGAGGATTTCGCTCAACATCACGTCTTGGCGTTTCTCATTGGGTAATTCAATGCCCATGGTGTTTTTACCGGCAATAGTTTCTACGATGCGTACCGCTTGCAGAGACATTGAGCGTGCCAAATCTTTAGACAGGGCGACAATTTGACTGCCTTTGACACCTTGTGCCGGTTCGATTTCGTAGCGGGTAATCACGGGACCGGAAGTGGCGGAAACAACCTGTACGCCGATGCCGAATTCAGCCAGCTTGGCTTCGATTAATTCTGCGGTTTGTTGCAATTCATCCGGATTGACGGCAACCGGTTCTTCAGACGGCATACGCAACAGGTTCATATTGGGTTTGTGGTATTCGCCGTTGTTTTTAGGTTCAGTATCGTCAAACAGGGAAGTTTGGATTTTAGGAGGCGGCGCAACGGACACGGCAACGGTTTTACGGTTACTGCTGCTGCCTGCCAACGGAGCAACCGGAGTAGCGGTAATGGTTTTGGCTTCTTTAACCATGCGGCGCGTATTTTGGGTTTCCAAAGCTTCGGAACGGACATCTTCTTTTTTATTTTGGAATTGATACAGTTTTTTCATCAGGCTGCTAAACAGGCCGCCCATATGGCTGCCGGATTTGGCCATGACTTCCAACCATGACACCTGAGCCAGCAGGGAAATGGACAAAAGCAACATCACCAGCATAATCAACAGGCTGCCCGATTTACCCAACAGCCAAGCCAAGCCTGAACCCGCCAGCAAGCCGACCAAGCCGCCTGCACCGACGGGAAGGGATTCGCTCAATGCATTGTCAAACAGGAAATGTTCGATAATCGGGCTGCACACCAGCAGGAGGAATAATGCCAAAGCGGCTACGCCGTGATTGTAAGGTTTATGGTTTTCCTGCTTTTTCATGGGGCGGAAATTTTTGTAGAGGAAAACGCAAGAGGCGGCTATCCACCACCAAAACGATAAGCCAAACAGATAATATCCGACATCGGAAAGATAGGAGCCAAAGAGGCCGCCGAGATTGGCGACATCGTTGCTTTTGGGAACGCTGCGCGACCATGCAGGGTCGTCCATGCTGAAGCTGGCCAGGGAAATAGCCAGATAAATGGTGATAACCAAGCCAAACAGCCATAAAGCATCATTAATCAAGTTGACGACATGCTCGGGGCGCGCTTTTTTTTCTTCGTTTCTTTGCAGCTCTTTGGCGGCCTTGAGGCGTTGGGAGACTTTATTGTCGGCTTGAGTTTGTGCTTTGGTGGATTTGCGTGTGGTCGGTTTGGCTGCCGGTTTGGTTGAGACGCGTTTTTTTGTTTGGGTTTTAGAAGATTTTGCAGTCATGAGATAAAGGCCGTCTGAAAAGACTGGAGGTAATGTGCGTAAAGGGCAAATTATACCGTATTTACTAGGCACAAGAAATTGAAACGGGCGTAATCATTATAGGATTCAGGCCGTCTGCTTGGCGTAACGAAAATTTTGGATTTCGTTTCCACCTATTCAGACGGCCTGATGTTTTGATTGATTTGGACTTACATTCTGCCCAGTTCGCGCTGGAGGGCTTGAATGTTTTTCTCTCTATCCAAAACCGCGCCTTGCAACGTACTGATGGCCTGTTGATTGACGCTGCCGCCTTTGGCTGTCCGCGCTTGGCTTAGTTGCTTTTTGGCATCGGCCAAAGCCGCGCGTTCATTGGACAACTCGGTTTCCAAAATAGAGCGGCGGCTGTTGACGCCGGAGGATTTTGGAACCGGAGGAGGAGCTGTTTCAGAAGCGGTGCGGACAGGGGCAGGTTTGGGTGTTGCTTTGTGGTTAGATTTTGTCGCTGTATTTTTGCTTTTTGCCGGAGCCGTTTGTGATGTTGGCGCGTTGAGTGTAGGCGCATCGCTGACCGGGGCGTCGTATCGGCTGCTGCTGTATTTGCCGACAATCGGCAAATCGTTGACGGCTTGGCAGTTGCCGCTTGGGCGCGAGGTATAGACAATCGAGCCGTTGACTTCACAGGTATAGATTTTTGCGGCGTGGGCTTGGCTGTTGAAAACGGCGAGCGGCAGCAGGGATAGGGTAAGCAGATATTTTTTCATGATTTAGGTAGGGCTGATGCGTTGCAGTTGAGCATTTTATTCTTGTTCAGACGGCATGGGCTGCTGTTTCTTAGCTTTTGCACGGTTTTTGTTTTTGCTCGGTTTGTCGGCTTTTTTCTCTTGTTTATCGGATTTTTCCGCGCGTGCCTTTTTCTTAGGCTTTGCACTTGCGCGTTCATCAGAGGCATTGAGGCTGCGGATGTTGAGGTGGTAACCGCTGCCTTGATGGCCGCTGATTTTAGGCAATTCGGCCTGTGCGCAGGAGGATTTGGGTTCGGAAGTATAGCTGCCGTTGCCGCAGGAATAAACTGCGGCGGCTGCGTGAAGAGAAATGCCCAAGACGAAAGAGGATACGAAGAAGTATCCGGCTTGTTTGATGGTTGAAGTCATGTTTTTCCGTATTGTGTTTTATTTCAGACGGCCTGATGGCTCTATTTTTATTGGGAAAACTCGGCTTCGACATCAACTTGGATTTGCTCAAGCTCTTCCTGCCATTGCAGCCAGTTTTCTTCCAGTTGCGTTAATTTTACTTTAGTTTCTGTTAATTGTGCGAGTGTCTCTTGCAATTTGGGTTTATTTTCTTCTGAATAAGCAGATTCTTGTGCCAAAAATGCTTCACAGGCCGTCTGAATATCAGTTAATCGTGCGATTTCTTTTTCGGCTTTGTCGATTTTCTGCTGAATCGGTTTGCTGCGTTTGGCTTTTTCCTGACGGATTTGTGCTTCTATGCGCTTGGTGTCCTTACGGCTTTGGCTTTGTGCAGAAGCGGCGGGGGCAGCAGCTGCGTTTTCTTGTGCCAACCGCCATTGACGGTAGTCGTTCAAATCGCCGTCGAAGTTGTTCAGACGGCCTTTGTCAATCAATAGGAAGCTGTCGGTAGTCGCTTCAAGCAGGCTGCGGTCGTGCGAAACAACAATCAATGCGCCTTGGAAACTTTGCAGGGCAAGTGTCAGGGCGTGGCGCATATCCAAGTCTAGGTGGTTGGTCGGTTCGTCAAGCAGCAGCAGATTAGGTTTTTGCCAGATAATCATGGCAAGGGCGAGCCGCGCTTTTTCGCCGCCGGAGAACGGCTCGGTCTTTTGAACCGCCATATCGCCAACAAAGTTGAAACCGCCTAAAAAGTTGCGGATTTCCTGTTCGCGGACTTCGGGAGAAAGCTGCTGGATATGCCAAACCGGACTTTGGTCGGCGCGTAATGTGTCCAGTTGGTGCTGGGCAAAATAGCCGATATTGAGCTTTTCGGAGCGGACGATGCTGCCGGAAAGTAAATCGATTTTCCCTGCCAATGCTTTGATAAATGTGGATTTACCGCTGCCGTTAACACCCAATAGGCCGTAACGTGCGCCGCTTTCCAGAGACAAGGTGATATCGTGCAAAACGGTATTGTCGCCATAACCCAAGTCGGCATGGTCGAGTTTCAATAATGGATTAGGCAGGTGTGTCGGATTGGCAAACTCAAAGGAAAATTCGCTATCCAAATGCGCGGGAGCAATGCGTTCGAGCTTGGCTAGAGCCTTCATGCGGCTTTGAGCTTGTACGGCCTTTGTGGCTTTGGCTTTGAAACGGTCGATAAAGGATTGCAGATGTTTGATTTGTGCCTGCTGTTTGATGTAAGCGGCTTGTTGTTGTGCCAGACGTTGGGCGCGTTCGGCTTGATAGAAATCGTAATTGCCGCCGTATTGGGTCAGTTTTTGTTGAGATAGCTCGATGGTTTGCGTTGTGGTGGCATTCAAGAAGTCGCGGTCATGGGAGATGATGATTTGCGTACAGGGTAGGGAAGCGAGATGGTTTTCCAGCCACAGTACGGTTTCTAAATCCAAGTGGTTGGTCGGTTCGTCCAAAAGTAGCAAATCGGCACGACAAATCAGCGCTTGGGCAAGGTTGAGGCGCATACGCCAGCCGCCGGAGAAGGATTTGACGGGACGCGTATGTTCTTCTTGTGCAAAACCTAAGCCGTTAAGCAGTTTGGCGGCACGTGCCGGAGCAGTATAGGCATCGATTTCTTCAAGTTTGGCGTGATATTCGGCCTGCTTCATGCCGTCGTTTTGCGCTTCTGCTTGGGCTAAGGCCGTCTGAAAAGCCTGCAATTCGGCATCGCCTTGCAAAACGTAGTCTAATGCGGAGATATCTAAATCAGGCGTTTCTTGAGAGACAGAAGCCAGACGCCATGTTTTGGGAATAAGGATTTCGCCGCCATCTTGAGTGATTTCACCTTTTATCAGCGCAAACAGGCTGGATTTGCCTGTACCGTTTTTACCGATTAAACCAACGCGTTGGCCGGGGTTGATTACGGCATCGGCTTTATCGAGTAGGACTTTCAAACCGCGTTGTAAGGTGAGTTTTTTAATTTCTATCATGATGGCAGGCAAGGGGATGAGTAAAACGAAAGGCGTTATTTTACCTGAAAAGATATATAAAAGGCCGTCTGAACAAGTATGAAAACGAAATCAACGATTTCTATTTCACTTATTCAGACGGCCTTTATGAAATGACAGTCGGAAATGCTTTCAAATTATCTGTTGTTTCAATTAAATTTGAAGCTCGGTATTGTCCGCACGGATTTGGCGCAGGAATTTTTGTGTGCGCTCATGTTTGGGATGATTGAACAAATCTTGCGGGCTGCCTTGTTCGACAATAACGCCGCCGTCCATCACGACGACGGTGGTTGCCACTTCCAAGGCAAATTTGATTTCATGCGTAACGACAACCATGGTCCAGCCTTCTTGTGCCAACTCCTTCATGGTATCCAAAACATCTTGTACCAATTCAGGGTCAAGCGCGGAAGTTGGTTCGTCAAACAGCATCAGTTCAGGCTGAATCGCCAATGCGCGGGCAATGCCGACGCGCTGCTGTTGACCGCCGGAAAGCTGGTAGGGGTAGAGGTCGATCTTATCGCCCAAACCGACTTTTTTAAGCAATTTGACAGCCTCTTCACGCGCTTGAGCGGCAGGTTTGCCTTGTACGGCAACCGGCCCTTCCATGACGTTTTCCAACGCAGTTTTGTGCGGGAAGAGGTTGTATTGTTGGAACACCATGCCGGACTTGCGGCGCAGTGCCAAAATATCGTGTTTGCTTGGTTTTTTGGAAAAATCGATGCTTAACGGCTGCGCGTTGTCAAACTCGATCTGACCTTGTTCTGGCATTTCCAAAGCGTTTAAACAGCGTAAAAACGTGGTTTTGCCCGAGCCGGACGGGCCTAGGATAACGACCACTTGTCCTTTGCCGACATCCAAATCGATGCCGCGCAAAATGGTATTTTCGCCAAAGGTCTTATGGATATTGCGGATTTTAATCATGACAACTCCTTATTTGGCGACATAGCGGTCAAAGCGTTTTTCCAAGCGCGCCTGAATCAAAAACAGCACTTTGCAGAAGCACCAATAAACCAATGCGGCTTCGATATAAACGGGCAAAAAGTCATAAGTACGGTTTGCTGTCTCTTGGGCAACACGGAAAAGCTCTGTTACCGTTACTACGGCGGCAAGCGAGGTGTTTTTGAACAAGCCGATAAACTCGTTGCTTAGAGGCGGTACGGCAACGCGGAATGCCTGTGGCGCGATAATACGGCGGAACGTCTGCATATAGGTCATACCGATGGAGAAACCGGCTTCCCATTGGCCTTTAGGTACGGACAAGATTGCCGCGCGTATGGTTTCGGAAGCGTATGCGCCGACATTGAGCGAAAAGCCGATGATGGCGGCAGGAATCGGGTCGATATAGATGCCGACGGAAGGCAAACCGTAGAATACGATGACCAACTGCACCAAAAGCGGCGTGCCGCGAATGACCGAAATATAAAATTCCACCAGCTTCAGCAAGCATTTTTGGAAAATACCGCCGGAGGGCATGATCCGCACCAAAGCAACGGCTACGGCAATAATCATGCCGATAACGAAAGAAGCGATCGCCAAAGGCAAAGACACTGCGAAGCCGGCTTTGACCATGGGCCAAAACGCGCTGATGAGCATATCAGCGCGTGTTTCCGTCATAAACGGCAGAGAGGCAAGGAAATTATTTAACACTGATGTCTTTTCCGAAGAATTGTTCGCCCAGTTTTTTCAGCGTGCCGTCGGCTTTCAGTTCGTTCATGGCTGTGCTGAATTTAGCCAATGCTTCATCGTTGCCTTTATTGACAATCAAGCCGGAGCCGACTTTTTCGTCAGCCGGTGCAGACCAAACGATTTTTACGCCGGCATTTGGGTTTTTCTTCAGGTAGTCCAATACTGCCAATTCGTCGTTCAGGGTTGCATCGGCACGTTTTTGTTCAATCAAGGTCAGGGATTGCGCCAAACCATCCACCGGTACGAGTTCTGCGCCTGCAGCTTTGGCTTTTTCACCATAGTTGCTGGTCAGGGATTGTGCGGTTTTCACGCCTTTAATGTCGTCGATGGATTTGATGTTGCTGTCTTTGCGCGCAACCAATACAGCACCGCTCCAGCTGTAAGGTTCGGATTTGTCAAAAGTTGCTTGACGCTCAGGGCTGGTCAGGCCGACTTGGTTGGCAACCACGTCGAAACGGCCGGCTTTCAAACCTGCCATCATAGAGTCCCATTGTGTTTCTTTAAATTCGACTTTTACGCCCAGTTTGTCGGCAACGGCGCGGGTAACTTCGACATCGTAGCCGGTCAATTTGCCGTCTTTATCGTGGTAGGTGAAGGGTGCGTAAGTACCTTCCGTACCGACAGTGATGGTACCTTTGTTATTGATGCGCTCAATCAGTGAGCCGGAAGCCGCGCCGGATTGGGCCGGTGCAGAAGAAGCTGAGTTGCTGCCTTCGCCGCCGCAAGCAGCCAAAACTACTGCAGCGATGGTGCCGAGTACGAATTTTTTCAACATGGATTTTTACTCCTGATTTTTAGTGTGTCATCTGGTATTAAAGCATGCATTCTAAGCGAAACTGCCCAAAATACAAAATACATCTTAGTTTCTTAAAAGGCCGTCTGAACGCTGATTTGTTCAGACGGCCTTGAGTGGTGTATCAAAATTTCGGCTTATGCAATTTCAAGCCACATGACTTGATAGGGTTGCAGTACCAAATCCTGATTCAGGGAAACGGTTTGACCGCTGATCAAATCGTGCGCTTTAAACGGCATGGCCTGCAGCGTATGCGCACTGATGGTTTGTGGATGTTCGCTGAAGTTGCCGAATGCCAATAGTGCGTTGTTGCGCATATAGCCGATGATGTGTTTGTTGTTGGTATTGAAGGTAACCAACTTGCCGCCGTCAAAGCGCGGATTGCTTTGGCGGATGGCAATCATATGGCGCAAACCTTGGAAGATTTGACCGGCAGTGGTCGAGCTGTCATGGCGTTGGTTGTACAACTCTTCATTATAACGAGGACGGTGTGCCCAGCGGCTGTCGTCGCTCTTATTGCTGTCTTGCGACCAGTCGTCATCATTGAGCGTACCCACTTCGTCACCCAAGTAAATCAGCGGCAGACCACCGGTACTCAGGGCGATGCTGTACAAAAGTTTAATGCGGTCAACGGCATATGGGTCATTTTGAGCCAAACCGACCAATGCTGCGGCTGTACCGCTGACACGGCAGTCGCCAGTGTTTGGGTTGTATTGGAAGGGGACGCCGCGCGCGAAGCTGCCGTCGAAATGGTTGACGAAGAAGCGGTTGAGGAATTGTCGGTGGTCGTAGCCGTGGATGCCGAACTGCCATGCGTCCTCATCGGCAAACGTCCAGCCTATGTCGTCATGGCTGCGTACGTAGTTGACCCATGCTGTGTGGTCGGGCAGGTTGTGGCGGTAGGTCAGTGCTTGATGGAGCAGGTTGACTTCGCGTGTGGCGAGGGTGTTCCACAACAATGCCATTTGCAGAGGGTTGTAGCCGATTTGACATTCGTCTTGGCTGATGTATTGGACAACTTGGTCAGGATGGACGATGGCTTCGGATTTGAAGAACACGGCTGGCGCTGCGATACGCATTACAGAGTTAAACGCGCGAATCAGAGCGTGTGCCTGAGGCAGGTTTTCGCAGCTTGTGCCCATTTGTTTCCAAATAAAGGCAACGGCGTCCATGCGCAGAATATCAACGCCCAAGTTGGCAAGGAACATCATTTCGCCTGCCATGGCACGGAATACCCATGGGTTGCTGTAATTCAAGTCCCATTGGAAGGAGTTGAACGTTGTCCATACCCAGCGTCCGTCTTCCAGTTGGGAGAAGCCGCCCGGATGTTGGTCGGGGAAGATTTCACGCAGGGTGCGGTCGTATTGGTCGGGCATCCAGCGGTCAGGGAAGATGTAGTAGAAGTTGTCGTAGAGCGGATCACCGGCGGCGCAACCTTTTGCCCATTCGTGTTCGTTAGAAGTGTGATTGAAGATGAAATCGACAACGGCGGAAATGCCTGCTTCGTGCAGCGCGGCAATAACATCGCGCAAGTCATCTATTGTACCCAGTGCCGGATTGACATCGCGGTAGCTGCTGACTGCATAGCCACCGTCGCTTTTGCCTTCAGGGCATTTAAACAGGGGCATCAGGTGCAGATAGGTCAGGCCCAACTCTTGGAAATAAGGGATTTTGGCTTTCAAGCCTTGCAGATCGCCTGCAAACAAATCGACATAGCACGCGCCGCCAACCTGTTTGTTGGACAAAATCCAGTCAGGATCGTTTTCGCGCGCGATATCGATATCTTTTAAAGATGAGTTGCGTTGGGAATAGCTTTGCCATGCTTGGGCAATCAGTTGCTCCAGCATGGGGAGGACGGCTTCGTTGTTGTTGTAGACGTTGTCCAGCTCGTGCATCAGTTTTGGAAAGTGTTCTTCAAGCCGTCTGTCAAACTGTTTCCAGTCTTCAGATGCCTCGATGCTTGCACGCTGTTCGGGAGTGTATATCGATAGGGTGCGTTCTTTAAGGTGATGCAAGGTCAAATCAACCTGTTGAGTCTGGGTCAACATAATGCCTACTCCGAAGTTAAGGTGAAATTGTTTTGAAGCTTGGTTTCACTTCTTTTGCAAATCCATGCCGATTGTGGGCGGCCAAGACTGTAATTTTGCGTCAAGAAACTGCCTCAATGATACTGGAAGTGCTTGAGTGTGCATAGGGTTTTCGCGGCTCCGGAAAAGGTTTTTCAAGTGTTTGATTTTGATTAAAAGTAGGGTTGAGTATACGGAAAGTGGCCTTTTGACGAACTTATCTTTCAGACGGCCTGAGTCTTGTGAGAAAAACTTTTATTTTTATTATCTTAGACATCTTTTTATTCAGATATGGCCGTCTGAAACATATGTACAGCATAATGGGTCGCTTATTTTGTTTAAAAATGAGTCATAGAGATTAAGTTCATGACTTCTGATGTAAATCAAAATTCTAGAAAGAGGGCAGTTATTCTGTTTTAAATAGAGAGAGAATATATGAGCTTCATTCATTAAAAAATGAATCCATCAGTTTTCTTATTGATAGTGGTTATTATGTAGATTATCAAGTTAATAAGGGAAAGCCCTCTGTCTGATTTGTCATGCTTTTTTAATATTATTTTTTAAAATTAGACTTGACCCGTTACAAGCAATTACTTAAAGTACCCATCTTAATTTTTATACAAGAAAACGGGTTGTCCCGTTCCAAAAAAAATGAGCGCAATCAAACCACCACAAATCACTGTATACGACAGCAAGCCGACCGATGTTTATTTCTTCGGTACTTGCGTTCTCGATATCTTCATGCCGGAAGCCGGTATGGATGCCATTACTTTAATCGAACAACAGGGTATCCGTGTCCATTATCCAATGGAGCAAAGCTGCTGCGGCCAACCGGCCTATTCGTCAGGTCATCCTAAAGAAGCCTTTGATGTTGCCAAAGCGCAACTGGATTTATTCCCTGAAAATTGGCCGATTGTCGTGCCTTCCGGTTCTTGCGGCGGCATGATGAAACACCACTGGCCGACTTTGTTTAAAGGTACCGAGTACGAACAAAAAGCTATTGATTGCGCCAATCGTATCATTGAATTTACCCACTTCCTGCTGGCGATTGGTTACAAACCTGAAGATAAAGGCGAGCCGGTTAAAGTAGCCGTTCATACTTCCTGCGCGGCGCGTCGCGAGATGAATGTCCATTTGTCAGGCTGGCAGCTGATTGACGGCATGGAAAATGTTGAACGTATCGTTCACGACCATGAAAGTGAATGCTGCGGTTTTGGCGGTACATTCTCTGTGAAACAGGCCGATATTTCCGGCGCGATGGTAACCGACAAAGTTGCAGCCCTGAAAGAAACAGGCGCAACTGAAATCATCAGCGCGGACTGCGGCTGCATGATGAATATCGGCGGTAAAATTGCCAAAGACGAACCCAATATGCCACGTCCGAAACATATTGCATCTTTCCTGTTGGAACGTACCGGAGGTAAAGCATGAGCGCGCGCGAAAATATTTTAGCGAAATTGAAAAAAGCCGATGCCTTGCCGATGGAAGAGCCGCCGGTTTTCGATTATTACCGTGAAATGGGTGTTTCTTGGGCTAACGATGTCGAGCGCTTGAAACATTGGGCGGCTGCCATGCGTGCCGTTAAAACTGAAATCTATTGGGTTACCAAATCCAACTGGCCGCAAGTATTCCGCCAAGCAGCCGAAGGCAAAGGCTTGAAAAATATTCTGCTCCCATTGGAAACAGAACACGGCCAGCTGGCTCGTGCAGCTTTGGCCGATACTAATATTGAAGCGTGTGGTTTTGAGCGAAAAATCGACGACTGGAAAAACGAATTCTTTACCGATATTGAGGCTGGTTTTAGCGGCTCTAAATGCGGTATTGCCCGTACCGGTACGATTATGCTGGAGTCCAGCCCTGTTGAGCCGCGCAGCCTGAGTTTGGTTCCGCCTGTGCATTTCTGCCTGTTTGACACCAGCAAGATGTACAACGAATTCCATAATGCTGTTGAAGGTGAAAAACTGGTAGAAAAAGGCATGCCTACCAACGTTATTTTGATTTCCGGCCCGTCTAAGACTGCCGATATTCAATTGACTTTGGCCTATGGTGCACACGGCCCGCGCGATTTAGTGGTTTTGGCCGTTCTGCCTGATCATATTTCCCCTGCCGATTTGGAGGAAAAAGCATGAGTTCCCAAACCATTAAATTCCATATGAAGCCGGAAACGTTCAAGCAAAACGCCGCGATTTCTTTGCAAGACAAGCCTCTGCGTAAAAGCTTGCGCACAGCGATGGATATGCTGATGACCAAGCGCAAAGCCGTTTTGACAGATGAAGAAGAGCTGCAAAGCCTGCGGGATTTGTGTGAACACGTCCGTCAGCGTTCGTTGTCTAAATTGCCTGCATTATTGGAACAATTAGAAGCAAATCTGACCAAGTTGGGCGTTAAAGTCCACTGGGCGGAAACACCGGCCGAAGCCTGCCAAATCATTCACAACATCATTACCGATAAAAACGGTAAGCTGATGGTGAAAGGCAAATCTATGGTCAGCGAAGAGATTGAGCTGAACCATTATCTGCAAGACCGGGGCATCAAAGCGGTTGAAAGCGACTTGGGCGAGTTTATCGTACAAATGGCCGGCGAGAAACCAACCCATATCGTGATGCCTGCCATTCACAAGACCAAAGAGCAGGTAAGCGAGCTTTTCCATCAAAATCTCGGTACTCCATTAACAGACGACGTGGACCAACTGACCGGCTTTGCCCGTAAAGCACTGCGCGATATTTACAGCACTGCCGACGTCGGTTTGAGCGGTGTGAACTTTGCCGTTGCAGAAACAGGCACTTTGTGCCTGGTGGAAAACGAAGGTAACGGCCGCTTGAGTACCACTGTACCGCCTGTGCACATCGCCATTACCGGTATTGAAAAAGTGGTTGCGAAACTGTCGGATGTGCCGCCTTTGTACAGCCTGTTGCCACGTTCAGCTATCGGTCAGAACATTACCACTTATTTCAATATGATTACCGGTCCTCGCCGTAGCGAAGAGCTGGACGGCCCTCAAGAAATGCACTTGGTACTGCTTGATAACGGCCGTAGCCAAGCTTATGCAGAAGATCAAATGCGCCGTACCTTGCAATGTATCCGTTGCGGTGCGTGTATGAACCACTGTCCGGTTTATACCCGTATCGGTGGCGCGGCTTACGGTACGACTTATCCCGGCCCGATTGGCGAGATTATCTCTCCGCATTTGTTAGGTTTGGATGCGACACGCGATCTGCCGACTGCGTGTACCATGTGTGGCGCCTGCGTTGAAGTTTGTCCGGTACGCATTCCTATTACCGAACAAATGCAACGCCTGCGTGTTGAAGCACAACGTTCGCCAACAGAAACCGTTCCACATCCTATCCGTGGTCAAGGTGCATCGCATACTTTCGGTGAACAAATGGCATGGCGTACGTTTAACGGTATTTTCAGCGGCAGTAAAGCTTATCGAGCATTCGGCTGGGCTGCTACCAAATTCCGTGCATTGACGCCAAGCAAGCAGTTAAGCTGGACCAATAACCATGTTCCGATGAAACCTGCCAAGCAAACATTGCATGAAATGATGGCAGAAAGAAAACGTCAGCAAGAAAAAGCATAAGACTTGAAAATAAAACCTGGGAGATAAAAGCCTCAGGTTTTATTTTTTATTAAATACTGCTGGTGTAGCATCGCTATTTGTAAAGGCATTTGATTATTGTATTTTGATTCTTTTGAATAAAAAGGCCGTCTGAAAGATTTTCAGACGGCCTTTATTACATCCAAAAGTTTTTGTCTAAGTCCTTAGAGTAATACTTTTTCTATACCGCCGTTATTGGCTTTTTTCACAAACTCATCCAGCCAGTTTTCACCGAGGATGTGTTTTGCCATTTCGATGACGATGTAGTCTGCAGGCATATTGTTGTCGTCGGCGTAGCGGCTCAAGCCTTGCAGGCAGGCTGGGCAGGAGGTGAGCATTTTGACGGGTTCGCCCTGCGGCAGCTCTTTGAGGTTTTTCTCAATTTCCTCTTGTTTGCGGAACTTGACCTGAGTGGCAATGTCGGGTCGTTTGACGGCAAACATACCGGACTCGCCGCAGCAGCGGTCGCTTAAGACGACTTTCTGTCCCATCAGGCTGCTGGCCATTTGGGTGGCGTTCATGGTTTTAATCGGGGTATGGCAAGGGTCGTGGTAGAGGTACTGCTGACCTTGCACCCCGTTTAGCTGCACCCCTTTTTCAAGCAGATATTCGTGGATGTCGATGATACGGCAGCCTGGGAAGATTTCCTCAAAACGGTATTTTTCCAGTTGGTCATAGCAGGTACCGCAACTGACGACGACGGTTTTAATGTCGAGGTAGTTGAGGGTGTTCGCCATACGGTGGAAAGCCACGCGGTTGTTGGTGCTCATTTCTTCGGCTTTAGCCTTATTGCCGCCAGCGTCTTGCGGATAGCCGCAACACATATAGCCCGGCGGCAGGACGGTTTGTACACCGACATGCCAAAGCATGGCTTGAACGGCAAGTCCGATTTGGCTGAACAGGCGCTCAGAGCCGCAACCTGGGAAGTAGAACACGGCCTCGGCATCTTCCGGCGCAGCCGGGTTGCGGATGATAGGAATACTCTTGTCGTCTTCTATACCCAGCATGGAGCGCGGAGTTTTGGCAGGCACGCTTTTTGGTAAAGGACGGTTGATGAAGTGGATAACCTGTTCTTTGATTGAGGCGGTACCGACGGTGGCTTTCGGTTCGGCTTTTTGCTTTTTAGTGCCGATCGGAAGAAGCTTGCCGATTTTGTAGGCAAAGTTTTGCGCAGGGAAGCCGGTTTGTATCATGGCGGCGCGAAGGGCTTTGATGGTTTTGGGGCCTGTGGCGTTCAAAAATGCCATGCCCATTGAAGCCGCAGGCGCAAAGCGTTTGTGGCCGGAATCGGCAAGGTAGTTGCGGACGGCTACAGTAACGTCGCCGAAGTCGATGTTGACAGGGCAGGGCTTAACGCAGCGGTGGCACACGGTACAGTGGTCGCCGATGTCCATCAGTTCTTCAAAATGTTTGACGGAAACGCCGCGACGGGTTTGTTCTTCGTATAAGAAGGCTTCGGTCAGCAAGCCTACGCCGAGGATTTTGTTGCGTGGGCTGTACAGCAGGTTGGCACGCGGAACGTGAGTAGAGCAAACAGGTTTGCATTTGCCGCAGCGCAGACAGTCTTTGACGGAATCGGCGATGGTGCCGAGGTCTGATTTTTCCATAATCAGAGATTCCGCCCCCAAAAGCTCGAAAGACGGCGTATAGGCGTTGCGCAGGTCCGAGCCTTTCATCAGTTTATGACGGTTGAAGGTGTGTTTGGGATCGACTTGGTTTTTGTAGTTCCAAAACGGTTGCAAATCTTCATCGGTCAAAAATTCGAGCTTGGTAATGCCGATGCCGTGTTCGCCGGAAATCACGCCGCCGAGCGAACGGGCGATTTTCATGATGCGTTCGACCGAACGGTAGGCCGTCTGAAGCATTTCGGCATCGTCTGAATTGACAGGGATGTTGGTGTGGACGTTGCCGTCACCGGCGTGCATATGCAACGCAACGAAGACTCTGCCGCGTACGGTTTTGGCGTGGATTTTGCCCAAGCCTTCGATGATTTTGGTGTCGGTTTTGCCGCTGAAGATTTCGGCGAGCGGTTTCATTACGTCGTCTTTGACGGACACGCGCAGGCGGAAATCGCGGAAGGCAATAAAGCAGCTTTCATTGTCTTTGGCTTCGGGCGCGGCGTGGACGGCTGCGCCGTAGCGGGCTTTGTAGTCGGCAAGCGGCGTATCGAGATTGGCGAGCAACCATTCCCAACGCGCTTTGACAGCGGAAACGTGGGCAAGGGCGTGTTTGCCGCGTTCACCCAAAAGTTCGGCAGTCGGCAAGTCCGTGCCCATTTTGTCGATGGGGAGTTTGCCGGACAGATATTGCTCCAAGGCGGCACAGAGTTTGAGTTTGTTTTGGATGGAAAGCTCAATGTTGATGCGCTCGATGCCGTCTGAATACTCGCCGAGCCTTTCAAGTGGGATTACCACGTCTTCGTTGATTTTAAAGGCGTTGGTATGCTTGGCAATGGCGGCGGTGCGGCTGCGGTCAAGCCAGAAGGTTTTGCGCGCTTCTGGAGATATGGCGATAAAGCCTTCTCCGTCACGGGCGCGGGCGAGTTCGCAGATGTGTTCGGCGGCTGCCTGCACGGCAGCTTCATCGTCGGAAACCACGTCTGCCAGCAAGACCATTTTAGGTCGGCCTTTACCTGCCGCTTTGGTGGCATAGCCGACAGCGCGGACGTAACGCCAGTCTAAATGTTCCAAACCGGCCAGTCGTACGCTTTCATGGGCAAGCAGGAAATCGCGGATTTCGACGATGGAAGGTGTGGCGGTGGCGACCGTGCCGAAAAATTCCATACACACGGTGCGCGTGTATTTCGGCATTTTATGTAACACGAAAGCAACGCTGGTGATGATGCCGTCCGTGCCTTCTTTTTGCACGCCGGGCAGGCCGCTCAAGAATTTGTCGGTAACGTCTTTGCCCAAACCGACTTTGCGGAATTTGTGACCGGGAATTTCCAAGCGTTCGGTTTTAACGATATTGATGCCGTCTGAATCGAACGTATGTACGTCAAACAAGGCGGTTTCTTCATCGTGGATTTTGCCGAAATTGTGGCGCACGCGTTCGATACGCAACCATTCGCCTTGAGGATTGACCATGTTCCAGTAGGCGAGGTTGTCCAAGGCAGTACCCCACAGCACGGCTTTTTTACCGCCTGCGTTCATTGCCACATTACCACCCACGCAAGACGCATCGGCGGAAGTCGGATCAACGGCGAACACTAAACCTGCCTGATGTGCGGTTTCTTCTACCCGGCGGGTTACTACGCCTGCGCCGCAATGGATAATTGGATGTCTGCCATCCAAGCCTGCCAGCTCAACGTATTCGACGCCGCGATGCTTGTCGAGTTTTTCGGTATTGATGACTGCGCTGTTTGCGTCCAAAGGTACAGCGCCACCGGTATAACCCGTACCGCCGCCGCGCGGGATAATAACTAAGTCCAACTCGATTAAGGCGCGCACCAAAGGCGCGATCTCTGCCTCGGTATCAGGATTGACGACGACAAATGGATACTCCACGCGCCAGTCGGTCGCATCGGTAACGTGCGTTACGCGAGCCAATCCGTCAAACATGATGTTGTGCGGTTTGGTGATTTTGCTTAAGCGCTCCAAAATTAGATGGCGTTTTTGGATGGTTTCATCAAAACTGCTATCAAAACGCTTGACTGCTTTTTCTGCTGCGGCAACCAAGACATCCACTTGCCGATTATCATCGCGGCGTTTGCGGATTTCATTTAAGCGGTGGCGCATTTCGCGTACCAACGCGGCGCGGCGTTTTGGGTGCTCCAGCAAGTCATCGACCAGATACGGATTGCGCACGACCACCCAAATATCGCCCAATACTTCAAACAGCATTCGTGCCGAACGTCCTGTTTTGCGTTGACCGCGCAGGTCTTGCAGGATTTGCCACGCTTCGTTGCCCAACAGTCGGATGACGATTTCGCGGTCGGTATAAGAAGTATAGTTATAGGGAATTTCTCGAATACGCTGAGGGGCAGTAGTCGTGGTCATGGTCGTGTTCCGTTGATGGATGTAATGTTTTTATATTAAAGGCCATCTGAAAAATGCAATTTCTTCTTGATGGCGTAAGGTGTTAATGTAGTGTAATTTTCGATATTTTTCAATGGAAAAGACAATAAACATTTCAATGGGAATGATTTGCAACTAGGTAATATTGTTTACAATCTTGTCGTGTAAATGGTTTTCAGACGGCCTGAGAGATTTTATCGCTTGAGTTTTTCTGTAAAACCGCTATAATGCGTTTCTTCTATGGCGGGTCTCCCCGCATGGTAATTCGGAACACCGGGTCAGGGGCGGAAGCCAGCAGCCCACTCTGATGAGCCAGTGCCGGGGGTTCGGCTCGCCACCTTATTCAAAAATGCCGGAGATGGTTAAGTCTCCGGCATTTTTCATTGTATAAAGCGTAATAAAAAGGCCGTCTGAAATCTCATTTTCAGACGACCTTTGAGTTTATGAACCAGCTATTTATGCTTCTTCTGATTTTGTATTGGGCAAAACGCAGTTCAGGATAATGGCCAATACGGCACATAAACCTACACCGGCGAAGCTCAAAGTACCTACTTTGATAATCATGCCGCCGATACCGGTCGTCAATACGGAGCTGACGATAACCAGATTTTTCGGCTGCATCAAATCGACTTTCGCATCAATCAATGTTTTGATGCCCAAAGAGGCGATTGTACCGAACAGCAGCAACATAATGCCGCCCATAACCGGCATGGGAATCGAAGCCAAAAACGCGTTGAACTTACCGAAAAATGCCATGAAAATCGCAAAAATAGCCGCCCAAGTCATGATGACGGGGTTGCTGTTTTTGGTAATCATCACCGCGCCGGTTACTTCGCCGTAAGTGGTCACAGGAGGGCCGCCAATCAAACCGGCCACGCATACGCCCAGGCCGTCGCCGGCGAGGGTTTTGTCCAAGCCAGGGTCTTTGGTGTAGTTTTTGCCGGTTACATTACCGATGGCCATAATGCCGCCGATGTGTTCGATGGCCGGGGCGATGGCAACGGGCAACATAAACAAGGCTGCCTGCCAGTTGACTTGAGGCGTTTCAAAATGAGGGACCGCAAACCAAGGAGCGTTGATGATGGCACTGGTATCGACCAAGCCCATGATTAGAGCCAATACATAACCGGAAGCCACGCCGATCAAAATCGGAATCAGCTTCATCATTTTGCTGCCGAAGACAGAAACAATGACGGTTATTGCAAAGGTAAAGCCGGAGAGAATCAGCGAGTCGATATAGTCGATGACCTGTTTTCCATCTGCCTGACCCATGGCCATGCTACTGGCTGCAGCGGCCACGGACAAACCGATTACCATAATCACCGGACCGATAACCACGGGCGGCAACAGCTTGTGTACCGCATCCAGACCGCGCCATCTGATCAACGCGGCAAAGACAAAGTACATGAAACCGGCTGCAAACAGACCGAACATGGTAGAAGGCAGACCCCATTCGCCGATGGAGTAGATAATCGGTGCAATAAAGGCAAAAGAAGAGCCGAGGAAAATCGGCACTTTACGTTTGGTAACCAATTGGAACAACAAAGTGCCCAAGCCTGCGCCCAATAATGCCAAAGCCGGGTTCAGGCCCGTCAGAAGCGGCACAAGCACCATGGCACCGAATGCGACAAACAAAATCTGCGCACCGGCTACCGCCGTTTTAAGCTGATTCATAAAAGCTCCGAATAAAATTCAAACGGCGCAGATTATACTGATTTATCCTAGTCATGAACATTTATTTACAAAAGGCCGTCTGAACAAATGTAACGATGACACCTGTTCAGACGGCCTTTTTCGATAACGAATGGTTAATAACTTATCAAAATCGATTAGGAAAATTTTCAGCCGCGTGTTTCGCGCCAAACCAAATAATCGCGCAGGGGTGGCATGGGCGGATTGATGCAGTGCGGACAGATACCGGTTGTGTCTTCATCGTCGCTGTCGATATGGTAGTCGTTTGGATCGAAGCGCACCTGCTGCATCACAGCTTGCGCCAATGCTTGTTCCTGTACGACATCAAATTCAAATTTTTCCAAAATCTCATTCAATAGGCAGATTTCGCCGTCGCTGAAAGATTCGCTGTGTTTGGCAATGAGACGTTGATAATCTTCATTGCTGATTTTTTCGTAAAGTAAATCGGTCTGGATAGTCATGATTTTATTGTTGAAATAAGATGGTCAAGGTGCGGATTATAGCGGATATCGTGGTGGCTGTTTTAAAGGATGTCTTTAAGTTGACGGGCTTTGGCGGATGTGGGGATAAATCTGTTCAATTCAATATTGACTGCCTGAAAATCGCGGCTATCAAAAAAATCGCCGATACGTATGGTTTTTCCCTGATAATCGAAAGACCATGCACCTTGTACACATTTTTGGATACGTAAAATATTGGGAATATTGTGAATTTTTCGTTTCATACCATTTTGGTATAGGTTTTCGTTTGGCAACCTCTGTTTCCTTCCTTGTGCAATAGGAGCTTTGGGAATATGGTCACGAGAATGCCATTCGGAGATTTCTGACAATGGGAAACTACGCCAACGCCCAATGGAGAACAAGGTATAACCATGAGACAGCGTATGGTTACGGATCTTGATGTTTTCACGTCCGAAAAGTTGCCAAAGAAGGCCGTAAACAAGTGAACCCACTAAGTAGAAAGTAAAAAGTAAAGGGATGAGAATGGCTTCTAAATTAATGAAATAGTGCTCTTCAAGGTAAAACGGCGCGATGCATGTAAGAGCAAAGGAAAACATAAGAAATACCGCGGTAAAACCGATTTCCTGCGAGTCATGTACAACACGCGCAGATACGGCAATACCGTTGGGCATGCGCTCGATTTTATAACGCGAAGATGCCATCAATAGCCTCCTATTTTTTCGGCCTGATACGCTTTTTGCAGCGGCTTAATTTGCGCCAAGCATGCATGATCGATTTGTTCGGCAATTAAATGGGCTTTTCCTTGTGCGCGGCACTCGGCGGCAATTTTGCCTGCATCTACTTGGTTGGCGGCCTTAAGTAAGGCCAGCCAGTGTTCGCGTTGCGGATAGGGGGTGTCTTCAAGGTTCAGACGGCCTTGTTTGTCGGCCACGCAGACGTTTAAGGCCGTCTGAAAACGTTCGGGGCGGCGGAATGCGTCGGTTTTTTTCAAAACATTCAAAATGGTTTTGCTTTTGAACTGCCCGACTTGATGGAGCATGATGTGCCAACGGCAGACAAGTTCGGCAAGCTCGGCGCAGTGTTTGGGTGCGCGCAGGCGTTGATTGACTTCGCGGACGGGTTCGACGCCGTTGACGTCGTGTCCGTAGTGTTTCGGTAGGATATCGGCCGGTGTTTTTTGCCTTGCCCAAGTCGTGCAATAAGGCGGCATAGCGTTCGGCGAGGGACAGGTTCATCTCGGCGGCTCGTTGTACAACCATCAGGGTATGAATACCGCTGTCGATTTCGGGATGATAGTCGGCACGTTGCGGTACGCCGAAGAGGGCATCGACTTCGGGCAGTAAAACTTTGAGTGCGCCGCATTCGCGCAAAACTTCAATCATTCGGCGCGGATTTTTCTCCATCAAGCCTTTGGCCAATTCCTGCCAGACGCGTTCGGCAATCAAGGCATCCGCCTCGCCGTTTTCTACCATTTGCCGCATCAGCGACATGGTTTCATCGGCAATTTGAAAACCATAACGCGCAGCAAAACGGGCGATACGCAAAATCCTTACGGGGTCTTCGGCAAAGGCAGGCGAAACGTGGCGCAGGATGCCGGCCGCCAAATCTTGTTGTCCGCCAAAGGGATCGATGATCGTGCCGTCTGAATCCTGAGCCATGGCATTGATGGTCAGGTCGCGACGCATTAGGTCTTGTTCCAGCGTAACGTCTTTATCGGCATGAAAGCTGAATCCGGCATAGCCTTTGGCGGTTTTGCGCTCGGTACGGGCGAGGGCGTATTCTTCGTGGCTGTCCGGATGGAGAAAGACAGGGAAATCCTTGCCGACAGGTTGATAGCCTTTAGCCAACATGGTTTGCGCATCTGCACCGATGACTACCCAATCGCGGTCTTTGACGGGCAGGCCCAACAGATGGTCGCGGACGGCGCCGCCGACAAGATAGGTTTTGATGGTTTGTGTATTCATATAAAAATCGAACGATATAAAAAGGCCGTCTGAAAAGCCGTATTGGGTTTTCAGACGGCCTGAGTCAGAACACTATTATGACGCTTTAGGCTTGTTGCTGTCGATAATCTTCAGTCCGGCGGCGACAACAAACCATATCATTATGCGGCATATCCTTTATAATAAGTCCATTCAAATACGGAGCGGTGAATAATGCAAACTTGGCATGAGGCAATTGGTGCAGAAAAAGAAAAGGCGTATTTCCAAACGATTTTGGAGAAGGTGCGCCATGAAAGGCAGACGGGGATAACCGTTTATCCGCCCGAGCGCGATGTATTCAATGCCTTTCGGACGACTGAATTCGGAAATGTAAAGGTAGTGATTTTGGGGCAAGACCCGTATCACGGTGCAGGTCAGGCGCATGGTTTGGCGTTTTCCGTGCAACCTGAAATTGCGGTGCCGCCGTCGCTGGTCAATATTTATAAAGAGTTGGCGACGGATATTGAGGATTTTCAGATTCCGCAACACGGCTATTTGCAGCATTGGGCGGAACAGGGCGTGTTGCTGTTGAACACGGTGTTGACTGTCCGTGCCGGTTCAGCGCATTCCCATGCGACCTTCGGTTGGGAGGCGTTTACCGATGAAGTCATCCGACAATTGGATAAGGAACGCGAGCATTTAGTCTTTATGCTGTGGGGCAGCCATGCACAGAAGAAAGGCGCGTTTATCGACCGCAACCGTCATTTGGTATTGACCGCGCCGCATCCTTCTCCCTTGTCGGCGTATCGTGGCTTTTTCGGCTGCAAACATTTTTCGCAGGCAAACGCTTATTTGCAGGTGCATGGTTTAGAGCCGATTGATTGGCAGGTTTAATAAGATAAAAGGCCGTCTGAAAGCAGATTTTCAGACGGCCTTATGATTTAGTCTCAAATCGAATATTCAATCAGTTCGTTTTGAGAAAAGACATAAACCTGTTTCGGAATCAGCTTCAATTCTTTGCCTTCGGTGATTTGGTAATGTGCGGCATCGCTGCCAGCCAGCGTGATATGTACGTCCTGTTTGTCGTGTTTTACCAAAATATGCGTCAATGCGCCGACGGCGTGGATTTTTTCGATTTTGGCACGAATCATCGGTGTTTCATGTTCGGCGGCAAGCTGCCATTCATGCGGGCGGATATAGCCGATAGCGGTTTGTTCCTGCCATTTGTAGTGCGCGTCCAATTTCCACGCGAAGCCGTTGTAATGCCAGATGCCTTTTTCGATTCTGCCTTCGAAGGCGTCGGTTTCGCCGAGAAATTCGGTAACGAAGGCGTTTTCAGGTTTGCGGTAAATGGCTTCGGCACTGCCGGTTTGCTCGATTTTGCCGTGGTTCATGACGACAATTTCGTCGGAAACTTCAAGGGCTTCTTCTTGGTCGTGCGTCACCAGAATGCTGGTTACGCCTAGGTTGTGATGGATGTCGCGCAGCCAGGTGCGCAATTCTTTGCGTACTTTGGCATCCAGCGCGCCGAAGGGTTCATCCAAGAGCAGGAGTTTGGGTTCGACAGCGAGGGCGCGGGCGAGGGCGATGCGTTGGCGTTGGCCGCCGGAGAGCTGGTGCGGATAGGATTTGGCGAGGTGGGAGAGCTGCACGAGTTTGAGCAATTCTTCGACTTTGGTGCGGATTTGTTCTTTGGATGGGCGTTCGGACTTGGGCAATACGGTCAAACCGAAGGCGACGTTGTCAAACACGTTCATGTGGCGGAAGAGGGCGTAGTGTTGGAATACGAAGCCGACTTTGCGCTCGCGCACATGCTTGGCGGTTACGTCTTGCCCGTCAAAGAGAATTTGGCCGCCGTCGGCGTTTTCCAGTCCGGCGATAATGCGCAGGAGCGTGGTTTTGCCGCAGCCGGAAGGGCCGAGCAGGGAAACGAGTTTGCCGGTGGGGACGTTGAGGTTGATGTTTTTCAGCGCGTGGAACGCTCCGAAGTGTTTGTTTAAGTTTTGAATAGTGATGCTCATGCTGCGTTCCTTTCGGCGGCGGCGAGTTTTTTATCTTGTAATTTTGTGATGATGTTTTGCACCAGCAAGGTGGCCAAGGCTAAAAGTGCCAATACGCCGGAGAGGGCGAATGCGCCGGTAAAGTTGTATTCGTTGTAGAAGATTTCGACCAAAAGCGGGATGGTGTTGGTTTCGCCGCGGATGTGTCCCGATACCACGCTGACTGCGCCGAATTCGCCCATCGCGCGGGCGTTGGTGAGGATGATGCCGTAGAGCAGCGCCCATTTGATGTTGGGCAGGGTAACGCGCCAAAACATCTGCCAGCCGTTTGCGCCGAGAATCAGCGCGGCCTGTTCTTCGCTGTCTCCCTGCGCCTGCATTAAAGGAATGATTTCGCGTGCGACAAAGGGGAAGGTAACGAATAAGGTCGCCAAAATAATGCCCGGGATGGCGAAGATAATCTGTATGCCTTGTGCTTCGAGCCAGCCGCCCAATGCCGTGTGCGCGCCGAACAATAAGACGAACATCAAACCGGCAACCACGGGCGATACGGAAAACGGCAAATCGAGCAGGGTAGTCAGCAACTGCTTGCCGCGGAAGTCGAAACGGGTCAGCAGCCACGCCATCGCCACGCCCAATACGGCATTGACGGGAACGATAATCAGCGCGGTAATCAGCGTCAATTTGATGGCAGACCATGCCTCGGGATCGGTCAAGGATTGCAGGTATAAATCCCAACCGCCTTTTAAGGCCTCATAGAATACGGCAACCAAAGGCACGACCAGCATCAGCAGCAGAAAGCCCAAGGCGGTAGCAGTCAGCAATACGCGCAGCCAACGCGGTTCGCTCAAGTTTGGATTAGTGGAATGGGTTTTCATGGTAGGGTAGTCTCTATTTATTCTTGTATCCGTTTAGGCCGTCTGAAAAATGTTGCTTGATGTTTCAGACGGCCTGTTGTTTGTTAAACCCTCGCTCCGGCGCGGCGGCTCAAAGTCCATTGCATAATGTTTAAAATCAGCAGGATGACAAACGAAATCATCAGCATAAACAGAGCAACGGCTGACGCGCCCTGAGCATCGTATTGCTCCAGTTTGCCGGTAATAATCAAGGGCAGAATTTCAGACACCATTGGAATATTGCCCGCGATAAAAATGACCGATCCGTATTCGCCGGTAGAGCGGGCAAACATCATGCCTGCGCCGGTCAACAGGGCCGGCGTGATTTCAGGCAAGAGGACGCGGCGGAACGTAGTCCAACGGCTTGCGCCTAAAGTCGCCGCCGCTTCTTCATACTCGCCCGACAATTCTTCCAATACCGGCTGCACGGCGCGGACGATAAAGGGCAGGCTGACGACAATCAGCGCAATCCAAATGCCGATGGGCGTAAAGGCGATTTTGATGCCCAAAGGCTCGAAAAAACGGCCTATCCAGCCATTGGGGGCGTATAGGGTTGCCAACGCAATGCCTGTTACCGCCGTCGGTAGTGCAAACGGCAAATCGACCAAAGCGTTTACTAATCCTTTGCCTGGAAATTCATAGCGCACCAATACCCAGGCAACCAGCGTGCCGAACACGATATTGGTCAACATCGCATAAAACGACATCCGCAAACTCAGCCAGACGGCCGCCAAGACATTGGGTTCGGTAATCGTGTTCCAAAATCCGCTCCAGCCGATTTCCGCTGCTTTGGCCGCCATCATCGCAAACGGCAAAACCACCAAAAGCGACAGGCATAAAACTGTCAAACCCAGGCTGAGTTTGAAACCCGGCAATACAGAAGGCGTTTTGAGTAACAACATAATGGCAACCGTCAGAATTTAATACATGCTTACTTTAACAAGGCCGTCTGAAAACTGGAAAGAATGCTTTGTTTGGTATAAAGACGATTTTGTTATATTGAAAAGCTGAAAAGGCCGTCTGAAAACCAAATTTCAGACGGCCTTGCTGGTGTGGTAAGGATCAATAGGCAACAGGATCTTGAGATGCAGGCTGGCGTTGCGCCGCGTCATAGTTTTCCTGGGCCGAGCGGACGGCTTTTTCCAAACCGTTGATCCGTTCGAGATAGCGGGCATAGTTGCGTTCATTGCCATAACGTACTTTTTTGCCTTCTTCCAAATTTTTCTTGGCAGTATCTAAAGCACGCTTGGCCGCGCCGACGTCAGCCGGATTGACCGGGGCGACAGCTTCTTCCGCCTGCTCGGCTTTGCTTGGGGAAGTCAGCGTTGCCGGTGTTGAAACAGGCGCAGAAGTATATACGGACGGTTTGCCGATATTGCTGGCTTTGCAGTTTTTGCCGCCGGCTTGGGTATAGACTTTGCGGCCGGCAGAATCGGTACATTCAAAAATAGGTGCGGCGGAAACCGCAGTTGTCAAAGCGAGCAGTAATGTGCTGATCCAGATTTTGTTCATTTTTATTTTTCCTTAAAACCATTTCCACCAAACAAACAAAGCCGCAATCATGATGATGTTGGCGAAGAGGATGGGTTTCCACTGTCTAGGCGCGCGCCGCAATTCGGCGCCTGAGCGCGTGCGGCGGATATAGAAAAACGGGCTGAGCAGCATGGAAGCGGCGCATACTAAAATAATCACGGCGTAATAGATTTTGTGCGTTTCCATATCGTTTCTCTGTTTCAGACGGCCTGAAATGCTGCTACAACGCATTTTTGCGTGAAGCGTTGCCTGTTTTCATCTTGTATCGGTATTGGGCACATTTGCCATGGCCTCAATCCTGAGGTCTTTGCAAAAATATGCTACAATCGCGTCCGATTATAACATTCTATTTATAAAGGTTTTACGAATAATGATTTCTACCAACGGCATCACCATGCAGTTCGGCGCAAAGCCGCTGTTTGAAAACGTATCCGTCAAATTCGGCGAAGGCAACCGTTACGGCTTGATCGGCGCCAACGGTTCAGGCAAATCCACCTTCATGAAAATCCTCGGCGGCGATTTGGAACAGACTGCCGGCGAAGTAGCGATTGAAAACGGCGTGCGTTTGGGTAAATTGCGTCAAGACCAGTTTGCCTACGAAGACATGCGCGTGCTGGACGTGGTGATGATGGGGCACACAGAAATGTGGGCGGCGATGACCGAGCGTGATGCGATTTACGCCAATCCCGAAGCCACCGAAGACGACTATATGAAAGCTGCCGAACTGGAAGCCAAGTTCGCCGAATACGATGGCTACACTGCCGAAGCGCGTGCTGCCGAATTATTGAGCGGCGTGGGCATTTCCGAAGATTTGCACAATGCGACCATGGCAGAAGTCGCCCCGGGCTTCAAATTGCGCGTATTGCTGGCGCAAGCACTGTTCTCCAAACCAGATGTATTGCTCTTGGACGAACCGACCAATAACTTGGACATTAATACCATCCGCTGGCTGGAAGGCGTGTTGAATCAATACGACTCCACCATGATTATCATCTCGCACGACCGTCACTTCTTGAACGAAGTCTGCACCCACATGGCGGATTTGGACTACAACACCATCACCATCTATCCGGGCAACTACGACGACTATATGCTCGCTTCTGCCCAATCGCGTGAGCGCGCTCTGAAAGACAACGCCAAGGCAAAGAAAAACTGCAAGAGCTGCAAGAGTTCGTCGCCCGGTTCTCTGCCAACAAATCCAAAGCCCGTCAGGCAACCAGCCGTCTGAAACAGGCAGACAAAATCAAATCGGAGATGGTCGAAGTCAAACCTTCTACCCGTCAAAACCCATATATCCGTTTTGAAGCCGACGAAAAAGCCAAGTTGCACCGTCAGGCTGTGGAAGTTGAAAAACTGGCCAAACGTTTTGAAACCCAGTTGTTTAAAAACCTGAACTTCATCCTTGAAGCAGGCCAACGCCTCGCCATCATCGGACCGAACGGCGCAGGTAAATCTACCTTGCTGAAACTCTTGGCAGGCGCGTACAACCCCGAATATTCAGACGGCCTGTTGCCGGACGAAGGCACCATCAAATGGGCGGAAAAAGCCAGTGTCGGCTACTACCCGCAAGACCATGAAAACGACTTCGACGTCGATATGGACCTGAGCGAATGGATGCGCCAATGGGGTCAAGAAGGCGATGACGAACAAGTCATCCGCGGCACTTTGGGCCGCTTGCTCTTCGGCAGCAATGATGTCGTGAAAAAAGTGAAGGTTCTCTCCGGTGGCGAGAAAGGCCGTATGCTTTACGGCAAACTGTTGCTGTTGAAACCCAATGTCTTGGTCATGGACGAACCGACCAACCACATGGACATGGAAAGTATCGAATCCTTGAACATGGCGCTGGAAAAATACAACGGCACGCTGATTTTTGTATCGCACGACCGTCAGTTTGTATCTTCGCTGGCTACCCAAATCATCGAATTGGATGGTAAAGGCGGATATGAACACTACTTGGGCGATTACGAAAGCTATCTGGAGAAAAAAGGAGTTTTGTAAGGAAACAATATGAATGCACATCTTAAAAAACTACTACAAAACCTGCTTGCGCTAATCGTGTTGCCTATACTGGGCTGGTACATTACGCTTGGAGACGCTGTAAATGTTGTCGACACTGAACATGCTTCTCGTAAAGGCCGAGCGGTGGCTTGGTTATTTAATGAGTTTGGCGCAACCGGTGTTTGGGGCTTTTTAGGCATAATTTGGATTGCCTGCCTGATTTTAGCCATTCGTTCATACAAAGCATGGCAAAAAGATAAGTCGCAGTAAATTAAGGTTCTAGATAGTATGTACTTGCTAGAAGAAAATATCTATATAAATCATTTGATTGAATGATACATCTGAATATAAACAGGCAATTGAAAGCTATCTGGAGAAAAAGTATGGCTTAAATCTTTACTAACGATCTAATAAGGCATTGAGATGCCGTCTGAAAATTTCTATATTTTCAGACGGCATTTTCTTTTCAAAATTAAACAATAGTATATTGAACTTTTATGCCAAAATTATGACTAATAAAAGCTTTTTGAAAAAGAATAATTCAATATTACGACATTTTTGAAGGAATATATTAAATGGTAAACATTAAAACAGCAGTGCCCGATGCCTCTCAATATGGTGCAAAACTTGGCTATACGACTTATGAGGCAGAACAAAGTGAACTGAAAAACGGCGTTGTTAAAAATGCCTCTTCTTCAGAAGCAGAACGCGCAACTGCCCGTGAAGCAAGCGGTCAGGCATATGTTGATTTGCCGACTAATGCATCTGTGTCATTTATTGCACAAGCAGATGCCAATGCCGTAACCATCCGTTATACCGTTCCTGACGGTGAAAGCGGTAAAGTAGAAGTCAAAGTCAATAATACAGTGATCGGTACTTTGGATTTGTCTTCCAAATCTAACTGGCAATATTTGGATAACTATACATATCATCCGAATGACGATATTAAAGTTCATGATACGCCTGCGGCAGATAGGCTTGCCCGCTTCCAATTTGACGAAGTCAGCCAATTATTTAAAGATGCCCATATCAATAAAGGAGATACAGTTACCATCACTAATCTTGACAGCACACCCGTAGGCATTGACTTGGTTGATTTGGAAAAGGCACCGGATACCATTAGACAGCCTGAAAACAGTGTCAGCATTACTGATTTCGGCGCAATTGCCAATGACGGCTCGGATGATTACCAAGCATTCATGGCTGCGATTGAATCTGCCAAAGCGTCTAAAAAATCTGTTTACATTCCTGAAGGTCAATTTGATTTTTCACGACCGATTTCTCTTTATGTTCCTGATGGCATTAAGATTACCGGTGCAGGGCAATGGCACACTAAGTTACATTTTTTGAATACAGAAGCTGCTAAATACGATGATAAGGGTTATGCGAGCGGTGGCGGTGGTATTACTTTTGAACCCGGTAGTAACAATATAGATTTGGGCAATCTCTCCATGGATTCAAATCTGAACTCAAGATATGATGAGAAAGCCAATTACAAAGGGATATCTGGAACTTTAGGTACTAGCTCTTCTATTCACGATATTAAAATTGAACATTTTGAAGCTGGCGTATGGATTGGGGATTATTCTAAAAACAACCTTTAAATTACACTGATGGTTTGACTATCTCCAATGCCACTATTCGTAATAACTTTGCAGACGGCGTTAACTTTGCCCAAGGTACCAGCAATTCCACCGTTATCAATTCCAATATCCGCGGCAATGGTGATGATGGCTTAGCAACATGGTCAAGTCATCATGAGAATACCAATGCCCATGTTGCTGAAAATAACCACTTTTTAAACAATACCGTTGAATTAGGCTGGCGTGCGGCAGGTATTGGTATCTTTGGCGGCAAAGGTCATGAAGTAGCCAATAACCTTATTAAAGATAATGCCAATTGGGGTGGCGTACGCTTAAACACTGTATTCAAAAACAGCCATAATTTTGATTTCAATGATACGGGTATTTCCGTTCACGATAACTTACTGGTAAACAATGGGACTAATGCGGACACATATGGTCGTGTTAAAGGTTCTATCGATTTGGAAGAAGGCAGGGATTATGCTACTCCCAAAAAAGATATTTTGGGAGAACTCAACAATATCAAAATTGAAAATAACACTATTGTGAATAATCTTTCCGATCAAGAAATTACCAAAACCCGTAATCCTAAAGAAGGCAATATTCCGGAGCCTGCAAACGAGACTACATTAACCATCGAAAATAATCATAGCCTTTCGGTAGCAGAAAATACTTCTGCAAAAAATGTAGCGGAAGTAGATGATCACAGTCTTACTCAAGCTGCGAATCATTTAGGTGCTGATAATATCATCACAATTACAGACAGCAGCCATGCTCTTGTCAGTGGCGGCGATGGTAATGACCGTATCAGAGGCGGTTTGGGCCATGATATGATTAACGGCGATTCAGGTAATGACATCATTTCCGGTTATGATGGAGACGATCGTCTCAATGGCGGTATGGGTAATGACTCTATCTATGGGGAAAATGGTAATGATACCCTATGGGGCGAAAGTGGCAATGACCGTTTGAATGGCGGCGATGGTAACGACGTTTTGTTCGGCGGACAAGGAACCGATTACTTGGTAGGCGGCAAGGGTGCCGATACTTATGTTTTCAGCCTTGGAGAAGGTAAGGATACGATTGTCGATAATGTGGGCGAACATAATGCACTGCAATTTGGCCAAAATATTTCTGTTAATGACCTGCATATTGATGCCATTACTGATGTTCGAGGCAATATCGATTGGAAAATTACCATCAAGGGATCAGAAGGGGACAGCATAACCATCAATGACCAATTCGTTTCCGGTAACACTAACGATGCCGTGATTGATACTTTCCGTTTCGATAAAGGTACATTGAGCTTGCAAGAGTTGATGGGCAGGTTGTCAGGCAACGGCAATATCAATAATTTGTCAGCCGTCAATACGCATACTGAGCGCATGAGCTACTCGTCTGTCGATACGGCTAATGTTCACGATGACACAGCATCTACCGCCAACGCTGGAATTATCTAATTAGCTGTCTTTTAGGCTGAATAAAGGCCGTCTGAAATCTGGAAAATAGATTTCAGACGGCCTTTATTTATGTTTTGATAGAAAGAGGATTAACTGAATAATCCTTTAAACCACAACACAATCGCGTCCCACATACGGCGCAACCAGCTGCCTTCTTCCACGCCGGTCAGGGCGACGACGTCTTTTTCGGCAATAATTTTACCGTCTTTCATGACTTTCAGCTTGCCCAATACTTGGCCTTTTTCAATCGGGGCGAGGACGGGCTGAAGCGTTTCTAAGATTGGTTTGACGTTTTTGCCGGTATCGTGAGGAATGGTAATGTAAACATCGTCCAAGAAACCGATATCTACGGCTTTGGTGCTGCCTTTGTAAACTTTGACTTGGGAAATCACTTCTCCGCCGTTGTAAAGTTTAGGCGTATCAAATGCCTGCAATGACCAGTTGAGCAGTTTGCTGCTTTCGCTGGCGCGCGCTTCGGTGGATTCGGCACCGGCAAGAATGGAAACAATACGGCGGTTGTTGCGTTTGCTGGAAGCGGCGAGATGGTAGCCTGCGCCTTCGCTATAGCCGGTTTTCAAACCGTCGATACTGCTGTCGCGATAGAGCAGGAGATTGCGGTTGGGCTGCTCGATATTATTGTATTTGAAAGATTTGTTTGCAAATAAAGGATAATATTTTGGATAGTCATTGATGAGCGCGGCAGCCAAGATGGCAAGGTCGCCAACGGTTGAAACATGGCCGTTAGAAGAAATACCGGTCGGGTTGTTGAAGTGGGTGTGCTTCATGCCCAAGCGTTTGGCTTCTTCATTCATTTGTTTGACGAATTCGTCGATAGAGCCGTTGCCAAGGGCTTCAGCAAGGGTAATGGCGGCATCGTTGGCCGATTGGATGGTTGTACCCTTAATCAAGGAGCTGACGCTGACAGGAACTTTGGGATCGAGGAACATGCGCGAACCTTCGACTTTCCATGCAGCATTGGAAACGGTCAACATTTGTCCTGCCTCAAGCGTACCGTTTTCCAGTGCTTTAAAGGCAAGGTAGGCGGTCATCATTTGCGTCAACGCGGCAGGCTCGATAGGCGTGTCGGCATTGTTGGATACCAAGGTTTGCTTGCTGTGCAGGTCGGTAACGATATAGGCAGTCGCTGCAATTTCCGGCGGCGTTGTCGGGCTGTTGATGCTGTGCAGCAGCGGCTGCGTTTGAGCCTCGCTTTGTACGGCAGGTGTGGATGCAACCAGGTCGGCAGCAAGGGCATGAGTATTCAGGAGGGCAGCAAAAATTAAGCTAAGTAGCGTTTTTTTCATCATTATTTGTGGATTTGAATATGAGTGGACACTGTTATTAGGTAAACAGTTTGGCATATTAAATAGATATTAAGCGGACATTATACCGTCTCATTTAGGCTTTGCTAAGATTTTTCTTGCCTTCAGACGGCCTCAGGGGTATGGTTTTAACTTTTTCCTCCGGTCGATTTGACCGAATTGCAATTTATTTCCGAACACTAAAATACCATGAACCATTCCCTTCCTCTTTCCGATTATCTAACCCGTATTTTGACCGCTTCCGTTTATGATGTGGCCGTAGAAACGCCTTTGGATTTGGCACGCAGTTTGTCAGGCCGTCTGAACAATCAGACTTTGCTCAAGCGCGAAGATTTGCAGCCGGTGTTTTCGTTCAAAATTCGCGGCGCGTACAACAAAATGGCGAAGCTGCCGAAAGAAGCCTTGGATTGCGGCGTGATCGCTGCCAGCGCGGGCAACCATGCGCAGGGTGTGGCTTTATCGGCGCAATATTTGGGTTGCCGCGCCGTCATCGTAATGCCGGAAACTACGCCGAAAATCAAAATTGATGCGGTAAAGAGCCGTGGCGGTGAAGTGGTATTGAAAGGTGTGTCTTACAACGATGCCTATGATTATGCGATGGAGTTGGCAGAAAAGGAAAAACTGACCTATATCGCGCCGTTTGATGATCCTGATGTGATTGCGGGTCAGGGAACCATCGGCATGGAAATCCTCCGTCAACACCGCAATATCAATGCGATTTTTGTCCCGATTGGCGGCGGCGGTTTGGCAGCAGGCGTGGCGGCGTTTATTAAACAGGTTTGCCCTGAAATTAAAGTCATTGGCGTGCAAACCGATGATTCTTGCTGTATGAAGCAATCGGTTGAGGCAGGGGAAATCGTACATTTGAAAGATGTTGGCCTGTTTTCAGACGGCACGGCTGTTAAAGTGGTGGGCGAGGAAACCTTCCGCTTGTGTAAAGAGCTGTTGGACGAAATTATTACGGTCAATACGGATATGTTGTGCGGCGCGATTAAAGATATTTTTGACGATACGCGCAGTATTACTGAGCCTGCGGGTGCATTGGCCCTTGCCGGCCTGAAGGCTTATGTTGCGAAAAACAATATCCAAGGCCAAAACTTGGTTGCTGTAACCAGTGGCGCCAACATGAACTTCCACCGCCTGCGCCATGTTTCAGAACGCAGTGAGCTGGGCGAGGGCAACGAAGGTATTTTTGCCGTTACCATTCCTGAAGAAAAAGGCAGCTTCCTCAAGTTTATCAATGTCTTGGGTAGTCGGAATATTACCGAGTTCAACTATCGCTACGGCAACGACAACAATGCTCATATTTTTGTCGGTCTGCAAACTGCCGGTGCGCAAGACTTGGCCGTCATCAGCAAACAACTGGCTGACGCAGGCTTGCCGAATGTTGACCTGACCAATGACGAAATCGCCAAAATCCATATCCGTTATATGGTCGGGGGACGGACGGAAAAAGTATCCAGTGAACGTTTGGTCAGCTTTGAATTTCCGGAACGCCCCGGCGCATTGTCCCGTTTCTTGAACCATATGCGCGCCGAATGGAATATCACTTTGTTCCATTATCGCAATCATGGTGCGGACTACGGCCGTATTTTGGTCGGTATCGATGTACCTGAAAGCGACAATGAAGCCTTTACCGATTTTTTGGAGAGCTTGGGTTATGTTTATAAAGAAGAAACCGATAATCCGGCTTATAAACTTTTCTTGGCTTAATCAATAAGATAAAAGGCCGTCTGAAATTTTTCAGACGGCCTTGTGTTTTATGTTTGGCTTTATTTCTTACGGAACACCAAGTCCCAAACGCCATGACCCAATCGTTTGCCTCGAGCTTCAAATTTGGTTTCAGGGCGATAATCAGGTGTAGGGGCGTAATCGGCAGCCGTGTTTTGCAAAGCGTCGAAACTGCTCAAAACCTCTAGCATTTGCACGGCGTATTCTTCCCAGTCGGTCGCCATATGGACATAGCCGCCGCTTTTGAGTTTGGGCAGCAGCTTTTCAACAAACGGCACTTGTACCAAGCGGCGTTTATTGTGGCGCTTTTTGTGCCACGGGTCAGGGAAGAAAATATGAATGCCGTCTAAAGAACCGTCTTCCAGCATCTTTTCCACCACTTCCACCGCATCATGACGCATTACGCGGATATTGGAAATGTGTTCTTCCTCAATCAGCTTCAAGATATTGCCCACGCCCGGGCCGTGAACATCAATCGCTAAAAAGTCGGTATCGGGCAGATGTTTGGCGATTTCCACTGTCGCGACGCCCATACCGAAACCGATTTCCAAAACTTTAGGATTGTCCCGTCCGAATGCGCGGTTCAAATCCAAAGGAGCTTCTTGGAAGTCCACACCAAATTGCGGCCACATCGTATCGATGGCGCGCTGTTGGGCTGCGGTCATATGGCCTTGGCGCAAGACGAAACTGCGGATGCTGCGTTTGTGTTCTTCAGGAACAGTATTTTCGGGGGTATTTTCTGGAATGTTTTCGGACATGTTGTTTTAAATCAGTGAGAAATCAAATAAAAAGGCCGTCTGAAAGAATCAGACAACCCTGCATACAAATCGGCGTGATTATAGCGAATAAACGCTCTTCCCGAAACCTTTTAAAAAGAAGGTTTCAGACGGCCTTTTTAAGACAATTCCGGTTGCGGTACTTTGTGTTGCACCGCATAAACCGCAGCTTGAACGCGGCTGCTTAGATTCAGCTTGCGTAACAGGTTCTGCACATGCACTTTGACGGTTGACTCAGCCAAGTTCAAATGGCGGGCAATGATTTTATTGCTGTGTCCGGCGGCAAGGTAGCCTAAGATTTCCATTTCGCGCGGGGTCAGCTGCGCCAGCAGATGGTCTGAGCGGGAAGGAGATGGAGAAATCAGTGATTGCACCAAGCGGCTGGTCATTTCCGGAGAAAAGACATTGTCACCATCGACGGCTTTGCGAATGCTTTCCAACAGGAAGTCGGCATTGATGTTTTTCAGCAAAAAGCCTTTTGCGCCCATACGCATACATTCGGTCAAATCATCGCTGTCTTCAGAAACAGTCAGCATGATGACGGTCAGCTGCGGATTGATACTTAAAATTTGAGCCAATGCTTCGCGGCCGTTCATAACCGGCATATCCAAGTCCAGCAAGACCACATCAGGCTTGAGCTGCTCAACCATTTTTACGCCGGCCAGGCCGTCTGAAGCTTCGCCGACGACTTCAAAATCAGGCTGGCGGGAGAGCAGGGCTTTGATGCCGCTGCGAAATAGGGTGTGGTCGTCAATAAGGGTAATTTTAATCGTCATGATGCTGTTCTCATTTGTTGCGGCAAAGTCAGCATAACCGCCGTACCTTGCCCAATCTGCGATGTAATGGCCAATTCTGCGTTAATCCGTTGGGCCCGTTCCTGCATAATACCCAAGCCGACATGTTCGCCTGAAGGCCGGTTTGATAGGTGTTCTTTATTAAAGCCTGCGCCGTCGTCCCGAATCGTCATGACAAAATCGCCGTGGTTAGCAATTTCGACGCTGACATGTTGCGCACGCGCGTGCTTCCGGATATTGGACAGGCTTTCCTGCAAGATGAAGATGATTTGCAAATGCTCATCATAATTCAAAGCCTGCCCGTCGTCCTGCCATTTTAAATCAACTGGAATACCGGTTTGTCGTTCAAAACGCGCCAGCAGCGATTCTACCGCTTCAGGGAAATCTTTATTACTGATTTTGGTGCGGAAATTCATCAGAAGCTCGCGTACGTCTTCGTAGCATTCCTGCACGCCGTCTTTAATGAAGCCGATATTTTCTTCTGCCTGCTCGCGTTGGTTTGAAGCAAACGCGCTTTCCAACATTTGCACCTGCAAATTCAAAAAGGTCAGGGCTTGTGCAATGCTGTCATGCAAACCTTGTGCAATCAAGTTGCGTTCTTGCAAGACAGCAAGCAGGCGGCGTTCTTGTTCCATGCGGTTGTTGGCGATGGAAATCCCCAGCTGCCCGCTTAAAGTCTGCAACAATTTTTCGTCTTGCTCATCAGGCATATGGCCGTCTGAAAAATACAGGGTCAGTACGCCGAGCTGTTCGTCTTGATAAACGATCGGAAATTCTACACGATTTCCCTCTTCGGTTTCACCGACACTTGCCGCCAAGTCAGAGCGTTTGCGTTCTTCATCGGAAAGATATACTGTACCGCCCAAAGCGGAAAACGCCGGCAGAATCTGAGCCAAAAATTCTTCTGCGGCCTGTTGCGGCGTAAAGGTTTGGTGCAGGTTGCGCGTAGTCTGGTAGAGCAGGGTCAAGTCACGGTTTTGCCGGGCCAAGTCTTGGGTTTGTTGGGCAACCTGTCCTTCCAAATCCGTATAAAGCGTTTTCAGACGGCGGCTCATTTGGTTGAAACCCTTGCTGACTTGGGCGAATTCACGAATTTGGTCTGTATCGATTTGTACCCCGAAACGACCTTCGCTGATGGTTTCCACCCCGTCGCGCAATTTTTCCAGCGGCCGAATGATCCACGAATAATGCCAAACAATCATCAAGCCGGCAGCCACTAAAATCATCAGCATCATCGCCATTTGAAAACGGCGCAGCCACAAAGTATTTTGCTCGTTGGCGTTTTCCATCGCCTGCAAAAACAGCTCGATATTGCCGGCAAAACGGTACAGGCCGATTTGGGTCGGCCGCTCGTAATGTTGCAAAGAAGGCTTGATGTTGGATTCCCAATCAATCAACAGCATCGATTGGATCAAATCGTAAGCCAGCGGCATTTGTGACGGAATCAGCGGATGAATGGCATCGCTTTGCGTTACATTGGCCAGCGTACGCTCAAATTCTTTGATTTGGTTGTCAATTTGCGCATTGGGCGTACGGACGCTTGCCATATAAGCCAAACGATACACCTGCATTTTCAAGCTGCCCGCATCTTCAATCGTTTTGGCCGCGCTTTCCAAACGCCAAGAAAGCAGCAGGGTAAAGGCAATCGATAAAAAAGCCGAGCCGACCCATAACACAGTCAGTAGTTTTAAACGCGAGGACAGGCTCAGGCCGTCTGAAGATCCGGAGAATAAACGCATAAAGCACGCAGGAAGACTAATCCGATAATCTTATAAAAATATCATTCTTTCGGCCTATAAACAACCTGTCTAAAATAATTGTATGGTTATGATAAGAAAAAACAGGGGTTTAATGTAAAATCATGTTATGATAAAATTCATCTTAAGTGAATTAAATCACAAAATCAGGTTTCAGACGGCCTGAAGCCTTTAAAAACTTATTCCATAAATACAACATCGCGAATAACACTTACATACTCTGCTTTGCAAAGGACTACCAAAATGAAAATTTTTGCACTGATATTGGCCGGCGGGCAGGGAAGCCGGATGGGAGGTGTCGATAAAGGGTTGGTGCAATGGCACAACAAAGCCTTGATAGACCACGTTATCGAAAAAATCCGCCCGCAAGTTAGCCATATCGCCATCAGTGCCAACCGCAACCTTGAATCTTATGCCCAACGCAGCGCACACGTTTTCTCGGATGCGCGCCAATGGCAGCATTACGGCCCTCTAGCCGCCTTATGTACTGCCGCCAACGATTTGCAAATTGCTACTGCCGATTGGCTGCTCATCGTATCCTGCGATATGCCGCGTTTGCCTGAAAACTTGGTTTCCCAGTTTGAGACCATCGCCAAACGCACGCCGTTGTGCAATGCATTTTATGTTGAAACCCCGGCCAGACCGCATTACAGCGTGATGTTTATCCGTCCGCAAATCCTGCAAAGTACCGTGCCATACCTTTATTCAGGAATGCGCAGCATACGCGGCTGGTTGCAGCAGCAACGCGCACGGGTCGTTCCTTTCCCTCATGAGCAGGATTTTATCAGCTACAACACGGAAAACGATTTGGCTCAGCCTTTGTAGTTGGGTAGGTAGAAGCAATAAGCTTCTGATGAACTGAATTGTTTTGCAATAAAGTATTTTATAAAAGCTTTAGGCCGTCTGCATAACAGATGGCCTTTGTTTTGTCATTTTAAAGTTAAATGAATTATAGGTAACCGGCAAAGTTTTCTGCTGCCAATGGTTCCCTGCCTAGTAAAGCTGCAAAATCAGAATAGTTGGCGCATGAGCCTTGCTTGAGCAGGGCAAAGCTGTCGCGGCTGATGATGCCATTACTGAGGAGGTTGGCCAACGGCAGTGCTGGGTCAATCAGGCGCAGGGGAACGGGTAGGATGTGTTGCGGCGGTTTGTGGTGCAGGGTTTGGCGGATGGTGGTCAGGTATTCCGCCAAAGTCAGCGTTTGACTGCCGGCCATATTGATGATGCTATGGTCGGTGTCGGCTTGGACGGTAAGTTTTGCCAAACCTTCGGCAACATCGGCAAGGTGTACGGGCTGCAAATGAAAGCGACCGGCTTCCAGTAAGGGAAGCAAAGGGAGGTGGGCTAGTTTGATGAATAGCTCGCAACTGGTTCCTCCTCGTCCGTAAACGACGGATGGTCTGGCTATGGCAATCGGTATGCCGCTTTGAGCAATGGCATCATCGCCACGTCCTTTGCTGCCGACAAAGTTGATGGATTGAGATGGATCGGCACCCAGTGCGGATAGTTGCACCCAGCGTTTTATACCTGCTGCTTTTGCCCATGCGGCGAGCTGTTTGGGGGTGTGGTGATGTACGGTTTCGAGTATTTCGGCATGACGGCTCATAGTTCCAATGCAGTTGATGAGGACATCTTGCCCTTCCAGTAAAAGGCGTGCGGCGGTTTCATCAGGATGAAGAAAATCGAAGGCGCGGCGGTCGGGCGTGAAAACTTGGTGACCTTGTGCTTTGAGGATTTGAACGGTACGGCTACCGATGAAGCCGCTGCCTCCGAAAATGATGATGTTCATGGTTTTTCTTTATATTGTTGCTGAGGTCGTCTGAAAATCTTTAAATCGGCTTCATCACCATCAGGAAGTAAATCACAATAGTGGCGCAGAAGGCGGGATAGCCCAGCAATTCCCAGCGTCTGGCGTAACGCCAGTAGGGCTCCGGAATGGTGTCTGCGTTTTCTTTGTGCGCTTTTTCGGCAATCTTGGACATGCGGATTTGCAGCCAGACAACAGGCAGCCAGCAAATGCCTGAAAAGATGTATAAGGCCAGCGTCATCCATATCCAATTTTGTTCCAGCATAGTGGCAACGGTATAGCCGCGTTCATACAGCATCCATAAGCCGGACAATGGCTGGAAAATGACGGCGGGGGTTGTAAACCACCAGTCCGCTTTGATGACCCAATGCGAGACGACCGACTGCGCGGCAACCGAACCGCTGCGGTTTGCCCAAAAGAGGTAAAACGCTGTACCAAAACCGGTGCCGACCATTAAGGTAGCCGAGATGATATGCAGGGTTTTAACGATTAAATAGGTATTCATTTTTTATCTCCTACGGATTGATACAGGAAAAACAAAGTAGCCATAATCGGCAGATTTTTCATCAAAGGTGCAAATGGATGCATCCACATTTCGGGCAGCCTGAAGGCAATAATCAGGCTGTATGCCGCGACGGTTATCAATTGCAGCAACCATATTTCGGAACGGGAGCGAAAGCGGCTGAAGCATAAAAAGGCAAAACCAATGTCCAGCAGAGAAGCGGCGATTAATGTAGGCCATTGCAACGGATCGGGAATACCGACCGAATGCAGCAAATCCAATGACATTTCAGGCATGAAAAATAGAGGTTGGGTACCGCTCCACAGCCATAGCAGTCCCATCGAGTAAGGCAGGTAGGCGGGTAGGGTGTGCGTAGTGTTGTCGGACATGCTGGTTTCCTATTTTGTTTTGGTTTAAATATATAATCAGTCTGTAATTTCTATAATTTCTGTCAAAAGAGAAATTATAGGGTAAAAAATTTTAGATAGGCTTCTGGATTGTTTCCTTAGGAGGGAAATCCATATCCAGTGATTCAAAATCTACCAAAGAATATCAAGCTTCAGATAAACATGCCCATAAAGCTGTCATGAGCATGTTTTCATATCCTAAATAGCATTGGCTATGTTTATTGAGAACAAGTCCATTACCATCATCGGAAAAATTTTTGTATTCCAGCGCCTATTTTCAAAATTTTTACCATGGTTGAAGTAGAAAGCTTCAGCATTTCATTTGCCCACACGGTCAGCGTACTAATGAAATCATGGGTTTGTTGGATTCGCTGCTTGGCAGTTTCATTTTCCTGACTAAATTCGGGGCTGTCGATCAGGCTTTGCAAAAATTGCCGCGTCGGTTCTATTTCGCGCTGCATACGCACTTCTGCAATAGTACGGAACAAAGTCCAGACATCATCAGAAGTTTCAAAATGATCGCGCCTGTCGCCCAAAATATGTACGGTATGTACCAATCTCAGGTTTTGCAGCTCTTTAATACTGTTGCTGACATTGGAGCGCGCTACGCCGAGCGTTTCGGTAATTTCCTCGGCATTCATCGGCCTGCCTAAGATGTAGAGCAGGGCATGGATTTGTGCAACGGTACGGTTGACGCCCCATTTGGTACCCATTTCACCCCAATGGAGGATAAATTTTTCAGTGGTCGGATTCAGTTTCATAGTGATGGTATTCTATTTTTATCTTTTATTTCTGTCAATACAGAAATAAAGAAAGTTTTGGCTGTCTGAAATAAAATGTTCAGACGGCTTTTTAATGCATTTTTCTAAATACATCAATGGTACATCCAACTTTGTCAGCTATTATTTCCTATTAGTAAAAGATATTGTTCATAAACCAGTATTTTTTGAATAAAAATTTATCCGTACAATCTGCTGGATCAGATAACGAGGAGCAGAACATGAAAAAAATGTCTGTATTGTTTGTTGGGCATGGTAGCCCGATGAATGCGTTAGATAAAGAAAACCCGTTCAATCAGAATTTCAGCCTAATTACGCAAAAGTTTGCCAAACCAAAAGCCATTTTGATGATTTCAGCGCATTGGTACAGTAGCCGTTTGCAGGTTACGTCTGGTGAACATCCAGAAATGATTTACGATTTCTACGGCTTTCCTGAAGAGCTCAGCCAAATGCAATATCCCGCGCCTGGTTCGCCTGAGTTGGCGGAGCAAGTAAAGTCATTATTACAGCCGGAAAATGTCGAGTTGAACCCAACACGTGGTTTTGATCATGGCGCATGGGCGGTGTTGAAATTTCTCTATCCCGATGCCGATATTCCCGTGGTGCAACTGAGCCTTAACTGTTTGAAATCAGCTGAATGGCATTTCAATTTGGCGAAAAAATTATCTGCCTTACGAAAACAAGGCGTGTTGATTATCGGCAGCGGCAATATTGTGCATAATCTAAGGGCGATAAGCTGGGAACATATCGATCAAATCGGTGCAGGGTATGACTGGGCGTTTGCGTTCCGCGAAACGGTCAATCAGGCAATTGCAACACGAGATAATGAAACTTTGGTGCATTATGAGCAGCTAGGCGAAAAAGCCGAGCTTTCTGTACCAACGCCAGATCATTACTTGCCGTTGCTGTACATCATGGCATTACGCGAACCACAAGACGAGATTACATTTTTCAACGATAAGCTGCTTGCAGGATCGCTTAGTATGACGTCAGTGTTCGTGGGTAAAGGAAAAAAATCCATCCTTTTTTATTGATTCACTTTGTGAATGGGGCTGACGTAGATTAGCCCTAAATTCCACACCAATCCCGCAGAATTTTAAGCTGTTGAGACGGTGTGCCGAAGTTAAACCGAAATTCACATTCTTTCAAGAACAGCGGGAAAGATTTGCGATCGATTCCGTTGTATTTTCGTAAGACACGTTTTGCCTGATTCCAAAAATTCTCAATGCCGTTAATGTGGTTCTGACGATCTGCAAATTCCTTGGAATGGTTGATGCGGTAATGGATGAAACCGCTCACGTCCAACTTGTCGTAGCTGCTCAGGCTATCCGTGTAAACAATGCTGTCCGGCATGATTTTCTGTTTGATAACAGGCATCAAAGTATCAGACTTGGCATTATCTACGACAACGGTATAGACCCGTCCGTTGCGTTTCAGGATGCCAAAGACAACCACTTTTCCTGCCGCACCGCGACCACGTCTGCCTTTACGCCGTCCGCCAAAATAGCTTTCGTCCAACTCGACAGGGTCCTCGAAAACCTCATCGGCAGCCAAGGCCAAATGATAGTTTATAACCGTGCGGATTTTACGGTAGAACAGTGCTGCTGAATTGGAATGGATACCCAAAATATCGGCCGCAGAACGGGCAGTAACTTGGAGTACAAAAAATTCAAGTAGTTTCTTTTGAACTCTCTTACTTAATTTACAATTGGTTATCTGCATTTTCGTAGCTTAGCATAACCGCTAATCTACGTCAGCCCCTTCCTTAATCATGTGTGAACCTTTGCTTTTTCAGTCAATGACGTTATTTATTGGAGAAATGTTTTCACTATCAGCCTTAACAATCACTATTAAAATGCGCGCCAATATTTTGCCGTCTAGCGTATGCGGCTTGGGCTACGGCGAGGCTGCATTCGAGTAGGTTGCGGTTTTCGTATTCGGACGCGGTGTGCGGTTCGGCTTGGTTTTGCTTCCAATGCCGAAGTTGGGCGATGGCGCGGCGCAGGCCGGTATCGTTGCGGAGGATGCCGAGATGGCATTGGTTGAACGCTTGCAGGACGGGACGGCTGAAGGTGTTTTGAAGGTCGTCTGCAAAGATGCCTGCTTCGGCGGTGGGTTTTTCAGACGACCTTTTGGACGGTACGGTTTGGAACGCTTGTCCGTCCGCGATGGTTTGGGCGGCAAGTCTGGCGGTAACGACGCATTCGAGTAGGGAGTTGCTGGCGAGGCGGTTGGCTCCGTGCAAGCCGGTGCAGGCGGTTTCGCCTAAGGCGTAGAGCTGCGGCAGGGAGGTTCTGCCGCAGGGGTCGGTTTGGATGCCGCCGCAGGTATAGTGTTGCACGGGGCGGACGGGGATGGCTTGGCGCGTGATGTCCAAGCCGCATTGTGACAGGCAGTGCCGATGGATGGACGGAAAATGCTGACGGACGAACGCTGCGGGTTGGCGGCTGATGTCGAGCGAGACGAAGTCTTGCGTTTGCTTGGCAATTTCGGCGGCGATGGCGCGGGCAACGATGTCGCGCGGAGCGAGTTCGGCGCGGCAGTCGTAATGCGGCATAAACCGTTCGCCCGATTGGTTGGTCAGGATGCCGCCTTCGCCGCGCACGGCTTCGGAAATCAGGAAGGTACGGCCGTTTTCAGACGGCCTTGCCAAGCCTGTGGGGTGGAATTGGATAAATTCGAGGTTTTCAACTGCGCAGCCTGCGCGTATTGCCATAGCGATGGCGTCCCCCGTGCATTCGGGCGGCGTGGTGGTGGCGGCGTAAATCTGTCCCAAGCCGCCGCCTGCAAGTACGGTATGGCGGGCGCGGATGCGGTAGGTTTCTTGCGTTCGGCAGTCGAGGACGGTCAGCCCGCACGCCGCGCCTGATTCGGTTTGAATGTCCAACGCCATCTGCCGCTCGCAAACGCGGATGCTCGGGCGGCAGTGTATTTGGGCAATCAGACTCTGCATGACGGCTTCGCCCGTGTAGTCGGCAACGTGGGCGATTCGGCGGCAGGTATGCCCGCCTTCGCGCGTTAGGTGAAGGCCGTCATGACTCCGGTCGAACGCCACGCCCTGCGCCAGCAGCCATTCGATTGCCGGTTTGCCCTGCGACAGGATGGTGCGGACGGCGGCTTCGTCGCACAAACCCGTGCCCGCTTCCAAAGTATCGGCAACGTGTTTTTCAATGTCGTCCTCTCCCGACCACGCCGCCGCAATCCCGCCTTGGGCATGACGGCTTGCGGTGTCGTCCAGCCGGTTTTTGCACAAAATGACGATGCGGAACGACTCAGGCAGCGACAGGGCGAGCGTCAGTGCCGCCAGCCCGTTTCCGGCAATCAATACGTCGCAATCCGTTTGCATGGTGTTGTCCTTGTTTGAGAGGTCGTCTGAAACGGCAATATAGACGGCAAATCAGGCGGGGCCCATGCCGTTGAACACATCTTTTTTCTTCAATCCTGCCGCGAAGTCGAGCATACGCTGCAAAGGCAGTTTGGCGGCTTCGCCCAGCTTTCTGTCCAACAGGATTTCGTTGCGTCCGCTTGTTAGGGCGTATTTGATGCCGCCCAGCGAATTCATCGCCATCCACGGGCAGAACGCGCAGCTTTTGCAGCTTCCGCCGTTGCCCGCCGTCGGCGCGGCGATGAATTCTTTGTCGGGCGCCTGTTTTTGCATTTCGTGCAGGATGCCCAAGTCGGTCGCCACGATGAATTTTTTTTCGGGACGAGATACGGCGGCTTTGAGCAGTTTGCTGGTCGAGCCGACCACATCGCCCAGTTCGATGACGCTTTGCGGCGATTCAGGATGAACCAGCACCACCGCGTCGGGATGCTCCACCTTCAACGCCGCCAGTTCCTGCCCTTTGAATTCGTTATGGACGATGCACGAACCCTGCCACAACAGCATATCCGCGCCCGTTTCGCGGCGGATGTAGTCGCCGAGATGGCGGTCGGGCCCCCAAATCAGCTTCTCGCCGCGCGATTTCAGATACGACACGATTTCTAATGCCACCGAAGACGTTACCACCCAGTCGGCACGCGCTTTCACGGCGGCGGAAGTGTTGGCGTATACCACCACCGTACGGTCGGGGTGTTGGTCGCAAAAAGCTGAAAACGCTTCTTCCGGACAGCCCAAATCCAAAGAACATTCCGCCTCCAAATCAGGCATCAGCACCGTTTTTTCAGGGCAGAGGATTTTCGCGCTCTCGCCCATGAATCGCACACCCGCCACCACCAATGTACCGGCTTCGTGTTCTGCGCCGAAGCGTGCCATTTCCAGCGAATCTCCCACGCATCCGCCTGTTTCCAAAGCCAAATCCTGAATCAGCGGATCAACATAATAATGCGCCACCAAGACCGCGTTTTTCTCCTTCAGCAAAGCCTTGATTTCGTCTTTCAGACGACCTGCCGTCTCGCGGTCGGGCGTATCGGCAACCTTCGCCCACGCCTGACGGATTTGGCAGGCAGAAGTCGGCGTTTGGATGAGGGGCATATCGTAATCGAACGAGCGGCGGGCGGCGGTTTGCATGAGACTTCCTTATGGCTGGTTTTTCAGACGGCATAAAGATTTGCCGTTTATATTTTGAAATATTTTTATATTATGCTCAACTTGAGTATAATGTGCAAGATCGTCTGAAAACCGCTTTGGTTTACAATAAGGTTTTCTCTTGAATGAAAGCCACGTATGGATGCCTATCCTGAAACAGCAGCCAATACGCAAAGTATCGTTGAGCTGGTTCCTGTACTGATTGCCATTACAAACGGCAGCTTGAGGGTTTTGACAGTTGCCAAAGGAGAGCTATTACCCAATGGCCTGCTTGCACCGCTTCGCCACTCTCTGCAAGCAGGAGTCAGGATGTGGGTCGCCAAGCAGACATCGCAGCCTATGGGCTATGTAGAACAGCTTTATACGTTTGTAGATACGCGCCGTCAAAACGAGCAAGGCCTGCCTGTCTTGTACGTCAGCTATCTGGGGCTGGTGCGCGAGGCGGCCGACAACATCCTGCATCCTGATGCGAAATGGCAGGACTGCTACTGCTATTTTCCGTGGGAAGATTTGCGTAGCGCTGGTGGGCAACATGAGACCATCGTCAGCCGCCTGCGCATTTGGGCAAACTCGGCGGACACGGAGGAAGTGCGCCAAAAGCGGCTCAAGCGCATTCATTTGTGCTGGGGGGTAGAACCTGAAAACTGGTCAGAAGAATACGTTTTGCAACGCTATGAAATGCTGTATGAAAGCGGCCTGATAGCGGAAGCCACCGAGCTTCAGGAAAACTTCGACTTCGCGTTCACGGGGCAGCCCATGCGCCACGACCACCGCCGCGTACTGGCGACCGCTCTGTCCCGCCTGCGCGCCAAAATCAAATACCGTCCCGTGATTTTTGAACTGATGCCGCCCGAATTTACACTGCTGCAACTGCAAAACAGCGTCGAAGCCATCAGCGGCCGATTGTTGCATAAGCAAAACTTCCGCCGCCAGATTCAGCAGCAGAACCTTATCGAGCCGTCAGATACCGGCGTATCAGGTAGTAAAGGCCGTCCTGCACAGCTTTACCGCTTCCGAGATGACGTTCTGCCCGAACAGCTGATTTCTGATATCGGGCTGCCGCTGGGTAACCGCTAACTGATTTTCAGACGGCCTCAAATTAAATTTTGCCCCATCGGGCAATATCAATATTTTTCAACAAAGGAAACCCCATGCCGTCTGAAAACAATCTTCTTCCTCTGCCCGATACCCTGTTGCGCCCCATGGTCGAACAAGCCTTGAGCGAAGATCTGGGCAGGCGAGGCGATATTACGTCAGCAGCCGTTATAGCGCCCGATAAAACTGCCAAACTTTTCCTGATCAGTCGTGAGGACGGCGTAATAGCAGGAATGGATTTGGCGCGCCTTGCCTTTCAGACGATGGATTCGTCCGTCCGTTTCCAAGCCGAAATCCAAGATGGACAAGCAGTCCGTGCAGGTCAGACGCTTGCCGCCGTCGAAGGCAACGCCCGCGCGCTGCTCGCCGCCGAACGCACCGCGCTCAACTACCTCACGCACTTAAGCGGCATCGCCACCGCCACCGCTCGCGCAGTAGCCGAAGTCGCTGAATACGGCACAGACATCGTGTGCAGCCGCAAAACCATCCCACTGCTTCGCGTCCTGCAAAAATACGCCGTCAGAGCAGGCGGAGGCGTGAACCACCGCATGGGCTTGGACGACGCCATCCTCATCAAAGACAACCATCTTGCCTATTGTGACAGCATCGCCCAAGCCGTTCGGCAGGCAAAGCAGGCAGTCGGACCGTTGACCTGCGTGGAAATCGAAGTGGACACATTGGCACAACTGGACGAAGCCATCGCAGCGGGCGCGGAACGGATTTTGTTGGACAACATGGACGACGAAACCTTGAAAGAAGCGGCAAACCGCTGCCACACACAAACCGCCCACCCACACACCGTCTATTGCGAAGCATCGGGCGGCATCGGCTTTGACCGCCTGAAACGCGTGGCGCAAACCGGCGTGGACGGCATCGCCCTCGGCTATCTGACCCACAGCAGCCGCTCGTTGGACATAGGTTTGGATTTCGTGGCTTAAATTTCGAGTTTGCTATAAAGCAAAGATAGTGTATTGCACAGTCAAATATCTTTACATTTCTTGACGTTGTAATAATACGCACCCCGACTTATTCGGGGTGTTTGTTTTGTTTTGAATATATTCAATGTTTTGATTTATGTTTTATTTTCAATAAATTGAAAATCGACGGCGAAAGCCAGGTTTAATTTTTCATTTATATCTTTCCACTTGGAAATCTTGGCCGTTCTGCAAAAGCGTAAACGCGATTACCGCCAGTTTCCTCATGATGGCGATTAATATCAGCTTTATATGTTTTCCCTTGTTTTTCAGACGGCCTACAAATTCTGGAAAGGCATTGCAACGATATGCGACAACGGCAGGCATATAAAGGCTTTTCCGTATTTCCGAACTTCCGATTTTTGATATTCTGCTTTTTCCGTTTACGCTTGTTCCTGATTGATACTTTCTAGGGTCTAGACCTAGATAAGCCGTGAACTGTTTTGCATTTTTAAATTCATGTCTTTTATAGGTTGATAGCAATACGGCTGTCGCTTGCTCGCCTATGCCTGTTATTGTTTTCAGCCTTTTGCGCAGGTTGTTGTAACTTGGATTATCTTTGTAGAACTGGAGTAATTGCTTTTTGACTGTCTGTATTTGTGCTGTCAGGTTTGAAATAGTTTTTTGAATATGGGATTTGATGTAGTCGGGTGCTTCGTGTTGTTTGGCTTTTTCTGTTGCGCGTTGCTGTTTTAGATAATCTAAATATCGGGCGATTTCTTGTAATTGCTTCTGTTCTTTTGCCGGCGGTTGCCATGCTTTTAATTTGTGCTTTCGGTCTTCGCAATATTGCGCTATCAACTTTGCGTCTTGTGTGTCTGTTTTGGATCGTTGTAGTTCTGCTATCGCATATCCTTTTATCTTTCGTGGATTTTCTACGGTAATTGTATATCTTGAATAAAGATATTCGGCTAATGCTTCGTAATATGTGCCTGTTGCTTCGCACACACAATGGAGCTTATCGGTTACTTTATGACTTTGTAGCCACTTTATTAATTGTTCAAATCCTCCTTTATTGTTCTGAAACTTCTTTTGATGATTTTGGCCGTCTGCAATCAAACAGCAATCTATTGTGAGCTTTGAAACGTCTATTCCTAAGTACATGGTTTTACCTTATTAATTCGGGCTTTTTGCCCTAGATAGTGTTCAAACTTAAGATGTACGAAAGCCCACGCTTCTATCTTTGCTACAAGCTGTACGCTTTGGCCGTACTTACGAAGTCGTGGGCTTTACTTGGTGTTTCGTCAAACGCCAAGCCCTCAATGGGCTGATTTACTCATTCAGGGCTTGAAGCTTATCGTGTGCTTGCCTTCGGCGACATTCGCCATGTGGCAGGGGTTGGCGCAAAAAACCGCACCAACCCTTCTTTAAAGCGTTTTTGGATGGGCTAGCGTCAAGGGGTATCCAAAAAGATTTATAAAGACGATAAAGCTGTCTTTACAAATCTTTCTGGACGTCCTCCCCCTGACTTGATTAATGGTTGTTTTATTGGTTTAGGTTCAATCCTGATCGGATTCATGAACCTGTTTTAGCGCCATTTTGTGCGCCTATTTCGTTTCCTTTTTCGACATAGCCGTCATACATTAGATTCTGTTGACTTTTACCGCCCATAGATAAAACTTGTGGCCTTTCTATTTCTTGTTCGGTTTCTTTAACTTCTGCTGTTTCGGTCTTTTTGGCTTTATAAGGATTGAACGGCAAGCCATCTTTGATATAGCTTAAACAGGTTTTTTTGTTTATTTCAGCAATCTTAGAACCTTGGTCTGTATAGCAATTACAGCCATTATCACTTTTTACGCAAGCAGAAGGCCAAGGCATGGCAGTTATTGATTTGTTCACGCCGTCATAAATTGGCGCGGTTTCGGGTCTATCTTCAATTCTCGGCTTGTAGTCATCTTCTGATAGATGTGGCTTCGGCGGTTCAGGAACAGCCGTTTGTGGCGTGTATTGCCCTTCTGCGTTGGTGCCGTTTGCTGTTGGAACAGCAACCGCCCCCACCGCTTCAGGGCTTGAGGCTTGCGCCTCAATTTTGGGCTTTTCCTGTTCTGCCTTCATCGTGTCTATCCGATTATTCCAGCTTGAATAGATATACCAACCAGCGGTAATTAAGAGGGCAAGCACGGCAGGGAAGATATATACAACACGGCTTAGCTTGGTTTTGATTTTGGTGTGTTCTTCGGCTGATTTATATACGCCGAAGGCTTTTCTATCTAAGGTATAAACGCTTTTTACAGCAGATGATACGTCTCTTGATGATGTTGGGTCTGCGCACCTTTCCCATTCCAACATACGGCGAACGCCTAAATTTGTTTTACCGATATGGCAATGATGGCCTACTAAAGCTCGGACGTTACTGTCAATTAGTCTGGGATGTTGGGTCAATAAGAAAATATCAATACCTTTATGACGGTGCGTTTCCAGTTCTGCCACAAAATCGGGAACTTTTGAACCGCTTGGGCGTGGCCTAAATACTCGCTGGCATTCGTCAATAACGAGTATTGCGCCTGTCGGTGCCCATTTGTGCCACGTCTGCATTGTTTCGCCTTCAGGAATAGGCAAATTTGGAATGATTTTTTCATCTACTTCAGGAATGCCGTCAAGATATAAAGGACGGTTTTTTAAGTCTTGACGTGTCATCAAGTCTGAAATCATTTTCAGGGTCTTGCCCGAACCTGGAACACCTGTAATTAAATAAAGCATACGTTACCCCTTTTATTTTTTACTGATAGAAGCTGACAATTTAGAAAGACTTTTAAGTGATACAACAAAGGCGAAAGTACCGAAAATCCAGTTCAGACAAACGCCAATTCCTGCGATATAAGCTAGGTTCATGGCATCTGATGGAATACCGCCTATTTGCGTTTGAACGTGTGATAAAAGAAAGCCTTGAATTTCATTTAGCCCTACATAGCTGACAAATGAAAGACCAAGTGCGGTTATAACTTTTCCTGCGACGGTCATTAAAACGCTTGTGATTAATTTGCCCCACATAATTAAAGCTCCTTGACTGCGTTAAAAGCGAAAAATCCGCACATAATTATCGTGCCGAGAATCAATATAGGGCGAAGCAATCGGGCAATATTACAGAAATAGTCATAAGGAATTTCAAAAGTTCCTAATACGCCCAAAGTGAACGTAGGGTTAGCAGGACAGGTGCCGTTGGTGCTGAAAACGTCCAGCGGTTTTAATTCTAGGTTGATTGCTTTTTCAGGGATTTCTAAGTCTTTATAGTCCGTATCCCCTAAATCTTTACATGCCGAGGCTTCTGGGTGTTTTTCACAAAGGTCTTGGGCTTCTTTGCCGTCCTTACCATCTTTTCCGTCCTTACCGTCTTTTCCATCTTTGCCGTCTTTTCCATCAGGCTTATCATCGGGTCTGTCATCAGGTCTATCGTCTGGTCTGTCATCAGGCTTATCATCAGGTTTACCGTCAGGATTGCCATCGGGTTTACCGTCGGGCTTTCCGTTAGGATTTCCATCAGGCTTTCCATCAGGTTTATCGTTAGGATTTCCATCAGGACTACCGCCAGTATTGCCTGTCGGTGCAGGGCTATTATTAGTCTGTACAGAGGCTTCACTACTACCGCCGTTAATCGGATTTGTGAAAGTTACTGTATAGGTCTTTTTACCTTCAGGCGTTTCAACAGGACCGATTGTAACGACTGTTCCGGCAGGAACTTTGATATTTTCTTTATATTCAGGTTTGCCCGTACCTTCTACAAATGGCGTTGGGTTTCCATCAATAGAAGGAGTAGCGATTTGTAGGAATTTTTCTTCTGTCAAAGTTTCACTATATAGTCCATTTTTTGCACCATAATAAAAGCGCGTACCAGTGCTGATTTGACAAGAAACACCAGAACCAGCATAAAAACAAAATTGGAAATATGCTCCTTTGTATCTATCTTCTATAATTATTTTTGATGTTTTTTGAAAATCTTTTTCGACAAGAATTCTCATTAATTCTTCGGCGTCTTTACGACTTTGACCGCCTTTGTTTAACGCTTTAATAATTGAAGAATCAATACCTACACACGAATTAACAGCACGGTCTTTTAAACATAAAGCGTCTGGATAACCTTTTATAAATTCGCCTTGTTCTTGACTGTATTCATAGCCTTCAGATTCTAAAGAAGGTTTAACAATTTGATATGCGTCATAAAATAATGAAGCAGTACCAACATACGGAACGGCTTTTAATCCAAGTTTTGCACCTGCTTTTACCAGGCGAAATGCGCCTGATAAAACAGCTTTACGGGAAACAGTAGCTTCAAACGTTGCATTTACAGTCTGTTTTGATAAATAGCCCTGATATCGTGCCTTCATGGCCTCTGTTTGAAATTTTCTGTAAGAATTATCTGATACAGAACGCGCCCAGGGTTTCTTATCCCAATGTTCAGTATGTTGTTTTGTATAAGTGATAGACTTTGAATTATTAACATTAATTTCGCCTGCAACAGCAAAAGTAGATGTAAATAAAACTAATAAAAGAATGATTAATTTATTCATTTTTAACTTTAATCTTATCTAGTTTCTTCTTCTCTATTGATTTATTTAAGTCAGACATAAACTTAACCATATCAGGGTCTGATGGTTTAGGCTTTTTAGGATTTGTATCCATAATAAATAAATCATCATCTAGTGATTTTCTATTAAAATTAAACGGTTTTCTTTTCAGAAGCCCATAAATATTTAAAATTAAAAAAGAAATCATCATAAAATACCTAATTTCATTAGGTATTAAAATAATTTGGGAGAAATGAAGAATATAAAAAATTACAAATAAAATATTAAAAGTTTGGATAAACATATTTCTAACTTTCGTAAATGTTTCGGAAAATTAGATTCTATGCTTTATGCCTTGTTATGACTACTGAAAACTACGGATTAAGACGTATAAACAGATAGCTACCGCAAAAGGCGGAAGCATACCTATAAGAAATTCAACTTCGGGGGTCATTCTTCTTCCTTGTTGCTTATCATGCCTACTACTTTGACGGCAATCACAATTAGAAATAATGAAACCATTATTAAAACAAGCTGATAGCCTAGCTCACGGCCAGCTTGTGCAAATTCGCCAAATTCGCATTGTGGGAACGTGAGTTTTACTGTCTGTTCTTGATACTTCCAAGCTTTACCATCAAAAACGGCGTGATGTAACACGCCGTCTTTGTCAATCGATGGTGAAACTTGGGTCATCAAGACATTGATGGCTTCTTGTTCTGTTTCGTAACAAATTCGGCCTACTTGATAACCCATGATTACACCTTAAACCTGATTTGCACCGCGTTTACCGATACGGATAACGGCAAATGCGATAGAAATACCTACAACGATGGCGCCCAATGCGATGATTTCGGCTTTGTAACCAGTGATTTCTTGTTTCACGGTGTCCAAAATGCCTTCAGCCATTACAGGTGCAGACATTGCAGAAACGGCAACAGTTGCCAGGGCGTACTTCGCTTTGTTTTCAGATTTTGGAATTTCATTTTGTTTTCCTTTAGTTAATGTTGAAAAAAAGTTTTGCGGTGTTTCGGGGTCAATTCAAGGCACACCGCAAAGCCTTGAATCTTGTTTATGCTTCGTCTGAAAAATAGATGTTGTCTTTAAATGCTCGTGGAAATACTTGCATTGATACGATTTGTTGAGGCTTGTAGCCTTCATATTTTTCAGGGTGTTTGGTGCGAACTTCGCAAAGGCGCGTTTCGGTTTCGCTACGGATAATCAGACCGACATAATGCGTCTTAGTAAATGTGCCGTCTTGGTTTTTGCGTTCACGCGTGAACATTCGATCAAATGATGCAATAACGAAAATACCTTGTCGGCGTTCGGTTTCTTGAGACATGATGTTTTTCCTTTCTTTAAGGTCAGTTTTGCTGGTATTCAACGGTTCTGGGGCGGGACGGGAGGGGCGCTCACACACGGCTTGCGCCGTTCTCCTTGCTTCGCAAGTGCGGTTTCGCGCCCATCCCGCCCCCGAACCAAAATCAACGATTGCTTGTTTCGCTACATATTGATGATGGTTTCTCGGTTGTAAAACGCCCATTTCGGGCTAATGAGGCTGGATAAAATACGGTTGTAATTTTCTTCTGTAATGGCTTTGAGTTCTCTGTTAAATTCATGTTTTGCATACTGTTTTAAATATGGCTCAATGCAGATAATCCATTGCTGGAGCTTCTCGCGCCACAGGCGCGAACCAGCACTTACAAACGAAAAATTGCTGTTTGCAATCTTCCACAGACTTTTTTTATCGATGGTTGTACGAATCAGGCGATAGCCTTTGTCTTCAGGAAGTCTGCTGTTAATGTGTTTTGAAATGTACTTGGCCACATATCTTGCCAAGCCTTTACTGTTGGTCTTTACCGGCAACAGTTCGGAACGGCCGAAACCGTATTTATCCATGTTTTCACGAAGGATTTGCCAAAGCTGACGAAGTGCTTTGTTTGCTGATGTGTAGTTTCTGGCTTGAATTTGCTTAAAATTCAGGCCACGTCTTATATCTTCGCGTGTATTAACAATCAGATGAAAATGAATACGACCGCTTTTCATGCGCTCGTATACGCAGATGTAGTGTTCAAAATGTTTTTTCAGGAAATTGGTGCGTAAGCTGTGAAAACGGCGTTGTGCTTCTTTCACTTCTTGAACGTCATCCGAAAAGGTCAAAGTCAAAAATCCAACATGGTTAAGGCCGAATGTTTCAATGAATTGATGTACATTCATTTCCAAAGCGCTTGATGATTTTTTATGTGATGTTGAAAACTCGTTAAATTCGGGTTTGCATTCGTTCGGCAGGAATTTTTCATAACCAATCGGCATTTGCTTTGCATTGTTTTTATTAAGGTTTTCTGTCTCAATGCAGTTGTTACTATTTAGACAAGGAAGAGCGCGTTCCGCGCTTGCTGAAGCTGAACGATTCATGATTGCACCTCCGACATCAGCACGGAGCAAGACAAACGGCCATATAAATCGGCTTCGTCATATGAACTTTGTGCATCGTTGGGGTTGCGGATTGGGAAATTTTTGGTTTCTAAGATAGTCGGTTCGTCATTTTTTTCTACGAACAGACGTAAAATGAATGCAACAGGAGATTTTTCGGGTTGCGGTGTGATGGTGTAATAACAAAGTGACATTTTAGACCCCTCTCAAATATCGGTTAAAAATATTTGTCAAGGGGTTTTAACTAAAATTTACGCCCCTTGCTTGAGGCGTAATATATAAGGCCGTCTGAAATATAGACGTTTCATTTTCAAGCAGCCTTTTTGATTCCAAAGCAGAAAATATAAAAATTATGCAGGTTAGCTTCAACTTTCATATAATATGAAAGAGTAGGGCATAACTAAGCCATCATGTAAAAAGCCGTCTGAAACCCAATGTTCAGACGGCTTTTTACTCCCAAAATGATTAAGTGATCATTACCATTTTCCAGTTATCCCAATGCGGATTGTCCTACCAGGTGCAGGCATATAGGAGCGGCTCATCGGGTCGAGGTAGTAGCGGTTGGTCAGGTTGCTGCCCACAAGCTCGGCGGTCAGATTTTTGCCGATTTTGTAGCGCAAATAGGCGTCCCATACGGCGACAGGCTGCCAACGCATGGTATCTGTATCCGCTTGAAGATTATAGTCATTGATACGGTTTAATTGATCGTAATATGCCTGCCATACCGTACGGCGGTTTTGATACACACGGCTGTGATAATGGAAGCGGATGCCGCTTTCCAGCTTGTTACGGAAGAAGCGTCCGCCCAAATCAGCATCAATCGACCAGCGCGGTTGAACCATACTGGCAAGATAACCGTTATCGGTCAAACCGCCGTAATTGCATTCGGGCGCGGGAATAAATCCGCCGCCAGTCAAGTAACTGGAATCATGTACACTGGAAACGGAAAAAGATTTGTCGCAAACTTTGTTTTTGAGCGTACGCAATACGCCGACTCCTCCAAAAAACCTGCCGCTGTCGAAGCGTGCCTGTAACTCCACGCCGGTACGGATTTGTTTGTCGAATTGCTCGAATTCAAAATTCTCGTCCCTGTCGATGATATTTTTGGTTTTGTTGCGGAAGTAGTTGATGCGGAAATCCGCATTTTTCATTTTTGGAAACAGTCCAGTTAAATCATGAATGTAGCCGACTTCCCAGTTTTTGGCGTGTTCGGGCTGCCAACCGTATCCCATTCGTGCAAATGAACCCGCAGCAGTCGAGAAGCCATAAGTCCCCTCAAATATGCTGGGGAAACGTAGGGATTCGGTATAGCGCAGATAGGCTCGGGCATTATCGGTAAAATTGACGGCGGCTGAGAATGCAGGAGCCCATCCGCTGCCACCCTGTTTGTGGGCACGCTGCAGTTCGTTAGGTGTAATAGGAGCCCTATACATTCTTAGAATGTCATAATTAGGTATATATTTTTGAACTACGCGCGGACTGTCGGGATTGCTTGGATCATAAGCAGGATTGACGGCTTGACTATGCAACTCGGGAATAGCAAACCAAGGATGATTGGCAGGATTCAGACGACCTTTGTCGTCTTTCAGCCAATAGTATTTCAGCTTATCCAGCCTTGGTCTGTTTTCGTCATGAAAGGGAGTAAGATTTAATATTGCCACCCCTCTATCATCTATTACGATACTGTCTCTTGCCGCATTGAATTCGTCATTGTTAACCGCATTCAGATAATCACGATATTCCTGCTCGGTTGCTACACGGGTAAACTGAAATACCTGACCTCGATTAACTTCTAAGGGATTGTTGTATTTGTCAAATCCGGTTTTCAACCGCTCGTTGTCGTCCTGTATCTTGAAGTTGGTATAGCGCGCTCCTGCCGTCAGAGTCAGCCAGCTCATCGGCTGGTAGCGGAAATTGAAACCAAAATTCCATTCTCTGCGCCTACCGTTTCTCGGCTCGCCGAATCTTGTCAGCTCGGTATTGGTAACCAATTGCTTTGCTTCTATTTCCTCCCTGTATTTGTCCAAGCCGTCATGGCTCAATTCTTCTGAAAACTCATTGCGCGATCTCAATTTTTCATTCTCGAAGTCACCTATCAGAGTCAACGTCAGCTTGTCATGCAGCTTCATGCGGTTGGAAAAATTGAAACCGTTGCGGGTATTGTTGGCATAGTAGGCATTGCCCTCTATGGTATTGAAGCGTCCGTTGGTATTCGGAAGCTGTTCGACGACATTCGGTTTTTTCGTGTAACCCAATGCCTCATACATGCGCTTGGTTTCTTCATTGTAGGTATTCCAGCGACTCATCACAGTTTTCCACATCATTAAATTGTCCACCCTGTCTTCATACAGGGCGTCGCCGGGCGAACCGCCTGCGGTATTGGTTTTGGATTTGGTACGGGTCGTCCACAATGACGCATCGAAATCTATCCAACGGCTGCCTTCGGGCTTCCATGAATAGTCGATATTGTAGGAACGCTGTTTCACCCATGCCCTCGGCCACTCCGCAATTTTATTCAGATTATCCGGCGTACTGAATAGCGGACCAATGACGCGGGAGGGCATGATTTCACCGAAAATGGAGTCTGTATGACGCAGCCCGAATTTCAAGGTTTGGCGGTTGGGCAAGCGGAAGGTGGTTTTGCCTAGCCATGATTTATTTTCCAGCGAAGTATTGGTTACTTCGCCGCCCGGATGGTAGAAAAGCCCAATTCTTGCAATATCAGGTGCGCCCAACATTGCCTCGCTTCCGTAGAATTTTTCGCCTCTTGCAGCGGCATCCGCAATCTGCCTGTTTAATTCATTGACCGTTTCCATCGTCCAAGGACCGATATAGCCGTAGCGCTCCGCACCTTTTTTACCGGAAAAATAATTGCCTTTACTGCGGTAGGCATAGGCAAGCATGGCATCAAAATTGTCCTGCTTGGTGGCGGCGGCAATGCGGTAAGCTTTATCCTCCCCAAATCTATTGCGTCCGCTGAAGCGCTGACTGACGCGGTCGGTATCGTCCAACATCGCCCGCCAAATACCGCCAAGTGCGACAGCAGGCGCATCCAATGTCCGATAATCGACCGATTTTTCATAGACATTGGCACGTTGTTTGATGGAATTATTGGAAGCCTCCGCCTTCACTTCAAAGCCGTATTTCTGCCCTTCGGAGACAATATCGTCGGCATCGATGGTTTTCAAGGCGACGGAGCCGCCTATGCCGCTTTTCATATCACGGCTGAACGAAGGGCCTTTTTCGATGGAAACGCTGCTGATGATGTTGGGGTCGACGTAGTTGCGGTTGTTTGCGCCCGCGTAGCCGCGCCAAACGGTAATCGCCTGCTCCGTGCCGTCGATGGTAACGGGAATCCGTCCTTGACCTTGCACACCACGTATATTCGGATCCAGCGCGCCGCTGTTGCGCGCGTCGCCGCTGTACACGCCGGACATACCGCTTAAAAGGTCGGATACGGTGTTGCCTTTGAAGGTTTCGACTTCGTTTTTGCTCTTGTAAAGATTGACGATTTCGCGGGTATAGACGCGGTTTTTACCGATTTCGTCTTTATTGCGTGTGCCTTTGACAGTGATGGTATCGAGAATAACTGTCGAATTATCTGCAGCATAAACGGCAGGGACGAAACCAATGGCGGCGATGCAGGCGGAGAGGGTGGTGGCTTTGATCGGTTGCATAGAATGTATCCATATAGCTTGATTGTTAAGGCCGTCTGAACAAGACAGACCGAAAATAGATGCGATTACACTCTGACTAAAATAATACAAATAAGTTTGATTATTATTTATAATTTTATGAAATTCTAACTAATTTTTAATAATATGGAAATGTTTTTTGAGTTTGAGGTAAATAGAAGGGTGAGAAATAAGAGGAACAAATAAAAACTTGTTTGAATATTTCAGACAGGCTTGGATTCGGATTCCAAATGCAACATCCGAATACCAGTGGTTGGAACAGATTCAAGAATAAAACACTTGGCGTTTCGTGGCTAAATGTTTTTCTCTGCGATGTACTTCTCGATCAATGTCGATGATGGTGTCGGCCTCCTAATTGCCGATGCGGGATTTTTGGTCGGCAACGGCAGGTCTGTTTTCTATGCCGACACGGTCGGGCACTTTGCTTCTGATCCATAAATTATTTATCCAGCTATGTCATACTATATTTTGCGTTTTTGAAGTGGTTTTAGTGCTATCTTGCGGTTTCTAAACTTGCAAAAACTATCTGTTTGTTTTATAAATGCAAACCATTATTATTCAAATAATAGGGTTATGTAATGAAAAAGAAAGCGATTGCCTGTGTGGTAGGGGCGATTTTTTCCGGACAGTTATATGCGGCTCAGATGCCGGTGGCTCAGGCAGAAATAGAGCCTGTGGTGGTTACGGCCGACCGCAATGCGCAAACCTTGGACAAAGCCGCGCCGAATGTGTCGGTTATCGGACGCAAAACCTTGAATCAAGCCTCGGCACAGAATTTAGACGATATCGTGATGTATGAATCCGGCGTCAGCGTGCCGTCAGACAACAACCGCCGCGGTCATGCCGGTATCAATATCCGAGGCATAGACGGCAACCGCATTCTGATGATGGTGGACGGCGTGCGCATTCCCGAATCTTATGCAGGCGGCGGCTCCAACGGCGCGATTTCGGGACGCGATATGGTCGAAAGCGACACGCTCAAGCAGGTCGATATTGTCAAAGGCCCTTATTCCGCGCTGTACGGCAGCGACGCGCTCGGCGGTGTGGTGAACATGGTGACGCTCTCACCGAGCGATTTTGTCGATGCGGGCAAACGCGGTTATTTTGGGCTGAAACACGGCTACCGCAGCCGCGACCGCAGCCATGGTGTGACGGCGACTGTGGCAGGTTTCCATGAAAACGCCGAAGGTCTGCTGATGCTGACGCGCCGTCAAGGTCATGAAACCGAAAACATGGGCAGCGATACCAGCTACTCGACTGCGCGTACTGCCACCAATCCACAGAAAAACAATGCCTACAATATCTTGGCGAAAGGCAATATCGGCAACGAACACCACCGCTTGGAAACTTTGTACGAACAGTATTACCACGCCAACGATACCGTATTGGCAAACGGCTTGGGTTCGCAATCGCGCGGGCCGGTAACCATCGCAACATCCGAGAGCAACGCCCGCGACCGTATCCGCCGTCAACGTATCGAAGCAGGCTACCGCTACACTGGCGAAGGCCGTCTGAAAGAAGCCAACCTGACTGCCTATCAGCAAAAACTGCGTACGGAAGACGATGCCGTCGATGCGAGCATTACGCGTATGGGCGCGCGCCAATTAGGTAACTCGACCCGTTATTCCGACTACGGTTTCAATCAGACCATACGCGGGCTGAACGGGCGTGGCGTGTGGGAATTTGACGGCGCGGTCAAACAAACCGTCGTTGCCGGCGCAGAATACAAACACACCGAGACCGCCCGTCCGCGCGACAGCCTGACAGTGGACAATCTGACCGGCGCTGTCAGTAAAGTTTATGCAGGCAGCACCTATCCAAATAAAACCTTCCCCGACAGCAAGCGCAAAACGTTCAGCGTTTACGCACAAGACAGCCTGAACTTCGGCAACGGCATCGTTCTAACTCCAGCTTTGCGTTACGAAAAAGACAAGCTGAACACGTCGACCGACCAAGCCTATCTCAATGCCAATCCCGGCGGAACGGCGACGCGCTTTAGCGATTCCGCGTTTACGCCCAGCCTGCGCCTGAGCGTGCCTATGGGTGAGCAGTTCACCGGTTTTGCCACTTATTCACAAGGCTTCCGCACGCCGCCGTTTGACAGCGCGACCATGGCGTTTGCCAATACAACCTACGGCTATGCCGTCATTCCCAATACCAACCTCAAATCCGAACGCTCCAACAGCTTTGAATTGGGGATGAAGTTCAAAAACGAACGCGCCCGTGCGCAAGTCACCGCGTTCTACAACCGTTACCGCAACTTCATCAACCGCACTGAAATCGGTACCTCCACCGTTGGCGGTCGCCCGATTATCCAGTACCAATATCAAAACCTTGATCACGTTAAAACCTACGGTGCTGAAGCTTCCGCCGCCTATACCTTCCTGCCGGGCTGGCAAGTCTCCGGCAGCATCGCTTGGATGCGCGGTAAGCAGCAGGACGGCAAACCGTTGGATTCCGCTTATCCGCTCAACGGCGTTTTGGGTTTGGATTACACGCAGGAAAAATGGGGTGTCGGTACCAAGCTGCGTTGGTCGAAAAAACACAGCCGCGTCAGCAGCGACACTGTTTTCCAAGCGCCGGGTTATGGCGTATGGGATGTCGGCGCGTGGTACAAGCCGTTTAAAAACCTCGAAATCGGCGCAAACATCTACAACGTCGGCAACAAAAAATACTGGCAGCACGCAGACGTTGCCGGCATGAGCCGTACTAGTGTGATGGACTTGTACACCGAAACCGGCCGTAATTTCGCCGCAACCGTACAACTGAAGTTCTAATGTGATTCAACCATTTTCAGACGGCCTGAGAAAACGAGCAGGCCGTCTGAAAGCATACAACAAGGAAAAACAATGAAACTCAAACTCCTCCTGCTTTCCGCGTTTATTTCGTTGGCCGGCACTGCACACGCGCAACGCATCGTCGTGTTGACCCCCGATACGGCAGACATTGTCGCCGCGCTCGGCGCATTGGACGAAATCGTCGGCCGCGATCAGACCGTTCAAAATCCGGCGTTGAAAAACAAGCCCAGTATCGGCATTCATCGCCGCCTGACGGTTGAACCGATTGTGGCCGCCAAACCCGACATTGCCATCGGTTCATGGATGGCGCAGCCTGCCGATATTTTTGCCCATCTGCAAAAAGCAGGCATTAAAGCCGTCAATGTTGCGCCCGATGACAGCATCGCCGCCTATCCGCAAAGTATCCGCAACATCGGTCAGCTTATCGGCAAAAGCGCGCAGGCGGACAAGTTGGCCAGTAAGTGGCAGGCGGATATGAAACAGCAGCCTTCCAGCGGCAAACGCTACCTATTCAGCTACGACGGGCGCATCGTATCGGGCAAGAATACTGCCGCCGACGAAATCATCCGCCGCGCCGGCGGTATCAATGCCGCAGCCGCCATTGACGGCCTCAAACCGATGACGCGTGAGGCATGGATTGCGGCCAAACCCGACATCATCATTATTGCTGACCACAACACCGCCATGATAGGCAACGTCAAAACCTTTGCCGCACGCCCCGAAATCGCCGGCTCGCCTGCCGCGAAAAACGGCAAGATTTATTTGTGGAAGGCCAACGATATGTTCCGTTACGGACTGGATACGCCGCAAGTGATTCAGCGTTTGCACGGTTTGGCGAAATAAACGCGCCTGTTTTGAAAAATCTGTCTGATTTTTGTTTTCAGACGGCCTTGATTTGTTCCTTCTTATTGAGGAGGAAGCAAAACGGCTGTCTTAAAAATGCCGTCTGAAACCATCCCTCAATCCGCTTAAACCGCATGATGTCATGAAACCGCATACCCTTACCCTCTGCCTATTGCTTACTGCCGCCGCCGTTTATTTGTGCTGCGGCATCGGTTTTGGCGCATGGGAGTCGCCATTGGCGATGGATGAAACCGTCCGCCAAATTCGTTTACCACGCATCTATACCGCGCTTTTGGTCGGAGCCGGTTTGTCCGCTTCGGGGGCGGCATTGCAGGCTTTATTTGAGAACCCGCTGGCCGATCCGAGTTTGATCGGGACATCGGGCGGGGCGGCCTTGGGCGTGATTGTGTTATTGGCTTTGGGCGGCGGCGCGATGGGTGTGCCGGCGGCGGCTTTTCTCGGTGCATTGGGTGTGTGCCTGCTGATTTTGGCAGTGCACAAACTACTCGGCGGCGGTACTTTGGGATTGCTGGTGTTGGGGTTTGTGTTGAGTGCGTTTTCGGGCGCGGTGGTCAGCATGATTTTGTTTTTATCTGACGATTTGGTATTACGCAGTGCAACCACATGGCTGTCGGGCAGCCTTGCCGAAGCCGGTTTCTCATCGCCTGTCGCGGCAATCGCGGTCATGTTGCCCGGTTTTCTGATTTTGTTGTCCGCAGGCAGGCGGCTGGACGTTTTGATGACGGGGGAGGACACGGCTGCCAGTATGGGGGTATCAGTTGGGGCTTTGCGTGTGCAAACCGTAATCGGCGCGGCATTGATGACGGGAGCGACGGTATCGCTTTCGGGCATCATCGGTTTTCTCGGCATGATGATCCCCAATGTGCTGGCGCAAACCGTCGGCGGCAGTCGCCGCAAACTGATTACGCTGTCGGCTTGGTTGGGCGCAGTATTTTTGATGGTGGTAGATGGCGCGGCGCGCTGGCTGACATACCCTGTCGATCTGCCGGTCGGTATCGTAATTGCCTTATTGGGCGGACCGTTTTTTATGTATTTGTTTATCAAGCCTTTGAAAAGCCGTTAATGCCTAAACAGGCCGTCTGAAACTTCATTGCCCCATATCTTTTGCTATGCACACCTTATTTCAAATCCGTAATCTTTCCGTCCGCGTCCAAGACAAAAACCTGCTTGAAATTGATCAACTGAATATACCTTCGGGCATGACCGTCATTATCGGCCCGAATGGTGCGGGCAAATCCACTTTGCTGCGGGCCTTAATCGGGCAAACAGGGCAGGGGGAAATCACGCTTTTCGGTGAGGCCGTTGCGCCGCAAATCCGTGCGGGCAGAGTGGCATGGGTCGGGCAGCATGGCCGTTACAACATGCCGATGACCGTACGCGAATACATTGCGTTGGCGTCATTCGTACAAAAAGGCCGTCTGAACCATGAATGGGCGGACGAGTTGCTCGATTATTTTGATTTGACGGCATTGGCGGATAAGCGCATTGGCAAGCTCTCAGGCGGCGAACAGCAACGCGCCAACATCATCCGCGCCCTGTTGCAAAACGCGCCGGTCTTGCTTTTGGACGAACCGTGCAACCATCTTGATATTCGCCACCAACACCGCCTGATGCAGTATTTGGTCGGGCATTCAAACCGTGCCTCATCAATGATGGTATTGCACGATTTGAACCTCGCCGCGCGTTATGCGGAACATATTATTTTGATGAATAAGGGAAAAGTAGTTGCATCAGGCAAGGTGGGAGAAGTGATGCGCCCCAACTTGCTTGAATCGGTTTACGGTTGGCAGATACGCCGTTGCGAAGATGAAGCAGGGTTTTATTTCAGAAGCTGAGCGCCAAAAGGCCGTCTGAAAAACGATAAAGAAAATTTATTTTATCGTTCAAAAATAAAACGAGATGGGAGGATGTTCCCGACTTGAAGAACCAAATTTTGCGCATTTCACAAGTAAAATGCCGATTTTCATCAAATAGAAATACATTTTATTATTTATAGAATACAATATTTTAAAATAATACTAATTTTTAATTACGCAAAAATATTGACAAGAAAATGATGATGGTTATTTAATATATAAATCTTATTAATAATTTTTATTAATCATTATCATGGTACAGCAGCTTGTTTGGACTCCGAAACAATCCGCACCCAAGGCATTTCCCGAACGTCAGGCATTAATGCCCGTTTGGGGCGGCGTTCCAATGCCGCGTCCCCAGTGGCAGAACATTTGGAAGAAAAAGCTTCCCCATGCCACGGATGTGGACGCGCTTGCTTATCTGCATATTCCATTTTGCGCCAACCATTGCGTTTTTTGCGGCTTCTACCGTAATGCGTGGAAGGACAGCCAAAGCAGCATGTACACCGACAAAATTATCGAAGAAATGGCCGCTGAAGCCGAAGTCCGTACAGGCAAAGGAAAATCCGAGCCGTTTATTTCGGGGGCGTACGCCGACCGCATTGCTTACGGAAGACCTCGTCCGCCTGATTCGTGCCTGCTACCAATATCTGCCGCTTGCCGAAGACTGCGAGTTTACCATCGAAGGGCGCATGAGCCATTTCGATTTGGAAAAAGCACAGGCTTGTCTCGAAGCAGGGGCCAACCGCATTTCCATCGGCGTGCAAACCTTCAATACCGCCATCCGCCGCCGTCTCGGCCGCAAACACAGCGGCGACGAAGCGTTTGAATATTTGGCAAAATTGTGCGAACTCGATGCCGTGATTGTGGCCGATTTGATGTTCGGCCTACCCAATCAAACCGATGAAGTTTGGCAAAACGATATTGCCCGCGCCGCCGAGCTGCCGCTGTCCGGTTTGGATACGTACGCGTTCAACCTTTATCCCATGCTGCCCATCAACCGCATGATTGAAAAAGGCGCATTTCCGACACCGCCGGGTTTCGATATTCAGGCAGACCAATATGCCTACACGGTTGAAACACTGCTGGAAAAAGGCTGGGAACAGGTCAGCAACAGCCACTTCGCCTATCCCGGCCGCGGCGAGCGCAACCGCTACAATACTCTGATCAAATCCGATATTTCCTGTTTGGCGTTCGGCTCCGGCGCAGGCGGTAATTTCGGCGGTTTCAGCTATCAGGTGCAGGGCGATTTGGAGAGCTATCTTGCCACGCCGAAAGGCGAGAAAAACATCGCATTTATGAGCGGTCATAGCCCAAATAAAGCACTTCTCAGCAAAGTCCAGCACGATATTGAGACAGGCCGTCTGAATCCATCATTGTTCGACGGCAACAAAGCAGCCCAAAAGCTGATTGCACAATGGCAGGAAATGCAGCTTTTTAAAGAACCCGATTCAGACGGCATTATCCGTTTGAATACCAGCGGCCGTTATTGGTCGCCAACCCTTATCCGCAAACTCATGCTCACACTTCCGACTCAAGAAAAGGATCAAACCATGCAAAAACTTTCAGCCGAACAACAAACCATGTTGCGCCAATCATTGGAAAAAAATCCCGGCCAAGTGCTGGAAATGCTGGCCGCGCAAAACCAATGCAGTTTTGAAGACGTTATCCGCTGCCTGCCTGAAGAGAACGTGCGCCAAACCGAAGGCAGCCGCATTGTCGAAATCCTCCAAGCCATCGCAGCATGGAATGAATCCGTTACCTTCATCGCCCATACCCCCGATGCCATCGTCGAAGTCAGCGGCAAACTGCCTAACGGCAAAGTCGGCCGCGGCTTCTACAACTTTGACCATCCTGAAACCGACGGCGGCGTACACGGCCACATCTACTACGAAAACTGCGCCTCCATCTACCTTTTGGAACGCCCGTTCATGGGTAAAGCCACTTGCTCGCTAACTTTATCAACCGCAACGGTGGCGGCCTATGTTAAAATTTTTGTCGGCCGCGATGAAGCAGGTGAGTTGAAACAACACCAAATCGAAGCCATGCGAAAACTGTTTCGATGCCGCTTAAACGGTTTCCAGACAGCCTAGTATAATCCGTTCCTTGTTGCATAGAGGAGCGGATTTTCTAACAATAAACATCTACCATACAAAGGAACCCCAAACATGCAACTCATCTTCGGAGCCAACGGCCCATCCGGCCGCGCCTATATCCGCACATTGACTGACTCAGCCGATACCGTCGCCGTATTGAGAAAGCCGTCTGAAGACAGCTTTTTTGCCGAACACAATATTCAAACCGTCGTCGCCGATGCGCTTGATGCCGATGCGCTCGATAAAGCGTTGGCACAATACCGTCCCGATACCGTGATCAGTTTTGTCGGCGGCAAAAACGAAGAGGGCATCCGCAGCGATGCGCTGGGCAATATCAACATCATTGCTGCTACGAAAGCCGCCAATCCGAAAGCCCGCTTTGTATTGATTACCAGCATGGGCTGCGGTGAACAATGGGACATGATGAGCGAGCCGTTCAAACAGGCACTCGGCGAAGCCGTCCGTGCCAAAACAGAAGCTGAAATCTATCTCAAACAAAGCGGTTTGAATTGGACCATCTTGCGCCCCTGCGGCCTTGCCGATGGCGAAGATAATGCCTATACCTTAACACAAAATGCCCAAGAAATTCCGAAAAAATACATGACGCGCAACGGCTTGGCCGCTGCCGTTGCTGCCATTGTCGGCCAAGCGGACAGCAAGGGCGAAACGTATAGCGTTGGTGCGGCATAAACTGATTGAATAGATTGTCCACTTTCCATTGTTAAAGTTGGAGTAGGTAATTGATTAGTAGCCGATCAAACAATAAAGGATTTGCTGAGAAAAGACTGAGAGATATAAATAAAAGGCCGTCTGAAACATTTCAGACGGCCTTTTATTTCTTGCTTTATTCTCCAAATACTGCCCGATCGAAACGTTCAATATAGGCGACTAAATTTGCTTTGGTTCTTGCATATAGCGCAATTTCAGTGTCGATGGGGGTAAGAATCAGGTTTGCAACAACAGGCACGATGGCCACATCAACGGAGGTTAATTCTTCGCCGAAAAAGTAGCGTTTTGTGCCTAAGTAGTTGCTAATGGCGTCTAAATCTCCTTTTCCGAAGGCGTAAATATCAGATTGTGTGTGTCTTCCGATACCATGTCCGTGCATTTCTTTTTTCGCGTTTTCCTGTAACACAGCAAAAATCGCTTCGGCTTGTTCGGTCGGCATGCCATCAAACATTGCCTTCATCATAAATGGTTTGCCGAGAGGATCGACAAAACGGTTATATACGCCCATCCAATATAAATGTTCTTCTGTCATACGGCGAAAGGCTTCAGCAATCGCTTTTTGTTCAGGCGTTAAATGTTTATCTAAATCAATGCCGTAGGTTTCGGTTAGATAACGCTGAATGAGAGAGCTATCAGGGATCAACTTCTCGCCATCTTGCAATACCGGAACTTTGCCTTTAGGCATTTTGCTGAGATCGGCAACATATTCTTTTTCGAAATCTAAGCCGGATAAACGCAGCATAGCTTCAGTTTTCCAAACGAAAGGTGATGAACTGCGAATTTTACCTTCACCAGGTAAAGTAAATAATTTAAGCATTTTGTTTTCCTTTCATTATTTGTTATTCAAATATGGTTCTACTATAGTCCAAACAGCCGGGAAGTTCAAGACAAATACCGGATGTGGCGAATTTGGGCATGATTGCCAGCGCAATCAGTCAAGCCATTCGCTAGCTGGAAAATTATTACGGCGTCAAATTGCTTAACCGCACCACACGCAGCCTAACGCCGACAGCATCTCGCGCCCATTGGCACAATGGCAAACCTTGATTTGTGCTTCCCCAGACTATTTACACAAACTCCCCACCCACACCCTTTATGCCACCACCGCACATCGCACCCAATCAGCAAAAGTACGCACCGTATTGGATTGCTTAATGCATTGTTTTGGTGAAGAAAAGGATTGATAAAAAGTGCTGAAAATTGACCGCACTTTGATGTCTAAAACAAAACTTTGTACTATTATTTCAACTTGCGATACATGTTAGGGAGTAATTTATGAAATCCAAACTATCCGCGCTCGTCGCTACAGCCCTTCTCGCCGCCTGTTCTACCGTTCCGCAACATAATGAGCAGGCGAAAGCCCTGTTGGACGAAGGCATCGCCTTGTATCAAAAACAGGATTACCAACATGCAATGCCCTACTTTGAGCAAGCTCAACAGGCTGGGCATATGAAAGCGCCGCGTTATCTGGGCTTGATGTATCTAAACGGCGAAGGTGTCGCCAAGAATGCGAAAACCGCTTTTGTCTACTTCATGCAAGCGGCAGAAGAGGGCGACATCACCGGGCAATACTGGCTCGGCCATTGCTACGAAAACGGCATCGGCACGGCAAAAGACATGACCAAAGCCGTGCATTGGTATCAAGAGTCTGCTAAACGAGGCGACCATATTTCCCAGCCAGCGATTGATGCGTTGAACCGTTTAGGCATCAAAAAAATTAATGATTTCCCGCAAAATTTAAGGAGTTTCCACGATGAAGAAAACCATAACGATGATTGCCGCAAGCTTGTTGCTTGCCGCTTGCAACGCCACCTCAAATGCGACTGAAAAAGCAGTGATGACTCAAAACATGCAAAATGCAGCTTGGGACAAACAATACGGCGGCGCGGATAAATCCTACGATAGTCGATTGCTTGCCTTGCGTGAACAAATTGCACCACGTTTTGAAGTGTTAACGTTTAAAGATCCCAAAACAGGCAAAGAAATGCAGTACAACCTGTACACCCCGAAAAATCTTGAGCCGGGTCGCAAATATCCGTTAGTCATGTTTATCGCAGATGCCAGCACAGCAGGAAAAGGCGTAAAAGCCCCACTAATGCAAGGCTACGGCGGCATCATCTGGGCAACCGATGAAGCGCAGGCGAAATACCCAGCCTTTGTCCTTGTACCGTCTTACACCGAAACGGCAGTCAACGATAAATGGGAAACAACTGAAGAAGTCCCCATGACCTTACGCCTTGTCAAAAATCTGATCGCCGAAAAAGCGATTGATGCCAATCGTGTTTATACCACGGGTCAATCCATGGGCGGTATGATTTCATTCTACCTAAATAGTATCGAGCCTAACTTCTTTGCGGCGTCTATGTTTGTCGGCAGTCAATGGGATATCAATGTTTTAAAACCATTGGAGAAAGCGAAGTTTATTTATACCGTTTCGGCTGCCGATCCAAAAGCCTCCGCAGGCATGGCTCAAGTTGGAAAAATGCTGAAACAAGATAAAGTCAGCTACGCCGAAACTGAGTTCTCTGCCAAATTACCGCAGACCGAACAAGACGCAAAAGTCCAACAAATGCTTGCCCAAGGCAAACGTATTAACTTCATCCGTTTCACACCAAATACCGTAATTCCGGAAAACTCAACCCACAAAGGTGCAGAGCATATGTACTCATTTGATTACGCCTATTTACTCGAACCTGCCCGTGATTGGTTGATGAATCAGAAGAAAGGAAAATAATCTTAAAAATACAAGCGGTCAGATTTTGAAGATGATTTACAAAAATACCTAAAAAACTGACCGCTCTTTTTCCTAAAAAGCCGTCTGAAATTTCAAACGGCTTTTACTTTTAACGCATCCACAATCAGCTTAAACACATTGGAATGCCCGCGGCGGCTGGGGTAATAGAGGTAAAGCGGATCGTAGGTGATGGCGTATTC
>NZ_LAEI01000043.1:0-50365 GCF_001618065.1 Neisseria flavescens
CGTGCTTGACCGTGCGACTTCTTACATTGTGTCCGAATATGAATCCGTACGGGTCGTTTTTGGGCAATTTGCGTACCAATACGCGCCGGTGCCAACTCTCAACCGCGAATGGGAAATCCGACTTTGGAGCGAAGCCTGAAGTCTTTACCGTCGTGAAAAAATGATGGATATCGCCGTTTTCATACAAATCATACAAGGCTTGGTCAAAAGTAATCATGCCCATGCCGGTTGATTTTTTTCATCATTTCTTTGATGTTGTGGACTTCGCCTTTTCGAATCAAGTCGGCAATAATGGGAGAATTGAGCAAAACCTCGACAGCCGCTACGCGTCCCCGTCCGCCTTCACGGGGAATCAGGCGTTGCGAAATAAAGGCTTGCAGGTTGAGCGATAAATCGGTTAGCAACTGGTTACGGCGCTCTTCGGGGAAGAAGTTGATGATGCGGTCCAGCGCTTGGTTGGTACTGTTGGCGTGCAGTGTCGCCATACACAAATGGCCGGTTTCCGCGAAGGAAATGGCGTAGTCCATGGTCTCGCGGTCTCGGATTTCACCAATCAGGATAACATCCGGCGCTTGGCGCAGGGTATTTTTCAATGCAATCGGCCAATTTTCTGTATCTACACCGATTTCACGTTGGGTGATGATGCAGTTTTTGTGTTGGTGGATAAACTCAATCGGGTCTTCGATGGTAATAATGTGGTCGAAGCTGTTTTCGTTTCGATAGTCGATAAGGGAGGCGAGGGAAGTGGACTTGCCCGAACCTGTACCGCCGACAAAAATAACCAAACCGCGTTTTCTGAGGGCGATGTCTTTTAGAATCGGTGGCAGATTAAGAGTTTCAAATTTAGGGATATTGCTGGTAATGGAGCGGAACACTAATGCAGTTGCGCCGCGTTGAACCATTGCATTGACACGGAAGCGGCTGGTATCGGGCAGGCTGATGGCGAAATTGCATTCGTTGGTGGTAGAAAATTCTTCGATTTGTTTGGAAGACATAATCGAAAAAGCGATTTCCATACATTTTTCAGCGCTTAACGGCTCATCGGTCAGCCGCATGATTTTGCCGTCCACTTTCATGGCCGGCGGGAAATTAGTGGTAATGAAAAGGTCGGAGCCTTTGTATTTGTTCATGTGGCGTAGCCAAGTGAACAATTCTTCTTTTGCGCCCGGAGTATTTTCGTCAAACATAAGAATTCAGATAGTTAATATTAAGTTATTTTATTGAGAATAATTATAACAGAAGCAATCATTATTTGCTGTTTTGCCCACTAGAGTGGCTATCTGTTTTAAATTGAGTGTCGTGCTGGGAATATAGCAGATTTTTCAGTATCCCTGTGATTTTAAATTCTGCTGTTATAATGTTGCCCGATTAGTGAATGGAAAGGTGGTAACGAGATGTCAGTACAAACAATTGCCGTGGTCGGCGCAATGGAACAGGAAATCGAGCTTTTGCGTGAAAGCATGGCCAATGTCAAGCATGTGTCCTTCGGTAAATTCTCGGCATATGAAGGCGAATTGGCTGGAAAACGCATGGTATTGGTTTTGAGCGGTATCGGTAAGGTCAATGCAGCGGTTTCTACTTCTTGGGTCATTCATCAGTTCGCACCGGATTGTGTCATCAATACCGGCAGTGCAGGCGGTTTGGGCAAAGGATTGAAGATCGGCGATGTGGTTATCGGCGAAACTGTGGCGCATCACGATGTTGACGTAACGGCTTTTGGTTATGTTTGGGGACAAGTGCCGCAACTTCCTGCCGTGTTTGCATCGGATTCAAACTTGATTCGCCAAGCAGAAAAGGCGGCGCAAGTGTTTGAAGGTGCGGCTGTTACGCAAGGTCTGATTGTCAGTGGCGACCGTTTTGTGCACAGCAGCGAAGGTGTCGCGGAAATCCGCAGCCATTTTCCTGACGTAAAAGCAGTGGAAATGGAAGCTGCGGCGATTGCGCAGACTTGTCATCAGTTGGAAGTGCCGTTTGTGATTATTCGCGCCGTATCCGATTCGGCGGATGAGAAAGCGGACATCAGCTTTGAAGAATTTTTGAAAACGGCGGCCGTCAGTTCGGCGAAGATGGTTACCGAGATTGTCAAATCGCTATAAAATCATGCAAAAGCGTTGAATTTCCGTTAGAATACGGAACGATTCAACCTTATTCTAAGGCCGTCTGAAAACCGAATCCCTGTTTTTTCAGACGGCCTTTCAGCCTTTAATTGCATTTATCTTAATAACAATATGAAAAACATACGGAATTTCTCCATTATTGCCCACATCGACCACGGTAAATCGACGCTTGCCGACCGTTTTATCCAATATTGCGGCGGTTTGGATTTGCGCGAAATGAGTACGCAGGTGCTCGATTCCATGGACATCGAAAAAGAGCGCGGCATTACCATTAAAGCGCAAACCGCCGCACTCAACTATAAAGCACGTGACGGGCAGGTGTATCAGCTCAACCTGATTGATACTCCGGGACACGTCGACTTCTCTTACGAAGTATCCCGTTCACTGTCAGCTTGCGAAGGTGCGCTTTTGGTCGTTGATGCATCGCAAGGCGTGGAAGCGCAAACCGTGGCGAACTGCTATACCGCGATTGATTTGGGCGTGGAAGTCGTGCCTGTTTTGAACAAAATTGACTTGCCTGCCGCAGAACCCGAGCGCGTGGAGCAGGAAATTGAAGATATCATCGGTATTGATGCCGTTGGTGCGGTACAGTGTTCCGCTAAAAGCGGCATTGGTGTGGAAGATGTTTTGGAAGAAATCGTTGCCAAAATCCCTGCGCCAACCGGTGATGAAAATGCGCCGTTGCAAGCGGTTATTGTCGATTCATGGTTTGACAACTATGTCGGCGTGGTTATGTTGATTCGTGTGAAAAACGGCACCATCAAGCTGAAAGACAAAGTGCGCTTTATGAGTACCAAGGCGGAAACGCAGGTCGAGCAGCTGGGAGTATTCACACCAAAATCAGTTCAAAAACAAGAACTCAAAGCCGGCGAAGTGGGCTTTCTGATTACCGGCGTAAAAGAATTGGGACAGGCGAAAGTCGGCGATACGGTTACTTTGGTTGCCAATCCTGCCTCTGAACCGCTGCCCGGCTTCCAAGAAGTACAAAGCCAAGTATTTGCAGGCCTTTATCCGGTGGAAAGCCACGACTACGAAGCCTTGCGCGATGCTTTGGAAAAATTGCAGCTGAACGATGCTTCGTTGAAATTTGAGCCTGAAGTTTCCCAAGCGTTGGGCTTCGGCTTCCGTTGTGGCTTCTTGGGTCTGTTGCACTTGGAAATCGTGCAGGAACGTTTGGAGCGCGAGTTCGACATGGACTTGATTACCACTGCGCCAACGGTGGTTTACGAAGTCGTGTTGAAGAACGGCGAGAAAATCGAAGTTGAAAACCCGTCCAAACTGCCTGAAATCAGCACTATCGAAACCATTCTTGAGCCGATTATCACTGCGACCATTCTTGTGCCGCAGGAATACGTTGGCAACGTCATGACCTTGTGTAACCAAAAGCGCGGCGTGCAGGTCAATATGCAGTATATGGGCCGTCAAGTCATGCTGACTTACGATTTGCCCATGAACGAAGTCGTGATGGACTTTTTCGATAAACTCAAATCCACTTCGCGCGGCTATGCCTCGTTGGACTACCATTTCAAAGAGTTCCAACCGTCTGATTTGATTAAGCTCGACATTATGGTCAACGGCGAAAAAGTTGATGCCTTGAGCCTGATTGTGCACCGTCAAAGCGCGGTTCACCGAGGCCGCGAGCTGGCAGCGAAAATGCGCGAACTGATTCCGCGCCAAATGTTCGACATTGCCGTCCAAGCCGCCATCGGCAGCCAGATTATCGCCCGCGAAAACGTCAAAGCCCTGCGTAAAAACGTTTTGGCGAAATGTTACGGCGGCGATATTACGCGTAAGAAAAAACTTCTCGAAAAACAAAAAGCAGGTAAGCGCCGCATGAAACAAGTGGGCAATGTGGAAATCCCGCAAAGCGCATTCTTGGCGATTCTGCAAGTGAGTGATAAATAATGAGTATAAATCTGACTTTAGGCGCAGTCGTTGTATTGCTGGCCGGCTTGGTTCTCAACTTCAAAAGCAGCAAAGAGCGTCAGGGAAACGGCGAATGGAGCTCCGGCCTGCAATGGAGTTATCTCCTGTGCATGGTCGGCGTATTTGGCATTTTGTCCGAATTTATGAGCTTTACCGCCGTATTACTGGTGTTTGTCGTGTTTACCGGTATTGTTTGGGCAATTCATAAAGGCCGTCTGAAAAAAAGCGAGACCGGCGAAGACAATGCACATTTTACCGACTATATGGGCGGCTTTTTTCCCATTATCTTGGTTATCTTTGTGTTGCGCAGCTTTATTGCCGAGCCGTTCCAAATTCCGTCCAGTTCCATGCGTCCGGGCTTGGTCAAAGGCGATTTTATCTTGGTGAACAAATTCTCTTACGGTATCCGCCTGCCGATTTTGAATAAGGTCATTATCCCTGTTGGCAATATTGCACGAGGCGATGTCGTGGTGTTCAATTATCCGCTTCAGCCGGAGATGAATTACATCAAACGTATCGTCGGTATTCCGGGCGACGTTGTGGAATACCGTGATAAGGTTTTGACTGTTAACGGTGAAATTATTTCTGAAAAACCAAACGGCAATTATCAATACGCAGATGATACCGATCCGTCTATGATTCATACGCTTGAGCGTTTTCAGACCGCCTTGAACGGCAAAAACTTTGATGTGGTCAAAGAAGCCGGTCAACCTTCCGTATCCATTGCCGTATTGAACAAATACACTTCAGAAGTAATGCCTGAAAGCAATTACTCGCTTGAAACAAGCGGTTTGGAAAATTGCGAATACGCAGAAGACGGCAATGGCTTTATCTGTAAAGTTCCTGAAGGTCGTTATTTCGCAATGGGCGATAACCGTGACAACAGCGCCGATTCCCGTTATTGGGGATTTGTCGATGATAAACTGATTGTCGGGAAGGCCTTCTTCGTTTGGATGAACTTTGGCGAACTCAGCCGTATCGGTACCAGTATCAAATAAGCAATAACAGATGAAAAGGTCGTCTGAAATTTTTCAGACGGCCTTTTTTATGGCAATTTAAAATTTGTGCTTAGATGAATATTAAATTTAATATTAAAAAAGGCTTGAAATATTATTAACTCAAGAGATGGTTAGGAATATGATAATCATAAATTAGCCATAAAGAGTAAATTTTCAAAAATTAACAAATATTAATTAAGTAAAGCTGTTTGTATTCGTTTATACTATTACAATAGTATAAGTGTTGTTTATATTCGGTTTTTCAATTAGCAAATAATCTAGTTGTTTTAAGTAAAGTTACTTTCAGTTAATGAGGATTATATTTATGTTTACTCAGAAGAAATCACCTATTACTCATTTTGTATTAACAGGCATATGTGCGGCAGTTTTAGCTGCATGTGCTAGCTCGAATGGAGAACCTGGTTCACCGACAAGTCCATCTGTGGCACCTAATGATATTAGTAATAATACCAACAAAGGTAATTCCAATAAGGAAAATACAAATAAACCCAATACCGGTAAGGACAACGCAACCAAACCCACTATCGGTAAAGATAACTCCGGTAAAGACAATGCAACCAAGCCTACTACCGGTAAAGATAACGCGGGCAAGGACAATGCAACCAAGCCCAATACCGGTAAAGATAACACCGGCAAGGATAATGTAAACAAGCCCACTACCGGTAAGGATAACACCGGTAAGGATAATGCAACCAAACCCACTACCGGTAAGGATAATGCCGGTCAGGACAATGCAACCAAACCTAATACTGGCAAAGATAATTTAGCTCAAGTTAATGAGCAAATTTCTAAAAATATTCAGAATAAATTAGTAACTCTGAGATTAAATGATACATTAGAAAAAGAAGAATATAAATTTGCTGAATTTAGCCAAGCTGAAGTAGATACAGGTTTTATTGCAAATAACTTTGCTGCAAACCCATTGTTAGAGGAGGCTAATCCTCCTACTTCTATTTATGATAGTTCACATATTGTTGCAACTTCTGGAGGCCGTGGAAAATATAAAATTTTGCGTCCCCAAACGGTTATATTGGGTGGTGTGGCAACACGCTATACAGTAAATAAAATCGATGGATATATTAAGAGAGAGTATGGTTATGATGAAATTGATACTCCATTAAATTCAATAAATTTGATTGGTGTAGATAAGCGTAATGCAAATGGTATTTTAATTAAACAAGGTAGTAGCGTTAATATATTAGACCAAACAGCTAGCAAATTCGAGTTGGATAGCGTAGGGGGAAGCCGTTATACACAATGGTTTAATAATTTTGAAACTAATGCAGATAATAAAACTGCTTTAGATAAAGGGCGTCGCGTATTAGCTAATGTAAAATATAAGTTAGATGATGAGGGTAATCCGATATGGAAGATATCTACTAAACCTAGTAGGGGGTTTCGATATGCACATTCTTTGAATGATTATTTTAATAATAATCCGGATGATGAATTGTATGTTAATCAAAATGGTGAGTATGCATATCGCTTTACTTTGAATAAAGCTACTACATTTAAAGTTAGTTCAGAGGCAGTAAAAGTAAATCCAGAGCGGGCAGATGCGCTTAAAGCATTGGGTTGGGTTGCGGATAAACAATATACTTACCCTGCTGGTAGCTATTTTCTTGTAACACAAAAAGATGGTAGGTTGAAAATTGTCGCTGATAAAGGGCAAATGACCGAAGTGTCATTAAATTCAATTCATACCGGTATTGATGATAATAAGGCATTAGGCGCATTTCAAAACAAACGTGTAATTGCTGAAATGTTTAGTGCATTGCACTATGGAAAGGTAAATGAAGTTCGTGCGATTTATACTTATGATGTTGGACAAGCCAATGGTTTTAATCAACAATATCTCTCATTAACTGCATGGCGCTATAAAAATGGCGATGGCACTTATGGGGTCAATACCCCGTATAATATCGGCATTTTTGACCGAGTTATTACTGATAATGGTATCCTCGCCAATGTCTATAATATGAAGACTAAAAAAGGATTATCTGCTAAATATACAGGTGTTGCCTATTCTAGCCGAGATGGTAAACAAGACGGCGTGATGAATATGACTGCGCAGTTCCATGAACCATATATGGGTTACAATACTGTTACCTTTAATGGTGAGATTACCAATCGTCGCTTAGATGACAAACGTAATGTATATTTCGCTAGTGGTTATGTAAAAACAGATAGTGGAATGCCTTCTGCAAACGCAGGTCAAAAAGTCTCTCTGGTGGGAAGCCAACAACTTGCTAAAGACATCACTGTTTGGATGAAAGGAAAAAATCCAGGTGAAAATAAAGTGATTTATGGCAAAGGTGACATACGTTTTGCTGGCACAAATGCTGAAGAAGTGGGTGGTGTGTTAAAAATTACGACCAGCCATGGTGAAAATAATATTGGTTTTATTGGCAAGCGTTAAAACGCTGATTAAACAATAAGCAGCAGGAGCTTAGCATCTGCTGCTTATTGTTTTTAAGATGAAAAATACCAATAGATAAAATTTTAATTCAACTATTGTTACTTAAATTTTTAATTTTAAGAAATAGATTTATGAAGTCTTATTCATTCATTTTTATACTGGGAACGCTAGTTCCTTCGATGGCTTCTGCTGAAATTATGACGAATCCTGAAACTGTAGCTGATCGACAGGTAGAAAAAATTCAGGAGATGGCTATTCCTAAAGTATCAGAGCAAGATAAATTATTTTCAGACAATGACGGTACTTCTCTAGAAGAGTCTAGCCAAACGTTGACATTAGATGATTTAGCCAAGCAACCAGAGTTGACAGAGCCATTGTTAAATCAGGCTTTACAAATGCGAAATTATATCTCAGCAACGCAGCTCTTGCCGATATATCGAAAATGGAGCGGACACGATCCTGTTTTATTGGCCTATGCGCAAGGTGCAATTTGGCGCTCTGAAGGGAAATATAAAAAAGCTATTAAACTTTATCGTTCTATTCTCGCTCAGAATTCTAATCTTGTTACTGTCCGTCTAGATTTAGCTGCTATGCTTTATGAGGATAGACAGACTCGTAATGCGAAACATGAATTTAATACAGCTAAGGAGCAGGGGCTTCCTGAAGATGTACTTCCGACTATCGCACTTTATGAAGATGCTATGAAGAAAAAGAAATGGCAAATTTCAGGTGGTCTAAGTTATATCCAAGACGGCAATATCAATAATGTTTCAACGGAACGCGAAATTCATCTTCCTCAATTTGGTAATTTAGCATTTGAAAAGAATCCTGACTATTTGCCGCAAAAAGGACATGGATTTAATTATTCGTTATCTATCAATCGTGATGATAATATTAAAGATAACCACTACTTAGCTATAGCGGGTGATATAGATGGTGTGACTTATTGGGATAACCATGCTTATGATGATCAAGTAGCAAGAATAAGCCTGGGTTATAAAAATAAAAGTTTTAAAACAGATGGCTATGTTATGCCATTTTTAGAAAAACGTCGTTATGGAAATCATCCTTATTACACACGTGCAGGTGTAGATTTAGGCATTTCAAATTGGATAACGCCAAATTTACGTTTGTCTGCTAACAGTACAATAGCAAAAAAAGATTATGCATATACTGAACGACGAGGGAAAGATTATCAAATCGGAGTAGGCGCTACTTACCTTTTAAACAATGATACTTATTTTTTAGGTGGTTTAAACTATGCTCGTGATAAAGTAAAACATTATGCTGGCAGTAGCTCTAAACGTATAGGGGGATATGTTGGTTGGGGGCAGACTTGGGGTAAAGACTTGAATAGCATACTTATAATCAATCACTATCACGAACGTTTTGATGGAAAGCATTATATTTTTACTGATCGTCATCGCAAAGATAATGTAACTATTACTAATTTAAGTATTTGGCACAATAAATTAAGCGTGTTGGGTATTACTCCAAGGTTGAATTGGCGATATACAAAAAATAACAGTAATATTGGAGAGCTTAATAGTTATTCTAAAAATCGTGTGTTCATAGATTTTGAGAAAACATTTTAAAAAATCATTTAATGAATTCATATAACTTAAACTAATTCGGTTAAATTTGGTTTGAGTCTAAGTATTTCATTATACCAAAAAGGCCGTCTGAAATTTTCAGACGGACTTTTTTATCTCTATTTTTTGCCTTTTAACGAACCTAAATAAATCGCCAATAAAGTTAAAGTGGCGCCGCTCCATTGGACGGTATTAATCGGTTTATCCAGCCAGAAATAATCGATCAACATGGCGGCAACTGGTTCGGAGAGCAGTAGTAGGCCGGTTAGTGACAAGGATAAAAGCGGGATGGCGTAAGCAATCAATGCCCAAGCGAAGCATTGCATGATGATGCCGTAGATGGAGACTAGAATCACATCGTTTAAAGTTTTGGGATAGAGATGTGCAGCATCGAATAGCAGCGATGGGATGATCAGCGCTATTGCGCCTCCGAAGCTTAAAATCATCATCAGCGGAAACAAACCGACTTTTTCCTGTTCATGGGTTTTACGTACGAAAACCATAGACAGGGCCAGCATGGCACCGGACACTACGCCGCTGATAAATCCCCATGCGGCATTGTCGTTATGACCGAACTCTGGACTGCCGATTAAGGCTACGCCTATGGTGGCCAATATCAAACTTAAAATTTGCAGGGTGCTTAGACGTTCCGAATAAAAGAAGAAGCCGATGGCGGCTAAAAAGAAAATCTGCAGGCTGTTGAGCAAGGTGGAAATGCCGGGGCCTACGGCGTGAATGCTTTCGTGCCACAGAGCGAGGTCGAATGCGAGGAAAACGCCGGATAAGATTGCGTAGCCGACCGTTTTTCTTTTTGTGGGCATTTTTTGTCTGAAAAAACGCCCTAGCAGGAAGAATATAGGGGCGGCAATCAGCAAGCGCCAGAATGCGATGGTGTAAGAGCCGACATCGACAAATTTGACGATCAAACTGCCCAAGCCGAAGACGACGCAGCCGACGACCAATAGGGGCGCTGCATAATTTCCCGAACCTGTCTCCATCGGCTTCTCCATCAATCAAATGAAGACGATTATTCCATAAAATATAGTTGGGGCGCTAATGATAAATAGTCGTAAGCCAAGATAAAGGGTTTATGATGAAAGGCCGTCTGAAAACTGTTTCAGACGGCCTTTTGATGATTTTTTGGCTTGATTTCGTATTGTTGTAGTATAAAATCGTTTTACGCCGTGTTTTCAGACGGCCTGATCAGTTTTGGTTTGAGAAAAGGATTATTGGAAATGGCAAACCCTATTCGTGCGTTTTTGGATTATGTGCCGTCGGTTGATGAGTCTTGTTTTGTAGATGAGACTTCGGTAGTGATTGGCGAAGTGTCGCTGGCGGAAGATGTATCCGTTTGGCCTTATGCCGTATTGCGCGGCGATGTGAACAGTATTTCTATCGGCAAGCGCAGCAATGTGCAGGATGGCAGCGTTTTGCATGTGTCGCATAAGAATGCGGCGAAGCCTGACGGTTCGCCTCTGATTATCGGCGATGATGTGACGATTGGGCATAAGGTCATGCTGCATGGCTGCCGAATTGGGAATCGTGTGTTGGTAGGTATGGGCTCGATTATTTTGGATGATACGGTTGTCGAAGATGATGTGATGATAGGCGCGGGCAGTTTGGTGCCTCCGCGCAAGCGTTTGGAAAGTGGTTTTTTATACGTCGGCTCGCCTGTGAAACAAGTGCGTCCGCTGACTGATGAGGAAAAGGAATTTTTGACGTATTCCTCTGCGCATTATGTCCGCCTGTCCGGCCAGCATAAAATTTCAAAATAAGGAAAAACAATACAATGAACGCAATTTATCTAGCTTCGGGCAGTCCGCGCCGTGGTGAGATTTTGGAGAATTTGGGTTTCACGGTACGCCGCCTTCCTGCAGATATTGATGAAACCCCCAAAGAAGGCGAAGCCGCAGTAGAGTATGTGCGCCGAATGGCCTGCGAAAAAAATCAGGCGGCGGTGGCGCAATGGTTTGCTGCTCATGATCAAGAGCCTGAGTTTGCTGTATTGACAGCGGATACGACGGTGGCGGATGGTGAGGCTATTTTGGGTAAACCGGAATCCGAGGCGGATGCGGTCGATATGCTGGAACGCTTGTCCGGACGGACGCATCAAGTGCTGACGGCTGTATGCGTTTACTGGCAAGGCGTGCGCCATGATGTCGTGCAGACGAGCGAAGTGCGCTTTAAAACGTTGACGGCTGAGGAGATTGCAGCCTATGTTGCCAGCGGCGAACCGATGGACAAAGCTGGTGCGTATGGGATTCAGGGCTTGGGCGGCGTATTTGTCGAGCATTTGCAGGGTAGCTTTACGGGCGTGATGGGTTTGCCGGTTTATGAGACCGCGCAACTACTGAAATCTTTGGGTTTGGAAGCGCCGCCGTTTGCTTAAAATTAGGCAAATGCCGTCTGAAAGCGTGCCGACAAAAACGCCTGTTTCAGTTACAATACTGCCTTAAACAGCTTGCTTGAAGAAAGATATGAAAGAACATAAGGCCCGGAAACGCTTCGGGCAGAATTTTTTGCAGGATACGCGGATTATTAGCGATATTGTCAACGCGGTAAGACCGCAGCCCGATGATATCGTGATTGAAATTGGCCCGGGCTTGGCAGCCATTACCGAGCCTTTGGCGAAGAAACTCAACTGCCTGCATGTCTGCGAAATCGACCGCGACATCGTACGCCGTCTGAAAACTCTGCCGTTTGCAGATAAATTGGTGATACACGAAGGCGATGTATTGCAGTTTGATTTCAACAGCATTGAAGGCAAGAAAAAAATTGTCGGCAACCTGCCGTACAATATTTCCACGCCGCTTTTGTTCCGATTGAGCGAAGTGGCAGACGATGTGATCGATATGCACTTTATGCTGCAAAAAGAAGTGGTCGAACGCATGGTGGCGCAGCCGAAAACCAACGACTATGGCCGTCTGGGCGTGATGCTGCAATATTTCTTCGATATGGAAATGTTGATTGAAGTACCGCCCGAGTCCTTTGATCCTGCGCCGAAAGTGGATTCGGCCGTTGTGCGCATGATTCCGGTGAAACACCGAATCGGTAAAGCGGAAGATTTTGAACATTTTGCCAAACTGGTGAAACTGGCTTTCCATCAACGCCGCAAAACCATACGCAATAATTTGAAGGAACTTGCCGGCGATGATGACTTGCAGGCAGTCGGTATCAATCCGCAGGACAGGGCAGAACACATTGCCGCAGAGAAATATGTGGAATTGAGCAATTATTTGGTTAAAAAGGCCGTCTGAAACAGTGATGGCAATTTTTAAGCAACCTCCTATTCAAAGGGGGGGCTAGGTGATTCATATTTGTGGCGCGAGTTGGCGCAGTATTTTTCCGGTAAGGACATGCCGCCGGAACGGCACCGTTTTGAAGCAGCAATTATCGGCGCAGTTTGGGTATTGACCGGGCATCGTCTCGATAGGGAAGAGCAATTTAAAGTCAATCGGTACAATCAAGGCGGAATCTCCGGCGGCATAGTCAGTTGCCGCTTTTGGCTGGAAACGGCTATTCCTTTGCTTTGGCAGCGGCAATCGCAATTCAAGCCCCGAAAATTTTGGCAGTTTGGAAAGAAATAATGATTAAATTCAAAAATGTACACAAACATTTTAAAGATTTACACGTTATCAACGGCGTGAATCTGGAAGTCAAGCAAGGCGAGGTGGTCGTTGTATGCGGTCCTTCAGGCAGTGGCAAATCGACGTTAATTCGTACGGTAAACCAACTTGAGCGCATTGAAAGCGGCGAAATTTGGGTGGATGGCATCAATGTTGCCGATCCGAAAACCGATTTGAACAAAGTGCGCGAAGAAGTGGGCTTTGTGTTCCAAGGGTTCAATCTGTATCCGCATTTGAGCGTTTTGGAAAATATTATTCTTTCTCCGATGAAAGTGAAAAACCAAAGCCGTGAAGAGGCAGAAAAGAAAGCGATGGAGCTTTTGGAACGTGTCGGCTTGGCGCATAAAAAAGACGCGCTGCCCGGCCAGCTTTCCGGCGGTCAGCAACAGCGTGTGGCGATTGCACGCGGTTTGGCGATGGAGCCGCGCGTGATGTTGTTTGACGAGCCGACTTCCGCGCTTGACCCTGAAATGGTCGGTGAAGTATTGAAAGTGATGAAAGACTTGGCGGAAAGCGGCATGACCATGATGTGTGTGACCCATGAAATGGGTTTTGCGCGCGAAGTTGCCGACCGTGTGATTTTTGTCGATAAAGGCCAGATTCTGGAAGACGAAACGCCGGAAGAATTTTTTACCAATCCGAAACACGAGCGTGCCAAACAATTCCTGCAACAGGTAATGACACATTAAACTCGGGCCGTCTGAAATTTTAGACGGCATGATCGGTTTGAATGATTTTGAAAGTTGAAAATAATGTATTTTGTTGACCGTACTGCTGTTGTGCTGAAGCCGACCGCCCGTTTTTTGGAATGGCTGAAATCCGCCGATGAAAATATACCCGATTTGACCGTCGAGCAACTGCGCACCAACTGCTCCGTATTCCTTGTGCCGCAATTTGACGAACCCGAATCCGTCATTTCTTATTTTGACGAACGCTACCAGCAGATTTTTGAAGCTGAATTGGCTGGCTGGGACATCGATAAAAGCAAATGGCCGCAAGACATGAGTTTGAAGGCTTTTTGGGAATTTTTCGATACCGAAATCCACGATATGGTTTTGGATATGGAAGAGGCGGAATTAAACATTACGCCTGTTTTCGACAATATGATGTAAAGCCGTGCGAAGTTTTCAGACGGCCTTAAAGCCCTCGCGTTCTTTGAAAATTCTGATTGTCTTCTTACACCTTTCGGCGTTGTCCTTATGCCTTGCCGAGTTTTACGGCTGGATGATGTGGCTGGGTTTGGCGGCGTTGGCCGGCAGTTTTGCCTATGCTTGGCGCAGCGTTAATTTTAACGCTAAAAATGCGGTCAGAAAAATTATCATCGACCGCCAATACCGTGCGACGGTTTACTTGAATAGCGAGGAAGAGGGAAGAAGCGCGGTTTTGCAAGACAGCAGTATGTTGACGGTTTATGCTTTGTTTTTACAATGGAATGTTGACGGAAAAATAGTCAAACACTGCATCTTGCCCGATATGGCCGACCGTGATGCATACCGCCGTCTGAAAGTATGGGCGCGCTGGTGTCGTGAAAAAGAAGACAAAGCAGAACTTGCGGCAGATATGGATTAAACGGCTGTTTCAGACGGCCTTTTGAAGCGATAAATACAATGAAAACATTACAAGACTGGCTTTCTCATTTGGAGACTGCCCATAGTTCCGGCCTTATCGATATGGGCTTGGAACGCGTGGGAGAAGTGAAAAAACGCATGAATTTGGTGCCGCAATGTCCTGTCGTCGTGGTGGCGGGTACAAATGGCAAGGGTTCCGTATGCGCCTATTTGTCGTATATTTATAAAGAAGCCGGTTTTAAAGTCGGTACGCTGACCAGTCCACACCTTCTGCGTTACAACGAACGAATCGCCATCAACACTCAGCCGGTTTCAGATGAATTGATTGTTTCCTCATTTGAGCGTATCGAAGCGGCGCGCGGCGAAATTTCTCTGACGTATTTTGAGTTTAATGCTTTGGCGGCCGTCGATATTTTCATGCATGAAAATGTGGACGTAATGATTTTGGAAGTCGGTTTGGGCGGACGGTTGGATGCTGTGAATGTATTCGATGGCGACTGCTCGGTCGTTACCAGCGTGGATTTGGACCATCAGGCATTTTTGGGCGATACTGTCGAGCAGGTCGGTTTTGAAAAAGCCGGAGTGTTCCGTAGCGGCAAGCCTGCTGTATGCGGTCAGAATCCTGCGCCTGAATCATTGGTCAAACACGCAGAAGAAATTGGTGCAAAACTGTTGATGGTTCAGCGAGATTTTGATTTTGCGTCAATGGAAAGCGTACAGTGGAACTACCGCTTCCATCCGCAATCTTCAGACGGCCAAAGCCGTAACCGCAATTCCTTGCCATTTCCTGCTTTGCGCGGTGCCTATCAGTTGTCCAATGCCGCGTGCGCACTAACTGTTTTAGAGTGTCTGAACAATCAGCTGCCCGTTGACATCGGCGCGATTAAACGCGGTTTGCTGTTGGTTGAGAACCCTGGACGTTTCCAAGTTTTGCCAGGCCGTCCGCTGGTGGTCTTGGATGTCGGCCACAATCCGCACGCAGCCCGTGCTTTGCGCCGCAGTCTGATTAACCTTGCCTTTGCCCAAAAACGTACTGCTGTATTCAGTATGTTGTCCGACAAAGATATTGATGGCGTGCTGGAAATCGTTAAAGATCAGTTTGACGAGTGGAACATCGCGCCTTTAGATGTACCGCGCGGCATGACGATAGAGGCTTTGCAGGCCAAACTGGCTGAACACGGCATCGACAATGTAAATGTTTTTGAAACTGTCGCTGCTGCCTATCGTGCTGCTTTGGCTAAAGCAACCGAAAATGATAGAATCGTTGTTTTCGGCTCATTCCATACTGTTGCCGATGTAATGGCTGTTTTGAAAGAACACTAACGAGGAAATTATCATGTCCGACAATAAACAAAAAGAAACTCCAAACGGATACGATTTAGACGGTTACGAACAACTCAGACGCCGCAACCGCCGCCGCTTGGTTTTGGCCTCCGGCTTGGTGGTGGCTTCAGGTATGCTGTTCGGTCTAGCGCTGACATCGGGCGACGATAAAAATTCACCGTTTAAAGAAGCGCCTGTCGGTCAGAGCCAAGTCAAAACGGCGGATGAGCCCAGCAAGGCTGTTGTCCTAGAGCCGAATAAAGAGGATGTTGCGATGGCTGAAGAGGCAGCCCGTCATGCGGATGCCGAAGCGCCAAATAAACCGCAAAATGCAGGCGAGGAAGAAGATAATGCGCCGGTTGAAGTATTGAAGCCAAACCGTGAATCTGCTCCCGAAGATGTCGGCGAGCCGTTGGTTTTGATCAATGATACTTTGGATGACGGCAATATTAAAGGTTTGGAAGAGTCCGAACGTATTCAACGTGTCGAGGCTGCTAAACGTGAAGCCGCGGAGCGCCGAGCCGAAGAACGCCGCCAACGTCAGGCTGAACAACGTGCTGCTGCGGCCCGTAAAACACAAGCCCAACAGGAAGCTGCTGAGAAAGAAAGCGCATTGGCAGCTAAAAAACGCGCACTTCAAGCGCGTGCTGAAAAAGCAGAGCGTGAAGCCGCTGCCGAACGCAATAAATTGGCACAATTGGAAAAAGCAGAGAAAGCCATTGCCGAGCGTAAATCTGCCAAAAACAGCAAAGACAGCGTAAAAGACAAGGCCGAACCTGCCAAGAAAGCAGAAGCCAAAGTTGAAAAACCAAAAAATGAAAAGGCTAAACCGGAAACGGCCAAAGCAGAAAAAGCCGATAAGGTAAAAACTGCCGAGAAGCCGTCTGAAAAAGCCAAACCTAAAGCTGAAAAAGAAACAGCAGAAGCCAAGCCTGCTAAAAAAGCCGCTATTCAGGCTGGTTATGCTGAAAAAGAACGCGCACAAAGTCTGCAACGTAAAATGAAAGCCGCAGGTATCGATTCGACCATTACTGAGGTTATGACCGATAAAGGTAAGGTGTATCGCGTGAAATCAGCCAGTTATAAAAATGCACGCGATGCAGAGCGCGATTTGAACAAATTGCGTGTACATGGCATTGCCGGTCAGGTGACCAGTGAGTAATTTGCCTGTTGCCGATTTGTTGGCTGCCGCCGTCATCGTCATCTGCATCATTATCTCATTGACACGGGGTATTATTGCGGAAGCAGGGGCGATGGTGGCGTGGGTGGTATCGTTTATTGCAGCCAGAACGCTCGCCGTGCCGTTTGCCGATGTGGTCTTTAAATCGGTTGAACCGCATTCCTTGGCGGTTGCCATGGGTTTTGCCGCTGTGTTTTTTCTGGCATGGCTGTTGCAGAAACTGGCACGATCTCTGTTGAGCAGTTTGATGTCTGCTGTTGGTTTAGGAAGCATCAACCGTTTGCTTGGCGGCGTATTCGGTGCAGTGAAAGGTGTGATTTTGGTGACACTGGCAGTGATGGTTTTTTCACACACTGATTTGCCGAAAACGGAAGAGTGGCAAAGTTCACACACAATTCCATATTTTGAATCACTGGCCGATGCTGCGATGCCTTATCTGCCTGGAAAAGATACCGCAATGCCCCATCTTTCTGGTAAAGCAGCTGAAGTTGAAGAATTGGATGATTGAGTTTGACGGATTTAGACGGCCTATGGGTCGTCTGAATCCGTTTTTATTTGCGTAAATTTAGCATCATATTGTCAACAATTTGAGCAAACTCATCTAAATTATTTTATAATGACAGCTTACCCATTTAATCTTCAAACTCGGAGAAGCACGATATGTGTGGTGTATTAGGTTTGGTTAGTCATGAGCCGGTCAATCAGATGTTGTATGATGGTTTGCAGATGTTGCAACACCGTGGTCAGGACGCAGCAGGTATTGTTACTGCCGAAGGCAATATATTTCATATGCACAAGGGCAAAGGCATGGTGCGCGAAGTGTTCCGTACCCGTAATATGCGCGACTTGGTCGGTAATGCAGGCATTGCACATGTCCGCTATCCGACTGCAGGCAATGCGGGCAGCAGCGCAGAAGCACAGCCGTTTTATGTCAGCTCCCCATTCGGCATTGTTTTGGCACACAATGGTAATCTGACCAATACCGAAGAGCTCTATGAAAACGTATGCAACAAACACCTGCGTCACGTTAATACCAGCTCCGATTCCGAAGTATTACTCAATGTATTCGCGCACGAATTACGCCGCGAAGTCTCTAAAAATACAGCCCCTTATCAACTTACCATCGACAATATTTTCAACGCCGTTTCCGAAGTACACCGCTTGGTGCGTGGCGCATACGGTGTCGTAGCCATGATTGCCGGATACGGCATGCTGGCTTTCCGGGATCCTTTCGGTATCCGTCCGTTGGTTTTGGGTTCGCAAATTGACGAATCCGGCAAAAAATCTTATGCCGTTGCCTCCGAATCCGTTGCCTTTAATGCACTTGCCTATGATTTGGAACGCGATATCCAGCCGGGCGAAGCCGTATTTATTGGTTTTGACGGCACGATTATTTCCCGTCAATGCAGCGATAAAGCCAAATTAAGCCCTTGTCTTTTTGAATATGTTTATTTTGCCCGCCCGGACTCCGTCATCGATGGCGTTTCCGTTTATCAGTCCCGTATGGATATGGGCGTATCTTTGGCAGAAAAAATCAAACGCGAGCTGCCTGTCGATGATATCGATGTCGTGATGCCGATTCCCGATACCAGCCGACCCAGCGCTATGGAGCTTGCCGTTCATCTCGAAAAACCTTACCGCGAAGGTCTGATTAAAAACCGCTACATCGGCCGCACCTTTATTATGCCCGGCCAAGCAACACGCAAAAAATCAGTACGCCAAAAACTCAGCCCAATGGAAACCGAGTTTAACGGCAAAAGCGTTTTGTTGGTGGATGATTCCATCGTGCGCGGTACGACCAGCCGTGAAATCGTTGAAATGGTACGCGCGGCAGGTGCACGCAAAGTCTACATTGCTTCTGCAGCTCCCGAAGTGCGCTATCCAAATGTGTACGGTATCGATATGCCGACCCGTGAAGAACTGATTGCAAATGGCCGCAGCGCAGCAGAAATCGCAACCGAGATTGGCGCAGACGGCATCGTCTTCCAAAACTTAGAAGACTTGGAAGCAGTAGTCAAAGCACTCAATCCAAAAATTGAATCCTTTGATTCTTCATGCTTTAATGGTATTTATCAAACCGGCGATATCGACGAGGCGTATCTAAACCGTCTCTCTACCGAAAAATCAGGTTGTGGCGGCTTGAAAGTACATCCAAGCAAAATGGAACACAGCATCAGTATCAGCGATAGTGATGATGAAGAATAAAGTAAATTGACTTACAATAAAGGCCGTCTGAAAATTAACGTTCAGACGGCCTTTAATTATGTTTTAGACACATCATGAGTACCGAAACTAAAAATTACATCACGCCTACCGGCTGGCAGGCATTGAAAGACGAACTTTATCACCTGGTCAACAAAGAACGCCCGGAAATCGTCCAAATCGTTAACTGGGCGGCAAGCAATGGAGACCGCAGCGAAAATGGCGACTATCTTTACGGCAAACGCCGTATGCGCGAAATCGACCGCCGTATCCGCTTCCTAACCAAACGCTTGGAAGCAGCCGTCGTCGTCGACCCTGAAGCGCGCGAAGCCACGGACCAGATTTTTTTCAGCGCCACCGTTGGTTTATTGCGCGGAGACGGTCGTGAACAAACCGTCAAAATCGTCGGCGTAGATGAAATCGATACCGTTAAAAACAAAATCTCATGGATTTCTCCTTTGGCGCGCAGCCTGATTAAAGCACGCGAAGGGGATGAAGTTGTCTTGGATACACCGGAAGGACGCGAGATTATAGAGATTCTGTCGGTAGAATATATTAAGATTGACTGATTACGCGTGAATAATGCGAATGAAACTACAAAAGGCCGTCTGAGAAATATACTTTCAGACGGCCTTTAAAATGATTCAAAAGAAAATCCTACATTTGCACCGAGCCGCTGACGGTCAGGCTGATTTCTTCCGAACCTGGAGAGGCTGGTACGCCATCTTCTATTCCTGCAGCCACTTCTGCAGCAGGGATTGCACGCAGCATTTTGGCGTGTGCGAAATCGCCGCTGACTTGGCGGTTGCCGATGTGGCCCAGGTTGAGTTTGACGATTTTGTAGCTGGAGAAGCCAAGCGTTTGGGCGAGGTTTTGGGCGCGGTCTTTGAAGCGCAAGATGACGGCTTTGCTCAGTTGATCGACGGTTTCTTCGCGTTTTTCTTTGGATACGGAAAATGAGGAGCTTTCCAAAACGGCGATATTGATACTGTCGGCAATCAGGCGGTTGAGTGCTTCAAAGTCTTTGCTTTCTACTTTGAAGTAGGCGTGTTCTTCCCAGCTGGTTTGGGTGCGTTTGCCGTTGGTGTATTGATAGCGCGGGGAAGCGTTGCGCTCCATCAGCTCGGTTTTAAATTTGCTGTTTTGGGAGATTTTGTTGAACTGGTTGAATTTCTTCATGAAGGCTTGGTTGACGGCTTGACGGTCTTTGCCTTCTGCGTTGATACTGAAATGCGCGGTCATGGTATCCCGCGGCACTTCCATGTTGGCGGATTCGGAAAATTCAACGATGTTGTAGTTGAGGCTTTCTGCTGCTACGGGCAGGGAGGCAGCTAGCAGTAGGGCGGTAAGGGCTGGGCGGAGCATTTTGGTTTTCCTTGTAATGCGGATTTTAAAAAAGTAATTTAGCATGAAATGTGGAAATGTTGGCTTTGGCAAGCGTAAGGATTTGTATGGGTTGAGGCCGTCTGAAAAGAAGTTACTTTGTATCCATCAAGCCGACTTCATGGGGATTGAGGCGGGCTTTTTCTTCTTGGCCTAAGCCGACCAATTTCCGCAAACGGGTCATGTAGGCGTTGACGTCAAGGCCCCGTCCGTAGCGTTGCGCTTCCCAGATGGTTTCTGCCAAGGCTTCCATCATATCGTGTTCGGCTTTGACCCAGTCGCCGTTGTAACGGGCGCAAAGTTGTTGGTGGATGGTACGGATGCCCGGGGGCTGGTCGATGGCGCTTTGCTCTTGTAGGGAAAGGTGTAGCGACATGTGCAGGAATGGGTTGCTTTCGCCGTCTTCGGGCAACCATTCTTTATTTAAATATTGTTCGATGTCTTCGAGATAGTGTCCGTATTCGGGATGGGCTTCGATAATGCGCAAAGCTTTTTGTTGCAGGCCGTCTAATTGGAGCGGCGCGAGCCTGTGTTGCCAGACGTGGGCAAAGAATTGGCGGACATCGTGGGTGTTTACGTCATACATGATGGGTGTGATTTGATTTTGGGATATGTGATTATATAGCGATTGCGATAAAAAAGGCCGTCTGAAAAATATGTTTTCAGACGGCCTTTGTTTTGCAGGGTTTAGCGGCGGTCGATGATTCGGTAATACACTTCGCCGTCTTGGACATAGCCCAATTCGACGCGGGCAATTTCGGCAATGGCCTCTTGTCCGTGTGCTAAGTCTTCAACTTCCGCATTGAGGAAATTGTTGCGCAAAGTGAGCGTTTGGTTTTTTCCTCCTGACGGACGAGCTGCTCCTGCAATTCTTCCGTATGCCCGACGCTGCCTTTACCGAACCAAAGGCTGTACTGACAGCACAAAAGTGCGAAGGTTAAAACAAAAGTTACCCACTTCATACAATCAATATCCTATCCTATATTCTGCTTATTTGCCCAGTTGGTAGAATGCGGCTTTGCCAGGGTAGTAAGCGGCTTCGGCCAATTCTTCTTCAATGCGCAACAATTGGTTGTATTTTGCCATGCGGTCGGAGCGGGACAGGGAGCCGGTTTTGATTTGCATGCAGTTGGTGGCAACGGCCAAGTCGGCAATGGTGCTGTCTTCGGTTTCACCGGAACGGTGGCTCATTACGCTGGCGTAGCGGTTGCGTTTGGCTAAGTCGACGGCTTGCAGGGTTTCGCTCAATGTACCGATTTGGTTGACTTTAACCAGCAATGCGTTTGCCACGCCTTTTTCGATGCCTTCAGCCAAGATTTTTGGATTGGTTACGAACAAGTCGTCGCCGACCAATTGAACTTTTTTGCCCAATTTTTCGGTCAGCAGTTTCCAGCCTTCCCAGTCGTTTTCGTCCATGCCGTCTTCGATGGAAATGATTGGGAATTCGTTAACCAGGCCCTCCAAGTATTCGGCAAATTCTGCGCTGGTGTAGGAGCGGCCTTCTGCTTCTAGGTGGTATTGACCGTCTTTGTAGAACTCGCTGGATGCGCAGTCCAGGGCGAACAATACGTCTTCGCCAGCTTTGTAGCCTGCGGCTTCGGTTGCTTCAACGATCAGCTGCAGGGCTTCTTTGTGGCTGTTCAGGTTAGGTGCGAAACCGCCTTCGTCGCCAACGGTAGTTGGGAAGCCTTTGCTATCGCACAGTTTTTTCAGCGCGTGGAAAATTTCTGCACCGCAACGCAGGGCTTCGCGGAAAGATTTTGCGCCGACAGGCATGATCATGAATTCTTGGATGTTCAGGCTGTTGTTGGCGTGTTCGCCGCCGTTGATAACGTTCATCATCGGAACCGGCAGAGCCATTGGGCCTGCGCCGCCCAAGTAACGGTACAGAGGCAGGCCTGCATCTTCAGCGGCTGCGCGTGCTACGGCCATAGAAACAGCCAAAGTAGCGTTGGCACCCAAGTTGCCTTTGTTTTCAGTACCGTCCAATTCGATCATGATTTGGTCGATATAAGATTGTTCGTTGGCATCGATACCGATGAGGGCTTGCGCGATTTGGTTGTTGACGTGGTCAACGGCTTTCAATACGCCTTTGCCCAAGTAACGGGATTTGTCGCCGTCACGCAGTTCCAAAGCTTCTTTTTGGCCGGTTGATGCGCCGCTTGGTACGGCTGCGCGTCCCATGACGCCAGATTCCAACAATACGTCACACTCTACAGTAGGGTTGCCGCGAGAGTCTAAGATTTCGCGTGCAAAAATATCAACGATTGCGCTCATGAATATCTCCAAATAGGATGGTAAAAGAAAAGTAGCTTTGTTACGTTTTAGACGGCCTTAAGGATGATTGCCAAAGTCTGATGAATGCAGACATTATACCGTCTTTGCCAAGTATGGCATCGGAGTCGGCATAAAACCGACTGTAAGTTTGTTTCACGTCAATATCGCTCAAACAAACATAAGCCGTATAGTGTAACATTTTTTACCCTTTTTAGGGTGAAAAGCTGATTAAATAAGGCATAAGGCCGTCTGAAAACCAGATTAGCCTGCGCCTAAAATCATCGAGCCTACGCCGTCATCGGTCAGCACTTCCAAGAGCAGGGCGTTGGGAACGCGGCCGTCTATGATATGCGTAGCTTTGACACCACTTTTGGCGGCCTCGACGGCGGAGGCAATTTTAGGCAGCATACCGCCGTACAGCGTACCGTCTTCAATTAGTTTGTCAATGCGGCTTGGCGTCAGGGTGGTCAATAATTTGCCTTCTTTATCCAGTACGCCGGGGATATTGGTCATCATCAGCAGTTTTTCGGCCTGAAGTTTTTCCGCCAGTTTGCCGGCAACCAAGTCGGCATTGATGTTGAACGCTTCGCCGTCTTGGCCTACGCCGATGGGTGCGATGACCGGAATACAGCCGCGCTCGACCAAGCCTTCCACCAAACGGGTATCGATGTCGGCCACTGTGCCGACTTGGCCGATGTCCACGCCTTTTTGTTCGGGCGTGTCGATCAGGAGTTTTTCCGCTTTGATGAAGTGGTTGTCGCGGCCGGTAATGCCGACGGCGCGACCGCCGAAGGTGGTAATCATGGAAACGATTTCTTTATTGACGTGTCCGCCCAAAACCATTTCTACGATGTCCATGGTTTCGCTGTCGGTCACGCGCATGCCTTGAACAAACTCTCCTTTTTTGCCGACTTTTTCCAACATTTCATTGATTTGCGGACCGCCGCCGTGAACGATGACGGGATGCAGGCCGATTAGTTTGAGCAGGACGACATCGCGTGCGAAACCCTCTTTTAAGGCAGGTTCGGTCATGGCGTTGCCGCCGTATTTGATGACGATGATGGAGCCGGAAAAACGGCGGATATAAGGTAAAGATTCGGCAAGGACGCGCGCTTTGATGGCAGGGGAGACAGATTGTTGCTGAGTCATGGTTTCAACCTTGTTTCATGATTTCGGCCTTTATCTTAATCCCAAAGGCCGTCTGAAACAATATTTCCAGACGCTTGAAATCCTGTTAAATCAGTTAAATGGTTGAAACCAGCCTCATGCAAACGGTAAAATGACGGTTTGCTTCGGCCTCTTTGCCGATTACTAAGGATACCCATGATGAAAATCAGCACCCAATTCGATGCCGGTTCGGTCGTTGTCAAAGACTTGAGCAACCCTGCCGATATCCGCCTCGCCCTGCGTCCCGACAATGCTTCGGAGTTTGCCCAATGGTTTTACTTCCGTTTGCAGGGTGCGGCCTATCAAAACTGCGTGATGCATTTTGAAAATGCGGCGGACGCTGCGTATCCTTTGGGCTGGGAGGACTATCAGGCTTGCGCCTCTTACGACCGCCAAAATTGGTTCCGCGTGCCGACCAGCTACGAAAACGGCGTGTTGACCATCAACCATACGCCTTTGTCCAACAGCGTTTACTACGCTTATTTCGAGCCTTATTCCAACGAGCAGCATTTGAACCTTTTGGGCGATGCGCAGGGAAGCGGTTTGTGCCGTATCGACGATTTGGGCAGCACTGTTCAAGGCCGCGACATCAATCTTTTGACCATCGGCAACCAAGTCGAAAGCGACATGAAAGTTTGGATTATCGCCCGTCAACATCCGGGCGAAACCATGGCGGAATGGTTTGTCGAAGGTTTGCTGGGCCGCCTGCTTGATCCGCAAGATCCGACCGCGCGCATGCTGCTTGACCGTGCGACTTTCTACATTGTGCCGAATATGAATCCGGACGGTTCGGTTTTGGGCAATTTGCGTACCAATGCCGCCGGTGCCAATCTCAACCGCGAATGGGAAAATCCGACTTTGGAGCGAAGCCCTGAAGTCTTTACCGTCCGTGAAAAAATGATGGAAACCGGTGTGGATTTGTTCTTGGATATTCACGGCGATGAAGGTTTGCCGTTTGTCTTTGTGGCCGGTACTGAAGGCGTGCCGAACTACAACGAGCGTATCGAAACCTTGGAAGACCAATTTAAACTCGCGCTGCTCAATGCCAGCCCTGATTTCCAAGACGATTACGGCTATGACAAAGATGCGCCGGGTCAGGCAAACATGACTTTGGCGACCAACTGGGTCGGCAATCATTTCAACTGCCTTGCCTATACTTTGGAAATGCCGTTTAAAGACAATGCCAATCTGCCGGACGACGATTTTGGCTGGAACGGCCAACGCTCGCTGCGCTTGGGCGAGGCAATGTTGTCTGCGATTTTGAATGTGGTTGGCGATTTGCGCTAAACCATCCGACACCGCATACAGGCCGTCTGAAAGTTCAGGCTTTCAGACGGCCTTTGAGATAAGGAACACACATCATGATAATACATCCCCAGTTTGATCCGGTGCTGATCAGCATCGGCCCGCTTGCCATCCGCTGGTATGCCTTGAGCTATATCGTCGGCTTTATCCTGTTTACGATTTTGGGCCGTCGCCGTATCGCGCAGGGCAATTCTGTGTTTACCAAAGAAACACTCGACGATTTCCTGACTTGGGGTATCTTGGGCGTCATCTTGGGTGGCCGTATCGGCTACGTTTTGTTTTATAAATTTTCCGATTATCTTGCCAACCCGTTGGATATTTTCAAAGTTTGGGAAGGCGGCATGTCGTTTCACGGCGGCTTCTTGGGTGTGGTCGTTGCCATGTGGCTGTTTGGCCGCAAGCACAACATCAGCATTTTAAAATTGATGGATACCGTTGCGCCGCTCGTACCGCTGGGCTTGGCTTCCGGCCGTATCGGCAACTTTATCAACGGCGAACTTTGGGGACGCGTGACCGAACTCAATGCTTTCTGGGCGATGGGTTTCCCGCAAGCGCGTTACGAAGATGCGGAAGCTGCGGCGCACAATCCTTTGTGGGCCGAATGGCTGCAACAATACGGCATGCTGCCGCGCCATCCGTCTCAGCTTTACCAGTTTGCCCTTGAAGGCATTTGCCTGTTTATCATTGTTTGGATTTTCTCGAAAAAAACGCGTCCGGCCGGTCAAACAGCGGCATTGTTCTTGGGCGGTTACGGTTTGTTCCGCTTTATTGCCGAATTTGCCCGCCAGCCTGACGACTATCTCGGACTGTTGACCTTGGGTTTGTCCATGGGTCAATGGTTGAGCGTACCGATGATTGTATTGGGTGCGATTGGTTTTGTTTGGTTTGGTCGTAAAAACAGCGTTGCTAAAGCATAAATAAAACAATAAATAAAGGCCGTCTGAAAAGGTTTTCAGACGGCCTTTTTATGACTTCAAGCAAACGGATTTTGGGTTTAACCGAAAAAGCCCATTTTGACTTGAATGAGTTTTTCCAGCTCCGGCAGGACGCGGCGGCGTGAGACGAAGAAGATAATGTGGTCGCCGTCTTGCAAGATGGTTTCGGTGTGGTGTCCCATGATGACTTCGCCGGTTGCGCCGCGGACGATGGCGGCGATGTAGCAGTCGCTTGGCCATTTGATGCCGCTGATGCGGCGGCCGACGATGGCGGAAGTGTTTTTATCGCCGTGTACCACCACTTCAATGGCTTCGGCCGTACCGCGGCGCAAAGGATGGACGGCAACGACGTCGCCGCGGCGGATATGGGCGAGGATGGAGCCGATGGTGATCAGATGAGGGGAAACAACGATATCAATTTTGTTGCCTTCGAGCAAATCGACGTAGCTTGAGCGGTTGACGATGGTGATTACGCGTTTGGCACCAAGATTTTTCGCCAACAGGCTGGACATGATGTTGTTTTCGTCGTCGTTGGTCAACGCGCAGAAGACGTCGATTTCGTCGATGTATTCTTCGTCCAGCAGAGTTTCGTCGGTGGCAGAACCTTGCAGGACGAGGGTGTTGTCCAGATTCTCGGCTAGCCATTCAGCGCGCTGGGGTTTGTATTCGATGATTTTGATGTCGTATTTGGACTCGAGCTGCTTGGCGAGGCGGTAGCCGATGTTACCGCCGCCGGCAATCATGATGCGGCGGGTACGCGCTTCTTTCGGACGCAATTCGCGCATGATGGCTTCAACGCTGTTGATGTCGGCGGCAAACAGGACTTCATCGCCTTCGATGATGACGGTTTGCGGCGTAGGGACGATCAGGCGGTTGTTGCGGTAGATGGCGCAGATTTGGCAGTCCGCGCCTTCGAGCAGATGCTGGTTGATGTCGGCAATTTCACGGCCGATCAGCAAACCGCCTTTGCGTGCCTGAACAATTACCATGCGGACTTTATCGTTGGCGAAACTGAGTACCTGCAATGAGCTGGTGTAGTTGAGCAGGCCGACAAGTTGTTCGGTAACCAGTTGTTCGGGGCTGATGGTTTCGGTAATGCCGAAAATGTTGAGGCTGCCTTCTTCGGGTTTATCGCTGCCGTCAACCGGATATTCGAGGTATTCGCTTGAGCGCACGCGTGCGATGCGGCTGGGGATGTTGAATAGGTCGGCGGCGATTTTGGAGGCGACAATATTGGTTTCGTCGCTGCGGGTCAGGGCAAGCAGGAGGTCGGAGTCCGCCGCGCCTGCCTGTTCGAGGGTAAAGGGCGATGCGCCGTTGCCGACGATGGTTTGGACATCAAGGCGGCTGCTAATACGGTTGAGCGCTTTTTCGTCGATGTCGATGATGGTAACGTCGTTGCTGGGAACGGAGGCAAGGTTTTGGGCGACGGTCGAGCCGACTTGGCCGCTGCCGAGGATGAGTATTTTCACGGTAATTGAGTGTGTTCGGTAAAAATGAAATTGTAACAAAAGGCCGTCTGAAATTGGAGTTTCAGACGGCCTGAATTTTCTTTCTTAATCAGCTAAAGAGTTACCAGTAGCCCAAGGCTTTCCACCATAAGATGCCGACAGTGCTGAAAATCAGGATTTCGACCACGCTCATGATGAAGCCGGCTTTCCACCATTCGGTCATGGTTACATAGTTGGAGCCGTAAATGACAGGTGCAGAACCGGTGGCGTAGTGGGTCAGCGACATCATGATGCCGGTAGCGGCTGCCATAATCAGGGCAAACAGCATCGGTGGTGCGCCCAAGGCCAAGCCTGCGCCGTAGAATGCGCCGAACATGGCGGTAACGTGTGCCGTACCGCTGGCGAAAACGTAGTGGGCGTAGAGGTAGGCCAGCATCAACATGGCACAACCGGCTTCCCAACCCAAACCCATGTGGGCGATACCGCTTTGCATGGAGTCGGACAACCAACTGATGAGGCCCAGTTTGTTGAGGAAGTTTGCCATCATAACCAAGGCCGCAAACCAAACGATGGTATCCCACGCGCTTTTTTCTTTCAGCGCATCTTCCCAAGTCAGTACGCCGGTTAAAAGACACAGGCTCAAGCCGAGGAAGGTGGTGGCGGTAGCATCAACTTTCACACCGAACAGCATCTCGGGAATACCAGCCCACAACAGCAGCAGAACCAAGAAAATACCCAGCATGATTTTTTCTTCACGCTTCATCGGCCCCATGGCAGCCAAATGCTCTTTTGCCAATGCAGTGGCGTTAGGGGTTTGTTTGATTTCAGGCGGATACAGGAAGTACAGCACCAGCGGCATCAGTAGCATAGCAAGCAGGCCGGGTACGATCATTGCCAAGAACCAAGTACCCCAAGAGAGTTGGATTTGCGAATTGGTGGCTTTGGCAACCAATTCGACTACCAGCGGATTGGGTGCGGTGGCAGTGATAAAAATCAGACAGGTAATTACGTTGGAGTGGAAGTTGACCAGTGAAAGGTATTTACCGATTTTACCTTCCGTACCTTTTTCAGGGTCAGAGTCGAAGCTCAGGGCAATGGATTTCATAATCGGATGTACGATGGCACCGCCGCGCGCGGTGTTGCTCGGCGTTACCGGACCGATGACCAAGTCCGCCAAAGCCAAGCTGTAACCTACGCCCAGCGTGCGTTTGCCGAAAAGGGAGATCAGCAGGTAGCCGATACGCATCCCTAAGCCGGTTTTCAACAAACCGCGCGAGATGATGATGGCGATACCGATCATCCAGATGAGCGAGTTGTTGAGGCTGCTCAGAGCGTCTTTGGTTGCGTCGGCGGCTTTTTCGTTGGTCACACCGGTCAGTGCAACCAAGGTAATGCCCAAAATCGCCATTGCGCCGATAGGCATGGCTTTGCCGATGATGCCGGCGATGATGCCGACAAACAATGCCAAAAGATGCCATGCGTCAGGTGATACGCCTTGAGGAACGGGGATAACGAACCAGATAAGCAGCGTCAGCACAAGTGCGATCGCAGCAGGAATTGGCTTGAAGCCCATGTTGAATCTCCTAATTTGAGGATTGAAGTATTGGGAAATCGGTTTTCAGACGGCCTGAGTGTTGCTGAAGCCTGTCTGAACGTATTTTGGTAGGTTCGGAAGGTATTTTTCTTATTAGGTTTCTCTTCAATTTTGGGAAGAAGAGAAAGGGAGTCGGGTATCGTTTTTCAGACGGCCTTTACAGAACAGGCCGTCTGAAACCCTGTATCGGATTAATCCTGCTCCGCCGACAGGCCGTATTCTTCGGGGAAGGTACGCAGCGAGCTTTGCAACACGGTAACCGCGCCGTCAATCAAACCGCAACGGCCGCTTCGTGGCAGCAGTTGGCACAGGCTTTGTAAGGCGCGCAGGTCGTCGGGAGTGCCGATGCCGGTGTCCACGCGGTTGAGCAGGCGGGAAAGCTGGAATGTGCCGCCTTTGCAAGGTGGGCATTGACCGCATGAGTTGGAAGCGAAAAATTCCACATATTCGGCCACTTTACGCACCACGCTGGTGCCTTCGGAAATCACAATCATCGCGCCGGTACCGAGGCTGGATTTGCGTTCGCGTACGGAAACGAAGTCCAAAGGCACATCCAAATCTTTGACGGTCAAAAGCGTATTTGACGGGCCGCCGGTAAATACGGCTTTAAACGTACGGCCTTCAAGCATACCGCCGCCGTGATCGTAAATCAGTGATTGCAGGGTCGTGCCCATTGGCAGTTCGTACAGCCCCGGATTCAATACGTCGCCGGAGAGTGAGTAGAGTTTTGTGCCTGCGGCATCGCCCAAACCCAAAGATTTGTACCATTCCGCGCCTTTGGCAAGGATTTGCGGAATATTGGCGAAGGTTTCGGTATTGTTGATAAGGGTCGGCTCACCGTTGACACCGCTTTCGGCAGGGAAAGGCGGCTTGCGGCGAGGGAAGGGGAAACCGCCTTCCAGCCATGAAATCACGGCAGTTTCTTCGCCGCCGATGTAGCGGCCTGAAGTTTCAACCAGCTGCAAATCCAAAGATTTACCCAAGTAGTTTTCAATGCGGATAAACAAATCGCTGTTTTTCCATTGCTCGATGGCCGGTGTGATGGAAGCGATGGATTCGGTTTGATGCGGGTTGATGTACAAAATCGCTTTGTTGGCGCGGCAGGCAACGGCGGCAATCAGGACGCCTTCGATGACTTGGTGCGGCGTATTTGCCAATAGTACACGGTCTTTAAATGTACCCGGTTCGTCTTCGTTGGCATTGCAGACAACGTATTTGTCGCCATTTTTGCTTTGGGCGGCAACGGCGGCCTCCCATTTGCGCCAAGTCGGGAAACCTGCACCGCCCATACCGCAAAGATTGGCATCTTGCAGTTTGGAAACAATGCTTTGAGGATCGGCAAGCGCGGCCAGCAGGCCTTCGCCGCCGCCGACTTTGCGCCAAGCGGCTAAATCTGCGCCGACTTGGCGGGAAGGATGCAGTAAGTTTTGATTAGCTTGATTCATGATTGTTGCTCCTGCAAACCGGCGTGTTCGCGCAAATCGAATTTGCCGTAGTCGGGATATAAAACGGGGGCTTTGATGTCGCTGGTCAGACCGGCGCGGGTCATTTCGCGTTGCAGGTCGTGGACGTGTCCGACACCGCCGCGTACTTTTTTCAGCGGCAGGCCGCAATTTGCCGCGGCTTTACCGGCACGGCGGCCGAAGCTGATGATGTCCAAAAGCGCGTTGCCCATCAGGCGGTTGCGGCCGTGAATGCCGCCGGTTACTTCTCCGGCGCAATAGAGGCCTTCGACGCAGGTTGCGCCGTCGCCGTTGATTTCGATACCGCCGTTCTGATAGTGCAGTGTCGGATGAATCATGACCGGTTCAACAGCAGGGTCAATGCCGCATTTGTGGGCAACGTGGCCGAGTGTTACCAAACGGTTCAATACGTCAGGGTCGTTAGCAATCAGGCGCGGTGTGTCGAGGAATACGCCGACTTGTCCGTCGCGTACCACGCCGCGGCCTTCGCGGCATTCGCGCAGAATCGCAGCGGCAACAACGTCGCGCGGTTGCAATTCGTCAACGAAACGTTCGCCCAAACCGTTGACCAGTTTGGTGCCTGCGGAGCGCACGGCTTCGGAAATCAGCGCGCCTGCCAAGTGTGGAGGGTGGGCAACGCCGGTTGGGTGGTATTGGAAAGAATCGACATCACGCAGTTTGGCGCCGATACGGTAAGCCATTACCAGGCCGTCTGCAGTCGCGCCATAGTGGTTAGAAGTAGCGAAACCTTGCAAGTGCAAACGTCCGCTGCCGCCGGTTGCCAAGATCACGGCTTTGGCGTGAACCAATACCAAAGAGCGTTTTTCCAAATCGTACAAAATCGCGCCGACGCAGCGGCCGTGTTCGTCTGATAATAATTCGATGGCTGGGTGGCGGTTGAGCTGGGTAATGTTTTCGTCGAGCTCGACTGCCTCGCGCAGTACGCGCATCATTTCGAGGCCGGTAAAGTCGCGGTAGCTCAAAATACGCGGTACGGTCGTACCGCCTGCGCGTTTGCGGCTCAACATGCCGTTGCTGTCCGCGCCTTTGGCAAGGTCGAAAGTCATGCCCAAACCGATCAGCCAGCGGATGGCGGACGGCGCGTCGGTAACCATTTGCGCCACCAATTCTTTTTTGCCTGCGTTGTGGCCGCCTTTGATGGTGTCGTCAAAGTGTTGTTGCAGGCTGTCTTCCGCGCCGACCGCTGCCTGAATGCCGCCTTCGGCCATCACGGTATTGCTGTCGCCGATACGCAGCTTGTTCGCCATAATGACGCGTGCGCCTGCTTCAGTCGCAGACAATGCCGCAGCCGCGCCTGCACCACCTCCACCAATGACCAATACGTCAGTGTTCAAGTGTTCTGCGCCTGATAAATTATAGTCGTCAATCAGAGGCTGACTGATTAAGAGTTTGGCCAAATCAGGATGGCAGTAATCGCCTTGGTTTGGGCCGATAGGCAGTTTCACACGGGCATTTGCCTGATAGTCAGGGTGAAATTGGCTCAGTAATTCGTTCTTTTCAGGTAAATCACCACGAAGCTCCAATGAGGACGCACGCAGGTTGGCAAGGGCAGTTTCGTAGTCTATACCTTGGATTTTGTTAACCATTACACTGACTCCTCTTCAAATTCGACTTTCATTTTGCCGCTGTCGATTTCGCGCAGGCGGCGCATCAAATCCACAGGGCGCAACGTACGCGCCGCTTTCATACGGCGGGCGAACAGGCCCAAGTGGTTTGGACGGATGTGTTCGGGGCAGGAGAGGGTGCAGAGGTTGCACATCACACATTGGTCAAAGGTCAGCGCAGCCGCGCCGAAATCGCCGGAAACTACCTGCGCCACGCCGTTTTCCACTTGCAAACCTTTAGGACAGGCACGATTACAGCCGCCGCAATGACGGCAGTTTTGCGCTTCAGGAAAGGCTTTGGCGGTATCGTCCAACCAGTTCCAGCCATCACCAATCTCGCCGACGTCGTAATATTGGATATGCTCGGGAATAAAGTAATCCAAGAAGCTGACCTGCATGCCTTCTTCAACTTTGGTTTCGCATGCCAGTGCAGTGGTGACTTCGCGCTCGCCTTCTTTACGAATCATACAGCGGCAGGAACCGCATACGCCTTGACCCATACAGCCGACATTGGCAGTAATCGCATTGCCTGAACGGGCATAGGCTTGGATGATTGACGAGTCGGCGGAAGCTTTGACTTCATGGCCGTCTATGGTCAGGGTTAACAAATTTTCACTCATGGTTTGTTCCTGTGAAATTGGAAGTTGGGATAGTGGGTATTTGATTAATTGTATTTTTATTACATATATTGTACGTGAGGAAATATCCAAGTCATTTACTCAGAAATTCTTTTAAAATCAATATCTACCTGTATGGATAGAAGTGTATCAGAATTTAGAGGTTTTGATGATAGGGGTAATCTAAGGTTTTATAGAGGAGGGATTACAAACAAAATATGCCTATTATTTAGACAAATTAATCATAATTATTTGATTTAAAAAGTAAAATAAAATTACTTTTTTAGTATAAATTTTAAAATATTTGTCTATTTGCTAGTAAAAATCATTATTGTATATTAGGTAATTTTACATAGCTTGTTGTATATATTGAATAATATTTAGGTATGTGGGCGAGTGAAAAGACTGTTATAAAATTTCAGAAAATCAAACAAGTTTGATATCAGTCAAGAAGGTTGAGGGAGAAAATGACACAGGTTTTACAATTGTGTATTGTATTGGAAGATAAGAAAGGCCGTCTGAAATTTAGGTAGTTTCCTTTTAAATACAAGCTACTAAATTTCTTTCTCAGATGCTTAAGGTAAATATTTTCAGACGGCCTTGAAATAAGATTATCATTTAAAAACAATGTAATTTTATTTCTATGTGAGTGAATGGTTAGTGGATATAGATTATCAATAACCAAGTAATTTAATGCGATATTAAATTTCATTTAAATCAATAGGGTATGAAAATGATATTGTCTGGGTCATTCATTTGAAAGCACTATTACACTATTGAAGGCCGTCTGAAAAAATCGGTCTCTTAAGAAATAAACAAATCCTCCCTACCATGACTCCGAAAAGGAACACAATCATGACCGTCATCAAGCAAGAAGACTTTATCCAAAGTATTTTCGATGCTTTCCAATTCATCAGCTACTACCATCCTAAAGACTACATTCAGGCTTTGTATAAGGCTTATCAAAAAGAAGAAAACCCTGCGGCCAAAGATGCGATGGCGCAGATTTTGGTCAATAGCCGTATGTGTGCCGAAGGCCATCGTCCGATTTGTCAGGATACCGGTATTGCGACCGTATTCTTGAAAGTGGGCATGGATGTACAGTGGGACGCCGAGATGAGCGTACAGGAAATGGTTAACGAAGGCGTACGCCGTGCATACACCTATCCTGACAACAAACTGCGCGCCTCTGTATTGGCCGACCCGGCTGGCAAACGTCAAAATACCAAAGACAACACGCCTGCCGTTGTACATATGGAAATCATGAAAGGCGACAAAGTCGAAGTCACTTGCGCAGCCAAAGGCGGCGGTTCTGAAAACAAAACCAAAGTGGCCATGCTCAACCCTTCAGACAATATCGTTGATTGGGTATTGAAAACCGTTCCTCAAATGGGTGCAGGCTGGTGTCCTCCGGGCATCTTGGGTATCGGTATCGGCGGTACGCCTGAAAAAGCAGTGTTGATGGCCAAAGAAAGCCTGATGAGCCATATCGATATTCAGGAACTCAAAGAAAAAGCCGATTCAGGTGCAGAATTGTCTACAACCGAAGCCCTGCGCTTGGAACTCTACAAAAAGTAAATGCCTTGGGCATCGGCGCACAAGGTTTGGGCGGTTTGAGTACCGTGCTGGATGTCAAGATCCTTGATTACCCAACCCACGCGGCTTCCAAACCGATTGCCATGATTCCAAACTGCGCAGCTACCCGTCACATCGAATTTGAATTGGACGGCTCAGGCCCGGCCAAACTGGAAGCCCCATCTTTGGAAGACTGGCCGGATCTGACTTACAGCCCGGACAACGGCAAACGTGTCGATGTCAACAATCTGACCAAAGAAGAAGTGGCCACATGGAAAACCGGCGACGTATTGTTGCTGAACGGTAAAATCCTGACCGGCCGCGATGCCGCGCACAAACGTTTGGTTGATATGCTCAACAAAGGTGAAGAATTGCCGGTAGATTTCACCAACAAACTGATTTACTACGTCGGCCCGGTTGATCCAGTCCGTGACGAAGTTGTTGGCCCGGCCGGTCCGACGACTTCCACCCGTATGGATAAATTTACCCGCCAAATGCTGGAACAAACCGGCCTTTTGGGTATGATCGGTAAATCCGAACGCGGCGCAGCAACTTGCCAAGCCATTGCCGATAACAAAGCCGTTTACCTAATGGCTGTTGGCGGCGCGGCATATCTGGTTGCCAAAGCCATTAAAGCATCTAAAGTATTGGCGTTCCCAGAGTTGGGTATGGAAGCGATTTACGAGTTTGAAGTCAAAGACATGCCTGTGACTGTTGCGGTGGATAGCAACGGTGAATCGGTTCACGCCATTGCGCCAAAACAATGGCAGGCCAAAATCGGTATTATTCCGGTTGAAGCTTGATATTTGACTGAATAATCAGAGGCCGTCTGAACGATTTCAGACGGCCTTTTTTGCTTACAAATAATTCAAATGTTTTCAAACGAGTAAATTTCCACTTCTAAAAAGCACTTGTCAAAATCAGCGTTTGAAACTAGAATTTACAGCTTATCGAGTCGGAGTGTGGCGCAGTCTGGTAGCGCACTTGCATGGGGTGCAAGGGGTCGAAGGTTCGAATCCTTTCACTCCGACCAAAAAATTGGAAAGAGTCGTTTTAAAAACGGCTCTTTTTTCGTTTGGATGATTTATCTGAATAATGTGTCCAAATAGATTTTAAAACTTAATACCAATGCCGTCTGAAACAAAACCTGCTTTCTCAAAGCAGGTTTTGTTGTTTATAAAGCAGGCTATTCGGTACTATCTTTCAGCGTGTCTCTATAAGTATAAAGATAAGATGCGCCGACAAAGGATGCGCCACCGACGACATTGCCCAGGAATACGGGAATCATGTTGAAGAAAAACTGTCCCCATGTGATGTTTGCGCCTGCCAAAATACCCGCTGGGATAACGAACATATTGGCGACAAGGTGTTGGAAGCCATTTAATACGAAAATCATGACGGGGAACCAAATGGCCAGCATTCGTCCGGTTGTGTTTTTAGCGGCAAAGTGCAGCCACGCACCCATACAGACCATCCAGTTACATGCTACTGCCGATACAAAAGCGCGGCCGAAATCCATATGGACTTTTGCTTCCGCCACGGCAATGGTTTTTTCTGCCACACTGCCTTCAATCATGCCGACATAGTATCCGAGGAAAAAAGCCATTGCCAGCGTGCCCACCAAATTGCCCATGCAGACGATAACCCAGTTGCGCAGCAGCATTTTGGAGGAAATCCGTCCGGCCAATCTGCCTAAAGACATGATCATCATGTTGCTGGTTACCAGCTCGCCGCCGCCAAGCAAGATGCAAATCAAGGCGATTGGGAACACTGCGGCGCCGAGTAAAGTCGCAACGCCACCCCATTCGTGCGGAATGCCGCTGACTACTTTTAAATAGGCAAGATATCCGAAGCCGATGTATCCGCCGGCCAAAACGCTCAAGATTACCAGTGTAGGGATGCTGGATTGTGCTTTGGCGCAGCTTTTGTCGAGAACAACCTGTAAAATTTCCTGTGGGTATAAATCGCGCGAAGCCATGATGTTCCTTAAAGTGGGTTGAGGAGGAAACGCCGTTTTAAAAGTGGCGCAAACTGTCGCGGTAGGGCAGTGTTATAGGGAGCCGGTGTACGGTCTTTGTTTTATCAATCAGCCTGAATTAAACCTAAAAAACAGATACTTCGCCTTGCTTTAGCTCAAAAGAAATATTATTACATTTTGCTTCTGTATTAAAAAAGGCCGTCTGAACGTTGAGGTTTCAGACGGCCTTGTTTTGAATTTTTAAACTTACAAATGAGCCAGCTTTGCATTGCCTTCGCGAGGAATAGGGCGCGGATTGCCTTGTGAATCGATGGCGACGTAAGTGAACACGGCTTCGGTGACCAGTTGGCGGTCTTCCGTTACCATATCGTTCATCAAAGTCTTCACCCACACTTCGATTTTCAGTTGCAAAGAAGTATTGCCTACGCGGACGCAATGACCGTAGCAGCACACGACGTTACCGACTTTTACCGGTCTGATGAAATTCATTTCTTGAACGGCCACGGTTACAATGCGTCCCTGTGCGATTTCTGCCGCCAAAATACCGCCGCCCAGATCCATTTGCGACATAATCCAGCCGCCGAAGATATCCTGATTAGGATTGGTATCGCGCGGCATGGCTACCGTACGCAATAAAAGTTGGCCTTCGGGTGCAGCATGGGTTTGTTTGTTGTCAGACATAAATAATCCTGTCAAAAAAGTGCTATTTTACGCCATTTGCGGCGATAAACCTATGTAGGCCGTCTGAAAAATCAGAAAGCAAAGTGTTACAATCAACATATTCATCAGACAAAGGAGAAAGCTCATGCATCCGATTCAAGAACCACGAAATAGCGGCCTTTTGCGCGTATCCGACATTCACGAAATCTACTGGGAAGAATCAGGCAATCCTGATGGCCACCCCGTGATTTTCCTGCATGGCGGCCCCGGAGCAGGGGCATCACCTGCCTGTCGCGGCTTTTTCAATCCAGAGCATTTCCGCATCGTTATTATCGACCAACGCGGTTGCGGACGCTCCAAACCCTATGCCTGTATCGAAGACAACACCACATGGGATTTGGTTGCCGATATTGAAAAAGTGCGCGAAATGCTCGGTATCCAAAAATGGCTGGTTTTCGGCGGCTCATGGGGCAGCACCTTGTCGCTGACTTATGCCGAAACCCACCCCGATCGCGTCAGCGGATTAGTTTTGCGCGGTATTTTCCTGTGTAGGCCGTCTGAAATGGCATGGCTGAATGAAGCAGGCGGCGTCAGCCAAATTTATCCGGCTCAATGGCAAAAATTCATTGCCCCCGTAGCCGAAAACAAACGCCAAGCCCTAATTAAAGCCTACCATGAAATGCTGTTCAGCGAAGATGAAGCCACACGCCTCAAAGCGGCTAAATCATGGGCAGACTGGGAAAGCTACCTTATTCAGTTTGAACCCAAAGATGTAGATGAAGACCCGCAAGCCTCCCTTGCCATCGCAAGAATGGAAAACCATTACTTCGTGAACGAAGGCTGGCTGCAGGGCGATAAGGCTATTTTGGCAAACATCGACAAAATCCGCCATATCCCAACCATTATCGTCCAAGGCCGCTACGATCTATGCACCCCGATGCAAAGCGCGTGGGAACTCTCGCAAGCCTTTCCTGAAGCAGAATTGAGAATCGTCCAAGCAGGCCACTCTTCTTTTGATCCTTCGCTTTCCGAGGCTTTAGTGAAAGCAGTGGAGGATATTAGAAGCAAGTTATAAAGGTTAATAAATGACAATGCCGTCTGAAAAAGTTTCAGACGGCATTTTTTAATCAAAGCTTGCTAGATATTAAGCGATAAATGTTTATATGTAATATTATTGAGTGTAAATACTATCTGGGATATGATTTATAAATTAACTAATTAATGATGGTAAGTTTTACTATTACTTGCATCTGTAAGGTAGATGGACAATATTAGTTTTCACAATCCCATCTAATGGAAACTTGCATGATTGCGAAATCATGGGTAACCAAGTTGCTGTTGAAACATATAGAAAAATTGTTTGGGTACATGTGTTTCTTAAAAATCTATAATTAATTTCATTTTAGGAAGTTGGATGACTGACAAAATTGCCCACGCCCGCCAAGACGCATTAGGAAATTGGCATTCCCACCCTCTGCAAGACCACCTGCAAAAAGTCGCACAACTTGCTAAGCGTTTTGCAGGGCGTTATGGGTCGTTGTTTGCCGAATATGCGGGGCTTTTGCACGATTTGGGGAAATTTCAGGAAGCTTTTCAGAAATATATCCGTAATGCATCCGGATTTGAAAAAGAAAATGCCCATTTGGAAGATGTCGAATCTACCAAGTTGCGCAAAATTCAGCATTCCACTGCCGGTGCCAAATATGCAGTAGAGCACCTTAATTCGTTTTTTGGGCATTTGTTGGCGTATTTGATTGCCGGGCATCATGCTGGGCTGGCAGATTGGTATGACAAAGGCAGTCTGAAAAGCCGTCTGCAGCAGGCGGATGACGAGTTGGCGGCGTCTTTGTCGGGCTTGGTGGAAAGTGGTTTGTCTGAAGACTCTTTTCTTTAATCCAATAATGATTTAACACAAAATTTTCTTGCTTTTTGGGAAAAACCAGAACAGGCAAAACTGTTCAAGGAACTACATATTTGGATACGTTTTTTCTTTCCTGCTTGGTGGATGCCGATTTTTTGGATACCGAAGCCTTTATGAACGGCTACGCCGATGCAGATGCCGCGCAGGCTGCCGAATTGCGCCCGAAATTTTCCGGTTTGGATGAGTTGCACCGGCGATATGAGCAGTATATGGCGCAGCTTTATGAAAAATCGGACAAAAACTCATCTTTAAACCAAGAACGCCATGCCATTTTGCAGCAATGTTTTTCTGCCGCAGAAACCGACCGCACTTTGTTTTCTTTAACCGTGCCGACCGGTGGCGGTAAAACTTTAGCGAGCTTGGGGTTCGCTTTGAAACACGCACTGAAATTTGGCAAAAAACGTATTATCTATGCTATTCCTTTCACCAGTATTATCGAGCAGAACGCCAATGTTTTCCGCAAAGCATTAGGCGATGATGTGGTTTTAGAACACCACAGCAATTTAGAAGTGAAAGAAGATAAGGAAACAGCGAAAACTCGTCTTGCTACGGAAAATTGGGACGCGCCGCTGATTGTTACCACTAACGTGCAACTGTTTGAAAGCCTGTTTGCGGCGAAAACCAGCCGTTGCCGCAAGATTCACAATATTGCCGATAGCGTGGTGATTTTGGATGAAGCCCAGCAGCTTCCGCGCGATTTCCAAAAGCCGATTACTGACATGATGCGGGTGTTGGCTCGCGATTACGGCGTTACCTTTGTGCTGTGCACGGCAACTCAGCCTGAACTTGGCAAAAATATCGACGCATTCGGCCGCACCATTTTGGAAGGCCTGCCGGACGTGCGCGAGATTGTGGCAGACAAAATTGCCTTATCGGAAAAACTGCGCCGCGTCTGCATCAAAATGCCGCTGCCAAACGACGAAGCGCAAAGCTGGCAGGAAATTGCCGATGAAATCGCCGCGCGTCCGTGTGTTTTGGTGGTAGTCAATACGCGAAAACACGCCCAAAAACTCTTTGCCGCCCTGCCTTCTAACGGAATCAAGCTACATTTGTCTGCCAATATGTGCGCCACACACCGCAGCGAAGTCATTGCGTTGGTTCGCCGATATTTGGCACTGTATAGCGCAGGCAGCCTGCACAAGCCTTTATGGCTGGTCAGCACGCAGTTGATTGAAGCCGGCGTGGATTTGGATTTCCCTTGCGTTTATCGGGCGATGGCAGGACTGGACAGCATTGCCCAAGCGGCGGGGCGGTGCAACCGTGAAGGCAAACTGCCACAGTTGGGTGAAGTGGTCGTGTTCCGTGCCGAGGAAGGCGCGCCTAGCGGCAGCCTGAAACAGGGGCAGGACATTACCGAAGAAATGCTGAAAGCAGGGCTGCTCGGCGACCCGCTTTCCCCGTCGGCATTTGCCGAATATTTCCGCCGGTTCAACGGTAAAGGCGATGTGGATAAACACGACATTACAAGACTCTTGACGGCAGAATCATCAAATGAAAATCCGCTGGCAATCAAATTCCGCACTGCTGCCGAACGCTTCCGCCTGATTGATAACCAAGGCGTGGCACTCATTGTGCCGTTTATCCCGTTGGCTCATTGGGAAAAAGACGGCAGTCCGCAAATTATCAAAGCAAACGAGTTGGACGATTTTTTCAGACGACACTTGGACGGCGTGGAAGTTTCAGAATGGCAGGATGTTTTGGACAAACAACGCTTTCCTCAGCCAACCGACAACTCCTTCGGGCAAACTGACAGTCCACCGCTGCCCGAGCCGTTTGAAAGTTGGTTCAAATTTTTAGAAAGCGATCCACTCAAACACAAATGGGTTTACCGCAAGCTGCAACGCTACACGATAACGGTGTACGAACACGAACTGAAAAAGCTGCCTGCACATGCGGTTTTTTCTAGGGCGGGATTGCTGGTGTTGGATAAGGGCTATTACAAAGCCGTGCTTGGCGCGGATTTTGACGATGCAGCTTGGCTACCTGAAAATTCGGTTTTATGAAATGAAAGCAATAAGGAGATGATATGAGTTTTATCTTAGAAATCAGCGGTGATTTGGCTTGCTTCACTAGGCCTGAGCTAAAAGTAGAAAGGGTAAGTTACTCCGTTATCACGCCGTCTGCCGCCAGAAACATTTTAATGGCGATATTGTGGAAGCCGGCAATCCGCTGGCGAGTCTTGAAGATAGAAATCCTAAAACCGATTCAGTGGACGAATATCCGCCGTAACGAAGTGGGAACCAAAATGAGTGAACGTAGCGGCTCGCTCTATATTGAAGACAACCGCCAGCAGCGCGCATCCATGCTACTGAAAGACGTTGCCTACCGCATTCACGCCAATTTTGACATGACAAGCGAAGCAGGCGAGGGCGACAACTACGTCAAATTTGCCGAAATGTTCAAACGGCGCGCGAAAAAAGGGCAGTATTTCCACCAGCCTTATTTGGGTTGCCGTGAGTTTCCCTGCCATTTCAGGCTACTTGAAAAGGCTGAAGACGGTTTGCCACGCGAAGATATTACCCAAGATTTCGGTTTTATGTTGTACGACATGGATTTCAGCAAATCCGATCCGCGCGATTCCAATAACGCCGAACCTATGTTTTACCAATGCAAAGCGATAAACGGCGTAATTACCGTGCCCCCAGCCAATAGCGAGGAGGTGAAACGATGATTCTGCACGCGCTCACCCAATACTACCAACGCAAAGCCGAAAGCGATGGCGGTGTTGCCCCGGAAGGGTTTGAAAACAAAGAAATCCCGTTCATTATTGTTATAGACAAACAGGGCAAATTTATTCAGCTGGAAGATACCCGTGAGCTGAAAGGCAAGAAGAAAGTTGGCCGCATTTTTTTAGTGCCGAAAGGCTTGGGCAGGAGCGGTTCAAAATCCTACGAAGTAAGCAATTTATTGTGGGATCACTACGGTTATGTGCTTGCCTATGCCGGAGAAAAAGGGCAGGAGCAGGCGGATAAACAGCATGCTAGCTTTACCGCCAATGTAAACGAATTGAAACAGGCGTTGCCCGATAATGCAGGTGTTGCCGCCATTGCCGCCTTTCTAGCTTCTGCGGAAGAAAAAGCAAAGTCATGCAGGCCGAAAATTGGGCGGAATGTGCCAAAGTCAAAGGCTGTAATCTCAGCTTCCGCTTGGTGGACGAGGCAGTAGATTTGGTTTGTCAATCAAAGGCGGTTCAGGCATATGTGAGTCAAGCTAATCAGGCACAATCCGATAACATCCCCAAAGGCATTTGCCTAGTAACTGGCAAACCTGCGCCGATTGCGCGGCTGCATAACGCCGTGAAAGGTGTGAACGCCAAGCCCGCCCCGTTTACATCGGTAAATCTGTCAGCTTTTGAATCATACGGCAAAGAGCAGGGCTTTATCTTTCCTGTGGGCGAACAAGCCATGTTCGAGTACACCACTGCCTTAAATACCCTGCTTGCTAGCGAAAACCGCTTCCGTATCGGCGATGTAACAGCCATCTGTTGGAGTGCGAAACCAACTCCGTTGGAAGAGAGTCTTGCTTCTTTGATTAACGGCGGCGGCAAGGACAATCCCGATGCCCATATTGATGCGGTCAAATCGCTTTATAAAAGCTTGTACAACGGCAAATACACAGAACCCGACGGTAAAGAAAAATTCTACCTTTTAGGTCTATCACCCAATTCTGCGCGCATTGTCGTCCGCTTTTGGCATGAAACCACTGTTGCCGCCTTATCCGAAAGCATTGCGGCGTGGTATGACGATTTGCAGATGGTGCGTGGCGAAAACTCGCCATACCCCGAATATATGCCGTTGCCGCGCCTGCTGGGTAATTTAGTGTTGGACGGCAAAATGGAAAACCTGCCATCTGACCTGATTGCCCAAATAACCGATGCCGCACTCAACAACCGCGTTTTACCCGTCAGCCTGTTGCAGGCTGCTTTGCGGCGCAACAAGGCGGAACAGAAAATTACCTATGGCAGGGCAAGTCTGCTTAAAGCCTATATCAATCGCGCAATTCGCGCAGGTCGTCTGAAAAACATGAAGGAGTTAACTATGAGTTTGGATAGAAACCGTCAAGACATTGGCTATGTGTTGGGGCGGCTGTTTGCCGTGCTGGAAAAAACACAGGCCGAAGCCAATCCCGGCTTGAACGCCACCATTGCCGACCGCTATTTCGGTTCGGCAAGCAGTACGCCGATTGCCGTATTCGGCACACTGATGCGCCTGCTGCCGCACCATTTGAATAAGCTGGAATTTGAAGGACGTGCCGTACAACTGCAATGGGAAATCCGCCAGATTTTGGAACATTGTAAGAGATTTCCCAACCATTTGAATTTGGAACAGCAAGGCCTATTCGCCATCGGTTATTACCACGAAACCCAATTTCTGTTTACCAAAGACGCATTGAAAAACCTGTTCAACGAAGCGAAAACCGCATAAGGAGCAAATGCTATGACTATTGAAAAACGCTACGACTTTGTCTTTTTATTTGACGTGCAAGACGGCAACCCCAACGGCGATCCCGACGCAGGCAACCTGCCGCGTATCGACCCGCAAACCGGTGAAGGTTTGGTAACCGATGTTTGCCTGAAACGCAAAGTCCGCAATTTTATCCAAATGACCCAAAATGGTGAACATCACGATATCTTTATTCGTGAAAAAATCATTCTTAATGATTTAATTGCTGAAGCCCATCAGCAAGATGAAGTAAAAGACAAACCAAATGGGAGAGAAAAAACCGAAAGTGCGCGTCAATATATGTGCAAACGCTATTACGATATTCGTACTTTTGGTGCGGTTTTAACGACAGGTGAGAATGCGGGACAAGTTAGAGGTCCTGTGCAATTGACTTTTTCCCGCTCTATTGATCCGATAGTAACACTTGAACATACGATTACTCGTTGTGCGCCGGCTAAAGAGGTTGAAAATCCGAAACCTGAGGATAGTGAAGAAGAAAAAGCAAAGAAAGAACGTGGAAGAATGGGGCGCAAATTTACAGTCCCTTACGGCCTATACCGCTGCCATGGCTTTATTTCCGCCCACTTCGCCAAGCAAACCGGTTTTTCCGAAAGTGATTTAGAACTGTTTTGGCAGGCACTCGTCAATATGTTCGACCACGACCATTCCGCCGCACGCGGGCAAATGAATGCTCGCGGGCTCTATGTGTTTGAACACAGCAGTAGTCTGGGTGACGCACCTGCTGATAGCCTCTTCAAACGCATTCAGGTTGCTAAAAAAGACGGAGTGGAAGTGGCAAGGAATTTTGACGATTACCTTGTCAGCGTGGACGATCAAAATCTTGGCGAAACCAAGCTGCTGCGTAAATTAGGCTAAAAATGACCGCACTTTTAACCGAAACCCAAAGGGAAAATCAGGACACACGCCTGATTTCTCTTTCTGCCCTGCAACACTACGCTTTCTGCCCGCGCCAATGCGCACTGATTCACAACGAGCAGGCGTGGATGGAGAACTATTTGACCGCACAGGGCAAGGCGCTGCATGAGCGAGTGGATTCGGGCGAGCCGGAAACGCGCAAGGGCGTGCGCTTCGAGCGGACGGTGCATGTGTCGGCGGAGAAATTGGGCATCAACGGGGTGTTGGATTTGGTGGAAGTGGACACGAAAACAGGCCGTTTGAAACCTGTGGAATACAAACGCGGCAAGCCTAAACCCGACCCAATGGACGAAATCCAGCTTTGCGCCCAAGGTTTGTGCTTGGAAGAAATGACAGGGCAAACCGTTTCTGAGGGCGCGCTGTGGTATATGCAAACCCGCCATCGCGTCCCCGTCGTGTTTTCAGACGACCTGCGCGCCCAAACACTCGCCACCATCGCCGCCGTGCGCGAACTTCTAAACAGCGGACAAACCCCGCCGCCCAACTACGCCAAACGCTGCAAAGCCTGCTCGCTGGTGGAGATTTGTCAGCCGGAGTTGCTGGGGAAACAGGATAGGAGTGTGGGGTATGTGGCGGAGTTGTTTGGTAAATGCTTTTGATTTATTAGTATTTTTAGGAGAATATATGAAAATATTTTTCGTTATTGTTTGGTTGCTTTTGGCTTTTATTACAAATATTTTTGATAAATCTTTTCTGGGATTGAATCCTAATAGCTGGTCCATGATATTTGGTGCTTTGTCGTTATTATTTGGAGCTAGTTACATGAGAGATAGATTTGTTAAAAATAATATAAGTGCTAATTTAAATGGAGATAATATACAAAATATTCAAAATTCTGGAAAAATTAATGGCAACATAAATATTAATCAAATAAACAAAAAGGATTGAAAAATGGTTTTGGGAAAAAATTTAACATTATCTCAGGGTGAAAATTCTGTATCTTTACAAAATCAAGGAGACATCACTGGTAATATAAATATTGGGCTTTCATTTTTTGAAATTCAAGATCTATTTGAGAAACTATTTTCTGCTAAGTTACCTAGCTTGATAGAAAATGCAAGATCTGAATCATATAGAGCCATTGCAGATTTTGCATTTAAATTTCATGAAAAGCTAAATTCAACTGTCGATGAGGTTGTAAGTGGTCGCATTGATGAAGAAATGGAGAAAAGATTTGCTTCTTCTGAAGTACAAAGTTTAATTAGTGAAATGGTTAACCAAGTTGGGACAAAAAATGATATTTCATTAAATGAGGTATTAGCAAATTTGTTAATGGATAAGTTAAGTAGTAATAATGATGACTATTTGATCAATCAAGCCATATCATATTTAAAATACTTAAACAAGGATCAGGTGTTTTTCTTGTGTTTCATCAAATATCTTAGAGACGGTCTTTATGTTTCAGTTCGCTATGGCGACAACCAATTCAATAGTGATATTCTTGATGTTTATCAAATAATTAGAGATAATGTTGATTCGCTAGAGTCTCAAGCTGATTTAACACAAAAGGTAAAAGATTTTTACAAAAGGTATATAAATAATATTTCGAAATTCTTTATGGAAAATATTTCTTCTCCTGTAAATATTGATTTACTTACTTTGAATAATATGGTTTTTTCTGATAAATCTTATACGATTAACACCTTACAACTTTTGGGTAATAGTTTGGGGGTGAATGATTATAATAACGAAAATATAAAAACTGACTTCCCAGATTTTATTAAGTTTATTGAATTTATGAAAATAGATGTTTCTGAACTTGATGAGTTAATTAAGCCATTAACTCCATTTGGGAAATGTATTGCGAAAAATTGCAATATAAAAATTGATTAAAAATCGTAGTGTGTATTTGGGCATGTATATTGATGGATTATTTGCTTTTTATTTCAAGCTATCTACAGGTCTGATTTTTTAGACAGCCTAAATTGACAAGCCGGTTCAAAACAAAACTGCAGTCAAACCTTAAGGAGTTCCACATGCGCAAACTACAAAACACGCTCTATATCACCACCCAAGGCAGTTATCTGCATAAGGAGCGGGAGACGCTGGTGGTGGAGCAGGAGCGTAAGAAGGTGGCGCAGCTGCCGGTGCATTCCATCGGGCATATTTTCTGTTTTGGGAATGTGCTGGTGTCGCCTTTTCTGCTGGGGTTTTGCGGTGAAAATAATGTGAATTTGGCGTTTTTTACCGAAAACGGGCGTTATTTGGGGCGGCTTCAGGGGCGGCAGAGTGGCAATGTGCTGCTGCGTCGGGTGCAGTATCGGGTGTCGGAGCAAAATCCCGTGCCGATTGCGCGCAATATCATTGCGGCGAAGATTCAGGCGAGTAAGCGGGTGCTTCAGCGGCAGATTCGCAATTACGGCGAGAATGCGGCGATTCAAAGTGCGGTTGATTCTTTGAATATTTCGCTGCGGCAATTGAAGGGCGCGGACGGGCTGGACGTGGTGCGCGGCATTGAAGGCGATGCGGCGGCGCGTTATTTCGGCGTGTTCGGGCAACTTTTGAGCGAAAAAAGCGGCTTTTCTTTTGACGGGCGCAACCGCCGTCCGCCCAGAGACGGGGTGAATGCGCTGTTGTCGTTTGTGTACAGCATCTTGGGCAAGGACATCAGCGGCGCGCTGCAAGGCGTGGGGCTGGATCCGCAGGTGGGTTTTCTGCACGCCGACCGACCGGGACGCGACAGTTTGGCGCAGGATATTTTGGAAGAATTCCGCGCGTGGTGGGCAGACAGGCTGGTGCTTTCCTTGATTAACCGAGGGCAAATCAAACCGCAGGATTTTGTTACTGAGGCAAGCGGCGCGGTAAGCTTAAAAGCCGATGCGCGTAAGCTCTTGTTCCAAGCTTTGCAGGCGAAAAAGCAGGAGAAAATCGTTCATCCGTTTTTGGGCGAAGAAGTGGAAATCGGGCTACTGCCGTATATTCAGGCCATGCTGTTGGCGCGGCATTTGCGTGGGGATTTGGCGGAATATCCGCCGTTTTTGATGAGATAGGTTTGCAGGCCGTCTGAAAACGGACCGGATATTTTCAGACGGCCTTTAAAGCAGCCTGTATATGGGAATACAAAATGCTAATGCTGATTACTTACGATATTTCGCTGGAAGACGCGGACGGACAGGCAAGGCTACGGCGCGTGGCGAAATTGTGTTTGGACTATGGCGTGCGCGTGCAATATTCGGTATTCGAATGCGACATCGCACCCGATCAGTGGGTTGTTTTAAAAGATAAACTCTTGAAAACCTACAACCCCGAAACCGACAGCTTGCGCTTTTACCATCTGGGCAGCAAATGGCGGCGCAAAGTGGAACACCATGGCGCGAAACCGGCGGTGGATGTGTTTAAGGATACGTTGATTGTGTGAATCGCCAACCTGCGGTTCTCATGAAAATGCGGCAGGGTTGGCAAACTTGGATTGTTCTTTAACAATCAGGATATTGTGAATGCAGGTGTAACGGAAAAGGCTGTGTTATACTCGCATTTCTGCTTTTCTTGGGAGCTTAGCGAAATTGGGGCTGCGAAACCTGATGGAGCAAGGCTTTTGAGAGAGGCCCAGCCGCCTTCGGGCGGCTGTGTGTTGAAACAAAACAACGTTCCTGTATATCGGCGGCCTCGTCGCAGCCGCCTTCGGGCGGCTGTGTGTTGAAACGTTTATTTTGTCGTGAATATCTTCCGTTAAAAACCAGCCGCCTTCGGGCGGCTGTGTGTTGAAACACGTCAGCCTCATCAATCATTTCGTCTACTGCGTTCAGCCGCCTTCGGGCGGCTGTGTGTTGAAACTTGTCGTGGCTTACTATGTTTACAAAACACAAAAACAGCCGCCTTCGGGCGGCTGTGTGTTGAAACCAAAAGACTTACACGGACACCGTATTTATCGAAAAACAGCCGCCTTCGGGCGGCTGTGTGTTGAAACTGGTAATGGTTTCGAGATATTCCCAGGTCCAAATCAGCCGCCTTCGGGCGGCTGTGTGTTGAAACACCAAGGTTGGCAAATAATTTTCGAACCGCGTCTCAGCCGCCTTCGGGCGGCTGTGTGTTGAAACAAATCATAAACAGTGCCCAATCTTGAGTCAACTGTGTACAGCCGCCTTCGGGCGGCTGTGTGTTGAAACAAATCAGATTGTCCTTACTGTCATACCATGGCTCAGCCGCCTTCGGGCGGCTGTGTGTTGAAACAAGCTTGGCCGCGACGTTGACCTCTCCATGATTTACAGCCGCCTTCGGGCGGCTGTGTGTTGAAACCACAAACACAAAGACGGCGAATCATCAAGCCCTCAGCCGCCTTCGGGCGGCTGTGTGTTGAAACGTCTTGGCGGAATTGTGGGAGCATTCGATGGCGCAGCCGCCTTCGGGCGGCTGTAGTGTTAGAAACACAATAAAGTACGATGTTTTTGGATTGCAGGCTCTCCAGCCGCCTTCGGGCGGCTGTGTGTTGAAACTTAACTCATGCCACTGTTGATACAGGCCATAGCAACAGCCGCCTTCGGGCGGCTGTGTGTTGAAACATCGACACGCTAAGTTTCACGTTTAAGAAAAATCAGCCGCCTTCGGGCGGCTGTGTGTTGAAACCCCTTGTATGAATCCAGTGAAATAACCGATTGAAACAGCCGCCTTCGGGCGGCTGTGTGTTGAAACTGCAATCGGAATCAGTTTAATGCCGTCAGGATTTCAGCCGCCTTCGGGCGGCTGTGTGTTGAAACAAGCAATTTAAAACAAATAATCTTAACCACATCTCAGCCGCCTTCGGGCGGCTGTGTGTTGAAACAGACCATCAACGTTTGATTCAATCATTGTGTCCAGCAGCCGCCTTCGGGCGGCTGTGTGTTGAAACTGACGCGGGCCTTAACTCAATGCTGCAAGACGTTCCAGCCGCCTTCGGGCGGCTGTGTGTTGAAACCTTAAATTAAAACCAAATGGTCAAATACAAATCCCAGCCGCCTTCGGGCGGCTGTGTGTTGAAACTGAACCAGGCTGAAGATTCAGTTGAAGTTCAGTTCAGCCGCCTTCGGGCGGCTGTGTGTTGAAACGGAAAATTTGATTGGGACAATCTGACTGTTGGTGCAGCCGCCTTCGGGCGGCTGTGTGTTGAAACGACCGTCACGCCGTATCGCCGGCGTAGGGTAGCGCAGCCGCCTTCGGGCGGCTGTGTGTTGAAACTATGGTTGCTCCATATAGCGAAAATAGCACTAATACAGCCGCCTTCGGGCGGCTGTGTGTTGAAACGAATAACGACATTATTGACCAAGAATCTAATGTTCAGCCGCCTTCGGGCGGCTGTGTGTTGAAACTTTGTTAACTTGGTTGACAAGGTCATCACATTCGCAGCCGCCTTCGGGCGGCTGTGTGTTGAAACAGCGATGACGACCTCGACGTCATCGAGAATCTAGTCCAGCCGCCTTCGGGCGGCTGTGTGTTGAAACTCTCGTAAATACGAAACATTTGGTTTATATTTTACCAGCCGCCTTCGGGCGGCTGTGTGTTGAAACACACGCTTACCACCAGCCTTACCGCGACCAACAACCAGCCGCCTTCGGGCGGCTGTGTGTTGAAACAGCCGTTCAATCAATCCTAGCAAGACAGGGCTATCAGCCGCCTTCGGGCGGCTGTGTGTTGAAACTTGCAATGTTGCGCCGTATGAGCCGCTAATGCCCCAGCCGCCTTCGGGCGGCTGTGTGTTGAAACCGGTATTGGTTACGCTTGCCGTTTCGCCTGTCGTCAGCCGCCTTCGGGCGGCTGTGTGTTGAAACCTGTTGTTTCGGTATGGAAAAAGAGGATTTGGGGCAGCCGCCTTCGGGCGGCTGTGTGTTGAAACAGCGCCTTGTCATTACCGAGGCAGACTACACCGTCAGCCGCCTTCGGGCGGCTGTGTGTTGAAACAGGCGTGATAATAATGAATAAATCGGTTGAGTTTGCAGCCGCCTTCGGGCGGCTGTGTGTTGAAACCGAACGAACAAGCAGGCCGTCTGAACGCGACCGTTCAGCCGCCTTCGGGCGGCTGTGTGTTGAAACCTGTCCGGCGCGTTTAAGTTGGGCGCGCAATTGTCAGCCGCCTTAGTCGTGGTGTGGTCGG
>NZ_LAEI01000035.1:0-550 GCF_001618065.1 Neisseria flavescens
TAAAAGTAGAGAAAGCATCCGCCGCCATCATTGACGCCACCATTATTCAGACCGCCGGCAGCAAACAGCGCCAGGCCATAGAAGTCGATGAAGAAGGACAAGTCAGCGGCCAAACCACACCGAGTAAAGACAGCGATGCCCGTTGGATAAAGAAAAACGGCCTCTACAAACTCGGTTACAAACAACATACCCGTACCGATGCGGAAGGCTATATCGAGAAACTGCACATTACCCCCGCCAATACCCATGAGTGCAAACACCTGTCGCCTTTGCTGGAAGGCATAGCCGAAGGTACGACCATCTATGCCGACAAAGGCTATGACAGTGAGGAAAACCGGCAACATCTGGAAGAACATCAGTTGTTAGACGGCATTATGCGCAAAGCCCACCGCAAACATCCGCTGACGGAAGCACAAACCAAACGCAACCGATATTTGTCGAAGACCCGTTATGTGGTCGAACAAAGCTTCGGTACACTGCATCGTAAATTCCGCTACGCCCGGGCAGCCTATTTCGGACTGATTAAAGTGAGTGCACAAAGCCATCTGAA
>NZ_LAEI01000040.1:0-59769 GCF_001618065.1 Neisseria flavescens
GTTTTGCGTTATTACGTTTGGTCCGGTAGGTACGTTGTCGTATTCGGTTTGTCCGGGAGTTACTTAGGCGTTATTCGTTAGTCCGGGTAGTAGTTAGTCGTATTGTGTCCGGTAAGATTGCTAGTGTTGCGAGTATTGCTATGTTGCGAGTATTGCGTATGTGCGAGTATGTAGTGTGTCGAGTATGTATGTTGCGAGTATGTATGTTGCGAGTATGTTATTGTTGTCCGGAAGTATTGCTATTGTTGCCGGAGGTATTGCTATTGTTGCCGGAAGTATTGCTATTGTTGCCGGAAGTATTGTTATTGTTGCCGGAAGTATTACCGTTATTGCCAGTAGAATCGCCGTTATTCTTCTGGATGCCATTTGATGAACTAGTGATGGATGGAATGTCATTAGGCTGGTTGTTGCTGCATGCTGCCAGGCTCAGGATGATAATAGTTGCTGTGCTTACTTTTTTGAAAGACATAGATATTTCCTTTGCAATGAGTTGATTGATAATTAAAATGTAGATGTATTATCAAATAGTCATTTAAAAATATCAAGTAAATAATTTACAAAAATAATTAATTTGTTAAATTACGAGGCATTTTGTTATTTTTGGCCATTATATAGACGGAGAATTAGGTGTTAATGACAAAAAAAGGTCGTCTGAAAACAGAAATCTCGTTTTCAGACGACCTTTTGCCTTTATCCGTCAAACTGCTGCTGCTTCAGGTTTGACCTTGCTTTTCTTAAACTTCAACACGGCTTCTTCTTTTGCTACATCCCAGTCTATCAGCACAAAGCCACCTTCGGCGAGTTTGCCGAACAGGAGTTCGTCGGCGAGCGGTTTGCGGATTTTTTCCTGAATCAGTCGGTTCATCGGGCGTGCTCCCATTTGCGGGTCGAAACCTTTTTCTGCCAGATAGTTGCGCAATGCCGGTGTGAATTCGGCTTCGACTTTTTTGTCGAGGAGTTGGTGTTCGAGCTGGAGCAGGAATTTGTCCACGACTTTGACGATAATGGGTTCGGACAAGGGTGCAAACGGGATAATTGCGTCCAAGCGGTTGCGGAACTCAGGCGTGAAGAGCTTGTTGATTGCCTGCATTTCATCGCCGCGTTCGCGTTTGGCCGTAAAGCCGAGGCTGGGTCGGCTGAGGCTTTCCGCGCCTGCGTTGGTGGTCATAATCAGGATGACGTTGCGGAAATCGGCGCTCTTGCCGTTGTTGTCGGTCAGTTTGCCTGCGTCCATGACTTGCAGGAGGACGTTGAAAATGTCGGGATGGGCTTTTTCGATTTCGTCCAAGAGCAACACGCAGTGCGGCTGTTTGTTGACGGCTTCGGTTAAAAGGCCGCCTTGTTCAAAGCCGACGTAGCCCGGCGGCGCACCGATAAGGCGCGATACAGCGTGGCGTTCCATGTATTCGGACATATCAAAGCGTTGCAGCGGTACGCCCATCGAGTAGGCAAGCTGTTTGGCGACTTCGGTTTTGCCGACGCCGGTCGGGCCGGAGAAGAGGAAACTGCCTATCGGTTTGTCGGGCAGGGCGAGGCCGGAGCGCGACATTTTGACGGCGGCAACCAGTACATCGATGGCGTTTTCCTGACCGTAAACCATGTTTTTCAAATCGCGGCCGAGGAATTGCAACACTTGTTTGTCGTCGTGCGACACGGTTTTTTCGGGAATCCGCGCGACTTTGGCGATGACGGTTTCGATTTGCGCTTTGCCGATGACTTTTTTCTGTTTGGATTTGGGCAAAATCCGTTGCGCTGCGCCTGCTTCGTCCATCACGTCGATGGCTTTGTCGGGCAGGAAACGCTCGTTGATGTAGCGGGCGGAGAGTTCGGCTGCGGCTTCAAGTGCGCCTTGCGTATAGCGGACTTGGTGGAAATCTTCAAACATCGGTTTCAAGCCGCGCAGGATTTGAACGGTTTCGGAAACGGTAGGTTCGACCACGTCGATTTTTTGGAAGCGGCGGCTTAAGGCGTGGTCTTTGTCGAAAATGGTGCGGTATTCGTCGTAGGTGGTCGCGCCGATGCAGCGCAGCGAACCTTTCGCCAGCGCGGGTTTGAGCAGGTTGGACGCGTCCATCGTGCCGCCGCTGGTGCTGCCCGCGCCGATGATGGTGTGGATTTCGTCGATGAACAAAATGGCGTGCGGGATTTTTTCGAGCTGTTTCAAGACGGATTTGACCCGCGCTTCAAAGTCGCCGCGGTATTTCGTGCCCGCCAAAAGCGAACCCATATCCAGCGCGTACACTTCGGCTTCCTTAAGCGCGTCGGGAATGTCGCCGTTGACGATTTGGTGTGCCAAGCCTTCCGCCAGCGCGGTTTTGCCCACGCCTGCTTCGCCGACTAAAAGCGGATTGTTTTTGCGGCGGCGGCACAGGATTTGCACCAGCCTTTCCATTTCGTGTTTGCGACCAATCAAAGGGTCGATACGACCGACTTTGACTTCGGCGTTGAGGTTGACGGTGTAGTCGGAAAGGGAGCCGGTTTTTTGTTCCGCTTCTTCGCCCTCACGTTCCAGGCCGTCTGAATCATTGCCGTCTTCGTCATCGGGTGAGCCATGGGCAATGCAACGCAAGACTTCAAAGCGCGTAATAGATTGCAATTTGAGGAAATAAACGGCATGGCTTTCGGATTCGCTCATCATGGCAACCAAAATATCCAAAGGCTCTACTGCGGCTTTACCAGCAGACTGGGTATGCACCATCGCCCGTTGGATGACGCGTTGGAAGCCCAATGTCGGTTGGGTTTCGACCGTATCCAGAAGATGATCGGGAATTTGCGGCGTATTTTCGGCAACACTGGCGGCCAGCTGCTCGGACAGGACTTTCAAATCCGCACCACACAGTTTCAAGACGTTCGGCACAGCCGCATCTTCTTCTATCAGCACCAAAAGCAGGTGTTCCAAGCTGATAAACTCATAACGCGCGTTGCGTGCTTCACGGTAGAGCAGTTGCAGGATGTGTTCCAATTCGGGTGAAAGCATGGTTTAAACCTCTTCGACTATACATTTGAGCGGATGCCCTTCGGCTTTGGCGCGTTCCATGACCTGATGCTGCTTGGTTTGCGCAATATCGCGCGTGTAGGTGCCGCACAGGCCTTTGCCTTCGTGGTGCACCAGCAACATGACGGCCACGGCCTGTTCTTGTGCAAGCATAAAGACTTCGGTCAGGATTTCGACGACAAATTCCATGGTGGTGTAATCGTCGTTCAATAAAAATACGCCGTAACGTTTCGGCGGCTGTGTGTTGATATCGCTGAGCAGGGTATCGGATTGGTGGTCGGTATTCGGATGGTTCATAATCTTAGGTTTCAGTTTTCAGACGGCCTGTTTTAGAGTGTAAACCGTTTTCTGTTGTATTTCGGCAATTTTTTTCTATTTTCCCACTTTTTTGAAAACATAGCTTGACGTTTTGTCTTAACAAATGTAAAAAGACGGTTAAGCAGAAGTTGGCACTCGACCGCGTATGCAATACGTGGGAGAAACGCTGAACGTTTTAGTTTGCTGTATGCCTTGTTTTGCTGATTTTGTTAATTTTTAAGTATAGGAAGTTTCTAATGGCAACCGGTATCGTAAAATGGTTTAACGACGCTAAAGGTTTTGGTTTCATCACTCCTGATGAAGGTGGCGAAGATTTGTTCGCTCACTTCTCAGCGATCAACATGGATGGTTTCAAAACCCTGAAAGAAGGTCAACGCGTATCTTTCGACGTAACCACCGGCCCTAAAGGCAAACAAGCTGCTAACATTCAAGCTGCTTAATCAAATGCGCGGCGTAAGCCGTAAAATCATGGCGGGGTTTCCCGCCATTTTTTATGGGCGTTCGGGTCAAAAATTATGAATCAAAATTCATCTTATCAAAATGCTTTAAACCAGTTAGACGAGCTTATCCGTCATTTTCGCAGCGAAGGCGAAGTCAGCTGCGTCGTTGCCGAGCGTGAAGATCAAATCTTGATCCGCCTTGCCGATTTGAAACTGGATTTGCACCCTGAAGATGAAAAAGCCATTGCCGATATAGACCGCTTTTACCGTCGCCATGTTTTAAGCGAATAAACGTTTCAAAACCGTTTGCCGTTTTATTTTTTAAGCATGCCTGATAAAATAGGCCGTCTGAAAAGTTTGTAAAGAATCAGCACAATGAGTATTGCCAATAATAAAAAAGCCTTTCACGATTTCTTTATCGAGGACCAAATCGAAGCCGGTATAGTATTGGAGGGATGGGAAGTTAAAGCCATCCGCGCTGCACGCGTGCAATTAAAAGAAAGCTATATCTACTGGAAAAAAGACGCATTCTATTTGGTGGGCTGCCACATTACCGCATTGCCCACTGCCTCGACACACGTCAAACCCGACCCTGTCCGTCCGCGTAAGTTGTTGTTGAAACAATCGGAAATCAATAAGTTAATCGGCAAAACCGAACGTGCAGGTTATACGATTGTGCCCTTAAACCTGCATTACACCCGCGGTAGAATCAAAGTGGAAATCGGTTTGGCCAAGGGTAAGAAACAGCATGACAAACGCCAAAGCCTGAAAGAAGCGGATTGGAAGCGTGAGAAACAGCGTTTGATGAAAAACGTACGTTGATTTTTTCAGACGGCCTTTGCAGAAAGGCCGTCTGAATATTTATTGTTTGAAATTTTAAAAGGAAAACAGATGAAAACCATGATTTTAGCGGCGGCTTCAGCCGTATTGTTGCTGGGCGCGTGTTCCACTACTGAACAAAGAGTATTGAAACCTGAAGAGCTGACCAGCATCAAACATGTCTGCATCATTCAAAATGCAAAAGTAAGACCGCATGATTTGGATCGTGCTTTGTCTAAAGCTTTGGCAAAACGCGGTATTGGCAGCACTATTGTGACAGCGGACAACCGTGGCAAACTGTATGATTCTTCTTGCCCGTATAACCTGCGTTACAAAACCAAAGGCAATAATGAAATCTTGCGTAAAGGCGTATTTGTGTTGAGAAGCACGAAGTATGCGGTTTCTACTGTCAGCTACTCTTTAAATGATGAAAACCACTTCCGAACCAATCCTGATTTGGTGAAACAGGCTGAAGGTGTTGTGGCCAAATTGTTGGAAAAAAACAGCAAATAAAAGCCAGAATAAAAAACCGGCTTGCCGCGATATGGAGAATATCGGGCAAGCCGGTTTTATTTTCAGACGGCCTTAAATGGATTTGATTTTTTCCCAAAGGGTTTTGACCGTACCTTGATAGTAGGTTTCGGAAGTGCAATAGACTGTTTCTAAAGCGCATTGTCCTTGTGAACCGTATTTTTTGATGCACTGGTTCAAGGCAATTTGATGCACGGTTTTGAAACGTGGGGAGGTAATGGCCACCACGTTTTGAGCAGTCAATTTGCCCATGGCTTTAGGATAGGCAACAGCGATACAGGTGTTGTGCAGAGGGACAACCGTTTTGCAGCCTGTTGCTTGGCCTGCGCTGATACCGGCTAAGGCATCTTGGCCTTTACAGAATGTTTCGAGTTCGGCTGTCGCATCCAGTTGGGTTGCATTTTCTTTAGTGGTTTTGATTTGCAGTGCTTCATTGCTGTCGGCAGGGTTTTGCCACATGGCCAGGTAGCCGTAAGTATCGGCAGCCAGGGCGGCAGGAGTCAATGCGCAAAGGATAAGTGTCATTAGTGTTTTTTTCATGTTCGTTCCCTGTTTGTTGGGTATTTGTCGTTATTATAAAGCAAAAGTATTTATTTGATATAAATTTGCTTTTAAAATGAATATTTAGTGTGGCAGATAGATTATAGGCCGTCTGAAATTTCAGACGGCCTTTTGATTATGTTTTAAAGAATAGGGCGTAGCTTAGAGGTTTATACGCCGTGGCGATCGAGCCAACGTTCGGCATCAAGCGCGGCTTGGCAGCCGGAAGCGGCGCTGGTGATGGCTTGACGGTAGGTATGGTCTTTGACGTCGCCTGCCGCCCATACGCCTTCGATATTGGTTGCGCCGACATTGTCACCGGTACCGCCTTTGGTTTTCAGGTAGCCGGTTTCATCCATATCAAGTTGACCTTTGAAGATGTCGGTGTTGGGTTTGTGGCCGATGGCGATGAAAACGCCTTTGACGGCGATTTCTTCAGTGCTGCTGTCATTGTGTTTCAGGCGTGCACCGGTAACGCCGCTTTCGTCGCCCAAGATTTCATCAACCGAGCTGTTGAGCTTGAGGATGATTTTGCCTTCTTCGACGCGTTGCATCAGTTTGTCCACCATGATTTTCTCGGCGCGGAAGCTGTCTCGGCGGTGAATCAGGGTAACGGTGTTGGCGATATTGGCAAGGTAGAGTGCTTCTCCCACAGCGGTATTGCCACCGCCGACTACGGCAACATCTTGTTTTTTGTAGAAGAAACCATCGCAAGTTGCACAGGCGGAAACGCCTTTGCCGGCAAAGGTTTCTTCGCTTGGCAAACCTAAATATTTGGCGGATGCGCCGGTGGCAACGATGAGCGCATCGCAGGTGTATTCGCCCATATCGCCTTTGAGGGTAAACGGACGGTTTTGCAAATCAACGGTGTGGATTTGGTCGAAAATCATTTCAGTGCCGAAGCGTTCGGCATGGGCTTGGAAACGGGCCATCAGTTCCGGACCTTGTACGCCTTCTGCATCGGCAGGCCAGTTGTCCACTTCGGTGGTGGTCATCAATTGTCCGCCTTGCTCAACGCCGGTAATGATCACAGGGTTGAGGTTGGCGCGGGCGGCATAGACAGCGGCAGTATAGCCGGCAGGGCCGGAGCCGAGGATGATGAGTTTGTGATGGTTGCTCATAATGGTTTCCTTGCTGATGAATGATTGAATTTTGTCGTATCTAAGCTTTCAGACGGCCTGAATTTTACTTGAATCTGTCGCCGTCTGAAATATGTTTCTTGCTTGGGTTTAGTGGCTGTCTTTCCATTGGTAGTATTTTGAGCCGAGGAAAGAGCCGAGTTTGCGTAGGAAAGGCTGGGTAATGATGTTGCTGTGGCGCAGTTGCTCAAAAGGTTTCAGACGGCCGTCATCGCCCATGATGGCTTCAGCAATTGCCAAACCGGCAATGCCGGTAATTGCCATACCGTGTCCGGAATAGCCTTGGGCGTAGAAAACGGTAGGGGCGAGGCGGCCGAAATGTGGGGCGAGGTTGCGTGTGATGTCGCATTCGCCGCCCCAGGAATGCTCGATTCTGACGTCGGCAAGTTGTGGGAAAACTTTCAGCATGTCTTGGCGGACGAGTTCGGTCATGCGGTCAGGATCATCGATAAATTCGTTGTCTTTGCCGCCGAAGAGCAGGCGGCCGTCAGCGCTGAGGCGGTAGTAGTCAAGGACGTGGCGGTTGTCGCAGATGGCCATATTGTTGCGGATCAGGTCTTTGGCACGCTCGCCCAGAGGCTCGGTGGCGATGATAAAGGTGCTGACTGCAATGGCTTTTTGTTCCAATACTTTGAATTTCGGGTGTAAACCGGCATAAGTATTAACGGCATAAACGAGGTTTTTGCACTCAATGCTGCCATTGGGCGTGTGTACCAGCCAGCCGTTATCGCATGGCTCGATACGCGTCATCGGGGATTGCTCAAAAAGTTGTGCGCCTGCATCAGCTGCCGCTTTGGCAATGCCTAGGGTGTAATTGAGCGGGTGTAAGTGGCCGGATAAAGGATCAAATTGCGCACCTTGATACATATCGCTGGCAAGTTGCTGCTTCAGCGTGGCTTTATCCCAAAGCTGGTAATGGCTTGCGCCATAATGTTTTTGAGCGTGTTCGTGCCATTGTTGCAATTCTTCCCAATGCTGAGGACGGACGGCGACGGTAGCGTAGCCGCGTTGCCAATCGCATTGGATGTTGTGTTTTTGAATGCGCGAGTCAACCAGTTCAACGGCTTGCAGGGATTGCTGCCAGAACCATTGGGCCTGTTCCAAACCGACTTGGTTCTCGATTTCTTCCATGCCGCAGGCAAAGTCGCTGATGACTTGTCCGCCGCTTCGGCCTGATGCGCCGAAACCGATACGGGCGGCTTCAAGTACGATGACATCATGGCCGTTTTCGGCAAGCGGTAGGGCGGTGCATAAACCAGACAGGCCGCCGCCGATAACGCAGGTTTCAGTTTTCAGACGGCCTTCAAGCGTCGGATAAGACGGATGGGGATTGGCCGTGCTGACATAGTAGGAAGGAAGGTATTCTTTGAAGCTTGGATTGATCATGATTTGAGCTTTAGGTTGGTTTTCACTTCATTGAAATTGGTTTTCAGACGGCCTGGAATGTGGGTTGGGTTCAGGCCGTCTGAAAGGATAAGATGCAGTTAATAAAACAGGCTGTTCCGATGCTTTATCGGACAGCCTGTCTGCATATTAGGCGGCTTTCTCGGCTGCCAATTTTTCTTGGCGGTAGGCTTCGGCAGCCTCACGTTCCCGTTTGGTTGCCTGACGCATCATCCAGTAGTTAACGACAATAACCAGCGTACCGATGATACCGATCAGGATGGTTGCCAAAACGTTCATCTGAGGGTCAAGGCCGAGTTTGATTTTGGAGAAAATCACTTGCGGCAATGTCGATGAACCCGGGCCTGACAGGAAGGAGGTAATCACCAAGTCGTCCAAAGACAGGGTGATGCCCAAGAGGAAGCCGGAAGCAATCGCAGGGGCAATCAGCGGCAGGGTAATCACGAAGAAAATCTTCAGCGGACGGGCACCCAAGTCCATTGCAGCTTCTTCCAAGGATTGATCCAATTCCACCAAGCGCGAGCGGATAACGACGGTAATGTATGCCATGCAAAGCGTGGTGTGGCCGAGGAAGATGGTGAAGAAACCGCGATCGAAGTAGAGCGATTGCAGCAATTCACTGCCTTGCAGGAACATTTGTACCTGAATAATCAACAGCAGCATGGACAAACCGGTAATCACGTCAGGCATTACCATAGGCGCGGAAATCATACCGGCAAATAGGGTGCTGCCGCGGAAGCGCTTGATACGCGCCATGGCGTAACCTGCCAGTGTGCCGAGTGCCACGGCGGCAAGCGACGAAACGATGGCGATACGCAATGACAGCCAGGCCGCTTCTAAGATGGTGTCGTTTTCCATCAATGCGCCGTACCATTTGGTTGAGAAACCGCCCCAAACGGTAACCAGCTTGGATTCATTGAAAGAATAGATGACCAAAACCACCAGCGGAATATAGAGGAATGCCAGCGAGAGCAGGAGCATCAGTTTCAAGAACCAGGATAATTTGGTTTTCTGCATTATTTGCCTCCTTCTTCCAATTCGCGGTTTTCATAGTGCTGGAATAGGGCAATCGGTATAACCAGCAGGGCAACCATGACGACGGCGACGGCAGAAGCCAGCGGCCAGTTGTTTTGGTCGAAGAATGCCTGCCACAATACTTTACCGATCATCAGGTTTTCAGAGCCGCCCACCAATTCAGGAATCACAAATTCACCGACGGCCGGAACGAAGACCAGCATAGAGCCTGCGATGATGCCTGTTTTGGATAAAGGCAGGGTAATGGTAAAGAACGATTTGATCGGACCTGCGCCCAAGTCGGAAGCGGCTTCGAGCAGGCGGTTGTCCAGTTTTACCAATTGTGTGTACAGCGGCAAAATCATAAACGGCAAATAGGCGTAAACCATCACCAAATTCAGCGAAAAAGCATTGTAGAACAGGTCTAAAGGCTCGCTGATGATTCCGTATTTGATTAAGAAATTGTTGATGATACCGTTGTGTCCCAATAAGCCCATCCATGCGTAAACACGCAAAAGGAAAGAGGTCCAGAAAGGCAGCATGATTGCCAACAGCAGGCCGTTGCGCGCAGCCGGATTAGCGCGTGAAATGGCATAAGCGGTCGGGTAACCAATCAACAGGCAGATGATGGTCGTCGTCAGCGCGGTCTTAATCGAAGACCAGTAGGTCATCAGATAGATATTGCTGTTTTCACTGTCGCCAAACGGATTGAGCGTATTCCAAAAGTTTTGGAAGATGTCGGCGTAGTTCTGATAGCTGATGGCAATGTTCAGACGGCCTAAGTCTTCATCAATCGTTGTCAGCGGCGTAAATGGCGGAATGGCGATTTCTTGTTCGGCAAAGCTGATTTTCAATACGATGGCGAACGGAATCAGAAACAACACCAAGAGCCAGATATACGGCACGGCAATCACTGCACGCTGTCCAGGACGGCGAAACAGTTTCTTTTTCAGTTTTTTAAGGTCCATTGCATTTCCCTCAAATTAACTGTACAGAGGTGTCGGTTGGTTTTCAGGCCAGCTGATATAGACGGTTTCGTCCCAAGTCGGCGGCGTAATGTTGCGCACATACCAATAAGGTGCGGGAACTTGGCTCTTAACAACACGGCCGTTGGCGAGTTTGATATGGTAAATCGCGAAGCTGCCCAAGTAGGCAATTTCTTTGACTGTACCTTGAGCCCAGTTGTGCGCGCCTAAGTGTTCCGGTTTTTCTTTGTGCAAATCAATGTCTTCAGGGCGGATGCTGATCCAGATTTCATGCTCGTTCGGAACGCCCAGGCCGTGGTCGATGCGGACGTGGTTTTCCAAGCCGTCACATTTGACGATAGAGAAATCGGCGCGGTCGTCAATAACGACGCCGTCAAAAATATTGGTTTCGCCGATAAATTCAGCGGTAAAGCGACTGTTAGGGTAGTCGTACACGTCGCTAGGTGTGCCGACTTGGCGCAATTGTCCGTCGGACATAATGGCGATACGGGTAGCCATCGTCATCGCTTCTTCTTGGTCGTGGGTAACCATAATGCAGGTTACGCCGACTTGTTCCAGCGTGTTGACCAATTCCAGTTGGGTTTGTTGGCGCAGTTTTTTATCGAGTGCGCCCAAAGGTTCGTCAAGCAGCAGGATTTTAGGACGTTTCGCCAGGCTGCGCGCCAAAGCGATACGTTGTTGCTGACCGCCGGAGAGTTGGTGCGGCTTGCGTTTGGCAAATTTGGTCATTTGCACCAGGCGTAGCATTTCTTCCACACGGGCGTCAATTTCGCCTTTAGGCATTTTGTCTTGTTTCAGACCGAAAGCGATGTTTTGCTCAACGCTCATGTGCGGGAACAGGGCATAGCTTTGGAACATCATGTTGATTGGGCGCTCGTACGGAGCAAGCTTGGTAATGTCTTGGCCGTCGAGAATGATTTTGCCCTGATTGGGGCTTTCCATGCCTGCCAACATGCGCAGCAGCGTGGATTTGCCACTGCCTGAGCTGCCCAAAAGGGCAAAGATTTCATGTTGATAAATGTCCAAGTCGATGTTATCGACAGCGTAATTGTCACCAAACTTTTTCACCAAGCCTTGGATTTGCAGATAAGGTTTGGCTGAAGACGCAGTGGTTGCGGTCATAATGGCAATACTCCAAAAAGAAAGACGAGTACCGGCAAAACGGATTTTCGAATGGGTGATAAAAAGCTGTTTGATTGCTGGCGGGAGTCGGACGGAGGCCGTCTGAAACTCTTGTAAAGCGCACGGGCAGCGTGGATAGAAAGCAGTTTAAGCCTAAGCTTTTGCTTTCGGCAAACTCAATATTATATTAGCCTAAGCCTCATAGGGGCAATATGAAATTGCTTGTATCGGCTGATTTGAAACAAATATGAAAGGAAAGGCAGGCAGGGGAACAAGATAGTAAAAATGGGTAACGTTGTTTTTCTGCACAAAGGGGTTTAATTATTATTTATATGTCTTAAATAATTATTCAAAATAGAATAAAATACGCAAATTGCATTTATTTGCTAAACCATAATGGATTATGTTTTATATTGGGCGAGGCGGTTTTGCTCAAAATTGAAACTAAATCCGCTATATAAATAAAAGGGAAAACATGAGTATCAAAGAATGGCCCGAAGGGGAGCGGCCGCGCGAGAAGCTCTTGGCGCACGGTGCGGCGGCGTTGAGTGATGCGGAGTTGCTGGCGATTTTGCTGCGTGTCGGAACGCGCGGTATGAGCGCGGTTGATTTAGCGCGTTATTTGTTGAGTGAGTTTGGCAGCTTGGGGAAGCTGATGAGTGCGGATGCCAAAACACTCGCTGCTTATAAGGGCATGGGCTTGGCGAGTTATACTCAATTTGCCGTGGTCAAAGAAATCGGACGGCGGATTTTGGGTGAGGATTTGCAGGAGCAGATTGTTTTGTCAAACCCGAAATCGGTTGCGGATTATCTGCGCCTGCATCTTGGGCATGAAAAAATCGAGGTCAGCGTTGCTTTGCTGCTCAACCGTCAAAATCAATTGATTGCGGTACGGGAATTGTCGCGCGGTACGGTGGCGGAAAATACGGTTTATATTCGTGAAATCGTCAAATTGGCATTGGATGAATATGCCGACAGTTTGATTTTGGCACACAATCATCCGGGCGGTTCGGCAAGGCCGTCTGAATCTGATGTGCAGTTTACAGAGCGTTTGAAACAGGCTTTAAGTTTGGTCGATATTACGCTGTTGGACCATTTTATCGTGACGGCAAAAGAAACCTGTTCTTTGCGCCAACAGGGTATATGTAAGGATGAATGTTCAGACGGCCTCAGTAGGATTAGGTTACCTTACTGAGGCCGTCTGAAGGATTATTGCGTTACTTCGTCGGAGGACTCTTCTTTATAGATGATTTCTTCCGATTTTGGCTTTTCTTTGCTCTTTTCCTTTTCCTTCTCTTTTTCTTTATCCTTGTCTTTTTTACCGTCAGGAATGGCGGCATCAATCACTGCCCCCGTTCCTTTGACAACCAATTTTCCGGCAGTCAGGACGGTTGTAGCAGCCAAATCAACAGCCGCACCTACAACGCAGCAGTTAAGCGTCAAGCAAAGGGCAAGTGCCGGAAGTAGACGTTTTGTGCATCTCAATGATTGCATCCGCAGTGTCCTTCATGATGATGGTCGCATCCGAGTGCTTCTTGCCAAGCATCATCATCGCCGTCAAATTCTTCGACTTCGTCAAATTCACCGTTTTCTACCATGCTTACCAGCTCTTCCAAGCTTTCTGCGCCTTCTACCCAAAAGCAGGGAATATCGGGCGGCGTGTCGGGGGCAAGCAGGGCGGCTTGTTGATCGTGCCAAGCAATCCAATAGCCGTTTTGCGTTTTTACGAATACGGCATCGGGGTGGATGGTTTCATTTTCGGTATTGACCAGCATTCTGTCAGCGATATCTGTTTGAAAAGGTAAGGTTTGCATGATGGTTTGAGAATGTGAGAAAAGAAAGTATTGTAACATGGCAAAAACAAACGCACCGTCTGAGTCAGGCGGTGCGTTTGTGTCTCGGCAACTTGGGTGCGGTCAGTTTAGAAGTGTCAGCCGCACCGGGAATGTCATTCCGTCAAGATTATTTGTCGTCGTTAGCCAAAACGAAGCGGTAAATAGCCGCGCCCACTGCTGCGCCGGCAATAGGAGCCAACCAGAACAACCACAGTTGTTCAACAGCCCAGCCGCCTTGGAACAAGGCAACACCGGTAGAGCGTGCAGGGTTAACGGAAGTATTGGTCACAGGAATGCTGATCAAGTGAATCAGGGTCAGACCCAGGCCGATAGCAATAGGGGCAAAACCGGCCGGAGCCAGTTTGTCGGTAGAACCCATGATGATGATCAGGAAGAATGCGGTCAGTACGAATTCGATCAGCAAAGCAGCCATCATGTCGTAACCGTTAGGAGAGTGTTCGCCGAAACCGTTGCTGGCAAAGCCGGAAGCAACAGCATCAAAACCGGTTTTACCGGAAGCAATCAGATACAGAACGCCTGCTGCGGCAATCGCACCGATGACTTGGGATACGATGTAAGGCAACAAGTCTTTACCGTTGAAACGGCCGCCGATGAAAAGGCCGACGGAAACGGCAGGGTTGAAGTGACCACCGGAAATATGGCCGACGGCGTAAGCCATGGTCAGTACGGTCAAGCCGAATGCCAAGGCGACACCGGCAAAGCCAATGCCGAGTTCAGGGTAGGCTGCTGCCAATACTGCGCTGCCGCAGCCGCCGAATACCAGCCAGAAAGTGCCGAAAAATTCTGCAAAATATTTTTTCATTTGTTTTTCCTCGTAAAGGGTGGGGGTGTTGCCGAAGGCATGAATCATAATAATATTGTTTCTAATCGAAAAATGGATTTACCTGTTTTTTCCGGTCTTGACAAAAGGCCGTCTGAAAATGGTGACAAACGGGTAGAAATATGCATTTTGCAGGTAGAGTTTGGTTGATTGAACTTTGTTTATTTATGAAGCAAATACCGTCAATGTAAAAGCATTTAGATTTGTAAGAAATGTTGTTTATAGATTACTTATTTGCTTGTTTATTTGATTGGAATTGCTGAACCATATCTGATTTAAAAAGGCCGTCTGAAAAGTTTTCAGACGGCCTTAATTTTAAGCAAGGATAAATTAATCCAGATGGTCGCTGCTTTGCGCCAAGATGGTGCGGTTGCCGTTGTTTTCCGCCGGGGAAACAATACCATCGGCTTCCATTTGTTCAATCAGGCGGGCGGCGCGGTTGTAGCCGATGCGCAGTTGGCGTTGGATATTGGAAATGCTGGCCTTACGCGATTTCAAGACAACGGAAACGGCTTCGTCATACATGGGGTCGAGGTCGCTGTCGTTGCTGCGGCTGGTGCCGGTAAAGTCTTCGGTGGAACCGTTGCTCAAAATATCGTCGATATAGTCGGGTGCGCCAAATTGTTTCAGGTATTCCACTACGCGGTGAACTTCATTGTCGGAGGCGAATGCGCCGTGTACACGTTGCGGATAGTTGGTACCGGGTAGCTGGAACAGCATATCGCCTTGGCCGAGCAGGTTTTCCGCGCCCATTTGGTCAAGAATCGTGCGGCTGTCGATTTTGCTGGACACTTGGAAGGCAATGCGTGTCGGAATATTAGCTTTAATCAGGCCGGTAATGACATCCACGCTTGGGCGTTGGGTGGCAAGAATCAAATGGATGCCGGCTGCGCGTGCTTTTTGGGCGAGGCGGGCAATCAGTTCTTCAATTTTCTTACCGGCGGTCATCATCAGGTCGGCAAATTCATCTACGATGACTACGATAAACGGCAGTTTTTCCAATGGCTCAGGGTCTTCAGGCGTGAGGCTGAACGGGCTGCCGATTTTTTCGCCACGAGCGGCGGCTTCGGCAATTTTTTGGTTGAAACCGGCAAGGTTGCGCACGCCCATAAAGCTCATCAGGCGGTAGCGTTTTTCCATTTCGTTGACGCACCAGTTCAGTGCGTTTGCGGCCAGCTTCATATCGGTCACGACGGGGGCGAGCAGGTGCGGAATGCCTTCGTAAATGCTCAACTCCAGCATTTTCGGGTCAATCATAATCATGCGCACGTCTTCAGGCGTTGCTTTGAAGAGCATGGACAGAATCATGGCGTTCACGCCTACGGATTTACCCGAACCTGTCGTACCGGCAACCAGCAGATGCGGCGCTTTGGCCAAGTCGGTAACAACAGGCTGGCCGGTGATGTCTTGTCCGAGCGCAAGGGTCAGTTTGGATTTTGATTCGGTAAACGCAGGCGAATTGAAGATTTCGCTCAGGCGGATCATTTGGCGTTTCGGATTAGGCAATTCCAAGCCCATGCAGGTTTTGCCGGGGATGGTTTCCACCACGCGGATGGAAGCCACGCCAAGCGAGCGCGCCAAGTCTTTTTCAAGGTTCAAAACAGCACTGCCGCGCACGCCGACATCAGGCTCAATCTCGTAGCGCGTAATGACCGGGCCGGAATAGGAGTCCATCACTTTGACTTTAACTTTGAACTCGGCCAGTTTTTCTTCGATGGTAATGCTGTTTTCCAGCAGCTGTTCTTCAGTTTGCGAGGCGCTTGGGTCAAACTGCGGCGGCAGGAGCAGGGCAGTGGTCGGTAGAAGCGCATCGGTCAGGGTTGCCGAAGTTGGAATAGCTATGCTTGGCGTACTCTCTTGAACGCTTGGTTCTACGGTTTGAACAGGCGTTTCAACGACTGTCTGTGTATATTCAGAAGGCCTTGCGATCGTTTCAATAGATTCAATGGGTTCAATGGTTTCAACCGCTTGAATAGCTTCTGCTTCCGCTTGTATAGGCGCTTCCGGCTCAGCATCGAATTCTGTTTCTTCGACGACAGATTCGCTGATTAAATAATCGCGGATACTGCGTTCAGGTTGGTTGCTGACGTGCGCATTGACTTGCGAATCAAAAATCGGCACTTGGATTTTATGTTCAAAAGCAGGTGGCACGGGGATGTCAATCGGCGCAATCGAGTTTTGGAAAACGGGCGGCTCGGGAATATCGGTTTTAGCCATAGGGACAACCGGTACGGCAGGCGGCTCGACTACGGTTGTGTTTGGTGCGGCAGGTCGGGAGATATAAGGGGATTTTTTCACAGGCGCAGTCGGTTTTTGACGGGACGGTGTTGCCGGTGTTGCCGGTTGTGGTGCAACAGCTTCCGTGGCAGCTTGTTTACGCGCCCATCTTTCGGCGGCCGCTTCGGTATGGCGAACTTGACGGCGCAGGCTGGCAGGACGGCTGATTTGTCCTAAGTTGGCCAGAATTTCGTCATTTTCGATGGTGCGCGGAGAGTAGTCGCGCAATGGGGCAACGGCTGCGGCCAGTTTGTGGCGTGCGGCGGTACGGCGGGCAAGGTTGTCGTGAATATCTTCTGCTTGGATTTCAGATGGGAATGCCTGCATGGAAGTATAGGGGAGGATGGCTTCCTTTTCGGCAGTTCTTAAGGCCGTCTGAACGGTTTCGATATGCGGCGCATTGGCTTCTGCCACGCGGACATTATTGGCACGCGCCAAGGCACGTTCGCGTGTGCGGCGCAAGATAGGGTCGTTGTAGTCGATGATTTCCATGCCGGTCATCGGCAGGGATGAAGCACGTAACAATGGGGTTTCAACTTCGTCTTTGTAAATCGGCGCATTTTTTTCGGCCAAATGCTCGTTCCATTCTTCAACCGCAGCTTCATGCAGGGAACGAGTGGCTTCTTCTAATGTTATTTCTTCAAAATTGCTGTTTTGCACCAAAGACGGGCTGTATTCGGGCGTTTCCATTTGTGCAAACGGCGTGATTTTAGGAATACGTTCCGGTTTGGCAGATTTGCGGGTTTTAGGCGCAACTTTGATTTCTTCTTCGGTCGTTGCGATGTGTTCCAGCTCTTCGGCAACTGGCTCTGCTGCGTGCTCTTTGTCTGTTTCAGCGCGTTGCGTTTTATTGTGTTCGAGCGCGGAAAGCAGGCGGATGCGGGCGATTTTATGATTGTCGGCAGTGCGCTTGTTCATGCTGAACAAACGTTTCAGACTGTCAAGTTGGTCGGAAAAACCGACCGATCTGTCTTCTTCGTTTATTTCTTGTTCGTCGCCACTGAGTCGGGCCAATTCTTGGCGCCACTTTTGCTCTTGTTTCTGGCGCCACCAGAACAAGCCGGCTATGACAGCCAGCAGAATTAAAGCCAATATTGTCCAAAGCATGCGTCCATCCCCTTAATTAAACGGCAAAGTCCGTTATTCTAACGCTTTTTTCGGGTAAACAAAACCAGCCGAAACAAGCTTTAACGGCAAAGGCAGACAGGATTGTCAAAGCTGTGGCTTGAGACGCGTATAATAGGCCGTCTGAACATTTTGCGGATGAGATGATGATTTTTCAAAACGGATGGTTTCCCGTTGGTGTCGTGATGGCGGCATGGCCTGTGTTGCTGGTGATTTTTGCTTTGTGTGCAAAGCAGGCATGGGTGTCGGTATCGCAGCATCGTTCCGCATTCTTGGTGGCTGCCGTGATGTTGCCGCTGGCTTGGAGTTTGAATGCCTCCCCGGAAAGCGGACAACTGGCCGGCATGAGCTATCATTTGCTCGCCTTGAACCTGACGGCTTTAATGCTGGGCACCTCTGCCGCATTCTGCCTTGGCGTTTTACTGTTTTTTCCGTATTTGTGGCTTTGGGGCGATTGGCATATGTTCCCCATCAATGCCTTGTCCGTATTGCTTCCGCCTTTGTTGGTGAACTTGGGTTTCCGCCATTGGGTATCGCGATTGCCTGCCAATATCTTTATCTTTATTTTTCTGAATGGTTTTTGGGCTGCGGCGGTCGGTATGGTGTTTACCGGCGTAATTTTGGTCGGTTTGTTGGACTGGGCGGATGTATTTGATACGTCGGTATTGTGGAAAACCGCTTTTCCTGTTTTCTTCTTAATCGCTTGGGCAGAGGCATTTTTGAGCGGTATTTCAACAGCCATTTTTATCGCGCTCAAGCCGCAATGGATTTGTACTTTCGATGACGACAGGTATTTGAAATCCGCGCCTAAGATTTGGCAATAAGATATGAAGGCATCCTTGCTTGGTTTTCAGACGGCCTCATAACCGGATGGCCTGTTTTTTGAATTGAATATTTAACGTGTTATGTTTGCGTATATTTTTCCCATTGTTTGCGGTGCCGCTGTCGGGGCTGTATTGCGTTGGCTGTTTGGCTTGGTGCTGGTGTCTTCTGCGCCTTTTTCTATCGGTACATTGGCGGCAAACTGGTTGGGCGCGCTGCTGATTGGTGTGTTGGCGGAACTTTTAACCGATCCGCAATGGCGTTTGCTTTGGATTACCGGCTTTCTCGGCAGCTTGACCACATTTTCAGGTTTTTCAGTGGAAATGGTGGGTTTGATGCAGGCGCAACGTTGGAGTATGGCTTTGATGGCGACCTGTCTGCATGTTTTCGGTTCGTTTAGTTTGACGGCACTGGGGATTAAATTGGCACAGATTTGGAAGTAAGTTGCTATTTTATCTGAAAAATAAACCGAAGGCCGTCTGAAAATCTGTTTTCAGACGGCCTTCGCCTTTATCAATTAGGGTTGTACATAGCTTTTTGTACGCGCTAAATCGGTAATCAACAGCGGATTGTCTTTGCGCATCATATCGATCAGCTCTTGGCAACGTTTGGTTGTTGGATCTTGCCAGAGCCAGTCAAGCTCGGGCTGGGTAAGGCCGACCATCTGCAGAAATTGAACTTCGCCGTTTGGTGTTTTGATAGCAGGCAGCTTGGGGTCTGGTGCGAAGGCTACGCCGACGATGGCGGTTTCTGTATCCATTCGGATAGGGTCGTTAGTTGAAGTAAAGTGGTAGGCTTCAAACCAGTTACCACTTTCAAAAACGTAACGGCCAAGATTATTCATTAGATTAATTGCCCAGTAAGGCTCGTGTTTGGTGTTGTAGCCAGAATTCGGATCCTGATCGTAAGGGGGAGTACGGAAGGTAAATTCAAATCCCCATTTACTGTAATCTGCACCGGCAAGTTCTGGATTAAAGTAAAGTTCGCTCATGCCGTAGGAAACAATGTGGCGATGGAAGGTTTGCTTTTCGCAATCATAAATACTACTACCGTCTAATGGGTCATCACCACCTAGAATGTATTTGATAATAGAGCCGTAATGACGAGGTTTGATATCACCATAAAGTGCTTTAAGCGCAGTATCGATGGCTTCCCAGCCGACAGCCTGATCTTCTTTAAAAGTTTGGCGGTATTCTTGTTCGTTCATTGTCTGTTTCCGTGTCGTTGATGATTGGCTTGTAAATTAATTCGCGTGTTTTTTTTAGAATGTGTTGTTTCTAAAAATAAAGCGATTTAAATATGACATATTATTTGCTTTTTTAATCAATGCCAATAGGCAAACAGACGGTTTCTTGACAATAGATTTTGCCGGACTCGCTTAAGTGTGCCGGTTTGTAGGCGGCAAAGGTGTAGGTCAGGTCTGCGCGGAATGTGTCGGGATCGGCTTCGGCGGTGTCGCAGTTGAGGCCGGTGGGAATATCGAGGGCGACTTTCAGGCCGTCTGAATGATTGAGTTGGCGGCAGAGAGCGGCGATTTCGGTTGGAAGGGCGCCGCTGAAGCCTGTGCCGAATATGCCTTCGATAATGATGTCGTAACCTTTTTTCAGACGGCCTTCCAGTTCTTGTGCGGATATCAATTCAATATGGGGCAAACCGTTAAGGCGTTCTCGATTGGTTTGAGCCAAGGGGGAGAGGTTTTCCCCGAGTGAAAACAGAATGTCGATGTGCCAACCTTGCGCCTGCATATATCTTGCCATGACTAGGCCGTCACCACCGTTGTTGCCTTTGCCGCAAACGATCAGGGCGCGTCCGGCTTGAGAGTGACGCTGCATGAGGTCTCGGGCGGCTGAGCTGCCGGCATTTTCCATCAGTTGGTCGAAGCTTGTGCCTTTATCGACGGCTGCTTGTTCGCGTTCGCGTATCTGGGCGGCGGTATAGACTTTCATGATCGGCTCTCTTTGCAGGAAGTTATTTTTCGGCGGTATTCATCAGGCGCAAGGCTTTCAGACGGCCTATTTCTTTTTGATATTCCACCAGTCCGATAAATGTGCCGTCTCGGCTGTACACACGGATGGGCTGCTCGGCGGAAATGTCTTCGGTAAACTGGGGGCGCTGGCCGTGTTTGAGCATGGTAACGGCGTAGTCGTTTAACTCAAGTTTGGGGAAATGCTGTACCAAGACATCGCAAGGCAGCAGCAGGGCATCGCGTTCGGCTTCGTCCAATTCTGCCAAGGCTTCGAGCGTGTGGCTTTGGGCAATGGTAAAACCGGCGGTTTCAGTACGGCGCAGGGAGGTCAGGTGGGCGAATGTGCCGATGTGTTTGGCGATGTCTTCGCTGAGGGTGCGGATGTAAGTGCCTTTGCTGCAACGTACGTCTATCACGGCTTTGGGTGCATCAAACTCAGTAATATCAATGGAGTAAATTGTAATATCGCGCGCTTTGCGTTCAATAACAATGCCTTTGCGTGCGTATTCGTACAGCGGTTTGCCTTCGTGTTTGAGGGCGGAAAACATAGGCGGCACTTGGCGGATATCGCCCGTTAAAGCTTGGCAGGCCGTCTGAAATTCGGACAATGAAATATCGGCGCGTGCAGTGGCAACGATTTCTCCTTCTGCATCACCTGTGCTGCTGGCTTCGCCCAGTTTCAGCGTGGCGGTGTAGGCTTTGTCGGCATCAATCAGATATTGGGCGAACTTGGTCGCTTCGCCGAAGCAAACAGGCAAAAGCCCTGTGGCCAAAGGATCGAGTACTCCGGTATGCCCGGCTTTTTCGGCACGGAACAAGCGCCGCGCTTTTTGCAGGGCGGTGTTGCTGGAAAGGCCTTCGGATTTGTCGAGGAGAAGAACGCCGTTGACCGGGCGTTTGGTGGGTTTGGCTGTCATATTAAGTTGGGGGAGTGTTAATGTTTAGGCCGTCTGAAAAGGTTCAGACGGCCTGTGTGTTTTAATCAATCAGTCTTCAACCGGTTTTTCCGCCGCTACTTGGTCGATCAGGCTGGAAATGCTCATGCCGCGTTCGAGCGATTCGTCGTATTTGAAGTGCAGCTCGGGCGTTTTGAAGAGTTTGATGCGTTTGGCCAATTCGCTGCGCAAATGGCCTTTGGCGTGTTCCAAAGCTTCTTCGGTAATGTCGCGCGTGCTGTCGTCGAGGACAGTGTAGAACACGGTTGCGTGGCTGTAATCGCGGGTTACTTCGACTTCGTTAATGGTGATGAAGCCTGCGCGCGGGTCTTTCAGGCCGGTGCGGACGAGTTCGGCAAGCTCGCGCATGATTTGTTCTTTGACACGGTCTTGGCGGGCGTAGCCGCGTTGGGGTTTTCTCATGGTTTTCCTTGATGTATGGCAGGCTGTCGTTTTCAGACGGCCTGCGGTTTAGATTTTGAACAGCTGCCTATTATAACGGAGCAAGGTTTATTGTGCTTGAACCGAGAAAGGCATATCGATTTTTTGCCATTGTGCGCTTTCATAGTCTAACGCATCGGCGATGAGGGGGTGTTGCTCCAGCCATTGGGCGTTGATGCGCAAGATGAAGCTGTGGTTGTTTTCATCGACGCGAAGCTGGGTTTGCGGTGGCAAATCAAGAGGCAGGCGCGAGCGACAGAAGAGGGCGGCCAGGCGCAGGGACAACACGGCACACCACATGATTTCGTTGTTGCCGATAATGTCCGCCATTTTCTTGAGGTCGCCGCGATGGCCGATAACCAGTTGCGCCAAAATGGTTTGCTCTTTGCGTGAGAAGCCCGGCATATCGGCGTTTTCGAGAATGTAGGCGGAGTGTTTGTGATAACCGGTATGGGCAATATCCAAGCCGATTTCATGCAGACGGCCTGCGCGGCTGAGGTATTGGTTCCATAAGGCAAGCTCTTGAACGGTTACGTTTTTGGCGTGGCACAGGCTGTTCATGAAGGCTTGCGCGGTATCGGCAACGCGTTTGGCTTGGTTGAGGCTGACGTGGTAGCGTTTTTGGAACTCGGCCGTTGTCTGTTCGCGCATATCGACATTGAGGCTGCGGCCGATTAAGTCGTAGAACACGCCGTCGCGGAGGGCGGCTTCGGTAACGGTCATTTTAGTTAGCGAGAGTTCTTCAAAAGCCGCCATCATCACGGCCAATCCGCCTGCAAAAACTTCGATGCGTTCGGGTTTGAGGTTTTCAAATTTGGCTTTTTTAACCGAACCGGCTTCGATAATCCTATCGGCAAGATAACGCATGCCTTGGGCAGTAATGTCGGCTTCTTGTGGCAATTCGGCCGCCAAAACGTCGCGTATGGATTTTGCCGAACCGGACGTGCCGATGGCGAAATCCCAACCGGTACGCTTCATCAGTTTGCTGATGCGCTGGATTTCGATACGCGCGGCGGAAACGGCGGCTTGGAAATCTTTTGCAGTCACTTTGTTTTGGAAGAAGCGCATGCTGTACGTTACGCAGCCCAAAGGCAGGCTTTCTGTGGTCAGCGGTTGCAAATCCGAGCCGATGACAAATTCGGTCGAGCCGCCGCCAATGTCGATAACCAGCATTTTGTCGCCTTTGGGCGGCAGGGTATGCACTACGCCGGTGTAAATCAGACGCGCTTCTTCACGGCCGGCGATCACTTCGATGGGGAAACCCAACGCCGCTTCGGCACGAGGCAGGAATTGGGCGATGTTTTTGGCGACGCGGAAAGTATTGGTAGCCACCACGCGCACGTTTTCAGGTTGGAATCCGCGCAGGCGTTCGCCAAATTTTGCCAAGCATTCCAATGCTTGTTCTTGAGAGGCTTCGCTCAGGTTTTTTTGTTCGTCCAAGCCGGCGGCAAAGCGAACCATTTGTTTGAACGAGTCGATGACTTTCAGCTGGCCGTTGTTGTTTTCACAAATTTGCAGGCGGAAACTGTTGGAACCCAAGTCGACGGAGGCTAAAACGTTGGCGGGAGTGGTGGTCATAAAAAATACCGGTTGATTAGAAAAACCTAAATGTTACTTGAGGCGGTATCACTTGACAATAAAAGGTATACAGCTCTTTGATTCTGCTCATAGATGTATTTTATAATGCTGAATTTAAGCAAGTATATCAAAGGCCGTCTGAACTTTTCAGACGGCCTAAAAAGAGAAAACACATGAAATCGGAAAACCAAGATTCCTTATTTTTATCGCGCCGCCGTCTGTTGCAAGTCGGCGGAGCCATGCTTTTGACGCCTGCGACCGCATGGGCGGGGGCGCAACGTGAAGAAACACTGGCCGATGATGTGGCTTCCGTAATGCGCAGTTCGATTAATAGCGCCAGCCCAGCGCGGCTGGTGTTTGCCGATTCGAGGGAAGGGGAGCGTTGGTTGGCGGCGATGTCTTCCCGATTGGCACGTTTCATTCCCGATGAGGGCGAGCGCCGCCGTTTGTTGGTTAATATTCAATACGAAAGCAGTCGTGCTGGACTCAATACTCAAGTGATTCTGGGTTTGATTGAAGTGGAAAGCGCGTTTCGCCAATATGCCATCAGCGGCGTGGGCGCGCGCGGTTTGATGCAGGTGATGCCGTTTTGGAAAAACTATATCGGCAATCCGTCGCACAATCTTTTCGATATCCGCACCAATCTGCGCTATGGCTGCACCATTCTGCGCCATTACAACAATATCGAAAAAGGCAATATTGTCCGCGCTTTGGCAAGGTTTAACGGCAGCTTGGGTAGTAACAAATATCCGAACGCCGTATTAGGCGCGTGGCGAAATAGATGGCAGTGGGGCTGATTCGGGATAAATGGGATAGGGCAGATCTTGCGTGATGTTGGTTTCTGTTAAAACCGTTTTATACCAATGAAGCAGGTTTACGATAAACGGCTTGCGATTTGACCCCATGCAATTCCTTTGAATCCTGTATAATCAGAAAATCTGTTAATTCACACTTTCAGACGGCCTTTCGCAAACTTAAGGCCGTCTGAAACATTATTTATGGCAAGAGATAACCGCATTCAAATGTTTCCGCACGAATGGCGTGCCAGTACCACACTTTCCGGCGTTTATGCACTGCGTATGTTGGGGATGTTTTTGGTGTTGCCTGTTTTGGCGATGTATGCCGCTTCGTTGCCCGGCGCAGAAAACAATAAAGCGCTGGTCGGTATGGCGATGGGTATTTACGGGCTGACACAGGCTTTGCTGCAGCTGCCTTTGGGCATGGCTTCTGATAAGTTCGGCCGTAAAAAAGTGATTTATGCCGGCTTGATTGTGTTTGCGGCAGGTAGTTTTTTGGCCGCAGTTGCCGACAGCCTGCAGATGTTGGTTGCCGCGCGTGCCATTCAAGGCGCGGGTGCCGTCAGCGCAGCGGTAACAGCTTTGCTTGCGGATTTGACCCGTAACGAAGTGCGGACGCGTGCGATGGCGATGATCGGCCTGAGTATCGGCTTGACCTTCTCCGTCAGCCTAGTGCTTGCCCCGATGATTGCCAGCTTTATCGGCGTATCCGGCCTGTTTGCGCTGACCGGTATTCTGACTGTAATTAGTATCGGCGTGGTTGCCTGGATGACGCCTGATCCGGAAGTGTCAAAAATGCACGAAGACACGCAAGCGCAGCCTTCGCGTATGGGCGAGGTATTGAAAAACCGCCAACTGCTCAATCTCGACTTCGGTATTTTTGCCTTGCATGCGGCGCAAATGGCTTTATTTACCGCATTGCCGTTTGCCATGACGCAGCTGGGTTTGGAAAAAATCCATCACTGGCAAGTCTATCTGCCTTCAACCATTACCGGCCTGATTATTATGGTGCCGCTGATTATCGTCGGCGAAACGCGCAACAAACTCAAACAAGTGTTTATCCTTGGTATCGTCTGCATTACCGCGGCGCAAATCGGTTTGCTGTTTGGAATGCACTCGGTATGGTTGATTACCGCTTATCTGATTGTTTACTTTATTGGTTTCAATGTATTGGAAGCCAGCCTGCCGTCTATGGTGTCGAAAATTGCTCCGTCCGATTTGAAAGGCACGGCGATGGGCGTATATAACACCATGCAGTCGGTCGGCTTGTTTGTCGGCGGCGCAACCGGTGGTTTATTGTTCCAAAAATACGGTTTTGCAGGCGTATTTGCCTTTTGTAGCGTATTGATGTTGCTGTGGCTGGTATTGGCAGTTATTTCACCGGCACCGAAACCCGTCAAAAACCTCAGCTATCCGCTTAACGCCGAATGGCAACAAAATCCGGATTTGCTCTACCAAAAATTGACCGAAATTGAAGGCGTTGAAAGCATCAGCTTTAGCGCAGACAAACAAACCATTTATATCAAGGCCTTGCAAAAAGGATTCGACCAAGAGGCCGCCAAAAAAATTATCACAGGAGTGTAAAATGTCATTGAATAAAGTTATCCTCATCGGCCGTCTCGGCCGCGACCCGGAAGTCCGCTATATGCCCAACGGCGAGGCCGTCTGTAACTTCAGCGTTGCCACCAGCGAAACGTGGAACGACCGTAACGGCCAACGCGTAGAACGTACCGAATGGCACAACATCACCATGTACCGCAAACTCGCCGAAATCGCCGGTCAATACCTGCGTAAAGGCAGCCAAGTGTATCTGGAAGGCCGTATCCAAAGCCGTAAATACCAAGGCAAAGACGGCATCGAGCGCACCGCTTACGACATCATCGCCAACGAAATGAAAATGCTTGGCGGCCGCAACGACAACAGCGGCGGCGCACCATATGATGACGGCTACAACCAAGGCGGCCATTCAAGCCAAGGCAGTTACCAACAAGCGCCACAGCAGCAATACCAATCTGCTCCGGCTCAAGAACTCCCAGCAGCCCCAGCCCGTCGTCCCGCTCCGGCACAACCGACCGCTCCGGTTGATGATATCGACGATGATATTCCCTTCTAATTATTGAGTAATATAGAAGGCCGTCTGAAAAATATATTTTCAGACGGCCTTTTATTTGAATATGTCTACGTTTTTAAGATTTTTCGGCTTTATCTCCGATTTTACTTTCTTTGCCTTGAATCAGGTTTTGAATATTGCTTTTATGGCGGTACAACACCAATGCGGCAATGAATACGGTTGCCCATGCCCAAGAGGCGTGTGGCATCATGAAGAAGGCGAAGATGGGGGCGCAGACGGTGGCGACCAGTGCGGCGAGGGAAGATACTTTGAAACCGAATGCCATGATCAGCCAAATCAAGGCGCAGAGCAGGGCGGTTGCGGGGGAGAGGGCGAGCAAGACGCCTAATGCGGTGGCTACGCCTTTGCCGCCTTTAAAATTGAAAAATATTGGCCACATATGGCCGACCAATGCGGCGATGGCGACCAGGGCGATCGTTGCATCAGACAAATTTAAAGCATCTTGCAGACAGCGTGCTAAGATGACGGCAACCAAGCCTTTTACTGCATCGCCGAGCAGGGTCAGTGCGGCTGCTTTTTTCTTACCGCTGCGCAAGACGTTGGTGGCACCGGGGTTGCCGGAGCCGTAAGTACGCGGATCGTCCATGCCGTAATATTTTGATACGATGACGGCAAAAGACAGGGAGCCGATAAGATAGGCGGCAATAATGGCGAGTACATTGAACATTTTGGGTGCTTTACTTAAAATGGGAACGGTTATTTTATCAAAAAAAACGGACAGGCAAATGGATAAAATCTTTTTATACGGCATGAAGGCCGATACTTTAATCGGCGTATATGATTGGGAACGCGAGCGTAAACAGACTTTGATTTTGGATTTGGAAATCAGTGTTCCCGAGCGTACTGGCACGAGCGACGATATCGGCGACACCATCCATTATGGCGAAGTATGCGAAGTCGTACGCCGCAGCCTTGCCGAACAGGATTTTTTACTGCTGGAAACTTTGGCGGAACATATCGCCCAATTGATTTTAAATGATTTTGGTGCGGCCAAAGTGCGCGTCCGTATTGTGAAACCGGGTATCTTGCCCGATGTGGCGCAGGTCGGTATTGAAATTGAACGCGCTCGGGAATAAGGCTTATCTATGCCGTCTGAAAAAGGATTTCAGACGGCCTTTAATATTTTAATAATTTGGAAATGAGGTAAAAAATGGATTTGAAAGAAACTAAATTAAGCAGTGAGCCAATCTACGAAGGTTCTTTTGTTACCATCAGCCGCGATCGGGTGCGCCTGCCCAACGGCAACGAAAGCCAACGGGTTGTGATCCGCCATCCGGGTGCTGCGTGTGTATTGGCGGAAACGGAAGACGGCAAAGTTGTTTTGGTGCGCCAATGGCGTTATGCAGCCGATCAGGCGACGTTGGAATTGCCGGCGGGTAAATTGGATGTGGCGGACGAAGATCCTGCCGAATGCGCTTTGCGTGAGTTGGCGGAAGAAACGCCATATGTCGCCGACAGCGTCAAACTGCTGTACTCCTTTTATACTGCAGTCGGTTTTTGTGATGAAAAAATGTATCTCTACCAAGCGCAAGGCGTGCGTTTGGGCAGCGAGTTGAGCAATGATGAGGATGAAATTACAGAAACCGTCTTGATGAGTAAGGACGAGGTGCGCGCTGCATTGGCAAACGATGAAATCAAAGATGGTAAGACTTTGATTGGTTTGCAGTATTGGTTGACTCAGAATTGAGATGTTAAGTAGAAAATCCTTGATGGTTTTTCAATACTTGAGCCTGATATTTAGATAATAAGGTTTCATACAAACAAGGCCGTCTGAAAAAGCTTTCAGACGGCCTTGTTTTATTTTGTAGCCGGATTTTAACCTAATAAAGCCGGTGCGAACCGTGTGATCGTATCGCGCAAAACGATGAGTTTGCCGTGGAAGAAGTGGGACGAACCGGCAATGGTTACAACAGGCAGGCCTTGGGGTTCTGCCCATGTCAGGGCTTTGTTGATTTCGACGACTTCGTCTTCCGCGCCATGAATCATCAATGTTTTGGCGACATCAGGAACGTTGGATGGTTCCGGGCGGTCGGTGTAGTGATGGACGGCGGCACCCATCAACAGCAGCAAATCAGGTGTACGCGCTTGTGCGGCAAAGGTGGAAACGTAGCCGCCGAATGAGAAACCTGCCAGGACGAATTGCGGTGCGTCTGGATGTTGCGCACGGGCGTAATCGATAACAGCAATGCAGTCTTGCGTTTCGCCACGGCCGTAGTCGTGTTCGCCTTCGCTATTGCCTACGCCGCGCAAATTGGGCAGGTAGCAATGGAAGCCGAGTTGGCTGAGGGCTTTGGCGGCGGTTTGGATGACTTTGTTGGTGTTGGTGCCGCCTTGCAGGGGATTGGGGTGGTTGATGACGGCAACGCCGCGGGCGGATTCTTGTGTGCTTGGCAGGTAGATGGTTTCCAGCAAACCGGCCGGACCGGGGATTTGAATGATGTCGGGTTTGAGCATGAGTGTGTCCTTGTTTGTTTTTTCAGACGGCCTGAAACGGTTTACAGATAAAAATTCTTGCCGTTGTTTTGATTGTTGGCTTTCAAATCAGCAAGCATCCGTTTGAAGTCCAAGCCGTATTTTTCGCTTAATTTTTCGGCGCGTTTTTTTAAGTTGTCAATATTTTGTTCTTTAGGGCTGCTTTGGAACGCCATGACGGCTACGTTGCCGTGGCTTTCGGCAGGCAGCTCGAGCACGCGGCCGTCAAAGACGTTGAGCAGGCGTTCGACAAAGCGTTGGTAACGCTGGTCGCCGCTCCACCAGTTGGTGACAAATACGCCGTCTGGAGAGAGGGCGTTGCGGCAGTCTTGGAAGAAGGGCTCTTCCACCAAAGCATCGATAATCTGTTCGCCGTCAAAACCATCTACTAAAATCACGTCGGTATTGTGGCGGAACACTTTAATATATTCCGCACCATCCGCCTCGATAATTTCAAAATTTTCGCCTTCGTGCGGCAATTCAAACAGGCTGCGCGCTACGGCGATGACTTGCGGATTGATGTCAATGGCGGTTTGCTTGGTATCGGGCAGGTAGCTGTCTATCCAACGGGCAAACGAGCCGCCGCCCAAGCCAATTTGGGTGATGTGTTTGGGCGGGGTTTCTGCAAACAGCAGCCAACCCATCATGGCGCGGCTGTACGACAACACAAGCTCGGACGGATGATCGACATTCATGGAGCTTTGAATGGTGTCGCTGCCCAAGTGCAGGGAACGGATATTGCCTTCTTCGGAAATGCCGACTTCGGGCAGATGGGATTTGGCAGGACGTAGGCGGCGGTAAGGATGGCGGGGCGGCATGTGTGCAGACGAAAGATGTAAAAGGCGTTATTTTAACAGAAACCATGATGTTTTGCGCTGGGGCGGTTTTCAGACGGCCTTTGAGCGTGTTGAATTGAAAGGTAAGGTATTTATTTAATTTTCTTTAAAATCATTGGTTTTTATAATTTCGTGAGTAACTTTGTTTTAAAATGCTTGCCAAGATGGGAACTTATCGGCATAATGCCGACTTCCTTGCCGGTATAGCTCAGTTGGTAGAGCACCTGACTTGTAATCAGGGGGTCCCGAGTTCGACTCTTGGTGCCGGCACCAGTTAAAGACTGATGGTGCCGCAAGGCATTTCAGTAAGCCGGTATAGCTCAGTTGGTAGAGCACCTGACTTGTAATCAGGGGGTCCCGAGTTCGACTCTTGGTGCCGGCACCAATTAAAAGCCCGATTGTGAAAGCAGTCGGGCTTTTTGCTTATGCTTTGATATTTTAAAAGCAGACCTTATAATACCGCGTTTCCATTACAACAAAGGGCTGCCCGTCGGGCGGAACACACAAAACACCATGATTACCGTAAACACTTTGCAAAAAATGAAAGCAGAGGGCGAGAAAATCGCCATGCTGACCGCTTATGAATCCAGCTTTGCCGCGCTGATGGACAATGCCGGCGTGGATGTATTGCTGGTCGGCGATTCTTTGGGTATGGCGGTGCAAGGTCGTCAGTCCACTTTGCCGGTGAGCTTGCAGGATATGTGCTACCACACTGAATGTGTGGCTCGCGGCACTAAAAATGCCATGATTGTCAGCGATTTGCCGTTTGGCGCATATCAGCAGAGCAAAGAGCAGGCATTTGCGGCGGCGGCTGAGTTGATGGCGGCCGGCGCGCATATGGTCAAGCTCGAAGGCGGTGTCTGGATGGCGGAGACCACTGAATTTCTGCAAATGCGCGGTATCCCTGTTTGCGCCCACATCGGCCTGACCCCGCAATCCGTGTTTGCATTCGGCGGCTATAAAGTTCAAGGCCGAGGCGACAAGGCGGAAGCGTTGCTCAACGACGCTAAAGCGCATGATGCGGCAGGTGCGGCAATCGTATTGATGGAATGCGTTCCTGCGGAATTGGCGAAAAAAGTGACCGAAACCGTTACTTGCCCGACCATCGGTATTGGCGCAGGCGTGGATTGCGACGGTCAGGTTTTGGTGATGCACGATATGCTCGGCATTTTCCCCGGTAAAACGCCAAATTCGTGAAGAACTTTATGCAGGGTAAAGACAGCGTTCAAGCTGCGGTCAAAGCCTATGTGGACGAAGTCAAAGCAAAAACGTTCCCATCTGTCGAACATACATTTGCCGGATAAAATAAAAACCAGGCCGTCTGAAACTTATTTCAGACGGCCTTTTTAATGAATAAAAGCGTATAATCTGCGCGTGATTTCCGTTGATAAAACGGCGGAAAAGATAAAGGATTTTTCAAACCATGCAAATCATTCATACGATTAAAGAATTGCGCGAGTGGCGCAAAACTGCCGGAAAAGTGGCATTTGTACCGACTATGGGCAATCTGCACGAGGGCCATCTTGCGCTGGTGCGCGAAGCAAAAAAACGTGCCGATAACGTTGTAGTCAGTATTTTTGTCAACCGCCTGCAATTCGGACAAGGCGAAGATTTCGACAAATATCCGCGCACTTTGCAACAAGATGCCGACAAATTGACAGGCGAGGGCGTTGCCGTCGTGTTCGCGCCTGATGAAAAAGAGCTGTATCCGAATGTGGAACAGCGTTTCAATGTCGAGCCTCCGCACCTGCAAAACGAATTGTGCGGCAAATTCCGTCCGGGCCATTTCCGCGGCGTTGCGACCGTTGTGACTAAGTTGTTCAACATTGTTCAACCCGATACCGCCTGTTTCGGCAAAAAAGACTATCAGCAGTTGGCGATTATCAAAGGCTTTGTCGAAGACTTGAACTTCAATATCGAAATCGTCCCGGTCGACACCGGCCGCGCTTCAGACGGCCTGGCGCTTTCCAGCCGCAACCAATATTTGAGCGAAGCAGAACGCGCAGCAGCGCCCAGCCTCTATCAAGAATTGCAAAACATTGCCGCTGCCCTGAAAAACGGCAATCTGGATTACGCCCAGCTTGAGGCCGAATGTATCCGCCGTTTGACCGATGCCGGCTGGGTGGTTGATTATGTTGAAATCCGCCATGCACACAGCTTGGCAGTGGCTCATGTCGGCGATAAAGAATTGGTGGTGCTTGCCGCCGCCCGTTTGGGTACCACGCGCCTGATTGATAATTTGGAAGTGGCTTTGGCTTAAAACCAAGCTGCTGTTAAAGGCCGTCTGAAACCTGTTTTTCAGACGGCCTGTTTCAAAGGGGTTAAATCATGAAACAAAAAGCTTTAATCTTACTCCTTCTGCTGACTGGGGCTGCTCATGCCAATGACAGTATGGGTACGGTCAGCACAAGCGGCATCAAATATCTGAAAAATCCGCATATCGATATGCAGAGCGAAGATTTGCACATCAGCGAAAAGCAAATCCGCGTACATTACAAGTTTAAAAATACTACAGCGCAAGACATTACCGAGACGGTTCTTTTTCCTTTGCCCATCGTTCCTGCGTTCACAGTTTCCGACTTTGCCGACACCAAGGGCTTGGTGGACAGCTTCCGCATTTACGTCAACGGCAAATCTGTCCGCCCGCAAGCCCACGTCCGCGCCTATTTTGAACGGCGTAACGGCTCGCTGGTGGACGTGACCGCCGATTTGAAAAAATGTGGTTTGAGCGATCAGGAGTTGATGCACCCGTGGACACAAAACAAAGATGCCGAAAAGCTTAATAAGAAAATTCGTACTTGCAGCTCGCCTAAAATCAAATCCTTGCTTCCAGCCAGCGAATCAAACATAGTGGGCTGGACATCTTGGTCGTCGCAGATTATTTACAGCTGGAAGCAAACCTTTAAAGCCAACGCTGTAACCGAAATCAAACACCAATACACCCCGCTGGTCGGCGGCAGCTTCCTACCTTCGCTCAAAGCCAAAGACAGCAAAGCATTCATAGATGAGTACTGCATGGATGAAAACTTCCTTAAAAACTTTAAAACTGTGGAAGGAGGTTCAAAGGTTTATCACTATTTGGGCTATGTCTTGACCACAGGTGCCAACTGGGCAAAACCCATCGGTAAATTCACGTTGACCATAGACCGCGAGCCTAATACCGTGATTTCGCTTTGTTGGGACAAATCCTTACGCAAAGTAGGGCCGAACCGCTTCCAAGCAGTCAAAGAAAATTTCCTGCCGAAGAAAGACTTGGACATTATTTTCGTTTATGACTAATCTTATTCGGCATATATAAAAGGTCGTCTGAAAGCTTATTTAGGTTTTCAGACGGCCTTTTGTTACAATAAGGCTTTTGCGTTTCTAAGGTTTTTCCATGTCCAAACCCACTGTTTCCCCGATGATGCAGCAGTATCTCGACATCAAATCGCAACACGCCGACAAGCTGGTGTTTTACCGCATGGGTGATTTTTACGAGCTGTTTTTGGATGACGCGGTGGAAGCGGCGAAGCTGTTGGACATCACCCTGACCACGCGCGGGCAGATGGACGGCGTGCCGATTAAGATGGCGGGCGTGCCGTTTCACGCGGCGGAGCAGTATCTGGCGCGACTGGTGAAGATGGGCAAAAGCGTGGCGGTGTGCGAGCAGGTGGGCGAAGTCGGTGCGGGCAAAGGGCCGGTGGAGCGCAAAGTCGTGCGCATTGTGACGCCCGGCACGCTGACCGACGCGGCGTTTTTGGAAGACAAGGAAACCAACCGCATCGCGGCGGTGAACGCAGACAAGAAAAACGTTGCCATCGCATGGGCTTCTTTGCAAAGCGGCGAATTCAAAACCAAGCTGACGACGGTGGACAAACTCGCTGACGAGCTGGCGCGTTTGCAGGCGGCGGAAATTCTGTTGCCCGAAGGCAAAAGCCTGTCTGATGGTTTTCAGGCAACCTCTGCCAACATCACGCGCCTGAACTCATGGCAGTTTGCCGCCGACGCGGGCGCGAAATTGTTGACCGAATACTTCGGCTGCCAAGACCTGCACGGCTTCGGTTTGGACGGCAAAGAACACGAAGCCGCCGTCGGCGCGGCAGGCGCGCTGTTGAACTACATCCGCCTGACGCAAAACCTGATGCCGCAACACCTCGACGGCATTTCGCTCGAAACCGACAGCCAATATATCGGCATGGACGCCGCCACGCGCCGCAATCTCGAAATCACGCAAACCCTCTCCGGCAAAAAATCGCCGACCCTGTTTTCCATACTCGACGGCTGTGCTACCCACATGGGCAGCCGCCTCCTGGCACTCTGGCTGCACCACCCCTTACGCAGCCGCGCCCACATCCGCGCCCGCCAAGAAGCCGTTGCCGCGTTGGGTTCGCAATACGAAACCCTGCAAGGTCGTCTGAAAAACATCGCAGACATCGAACGCATCGCCGCCCGTATCGCCGTCGGCAACGCCCGCCCGCGCGACCTCGCCGCCCTGCGAGACAGCCTGTTTGCCCTGTCTGAAATCGAATTGTCCGCTTCAGGCAGCAGCCTTTTGGAAACCCTCAAAGCCGTTTTCCCCGAAACCCTGCCCGTCGCCGAAACCCTCAAAGCCGCTGTGATGCCCGAACCTGCCGTTTGGCTCAAAGACGGCGGCGTCATCAACCAAGGCTATTCGGCAGAACTCGACGAGTTGCGCCACATCCAAAACCACGGCGACGAATTCCTGCTCGAGCTTGAAGCGCGCGAACGTGAACGCACCGGTCTTTCCACCCTCAAAGTCGAGTTCAACCGCGTCCACGGCTTCTACATCGAGTTATCCAAAGTCCAAGCCGAACAAGCCCCCGCCGACTACCAACGCCGCCAGACCCTCAAAAACGCCGAACGCTTCATCACCCCCGAACTCAAAACCTTCGAAGATAAAGTCCTGACCGCGCAAGAGCAGGCATTGGCATTGGAAAAACGTCTGTTTGAAACCCTCCTCAGAGACATTCAGACGACCCTACCCCAGCTTCAAAAAGCCGCCAAAGCCGCCGCTGCGCTGGACGTACTCTCCACCTTCGCCGCCACCGCCGCCGAACGCGGCTTCGTCTGCCCAAAGTTCGCCGATTACCCAGTTATTAATATCGAAAACGGCCGCCATCCCGTCGTCGAGCAACAAGTGCGCCACTTCACCGCCAACCACACCCGCCTCGACCACAAACACCGCCTCATGCTCCTGACCGGCCCCAATATGGGCGGCAAATCCACCTACATGCGCCAAGTTGCCCACATCGTTCTCATGGCGCACACCGGCAGCTTCGTCCCCGCCGATACCGCCCAAATCGGACCCATCGACCAAATCTTCACCCGCATCGGCGCATCGGATGATTTAGCCTCCAACCGCTCTACCTTCATGGTCGAAATGAGCGAAACCGCCTACATCCTCCACCACGCCACCGACCAATCCCTCGTCCTCATGGACGAAGTCGGACGCGGCACCTCCACCTTTGACGGCCTCGCCCTCGCGCACGCCATCGCCGAACACCTGCTGCAAAAAACAAATCCTTCAGCCTTTTCGCCACCCACTATTTCGAGCTGACCAAACTGCCTGAAGCCCATGCAACCGCAGTCAATATGCACCTCTCCGCGCTTGAGCAAGGCCAAGACATCGTCTTCCTCCACCACATCGAGCCAGGCCCTGCCAGCAAAAGCTACGGTATCGCCGTCGCCAAACTCGCCGGCCTGCCCAACCGAGCTTTGAAGGCGGCTCAAAAGCATTTAAACGATTTGGAAAACCAAGCCGCCGCCAACCGTCCGCAGTTGGATATTTTCAGCGCCATGCCGTCTGAAAATAGGGAAGATGAGGAAGGGAAAACACAAGAAATTGAACCTGTTGATAATTTGCAGACCAATGAATTGGCTGAGGCGTTAGCGCAAATTCAGCCCGACAACCTCACGCCGCGCGAAGCCTTGGATGCCTTGTATCGTTTGAAAGAAATGTGTACCAAGGTTTAAAGAGCGTGAGTTTTAGGCCGTCTGAAAACATCAAGGAAATACATCATTAAGACGTTTGATGAACAGAAAACGTGAATAGGATTTGCAAGAGCAGGCCTATTCGTTTGCGTGATGAAACGGAATAAAAAGGCCGTCTGAACTTTCAGACGGCCTTTTTTAATGGCTGTTAATGTTGATGATGGTGGGCATGGCGTGCAGCCGCGCGTTTGGTGCCGACAGGCACAATCAGCGTTGCGTAAGTATTGTCTTTCTGACATACGCTTTTATCGCCGTAATCGGTCTCGTTCACGACTTTGATTTTCCACAAACCGTCAATCAGCGTAATCACATTGACCACGCCGTTTTTATCGGTTTTACCGGAGAAGCCTTGAGGTTCGCGGTGGTCATGGGTTGATTCCAAGTCCATTTCCGCCAAAGTGTCCGAGCTGGCGGTAACGGTGGCTTTAACCAAAGGCTCGCCTTTGTACAGGACTTTGACCGGTAAAATGCCGCCGGCTTTGACTTCGTTCGGATTTTTCAGCGGAACCAGTTCCAGCTCTTGGCCGATAGGGCGGGTCAATACCGCTTCATCGACTGCGCCGTTGCCCACTTGGACAAAGCTCTTTCCGAACATTTGCGATTGTTCACAATAGGTGGCTCCGGCCAGCTGTTTCAAGGTTTGCTGTTTCCAGCCGTCTTGGTTTTTCGACCAGAAAGTCGGTTGGTAGGTCGCGCTGACCCAGTAGGAGCCTGCGGGCAGGGCGGCTTTGGAAACGTATTGATAGTTTTCGCCTTTATTTACCAAATCAACGGTTTTCTTTGAGCTACCGGTCAATTGCAGCGGTTTGAAAATATGTATGCGGTCGTCGGCGATTTTTTCGACATTGGGGAAGTCATGGCTGTAACCCAAATCCGCATGCAGGATTTGGCCGGCAGGCTGATGTGTCGGTGCGGCCACCCAAACATCGTGCGCCTGTGCCACTGCGCCCAATCCCAGCAATCCTAAAAGCATCCATTGTTTCATCGTTTCTACACTCCATTTTTCGATTATTGAACAAAACGCCTAATGATTCGGCGAATACGAACGGTACTCTTTTTTATTAACTTTGTAAATAATATGGTTTAGATTTTATAGTTATAAATAATTATTTTTTGATTTCTAGACGGCCTCGGTTTATATAACCAAAACTGATAAACCCAAAAGCAAACATTATTTCCCGTTTGCCTCCGATCCCGATAAAGTATCGCCATACTTTTAATAGGAGCCGACCATGAATATCCGTACCCTTTCTTTTGCCGCATTGACCGCCGCGCTGGCGTTGAGTGCCTGCTCTCCCAAAAACGAACAATCTGCCGACAATGCAGCTTCCGCAGGCAAGGGCGGTAATGTGAAGCTGTTGAACGTCTCTTATGATGTCGCACGAGATTTTTATAAAGAATACAATCCTTTGTTTGTCAAAGAATATGCTGCGAAAAACGGCGGTGCAACGGTTGAAGTCCAACAGTCGCACGGAGGCTCCAGCAAGCAGGCTTTGGCTGTCGCCAACGGTTTGGCTGCCGATGTGGTGACCATGAACCAGACTTCCGATATCGAGCTTTTGGTGAAAAAAGGTTTGGTCAAAGCCGATTGGAACACCCGTCTACCGGACAATGCCGTGCCTTATACCAGCAACGTCGTTTTCTTGGTACGCAAAGGCAATCCAAAACACATTCAGGACTGGGGCGATTTGGCCAAAGACGGCGTGCAAATCGTTTTGGCCAACCCGAAAACCACCGGCAACGGCCGCTACGCCTTTTTGGGTGCGTATGGTTATGGTTTGAAAGTCAATAACGGCGATGAAGGCAAAACCAAAGATTTTGTGGCTGCATTGCTGAAAAACACGCCTGTGTTTGAAAACGGCGGCCGCGCGGCAACGACGACCTTCAGCCAACGCCATATCGGTGATGTTTTGGTTACCTTTGAAAATGAGGCCAACTACGTCAGCAAAAAGCTGACTCAAGACCAATTTGAAATCGTCTATCCGAGCTACACTATTCTTTCCGAAGCGCCGGTTGCCGTCGTGGACAGCGTAGTCGATAAAAAAGGCACACGCGCCGCTGCCGAAGCCTATCTGCAAAACCTCTGGAGCGAACCGGCTCAAGAGTTGGCCGCCAATCTTTACCTGCGTCCGCGCAATGCCGAAGTATTGGCGAAACACAAAGCCGATTTCCCTGAGATTGAAACGTTTAATCCGAATGAGAAATTTGGCCCGTGGGAAGAAATCATGAAAAAATTCTTTGCCGACGGCGGATTGTTTGACCAGCTTTCCAGTAAAAAATAAGGCTTAAACATAGAGGCCGTCTGAAACTTCAGACGGCCTTTTGTTACAATAAGCCTTTTTCTTATCCATCTTTTCCCATGTCTCAACGCAAAATCATCCATATCGATATGGACGCATTCTACGCTTCGGTAGAACTGCGCGAGCAGCCGCACCTGAAAGGGCTGCCTGTCGTTGTGGCGTGGGACGGTACGCGGTCGGTCATTTGTGCCGCTTCTTATGAGGCGCGCAAATTCGGTTTGCACTCGGCCATGTCGGTGGCGACGGCGAAAAGGCTGTGTCCGCAGGCGGTGTTTGTGCCGCCGCATTTTGATTTGTACCGCCAGGTATCGGCGCAGATTCATGCCGTGTTTCGGCGTTATACCGATTTGATCGAGCCTTTGTCTTTGGACGAGGCCTATTTGGATGTTACCCGAAATTTTGAAAATATTCCGTACGCCAGCGAGGTGGCTAAACGCATTCGTGCCGAAATTTTTGAAGAAACCGGTTTGACCGCCTCCGCAGGCATCGCGCCCAATAAGTTTTTGGCCAAAATCGCGTCCGACTGGCGCAAACCGAACGGGCAGTTTGTGCTGCCGCCACAAAAAATCATGGCGTTTTTGGAGAGCCTGCCGTTGGGTAAGATTCCCGGTGTCGGCAAAGTCACGCTGAAAAAGATGAATGCCCTCGGTATGCAGACTGCCGGCGATTTGCGCCGTTTTGAGCGCGGCGAACTTTTAAACCATTTCGGCCGCTACGGCTACCGTCTTTATGATTTGGCACGCGGTATCGATGAGCGGCCGGTCAAAGCCGAACGCGAACGCCTGCAAATCTCAACCGAAATCACTTTGCCAGAAGATTTATCTTTGGCGCAGGCTTCAAGCCATTTGCCGCACCTCGCCGAAGACCTCTGGCGGCAGATCGAACGCAAAAACGTCGAAGCCAAAGGCGTTACCCTCAAACTCAAAACCCACGATTTTCGCATTATCACGCGTTCGCTGACGTATTCTTCCGTCCTTCCCGACAGCGCCTCGCTGCTTCAGGCGGCGCATACTTTGCTGCAACGCATACCGCCGCAACGCGAAGACGCCTTCCGCCTGATCGGTATCGGCGTGAGCCATTTGCTGCCGAAAAACCAGCAGCAGACGCTTTGGTTATAAAGAAATAGAAAAGCATTCTTTCCGTTTGAAGATAGGGCGCAGGACAATATCGTTCCATAACCATATCGACAGCCGTTTCAACAGGCCGTCTGAAAATTATTAGGAACAACCAGCCATGTCTTTATTCCGCCCACAATTCTGGAAAATCCCCGAAATCAGCGATGACGAACGCCGCCGCCTGCCTGAGTTGACGGCCGCTTTGGAGCGCCGTTTGAAAGACATTGCCGCTCGTTATCCGCAAGCCGTGTTCGCATCCAGCCTTGCGGTTGAAGATATGGTCATTACCGATGCCGTGTGCCGTCTGAAACTGCCCATACGCATCATCACGCTCAATACGGGCAAACTCAATCCCGAAACCGCCGCGCTAATTGCCGAAACCAATGCGCGTTATCAAACCGAATTGGAAGTATTTTATCCCAACCAGCAAACCACCGATGAATTTGAAGCGGAGTTTGGTACAACCGCGATGTACGACAGCGTCGAGTTGCGCCGCCGTTGCTGCTATATCCGCAAAATCGAACCGCTCAACCGCGCTTTGCACAACGCCCCCGCATGGCTGACCGGACAACGCCGTAGCCAGTCTGAAACACGCAGCGAATTGAATTTTGAAGAGCTGGATACGGGTCGCAACATCGCCAAATTCAATCCTATTTTTGATTGGGAAGAGCAGGATGTTTGGGCATATGCACACGAGCACCAAGTTCCGCTCAATGCGCTGTATCATCAGGGCTATCCCAGCATTGGGTGCGAACCCTGTACGCGTCCGGTCAAGCTGGGCGAAAATATCCGCGCCGGGCGATGGTGGTGGGAAAGCAAAGACAGTAAGGAATGCGGTTTGCACAAATAATCAAAGGCCGTCTGAAAACGTTTCAGACGGCCTTTTTGACTGCTTAATAAAATGATTTATCAAGAATATGTTTTCCGCTCAACGAAAGTAGAGAGCAGGGCAGTATCGATGTCCCATTTCCAAATGCCTTGATCCGAGCCGTCCATGCCGCGCAGGAAGAGGTAGCGGATGGCGATTTTAGGCAAGGGCTTGCCGCGCAGGGCATAGTAGCGCGCGATGGCAACGGCGTAGATCAGGGCTTGCAGGTAGTAGTGATGATGCGCCACGGCTTCGTTCATCGCCTGTTGCGTGTACGCGCTTGCATCGTTGCCCAAATGGTTGGATTTATAGTCGATTAAAACGACATGGCCGTCTGAATCTTGGCAAACCATATCGATAAAGCCGTTTAAATAGCCTTGCAGATCATGGAAATCAAGTAGTTGCGCGGCTTGGACGCATTCGGGCGGCAGGTTTGCTTCGCTTGAGGCAAACCAACGGCGCAAGTCGTCCAGTTTGAAATCGTCCATGTACAGGGTGAATCCCATTTCGGGCAGGCGTCGGGTCGGCGGAATCTGCGACAGGCTCTCGCCGATTAAAGGCGTCAGGCGGCAGGTATCGAGCATGGTGCTTACCGTCGGCAGCCATTTGTCTTCAAAGCTGTGGCGTTGCAGAACTTCGGCAATCATTTCGGATTGGCTCTCGGCAGAGGCGGCGAAGTCGAGTTTTTCCAACATTTCATGCAAACATACGCCGGCATTGGTACCGCGGGGGAAATGGTGGATATCGAGGCCGTCTGAAAGTGGGGACGGCAGGTTTTCAGACGGCATGGCACGGTCTGCGCTTTCTGCCGGGTCGATGGCAGGTTGCAAAGGCTCGTGTTGTTCGTCGGTTGACTTGGTGTGCCTGCTCAAACCGGTAAAGCTGGTGTGGCGGATAAAGTCAAAATCGCGGCGTTTAATGCTATGAGCGCTAAAAGCTTGGTCTTGCTGGCGGCTGTATCGATAGACGGTTTCCAGCGGGGCTTCTTCCGTGAAGGTAAACTCCGTATTTTCAGGCGTGTTTGTGATAAAGCGTTGCCAGTTGGTTTTGAGCATTTCTACAACATCTGTCGCGCTTTTATAGCTTTGGCTGACGCTTTCGCGGCCGGTATCCGGCAAACCTTCGAGCAGATAGGCAAAAGGATTGTTTGGCGTACAGTTTTTGTTGGCGGCGGCGTAGATGTTGAGCTGTTCTTCGGCGCGGGTAAGGGCAACATAGAGCAGACGCAAATCTTCTGCCGTCTTTTCGTCGGCAAGATGGCTTAGTTCTGCTTCCGAGGTTTGAGATTTGGCCAGCAGCTCGGTTTCGTGGTTTTCAGTATGCAGGATTTTCCAGTTTTCTTTGGAATTGTCTTTGGTGTCCCACGCGAAGGGGCAGTAAACCAAAGGATATTGCAAACCTTTCGAGGCGTGCATGGTAACGATTTTGACCAATTTTTCGTCGCTTTCAAGACGGATGGTTTGCGCGTCTGACGGGAAATGGCCGCTGCGCGCACGGCTGATTTGTTCGTTCAGCCATTTATGCAGGGCGGCAGGGTTGCGGCTTTGGCTGTCTTCTTCGGCCAAAAGCTCCAGAATTTGATAGTAGTTGGTCAGGCTGCGTTCGTTGCCGCCTTTGAGCAGGCGTGTTTCGATGTCATGTAGGGCGGCAAACTGCTGCACGGCGGCAAAAATGCCGCCTTTCCGCCATTTTTCCATGGCTTGGGCAGATGACTCCAGCCATTTCAGCAGCTGGTGTTCGTTATGGTTGAGTTCGTAAATCTCTTTGGCGGTATAGCCGAATAAAACGCCGGTCAAGACAAAGCGCAGCCAGTCGGTTTGCCTTGGGTTGAGCCAAAAGCCGATCAGCGCGGACAGTGAGTCGGCCTCGGCGGAATCGAAAACGGACTGGCGCGACAGCAACACGCTTTGGATACGGCGCTGTTTCAGTTTCCCTGCAATCATCGCCGCTTCGTTGTTGGTGCGCACCAAGACGGCAATATCGCCGGATTCCAACGCGCGGCCTTTGAAATTCAGACGGCCTTCGGCTGCTTCATTGAGCGCAAAGGCAATTTCATCGGCGCAATATTCGGCGGCACGGCCTCGCAAAATTTCTTTGCCGGTTTGGTCGTCCGTATTGAGCCAGCGCACTTGGATGGCGGGGCGGTGTGGCGACAGCCGGCTTTCGGCGCGGCTAGCGGAGACATCGCTGTAATCAATGTTTTCCAACACGAAGGGGTGTTTTTTTTGTTTGAACAAGGCGCTGATGCCGTTAATCAGCTTGGCATGGCTGCGGTAGTTGACAGCGAGGGTGTAATGCCTGTCCGCATCTTGCGCCGCTTGCAGATAGGCGTAAATGTCCGCACCGCGAAAGCTGTAAATCGCCTGCTTGGGGTCGCCAACGAGAAACAGCGGGCAGCCTTGTTCGATAAAAATTTGGCGGAAAATTTCGTATTGCAGCGGGTCGGTATCTTGGAATTCGTCAATCAGCGCGATTTCCCAGTTTGCCGCCGCAGCTTTTGCCAACGTATTGCCGTGTTCATTGGTGGTCAATGCCTGATGGACATCCAGCAGCAAATCGTCAAACACGCGCTCGCGGCGTGATTTTTTTGTTCGGCAATGGACTGATTGATGTGGGAAAGGAGGTCGAGTTGCAGGCAGATGAAGACTGCTTCTTCCGCGCTTTCCATTGCCTGTAAATCACGACCGAGATTGGCTAAGGCTTGCAGCTGAATAATTTCCGGTGCATCGGCATCGGCTTTATATTCTTTTTTCAGTTTGCTGTTGAGTGTGTCGATACTGAAGAGGCTTAATTTTTCTAGCGTTTGTTTGCTCAGGCGGGGCAGACGGTTGGATTCGGCGTTTGTTTTTAAATCAGTAAAAACATTTTCAAAGGTATTTCTTCTGTAGGTCTGGCCGTTAAGTTTGGGAAAGATTACCAAAAACGCTTTTTCCAAGTCTTCCAACTGGCCGCAAACTTTTTGCCATGTTTCTTGAAGGTTGGCTTGAGCTTCTTTCAAATCGCCTTCAGGCCGTCTGAATTTCAGATAGGGACGGCCGGTATAGCTTTTGATTTCGGCAAGCATTTCTTCGGGCGTGCATTTCCGGTCAAAAACCAATTGTGCCAATGTGGCATCGGTTGCCACTCTCTGCCGCCAAAAGTCTTGCGCAGGAATCAGCAGCCTCTCGCGCGAGTCGTCCGACAGCTCGACATCCAAAGGCGCGCCGCACAAAAACGCGTAATCGCGCAAGACGCGCTGACAGAAGCCGTGGATGGTGTAAATCGATGCGTTGTCAAACTGGCTCAGGGCGGCTTTTAGGCGGAGAATCAGGCGATGGCAGCTTTCTTGTCCGTCTTGCTCGCCTAAAGCCAAAGGAATCAAGCGATTGAGAAAGTCATCGGGAGATTTTTTCTCTTTTTCGTAATATTTGTTCAGGCCGTCTGAAATATGTTCCGGCTCGCCGCCCAAAGTTTGGATTTCGTTCAAAACCTGCAACACTTCGTCCAAACGCGCGCGCAAACGGGTTTTCAGTTCTGCCGTCGCCGCCTTGGTAAAGGTAACGACCAGAATTTTCTCGATGTCTTTTTTTCTAAAACAATCAGTTGGGTAAAGAGCGCGGCGATGCCGTAGGTTTTACCCGTACCGGCAGAAGCTTCGATGAGGTTGGTGCCGTCGATGGAAAGTGTGAGCGCGTCAAAAGGAAGGGCGGAAGACATGGTTGGAACGGAATAATATTAGCGAGGCATTATCATAACAGAGATAGTGTGTCGTTTTGCATTGATGATAAAAATGCCGTCTGAAAACTTTCTGTTTTCAGACGGCATGTCTTAATGGCTATTAAATGACTTCAATAGTGCATCTTAGTAGCGCAAACGGCGTTTGGCGTAGCTTGGTTGGCGAGGACGGTAGGTATAACGGTTCGCCGCAGGAGCTTTACTGTCGTCATAGTAGTACGCAACATTATTACCGTTGATGGTCGTATTGTTAACGCTCAAACCGGTTGGAGAGCCGGTAGTAATAACAACATTGTCGCTTTGGATGACGTTTGCCGTATTGGTTACGCTGGCGTCGTTTTTACCTTTGGCGTTGATGCCGCCGTTTGGTTTGCCTGAAGCGTAGCTACCGTTGACATTGACGGTCAGATTTTTTTCGTTAACGCTGCTGATTGCGCCGGAAGTATTGACTTTGTTGCCTTCTACTTCAACGGAGTTGTTGGATACCAGGTTGGTACCGTGCAGGTTGACGTCGCCGTTGTTGGCATTGATTTTAATATCGTTGCCGGCCGCTACATTCGCGCCTGCGGCGGTAGAAGAAGCGTTATCGGTTTTGTTGACGCCGACAGAGCCATTGACGTGAGGAACGGCAACACCGGTTTCAACATTGATTGTCGCACCAGCGCCGATACCGACATTAACGGCTGTACCTTGGTTGGAGGCAGTATTGGCTGACTCGGTGAAGGTTACGCCGTTTCCTGCGGTAATGTTGACGTTGTTGTTGGCAGTAATGTTGGATGCGATTTCAGCAGAGTCTTTGGCGTTGATGACAACATTGGTAGCATTCATATCGCCTTTGACAGCGGTAGATTCTTTTTGTTTTCATCAGCGTAGTTGACGTTCAGGTTGGCATTCACATCAACGTTTGAACCGTCTTTGGTGTATGCGCCGACAGTCAAAGAAACACCGCCTTGTTTGCTGCTGCTGTTGCTGGTGTTGTGGGCAGCAGTGTTGTGGTATGAACCTGCATCAATGTTGATCGCACCGGTCACATCGTATTTTGTACCTTCATCAGACACTTTGTCATTTGCCAAAACGATGGCATTGCCTGCGTTGATGGTGGTGACGGTTGCAGTGGATTCATTGTGGGTCGAAGAGTTGCCTTGACCTTGCGCAGTGATTTCACCGCCGATGCCTTTGTTGGTGCTGATGCCGGCAGAAACGACCAAACCGCCGCCGTTTTGTTTCACATCGGATTTCGCGCCGCTGTGTGCCGCCGCATGGGTAACGTTTTTGGCAGACTCAATCACATTGCCGGTCGCATTAATCACGGTACCTTCTTGATTAATATTGCCGTTGGCAGTGATGGTAGTATTGCCGCCGGTGTTGATGTTGGATACATGGGATGTATTCGTTACGGTAGTTGCATCTGTTTTGGTGCTGGTAATGCCGACAGACACGCCGACGCCTGCAACGTTATTTTTTTCGTATGCAGTAGCAGATACGCCCAAATCAGTTACGCGTCCGGATTCGGTTACAGTGTTGCTGCCTTTGGATGCAACAACATTGACGTCATTGGCTGCGGAAATGTTGACGGATTCTTCGCCGTTGACTTGGCTACCGCTGACGGTAACGTTTGAGTTGGAAGACAACTGGGTGTTTTTACCGGTCAAAATGCTGCCGTTCAGGCCGACAGAATGGGTGTCGGTGTGTGTATCGGTGAATTTGATACCGGCTTTGGCAGTCATGCTGCCGTTTTCTTTATTGGTTTCGGTGCCAGAGTAGCCTTTGATGGAATACTCGTTGACCTGTTTGTTTTCTACCGCTTTGGCAGCATCAATGGTCAAATCGCCTGCGGAAGACAGTTGCAGTTTTTGTGCCGCAAACAATGCAGAGCCGATCACATTAATGTCTTTGTTGGAAACAACGGTCAGGTCGGCATTGGAAACCAGGGTAGAACCGGTTACTTTTTCAATGCTGCTATTGCTGCTGGTTTTAGAGGTCGTGATATTGAAAATCGTACCTTTACGCGCGCTTTGTGCGGAAGTATCGGTGCTGGTGGCGTTTTTAATATCAACATTGCCTGCTTTGGAGCTGACGAATGTACCGGCTTGGCCTTCAACGGTACTGCCGTAAACGTTGACGCCGGTTTTTGCACCCAAAACTACGTTTGAGTTGGCAGTAATGCTGCTGCCGTGCAGGTTTTCGGTACGGTTGTTTTGAACTTGGCTTTCACCGCCGAACAGGCCACCCCAGTATTTTTTCTGGTCGTCGAGGCTGTTGGTGTTGATGGTGGTTTGAGTACCCAAGTTGATGTTGTTGACATCGGTAACCACATTACCGTTTGCCGCGATGCTTGCGCCGTAAGTGCTCAAATCGCCTTCGGAAATCAAACCGATATCACCGGCTGCGGAGATTTTGGTTTGATGGGCGGTAGAGTTTTTGGAAGATTTTGTAGCGATACCGGTTTTCAGAGCGGCAGTTTCATTTTTGAAGCTGACATAAGTCGAGCTGCTGTCGGTTTCGCTGTTGCTGCTCAATACGATTCCTTGTTGGGCGGCAATGCGAGCATCAGCAGCCGAGTTCAGTTCGGTCGCATCCAATTGGACTTTGCCTGTGGTGGCAATATTGACAGAACCGGCATTGATTTTGGTTTGATGCAGGCTTTCGTCAGTAGAGGAGCTCAGGTTGTTGTTGTACCACAGGCCTTTGCTTTGAGTGTGGTCGGATTCTGTACGGTTGGTTGTTTTTACCGCGTTAGAATTGATGTTGCCCGTGGCAGAAGCAGTCAGCGCGCCGGCATTGATGTTGGCCGCGCTCAGGTTGAGGCTGCCGCTATTGTTCAAAGTCAATGACTCGGATGCATTGATATTGCTGGCGGTAAAGGTTTCCGTTTTGTTGCGGTCTGAACGGAAGTGCTGAACATTTTGCGCTTCTTTGCCGCTGGAAGATTTATTGGCGGAATGGCTGGTAACCGTGCCTTTGATATCGGTATCACGGGCAAACAATTCCATTTGTGCGCCGGTCAGATTGGCTGACTGGATGCTCAGGTTGCCTTTGCTGTCGATATTCAGGTAGCGGGTGCCGGTAATGGCGGCATTTTGAATGTTTTGTTTGGCGCGTTTATCGGTCGCGTGGATGCGGATGGTACCGGCACGCATACTGCCGAAGATATGACCGTCAAGCACCGGCACATTTGAAGCAGCGTCCAATGCTTCGATTTGTGCGGTTTTGTAGTCGAAGTTGCTTTTGCCTGAAGAAACGTTGATGGCATCGGCGGCATTAACGTTGGCTGATTTGCCGACTACAACTTGCGGCGCGAGCAGGTCAACCACGCGGTTGCCGCTCAAATTGCCGTTTACTTGCAGTTGTTTGCCATTGTCGCTGATGTTGAAAGATTTCAACGCGCCGTCTGAAACGGTTGGCGTACCGACAACCAAGGATGCGCGGTTGGCATTCAGGATGCTGCCGCCGTTGTGGGTAATGCCGTTAGGGTTTGCCAAAACATAGTCTGCGGCAATACCGAAGATCTCTTGCTGACCCAAGATCAGGGAAGGGTTTTTGCTGACCACTTCATTCAAGATCACAGATGCGGCCTGACCTTGGAAGTTTTTATTGGCAGACAGGTTTCCAGCCAGTTGGGATTTACCGGCAGACAGGGCGTTATTCAAAACGGCACCGTGTTGGGAAACGTTGTACTTGTTGTATTGGTTGTGAGAAAGACCTTGGGCCGTCGGTGCGGCAATGTTGACGACGTCAACATTGTGCTGCTGCTGTACCGAAGTTTGGCCGATGGCTTCGATATTGGCCGCTACCGCTGCATTTCCCAGGAATGCAAAGCACACGGCGACAGTTACTTTGCCGGAAGCTGAGAGCTTAGGCTGATATAAAGTGTCGATTTTCATGGATTTTAATCCTTATTTATCGTGATGGAGATTGAATCAGAAATCCCATATCGAGTATTGGATTTCTGTTGAGGAAATTTTTGAATGTATTAACATTGTTATGAAATTTTTTACAATCATACCACCAGTATGGCCTTGTGTGCACTATTTCAAATGCAAATAAAAACCGCTCATCTTATTGATATTAATAGAAAATTAATAACGTTAAGATGGGCGGTTTATATATTGGATAAAAGGATATATATTTACATAACTTTAAAATGGAATGCGCAAAGAAACAGTCACATGATCCTGTATTTCGCTGTTTGATTGGTTGGGTATGCGTGCAAAACCTTTGCCATAGTCGGCAGAAAGTTGCCATTTGTCCGCCTTGCCCAAATTCAAACCTGCAACCACACCCATGGCGCGTTGCGAACCTTCGTTATTGTTTTTGGCAACGCCGATGTCCGCACCTAGATAAGGCTCGATATAGATGCCGTGAGGCGTATTGCGGCGGAAATAAACGGTATTGCTTAACAGGACTGCGCTGTTTGCGCTCAAAGAAGTCGAACGGAAACCGCGTACATTTTGATAGCCGACGATGTCCATTTCTTTGGCGGCAAACAAATCATGAGGGCTATATTGGGCATCGATTTGGTGATGGTTGCGCACGATCCATTTGCCCAATGGACGGTTTTGAATCAAATTGCTTTGCAAGGATACAGAGGTATAGCGCTTGTCGAATGGTGTATGTTCGGTATTTTTCGCAAATCCTTGTTCCACGCCGATATTGTTGAGCCAAATACCGTTTGGCAGGATGGCTGTATGCGACAGGCCGACTTGTGCCGAATAGATTTCCGGGCTTTGCAATTCCAGTTTGCTGTCGGCAAATTTTGCAGTCTGTTTTACATAATCGATGCCGGCATAGGCGGAGGTAATGTGTTTTTGACTGCGTGAGAATACGCGGTCTGCTTTGATTCCTGCCGCTTTGGATTGGGAGCGGTAGGCGTAGCGCGTTACGCTGGGCGTTAAGATGCTTTGCGATTGCGACGCGGCAGCGTAAGTGCTGAATGTCCATGTGCCATAAGGAACTTGGTAGAACAGGCTGCCGCCGCGACTGTAATAGCTGTCGTGGTTGTTTAGATTGGTATAGCCGTTTAGATAGAGGGAGTCGCTCAATCCCAACGGGCTGCCGATATTCAGGCTGCCGCGCAGCGTCGTGGTATTGGGTTTGCTGCCTTTATTGTCGATGGTAATGCTGCCGCCCCAATGTTTTTGGGCATCGTTGTTGAGTTGGATGGAGGCAGTGCCGTCATCATGTGGATAAACATCGATGCTGACGTTGTTGCCGGCAACATGGTTTGCCTGTTCGATACCTTGGTCGAGGTATTGGATGTTTAGCGGTTTGCCTTGATGATTGGGGAAGAGGGTATCGACGTTGACCGTACGGGAGCCGCCAGTAATCTCACGGATTTTGCCTTCGATGACGGCCAATTTCAAAATACGCTCGGGCGTGGTTTCAAATTTGATTTGCGTGTGCGGATAGCCTTGAGCGATATATTCGGCAACGATATCCCGGTTCAGTTGGTTGATGCTGTTTTGATTGATGCATTTGGGTAACTTGGCTTCAATCTTTTTGGAATCGATGAGGGTAATACCGGAAAGCTCGATACCGGTGTAATCCAAGCATTTGGTATTGTTTTCAGACGGCACCTCTTGTGCAACCGCGTCATTATCTTGCTTTTTCTGCAAATCCCATGCTGACTGCTCGCGTTTTTGGATTTCGACCGAATGAATCTGGTCGAGATTGTCGCGGAAGTCTTTGTCGAATTGGTTGGGTACGTTTTTATCGATTTGATCAAGCGAATTCGGCGTATTGGCCGCATGGGCGTTTAGCGCGGAGAGAATCAATACGGGCAGGGGAAGAAGGCGGGATTTATACATGGTGTCGTAATTTTATAAGGATAATTATTGGGTTTATTTTATCGAAAATAGCTGCTTGGGCGTATCGGTTTTTATCGTTGTCTGTAATATTGGTTTATTAAGCAATGATAGGATAAATTTCTATGATGATACCATAGAAAGATTAAGGGAATTTAAATAACAAAAACCTGCCTTTGAAAAGGCAGGTTTTTTCAGACGGCCTTTGAGCCGTTAAAGATTTTGCAAACGCTCGACAGAAGGCGCGTAGTAGTAGGCGCCTGATACGGCTTTAGACAAATATTTCAGCAGTAAGTCGGTTTTGCCGTCTGCATCGCCGAACATATTGAGCAGTTGAACTTCGATATTGTGCAGCGTGTTGCAATAGGAAGTGAACATCAAACCATGTTCGCCGCTAATTTTGCCGAAGGGCAGGCTGCGGCGGACGATTTTCAAACCAACGCCGTTTTCTTTGACATTGACGCGGCCGAGATGTGAGTCGGGCAGGCGCACGTCTTTGCTGAATTCGTCATTGGCTTCTTTGCTGCGGCCAACGCTGGCTTCTTGTTCGGCAGTAGGAACGGCATCCCATTTTTTCAAATCATGCAGGTATTTTTGCAGCAAAACATAGCTGCCGCCGGCATCCGGCTTGCCTTCGGGAATAATGGCGACATTGCGTACATTGTCATCGCCCTGCGGATTTTCCGTACCGTCGACAAAACCGTCCAAGCCGCGGTCTTCATACAGGCGCAGGCCGTGTTCTTCAGTGGCTACGCGGATGCTGTCGCCGAATGCGCTTAATACGGATTGAGCTAAGGCATAGGCGGCTTTTTGCTCGGTGGCTTGGATGTGGATATAGAGGTCGTGTTGGGTGGAAGGAGCGAGGCCGTTGCCCAATTCTGGGAAAGGTTTGATTTCACTGCCTTCGTCAGTATGGCCGAACGATTGCCATGCGCGGCTGCCGAAGGCAATGGTCAAACCTAAAATATCATTTGGAAAACGGGTTTTCAGTTTGGCCAAGGATTCCAAAGAAAGGCGGCAGGCAGATTTGATGTCTTCGTTGCGGCCGTCTGAAATATCTGCTTCGATAAAAATACCGGCTTGTGCGTGATCAGGAATAATAGCTGATTGAGGGTGGCTCATGATGATTCCTTTCAAAATATTATGGGTTTTTACGCGGGGGATTATACACTGAAAGTTTCAGACGGCCTAAAATCTGCCTTTTGATTTTTTTAGGGCAGAAAGGCATGTTTGGCAAGATGTTTTTTGTGAGCGTCATTCTGTTGCAAGTGTTTACATTCGGGCTTGGGCGTTCGCTGCAATGGCTGTTTGCGCCTTGGATCGGCAAAGTCGGCAGGCGTTGGCTGATGGGTATTTCCTATTTCATTACAAACGGCTTATTGGTTGGCTTGCTGCTGGAGTTGGGGCATATGATGTTCCGCGTGGTGGCGTTTTGGATGGTAATCTTGCTGTTTGTGATGTATGCCGCGCTGGCGACCTTTATCCTGTATCTTTTGCTGCGCCGTTTTGTGGCACGCCAACCGCTTTCTCGAAGCCTGAGGCTGTTTGCGCCTTTGTTTGTGATCGGTTTGCTCGGTTTGGGGATGTATAACGCCTATACGCCCGTGGTCCGCCATCAGACTGTATTCATCAATAAGAAAATGGATAAGCCGCTGCGTATCGGTGTGGCCAGCGATTTGCACTTGGGGATTTTGTTCGGCGCGCGTCAATTGGACAAGCTGACGGACATCATGAAGCGGGAACAAGTCGACATGGTGTTGCTGCCAGGGGATTTGATGGACGATACCGTCGATGCCTACCTTAAAGAAAACATGAAACCGCATTTGCAGAAACTGACTGCGCCAATGGGCGTTTACGCCACTTTGGGCAATCATGATTGGTTCCGTGATCAGAAGCGCATCAAACATGAATTGGAAGCGGCAGGTTTGACGGTTTTGGCCAATCAGGTTTTGGAAGTGAATGGTGTGTTGCTGGTAGGGCGGAGCGATGATTTGGATCACAAACGCCCCAGTGCGGAGCAGCTCTTAGAAGGTCAAAATACCCAATTACCGGTTTTACTGATGGACCACCGTCCTACTTCAATCGAAACCCATGCCCGGCTGCCGATTGATGTGCAGGTTTCCGGCCATGTCCACAACGGCCAAGTCGCACCCGCCAACCTTATCGTCCGTACGCTTTATCGTCTTGCTTACGGCTATGAGGCAATCGGCAACGGCCATTTCTTCACCACTTCGGGTTATGGCTTCTGGGGCATTCCCCTTCGTTTGGGTTCGCAATCAGAAGTGTGGGTGATTGACATCAAGTCAAAGCGTTGAAATATAAATATAAACTTCAGGCCGTCTGAATTTCAGACGGCCTTTTTTATGAAAATTGGGAAAAAATATTGAAATTGGATTATAATCGATGTTAATAAAATCAGCCACCGATATGAGTGGCATCATAACTAGGGAACTCACTATGGGCATTATCAGTCTTGCACTTATCTTCGTATCAATCGCCGCCGTCTTATTGTATTTCAAACAACAGTTGAAAGACCGCAAAAAAGACTGTCGCGAATCCTTTGTCTCTTTGCGCATTGCGCTCGACTGCCGACATCATGCCGTCCGTCATGTATTGGATGCATACAGCAAACACCTGCAAGAGCAGGGCATTGCATCGGATCAAAACGTTCAGCAGATGTGTGCCGAAGTTGAAACCGCATTGGCACAAACTGCCAAAACATTTTCCGAATCCAAGATCAAACATCTGTGCGAAACCGAAACAGCATTGAATCATGCGCTGAAAAAATTACAAACCGCCGTCAACAGCCTTTTGAAACAACATCCTGATGAAAAATTGGCCGGTTTGATGGAAATGCTGGGTGCCGCAGAAGCAGAAGTCGCATCGGCACGCCGCACTTACAACCGTAGAGCCGGAAGCTACAACCACCATTTAAACAAATTGCCCAACCGCCTTGTCGCCAAGCCATTAGGCTTTGACAAGCAGGCAAGTTTGGTTCGTTTTACGGAAAACCAAACGCAACGAATGAGCAGCAATATGTTGGCTTAAAAATAAAGCAGTTTATTGAATAAGCCATAAACAAAAGGCCGTCTGAAATATGAATTTCAGGCGGCCTTTTGTGTGCTGTTAATGAAAAGCACTTAGGCTTTTGTCAATTTATTGGGCAAAGCGGATCAGGCTATCGGCAAGCTTATCGGCTGCAGTTTCATAGCCTTGTGCAGAAAAGTGAACGCCGTCTTTGGCTGCCAAGCCTTGCGCCATCCAGCTTTTCATGCTGCATGCCCCGCCCATCGCATCCTGCCAAGACCAGAACATGATTTTTTCATCACGGGCAACGCGTTGCTGCATTTGTTGTACTTCGCTGAGCAAGACAGGACGGTTGCCGCAGCTGCCGTAGGCGGTTTTCAAAGATTCTGGAGCGCCGAGGATCAGGATACCTGCGTTGGGCAGAGTATTTTTGATTTGACGGATGTAATTGCGCCATGTCCGCTCGGTAGAGGAAATATCGAGATTGCCGGAAAAGGCTTCATTGGTACCGTAGGCAAGGATGATTAAATCGGCTTTGGTTTGTGCCAAATCTTCCCACATGCCCGGCCGCCATTTTGACCATTGGGATAACTGCGCGCCGTTGATGCCCATGGCGGAAACGGTTACGCCGCGTCCGGGGCGTTCGATATTAATGAAACCGATTTGCCAAGGCATGCTGCTGCTGAGGGTCATCGGCAGGGAGGCATTGGTATGCATCAGTTGCCAACCGTTTTGTGTGGCAGGGATTTCGCGGCCGTTGACGGTCAGGGTTTGCTCTGACCAAACCGGTTTGCCGAAAATGGAGATTTGTTGCATATCCATGCTGCCGTCGGCTGCGCTTAAGGTAACGCTGCCGCCATCGGCGCGTGCTTCAATCCCGCCGAAAGAAAAATCGCTGTGTGATTTGCGGCTGCTGATGGTGTTCCAACCGCTGCCGTTGTAACGGACGGCTGCCATGCGCTGGCCTTTGACAGTGTTGGGATAAACCCAACCAATGCCGCCGTTGCCCCATTGTTGTTGCAAACGGCGACGCAGGCGGTCGGTGAAATAGTCGCCGGCGGTGTGGGAGTCGCCGACTTGGATAATGCGGAACTTACCGTCTGAAGTGTTGTTGAGCTGTTGGAGTTTGTTCAGCCAGGCAGGGCGGTTGGAGTCGTAGTTGCTTAATAGGCCGTCATTGGTTGCGCAGGCGGTAATAGGGAGTGCGAGAAGCGTGAGGAGTAAGGTTTTATTAAATTTCATGGTTGTGTATCGTGTGTAAAATTAATTTTTCCATAATTTTTCCGGCCAATAGCTTTTGGCCTTCTGCGGAAAAGTGAATGCCGTCCTTGCTGCGGTAACGGATGATTTTTCCATCTACTTTGACAGAGTCGGCATATTCTTCTGCGCCGTTGCTCAACAGTTTGTCGGTCGGCAGCCAAATGGCTTGAGGCGACACCGTACCCGACAGGATTTTGTCGAGGTAGCGCATCTGTTCGTTGAGCTTGGCTTTTTTCATGTAAGGAATGCCCAACCAAATGACTTGGACATCATGTGCGGAGGCTGCATTAAGAATACGGCGGACGCGGTTGAGGTATTCTGCCTCCCATTCAGGGGAGGCGAACTTCAGGTATTTTTTACCCATCGGGAAATCCCAAGGGTCGTTAGGGCCTAAGAATACAACCAAAACGCGGATGTCGGGTTCTTTTTGCAAAGTTTGTTCGATGGTTTTTGGCCAGTCGAAGAAGTTGGGGTAGGACAAACCGGTGCTTTGCTTGCTAAGGTTGACCGATTGTACGCCATATTCTTGCTTGAGGTGTTTTTGTACGAAAGGTGCAACGCCCTGCATCAGCGAGTCGCCGGCAAAGAAAACTTTATTGCCTTTTTTCAACACGACCTGTGTTGCCGACTGATCATCCTGATTGCTTGGCTCGCTGGCTGTAGTATCTGTATTGTTAGCCACATCAGAAGCAGCAGAGTCTTTTTGATTGTCGGATACTTCAATGTTTTCCGTATTTTCAGACGGCCTTGTTGTTTCAATGCCAGAGTCTTCCGAAACCAAAGCGTCTTCTGCTTCCAGCGAAGCTTTCAGGCCGTCTGAAAATTCGTAGGCATTTTGTTGCCAATCCGCACCGATACGCCACCAAGCGTATTCGGATAAAGGCTCAAGCGGACTGTTCTCATGATAGGTCTGCTGCCAATAGGCATTGATGGAGTTTTGGGCAAACCACGTCAGCGCAACTGCACTGAGCAGAATCGAAACAAACAGGGAGATAAAGCGTTTCATGTTCTGCTCCTTAGAAGTTGGCGTAAATAAAGCCGGGAATGCCGGACGGGGCGAAGACGATAATCAGGGCGAGGATAAGCGTGATGGGGATAAACCACAGCCATGCAGGCAGTTTGTCCAAGCCTTTTACCGATGCTTCAAATAAGCGAAGCAAATACGGGTACAGCAAAAGCATCATCGCAAATGCACCCAGCAACATGAGGTCGGTCGGCAGAGGCGCGTTCCAACCTTTGTCATTGGCAAATAATGCGCTGAACAGCATTTTCGTATCGGCAAGCGTTGCGCTGTTGAACACGACAAAAGCGAAACAAACGAAATGGAAGGTAAACAGCCAGGCAAGCGGTTTACCGATTTTCAGACGGCCTAAGGCATTGCGGCCAACGATTTTGTCGCCGCAGTTAAGGAGCACCAAAGCCGCACCGTGCAGCGCGCCCCAAATCAAAAAGCTCCAGCCGTAGCCATGCCAAATGCCGGAAAGCAACATGGCAATCATCAGATTGAGCTGGGTGCGTCCGAAGCCTTTTTTGCTGCCGCCCAAAGGGATATAGATATAGTCGCGAATCCAAGTGGACAGGCTGATATGCCATCTGTCCCAGAAGTCGCGGATATTGATGGCGCGAAGCGGCGCGGCAAAGTTTTTCGGCAGCTGGAAGCCGAGCAGCATGGCCAAGCCGATGACCAAATCCGAGTAGCCGGAAAAGTCGAAAAAGAGTTGGAAGGTGTAGCCATAAATCGCAGACAACACGCCCCAGCCGTCGAACTGGGCCGGATTTTCAAAAACAGGCGATACCCAGCCTTCCGCCAATACGCCGGCAAGCCACCACTTTTTGGCAATACCCAACACAATCAGGCCGACCGCCAAAGCCGGATAAATCAGCTGTCGTGCCTGTTTGGTGCGGATTTGCACCAATGCCCCTGCTTGTTCGCCGTCTATGCTTTTAAAAGCGGCCGCACGGATAATCGGGCCGGATGTGATGGTGGGGAAGAAGCTCAGATGAAGCAGGAGCTCGTGCCATTCAAAACGGTCTCCTTTAGGCTCGCGGTAGCAATACACCAAGTAAGCCAGCGATTGAAAGGTATAATAAGACAAACCCAAAGGCAAAAGGATGTCGATGACAGTGCTTTGCCCCGTATATTGCTGAATAATCGGGCGGAAAAAGTCGAAATATTTGAAGAAACACAAAACAGTCAATGCCGCCGAAATACCGCAACCCAGCCAAAATTTGCGGATATTCTCGTTTTCAGAAAACATCAGCACGCTGACCAGGTAAACCACAGACGAGTAAACCAAAATCAGCGCGGAAAAGATAGGGTCGATACGGTAAAGCCAGCCCAGTCCGGCAACCAAAGTAAAACATTTTGAACTTGCGGCAAACGTGCAAATGCCCAGTACAACGGCAAAAATATGATAAAAAATACCGCAAATTCAATAGACAGCAACGGCATGACAATTCCTTGATGTGTTTAAACTTTCAAACTTTTCGATTGATTGTTATTTTTTGGCGTTAAGTTTGGCACGGATGACTTCGACTACCGCGGGTAAAATCGAAATCACGATGATTGCCGCCATGACTAAGCCCAAATTGTTTTTGACGACGGGGATATTGGCAAAGAAGTAGCCTGCATAGGAAAACGACAATACCCACAACACCGCGCCGATAATGTTGTAACGGATAAATGTTCCGTAGTGCATATCGCCCATGCCTGCGACAAATGGCGCAAACGTCCGCACAATCGGCACAAAGCGGGCAATGATGATGGTTTTCCCGCCGTGTTTTTCATAAAACGCATGGGTTTTTTCTAAATACGAACGGCGGAAAATTTTGGAATCCGGATTGGCAAACAGTTTTTGTCCAAAATACTTGCCGATCATGAAATTGGCCGCATCGCCTAAAATGGCGGCCGCTAAGAGCAGCAATACCATGACGTGGATGTTCATGCCGCCGATGGCCGCAATACCGCCGGCAGCAAACAGCAGCGAGTCGCCGGGCAAAAATGGCGTTACGACCAAACCGGTTTCGCAGAAAATCACAACAAACAAAATCGCGTAAATCCACGGGCCGTATTGGGCGGAAAGGTGGACAAGGTGTTGGTCGATATGGAGGATGAAATCAATAAGGGTAGAAATCACTAAGGTTCCCCAAATAAAAAGGCCGTCTGAAAAAGAACAGACAAATGTTTCGGCGAGAAGTTCGACATTGTAAAACCAAAGCGGAATAAAACCAATGCCGTAAGCGCGTCAAGATATGTTTAGAAGTGCAGATATGTTGCAGGTATAGGCTTCAGACGGCCTTTATCCTTGATGGTGGACGGCAAAACAACGTAAAATAAAGCCGATTTCAACCTAACCGGTGCGCCTTTGTGAACCAGCTCATCTTCGATTTTGCCAGCCATGATTATCCCGGCTTCGACAAATTTCTGGGAACAGAAAATGCCGAGCTGGTGTATGTGTTGCAGCACAAACATGGGCAATTTATCTATGTTTGGGGCGAAGAGGGCGCAGGCAAAAGCCATCTTTTGCAGGCATGGGTCGCACAGGCGCTCGATGCCGGACGAAATGCCCTCTATATTGATGCCGCCGCCACGCCGCTGACAGAAGCCGCGCTGGATGCGGAATATCTTGCCATTGACCAAATCGAAAAGCTTAATAATGAAGAACAGGCTTTACTGTTTGCCATCTTCAACCGCTTCCGCAACAGCGGCAAAGGCTTTTTGCTTTTGAGTTCCGAATATACGCCGCAGCAGCTCGTTATCCGTGAAGACCTGCGTACACGCATGGCGTATTGCTTGGTTTACGAAGTCAAACCGCTGACCGACCGGGAAAAAATCGATGCGCTCGTCAGCATGGCGGCCGCCCGTCAGGTAACCATCGATCCGGAAATCTTTGAATACCTGATGAACCATTGGCGGCGCGATATGGACAGCCTGATGCAAATGCTCGATACCCTCGACAACTACGCCGTTATGATGGGCAAGCGCATTACTTTGCCGCTTTTGCGCCAGCTTTTAAAACAACAGGAAACCCAATGAAAAACCTTGCCATTTTCGACCTCGACAATACCTTGATCAATACCGATTCGGATCACTCCTGGCCGCAATACCTGATTAAAAAAGGCATAGTCGATGCGGCTGAAACCGAGGCGCAAAATGAAAAGTTCTACCAAGACTATCAAAACGGTTGTCTTGATATCGATGCCTTCCTCAAATTCCATCTCGCGCCTTTAGCCCGTTTCAGCAAGGAAGAATTGGCTGAGTTTCATCGCGAGTTTATGGCCGAATATATTGTTCCGCATATTTCTCCGATGCAGCGTATGTTGGTGCAAAGCCATCAAATGGCGGGTGACGAAATGTTGGTTATTTCTTCGACTAACGAATTCATCATTACCCCTATCTGCCATCTTTTCGGTATTCACAATGTTATCGGCACACAGCTTGAAACCAGCGAAGACGGCCGATATACCGGCAACTATGTCGGTACGCCCAGCCTGAAAGAAGGCAAAATTACCCGATTGAACCAATGGCTTGCCGAGCGTGGCGAGACATTTGAAAGCTACGGCAAGGTTTATTTTTACAGCGACTCCAAAAACGACTTGCCGCTGCTGCGTATCGTGGATGAACCTGTCGCCGTCAATCCGGATGCCGAGCTGGAAAAAGAAGCCAAAGCAAAAGGTTGGCCGATTTTGAATTTCAAATAACGACGAATCAGGCCGTCTGAAATATTTAACCTGACCACAACCCTAATAAGGATTAAAACATGAAAACGACTAAACTCCTCGCCTCAGCCCTGTTGTTTGCCGCTGTATTCGGTACTGCACAAGCAGCCGATACCGAAATCCTGGAAGCCATGAAAGCGCAAAACGGCAGCGTTAAAACCGTTTTGATGGATGTCTTCACAACTCCTGCCGGTAATGTTGACCGCGTGAATATCATTCAATCCAGCGGCAATCCTGAAATGGACGAACGCGCAGTGAAAAGCGTTTCCAAATATCCTTATCCGAAACGTAAAACTGCATCTAAATATCAGCACACTGTTACTTTTGAAACCAATGTTGAAGTAATCAACAACTGATTCGGACGCAAGGCCGTCTGAAAACAAAAGGCGTTTTGATTGGGAAATTCCCTGTCAAAACGCCGTTTTATTCTTTAAACAAGTATAACCAAAATTGCCGTAAAACCACACGCTCCGGTGCTATACTAAAACAAATAAACCGCTTCATCACACATCATGTCTCCCCGTCCAGTTACTATTACTTCCTACAATATGCACAAAGGCATGTCTGCGCTCAACCGCAAAGTGCAGGTCAACCGCATGGCTGACGCGCTGGGTGCATTGGGTTCGGATGTTTTGTTTTTACAAGAAGTCCAAGGACAACATCTCAACAGAAGCCGCCGTACCGATTTTCCCGATGAGCCGCATTACGACATCATCGGCGACAGTCTCGATTATCATCGCAGCTACGGCAAAAATGCAGTCTATCCCAAACGACACCACGGCAACGCCATTCTCAGCCGCCTGCCGCTGAAAACGGAAACAACCTCAATATCAGCGTCAATAAACTCGAACAACGCGGCCTGTTGCATTGCGAGGTCGTGCCTGAAGGTTGGGAAGATCCGCTGGTGTGTTTATGCGTCCATCTCAATCTGCGCGAGCCGGACCGCCTCAAACAATACCGCGCCATCAGCGATTACGTTGGCCGATATATTCGTCCGGAAAGCCCGTTGATTATCGCCGGCGATTTCAATGACTGGCGGCAGAAATCAGCGCATGAATTGGGCAGGGCATTAGATTTGAACGAAGTATTCGTCGATAATACAGGCAAACGTCCCAAAACCTTCCCTTCGCGCCTGCCCATCCTCAGCCTCGACCGCATTTACACGCGCAATCTTGATGTCATTGATTCTGAAATCCACAACAGTAAAGACTGGCAACATTTGTCAGATCATCTGCCATTGAGTGTAACGGTTAGGCCGCATCGTAAAATGAATATGAAATCAGATAGAAAAATGTAAGGCTGAAATTTTTTAAAGCAAAGTACTATTGGCAATGTATCGAAAGAAAAAGTTTTTTCACTCAGATATTTGAGACAAAAACAGGCCGTCTGAAAAGTTTCAGACGGCCTGAGATCTTTGCAAAATTCCCCAAAATCCCCTAAATTCCCACCAAGACATTTAGGGATTTTCCATGACCACCTTCTTTCAACAAACCGCCAAGCCAATGATTGCCAAACACATCGACCGTTTCCGCTATTGAAGTTGGATCAGGTGATTGATTGGCAGCCGATCGAACATACCTGAATCGTACAAAGAACCCGTTACTACG
>NZ_LAEI01000041.1:0-248600 GCF_001618065.1 Neisseria flavescens
GATGTGTTTGGCGATCATGGCTTGTGCGGTTTGCTGGAAGAAGGTGCTCATGAGAAATCCCCTAAATGTCTTGGTGGGAATTTAGGGGATTTTGGGGAATTTTGCAAAGGTCTCAGGCCGTCTGAAAACCATTAAATCAGGTTTTTCAGACGGCCTTAGTATTTTCAGGCTTTACCAATAAGTTGTAAAACATTCTAAGTTGGTATTTTTTGGGCCGCTTCCTTCTTCGGTCGGCGAACCAATCATCATCAGGCCAATGATTTTGTCTTTGTCGGCACACTCAAATGCTTCGCGCAACAATGGGCTGTTGACCCACATGCCCGTAATCCAAACATTGTCGAAGCCTTGAGCAGAAGCAGCCAGTTGTAAAGCATAGGCGGCGCAGCCGGCAGTCAGCATTTGTTCCCATTCAGGTTTGGGTTTTGCCACTTCACGGTTCGGCGCGAATGTAACGCCGATAATTATAGGCGCCATGTTGCCGACACGTTCGGCCTTTTTCATGGCATCATCGCCGAAGTTGAGTTCGGTAACGGTCTTGCTCAAAAGCTCACGGAAACGTTGCAAACCGGCTTCGCTTTGAATAACGGTAAAGCGGAAAGGGCGCATATTGCCGTGATCAGGTACTTGTGTTGCCGCTTGCAGCATTTGTTCCAGTTGCTCGGCATTGGGTGCCGGAGCAGTCAGTTTTTTGGAAGAGCGACGCGTGGTGAGGAGATTTAAGGCATCCATTTTTATTCTTTCTTGTGAATTCGAATGAGAATAATTATATAACAGAACGATAAATAAATCAGTAAAGGACTCAGGCCGTCTGAATTAAGCTTTCAGACGGCCTTTGAGTTTTACAGGATACCGTTGTTTTGTGTATTTTCAGTAATCAGTGCTTTGCTGATTTCGTCGGCGGTGTAGCTCTTACCGTTTCCGAATACAAAGCTGTCGACATTATTGTTGGTAATGTCATGGATGGTCAGGGTATCGCCTGTATCTTTGATGGTTAAGACCCAATCATCGCCGGTTTTCAACTGTAAATCTTTCAGCGTCAACCCTTCTTTGAAAAGGACTTGGGTATCGCTGCCACCATACGGATTAAAGGTGTCGTTGCCGCTGTTTCTGCCAAACATGATAACGGTGTTGTCGGCCCCTGGGTCGGTAATGGCATCGTTACCGCCGGCCGTATCGACGATGTTGATGCCTCGGCCCAAAGTAATGGTTTCATCACTGCGGTTGCCCCTGTATTCGACAACAGAAGTGTAACGCGACAAATCTAAATCGTTGTTGTCGCTATCGGCATGGATGGTGTGGTTGAAGTTGTTGTACACATCACGGTTGAGTTCTTCAACGGGTTGGCCGGTGTATTGGACGATGTTTGTGTTGCCGATCATGTGCGGGATAGACAGTTTGAAGTGGTTGATCAGCTCGCCCGTGCTGTATGAGGTATTGCCGTCAAACTGAAACTCGGAAATCGCACCATAAATACCGCTTTGGTTTTTGATAGTCAAAACATCGTCTGTGCCTTTAATACGGATATGCCAAGTATCGCCATCCAGCAGGGGATTGGTCACAAATTGAGTGCTGTCAGGCATGTTGGCAATACTGGTTTTGTCGTAACCTTTTTCAATGGTAATTTCAAGGTCGTCAAGGGTAATGCCGCCGGTAAATTTCACGACGTTGGCGTTGAGCGTGTGCAGGCCAGCCTCGCTGTCGAAACCGAAGTTGTAGTCGAAAATGGTGTCGTGGCCGTAACCTTTTCCGAAAACATAGGTGTCGTTGTGTTCGCCGCCTTCCAGATAATCATTGCCTGCGCCGCTGTCGAGTAAGTCGGCGCCTATATGGGCATAGAGTTTGTCGTTACCGTTGCCGCCGTAGAGTTTATCGTCGGAAGCGAGTTCGTTGCCGTAATAGGTTTCGCTGTGTTCGCGCAAGATGTCATCGCCGTCGTGGCCATAAAGGGTGTCATGGCCGTCGTTGCCGCCGTCGATTTCATTGTTGCCTGCATTGCCATGCAAGGTATCGTCGCCGTTTGTGCCGACAAATTTAATGGCTTCGGCCTTCAGAGCTTGGAAGACTTGTTGGAATTGTGCGGCAGTGTAAGTTTGGTCGCTGAACTGGAAACGGTCGATGGAAATGCTGCCATCAGCACCGATTTGGTTTTGAATCAAGGCTGAACCTTGCTCCGAAGTAATTTCCCAACTTTGGCTGCCGTCGTCGTTATGAATGGTCTTTAGGTTGAGCTTGGCATTGTTCAGGCCATCTGAAAACTTGAGGGTATTGATGCCTTGATTGTCGATAATGGTATCGTTATCGCCGTAGATATAGGTATCGTTTCCGGCGCCGCCTTTCAGAATGTCTTTACCGTTGCCGCCCACCAAAACATCGTTGCCTGCATCACCGTTGATGAGATCGTTACCGTCGCCGCCATCTAGATAATCGTTGCCATCGCCGCCGTTTAGGCTGTCGTTGCCACCCATGCCGTAAACGGTATCATCACCGCGTCCGCTGTTGAGGCGGTTGCGTCCTTCGTTACCGGTCAGGATGTTATTGCTGTTGTTGCCGGCAGCAAAAATATTGGCCGAGCCGGTCAAGGTAACATTTTCGACGTGGGTAGCGGCAGTATGGGAAATGCTGCTGAATACGGTGTCTTCGCCGCCGCCAGCCTGTTCTATGACTACGTCTTTTACATCATCAACGTAGTAAGTGTCATTGCCGTCTCCGCCTTCCATAATGTCGGCACCGGCCTTGCCGTCGATAATATCATTGCCGGATGTGCCGATCAGGTGGTCATTGTCGTCGCTGCCATCGATGGTCTTACCGCTTTCGGTATGCTCTGTCAGAGAAATATCGAAATATTTGGCAAAGCTGTTTACATCCAGTTTTTGTGTGCCGATGATGAATTGGGAGACTGCCGGTGTTGTACCGTTTTGAGTATATTGGTTTTTGATGGTTAAAACGGCGTTGCTGTTTTTCACGGCGATCAGCCAGTCTTGACCGCCGGTTTCGTTGTTTCGGGCTTCAACGGTTAAATCGTTAAGGCTCAGGTCAGTATGGAAGCGGATGCTGTTGTGGCCTTGGTTGTCGATGATGGTGTCTTGCTCACTTTTGGCAGAGAAAAGGTAGGTGTCGTCACCTTCGCCACCTTCAAGCACATCGTTGCCTGCTTCGCCGTTGAGGGTGTCATTGCCTGTTTCGCCGAAAAGACGGTCGTTGCCTTCGCCGCCGTTGATGAAATCGTTGCCGCCACCGCCGTAAACAATGTCGTCACCGCGGCCGCTGTTGAGGCGGTTGCGGCCTTCATTGCCGATGAGGATGTTGTTGCTGTTGTTGCCTGCGCCAAAAATGTTGGCCGTACCGGTCAAAACAAGGTTTTCAACGTAGTTTGGAAGGGTATAGCTGACGTTGCTGTAAACCGTATCATCTCCACCATTTGGGTTTTCAATGATTGTATCGTCGCTGCGGGTTACATAATAAACGTCATCTCCCGAAGTGCCTGTTGTTGCTTGTGCAAGGGGAGATGGCTGTAATTGCTCTAAATGTCGTAATTCAAATTGCGCATTGCGGATGCGCATTGCTTTTTCGATTGTCATGATATTTTCTTTAGATATTGATGAGAGTAACAAGGAAGTAAACGTATCCGGCATATGGCCGGTATTGCTTAATTTGTATTGTGTTTAGGCTGTATATACTAGTGCTGAAATTTGATAAAAACAACAGAAACGTTAAGATATGACAATATATAGAGAGCCTTATCAGGCTTAGTTTGCCGTCTATTCTTTTGCCAAATGGCTTTGCCTTGTGCGGCTGTTTTGTTTCTTATATACCACACATCAATTTCAATAGTTTCAAACTATGAATGGTTGTAAAAAGGCCGTCCGAAAAAAAGAAGCAGGTTTCGCATTGCAAAACCTGCTTCTGATTTTTCAGACGGCCTGTCTGATTACAGAGTACGGGCAACTTCGACGATGTCGAAACATTCGAGTTGGTCGCCTTCCATAATCTCGTTGTAGCCTTTGAGCATCAGACCACACTCGAAGCCCATGCGGACTTCTTTGACGTCGTCTTTGTAGCGCTTCAAAGAAGACAGCTCGCCGGTATGGATAACCACGTTGTTGCGGATGAGGCGGACATGGGAATCGCGTTTGACCACACCGTCGGTAACCATACAGCCTGCAATATTGCCGACTTTGGAAACGGAGATGACCTGACGGATTTCGACCGTGCCGGTTACTTGCTCTTTCTCTTCCGGAGAGAGCATACCGCTCATGGCGGCTTTCACGTCGTCGATGGCATCGTAAATGATGTTGTAGTAACGGATTTCCACGTTTTCATTCTCAGCCAGTTTGCGTGCGGAAGCATCTGCACGGACGTTAAAGCCGATGATGAATGCGCCGGAAGCGATGGCCAAGTTGACATCAGATTCGGTAATGCCGCCAACGCCGCTGTGCAACACGTTCACTTTCACTTCGTCTGTGGACAGTTTTTTCAGACTGCCAGCCAAGGCTTCGTAAGAACCTTGTACGTCTGCTTTGATGATGACAGACAAGGATTGGGCTTGGTTTTCACCCATGTTGTTGAACATGTTTTCCAGTTTCGCGGCCTGTTGTTTGGCCAAGCGCACGTCGCGGTATTTGCCTTGACGGAAGAGGGCGATTTCGCGCGCTTTTTTCTCGTCGGCCAATACCATTGCATCTTCGCCTGCGTTCGGTACGTCGGACAAGCCGAGGATTTCGACAGGGATAGATGGGCCGGCTTCATTGATGGCTTTGCCGTTTTCGTCAACCATTGCACGGATTTTACCGAATGCAGTACCGGCCAGCAGCATATCGCCTTTTTTCAGTGTACCGCTTTGAACCAGCAATGTGGCAACCGCGCCGCGGCCTTTGTCCAAACGAGCCTCAACGATGATGCCTTTGGCAGGTGCATCGACTGGGGCAGTCAGTTCCAAAACTTCGGCTTCGAGCAAGACGGCTTCGAGCAATGCATCGATGTTCAGGCCTTTTTTAGCGGAAACGTCGATAAACTGTACATCGCCGCCCCATTCGTCAGGCACGACTTCGTGCGCGGTCAGCTCTTGGCGGATACGCTCTGGATTGGCAGCTTCTTTATCGATTTTGTTGACGGCAACCACCATCGGTACGCCTGCTGCTTTAGCATGGGCAATGGCTTCGATGGTTTGCGGCATCACGCCGTCGTCGGCTGCAACCACAAGAATCACGATATCGGTTGCTTTAGCACCGCGCGCACGCATGGCAGTAAACGCTTCGTGACCCGGAGTATCCAAGAAGGTAACCACGCCGCGTGGGGTTTCAACGTGGTATGCGCCGATGTGTTGGGTAATGCCGCCCGCTTCGCCTTGTACCACTTTGGCGCGGCGGATGTAGTCCAGCAGGGAAGTTTTACCGTGGTCAACGTGACCCATTACGGTCACAACCGGAGGACGCGGCAATGCTTCGGCTTCTACTGCTTCAACGCCTTCATCCAAGAATGCTTCAGGGTCGTCGGCGGCGGCAGGTTTGCCGATGTGGCCAAGTTCTTCCACCACAATCAGGGCGGTGTCTTGGTCGATAGATTGGTTGATGGTTACCATCATGCCCATTTTCATCAGGGCTTTAACCACTTCGACGCCTTTAACGGCCATTTTGTGTGCCAAATCGGCAACGGTAATGGTTTCAGGTACCAAAACTTCGTGTACGACAGGTTCGGTCGGCGCTTGGAAGGCGTGTTGGTTTGGCTCAAGTTTGAGTTTTTTGCCTTTTTTACCGCCGCGTACGCGCTCGTCGTCGCCATTGCGCGCATTGTTGCGGTCACGGCTACCTTTGCCGCCTTTGCCTTTGGCGTTACGGCCTTGGTTTTCTTCGTCACGGTCACGACGGTCTTCTTTTTTACCGCGCGCGTTGTGTTCGGATTTGCCTTCGCCGGATGTCGCTTTTGCTTTCTCGGCAGGTTTGTTGCGTTCGCCTGATTTGGCTTCTTTAGTAGGTTTTGAGTCTTGATCGGCCTGTTGTTTCATGGCTTCACGGCGTGCTTGACGCTCTTGTTTTTCTTTCAACAAGGCTTCTTGATGCGCACGCAGGGCGGCAGCACGACGGGCCTCTTCATCACGTTGAGCCTGTTCTTCCACGCTGACGACAGGTTGCGGTACGGCAGGAGCGGCAGGTTTGGCTGCTTTTTTCGCTTCTTTGCTTTTGCTGCCTTTGTCTTGTTTGGCTTTGGCAGGTTTCTTGGCTTCGGCTGGTTTTTCAGTTTCAACGGATTTTTCAGACGGCTTGTTGTCTGCTTTAGCTTCAACTTTTGCTTCGGCCTTGGCTTCTACGGCTTCAACCGGTTTGGCTTCTTCTTTTTTGGCTTCGGCAGGTTTTCCTTCTGCTTTTGGTGCGGCTTTGGCTGCTTTCAGTCTAGCTGCTTCGGCCTCTGCTTTGGCACGGGCTTCGGCTTTTGCGGCAGCTTCTGCTTCAGCTTTGGCTTTTTCTTCGGTAGCTTGGACGGCTGCTTTTTCTGCTTCGGCTTTTTGGTTTTCCGCTGCTACTTTGGCTTTGGCTTCCGCTGCCAATTCTTCGGAAGAAGGAATGGTAACGGCACGGCTGCGGCGGCGTGTTTCCACTTTTACGCCGTCAACGGTGCTGACTTCGGTTTTTTTGCGGCGGATGCTGATGGTGCCGCTGTTGCTGCCGTTTTTCTTTTGCAGGTAAGCAGTCAACAGTTGTTTGTCGTCAGTGGTTATGCTGTCATTACCACTGTTTTTGTTGACCCCGGCTTCTTTCAATTGTTTAAGCAAATCATCGACGGGGCGGTTTAGTTCGGCGGCAAATTGCGCTACGGTTGTATTACTCATTCAGTACCCCCTTAGTTGTTTTCTTCAGTAAACCAGTGTTCGCGTGCAGCCAAAATCACTTTTTTGGCTTCTTCTTCGTCAACACCGGTAATTTCGACCAATTCGTCAACAGACAATTCGGCCAGATCGTCGCGTTGGGTAACGCCGGCTTCGGCCAGTTTGCGCAACATATCTGAATCTACGCCGTCCAAATTGCGCATGTCTTCAGACACTTCACCCAGCTTTTCTTCTGCGGCGATGGTAATGGTCAGGATAGCGTCGCGTGCGCGGTTGCGCAGGGTTTCAACGATTTCTTCGTCAAAGCCGTCAATGGCGAGCAATTCTGCCGCTGGAACGTAAGCAACTTCTTCCAAAGTGGCAAAGCCTTCTTCCACCAAGATATCGGCGGTTTCGTCGTCGATGTTCAAGTGGGTGGTGAAGAGGTTGCGGATAACCGCGTCTTCGGCGGCATTGCGCTCGTCGGCTTCTTCAACGGTCATGATGTTCAGCTGCCAGCCGGTCAGGATGGAAGCCAGACGGACGTTTTGACCGCCGCGGCCGATGGCCAGCGCCAGTTGGTTTTCGTCAACGATCACGTCAACGGCGTGTTTGTCTTCGTCAATTACGATGCGACTCACTTCGGCAGGAGACAGCGCATTCATCACGAATTGGGCAGGCTCAGGAGACCACAATACGATGTCGATGCGTTCGCCGGACAATTCGTTGCTCACGGCGTTAACACGGGAACCGCGCACGCCGATACAAGTACCTTGCGGGTCGATGCGTTGGTCGTTGGCTTTAACGGCAACTTTGGCGCGTTGGCCGGGGTCGCGTGCTACTTCGCGGATTTCCAACAGGCCGTCTGCAATTTCAGGCACTTCGTTGGCGTAGAGTTTGGCCAAGAAGTCGCCGCTGGTACGGCTCAAAATGACTTGTTTGCGGCCGGTATTGCCGATTTCGTCCACACGCAGGAAGAGGGCGCGGATGCGGTCGCCGCTGCGGAAGTTTTCACGCGGAATCATTTCTTCGCGTGGAATCAGTGCGTCGAGTTTGCCCGCAACGACTTCAACGATGATGCCGTGGCGCTCAACGCGTTTTACCGTACCGGAAACGATGTCTTCTTTAGAAGCGAGGAACTCATTCAGGTTTTGCTCGCGCTCCGCATCACGGATGCGTTGCAGGATGATTTGTTTGGCAGTTTGAGCTGCTTGGCGGCCGAAGCCTTCGTTTGGCAGCTGCTCTTCGTAGTATTCACCGATTTGGATGGTTGTGCCGGGAATTTCTTCTTGGATTTCCTCGATGGTTTTTTCTACATCGGGGTAGGTGTAGTCTTCATCGGCAACAATCAGCCAGCGGCGGAAGGTTTGGTATTCGCCGGTATCGCGGTCGATTTCGACGCGCACGTCCATGTGCTCGCGGTCGGCTTTTTTCTTGGCAGCAGTAGAGAGGGCGAATTCAAGGGCTTTGAATACGACTTCCGTTTCAACGTTTTTTTCACTTGCCAGCGCTTCGGCCAGCTGTAACATTTCGCGACTCATTTTCTAGAATCTCCAAGTAATCGGTTTTTAAAATTTAAATTCGGGGCGCAAACGGGCTTTGTCGATGTTGCTCAATTCGATTTGGGCAGTTTTGCCGTCGAAAGAGACGGTAACAATGTCGTTTTCGCAAGATTCGATGCGGCCGATGAAGTTTTTCTGACCATCAATCGGCAGGCGTGTTTTGATTTTGGCGTTCTGGCCGGCAAAGCGCACGAAGTCGGCGGCTTTTTTCAACGGACGGTCAAGGCCCGGGCTGGAGATTTCCAAACGTTTGTAGTCAATGTCTTCAACCATAAACACGCGGCTCAGATGGTTGCTGACAGTGGCGCAGTCTTCGACGGTGATGCCGCCTTCTTTATCGATGAAAACGCGTAAATCGCCTTGTGCGGTCAGTTCGAAATCGACCAGCTCGTAGCCCAAGCCGGGCAGGGTTTTATCAAGAATGCTTTGAATATCCATGCTTCTCCAGAAGTACATAAACAAAAAAATGGCCGCGCGGCCATTTTTTGTGTGATTTGAAAAATTGGCCTATTATAACTGTTTTCAAGATAAAAGAAAAGCGTTGATTTGGCGTGGATTTTTTGAAGTGATTGCTTAAATGTAAAGGGTAGGGGTGAGGCCGTCTGAAAAGGAAATTGTTGACAAGTTTTGATGTGGTGTTTCTGAAATTATTTTTGAAAACAAAGAATTGGTATTGCTTTATTTTCAGACGGCCTTGAATTTCCGGATTTTTCGTGCTTGCACAATGTGCAAGGTGGTTCTACAATTTCTTCATACCCACCGAATAAGAAAGAAGGCCGTCATGTCCGCACACCCGATTTATAATTTTTCCGCAGGTCCTGCCGTATTGCCGGAAGCGGTATTGCGTACCGCGCAACAGGAAATGCTCGACTACAACGGCACGGGTTTCCCCGTGATGGCGATGAGCCACCGTTCGGATATGTTTTTGAGTATTCTGCATCATGCCGAACAAGACTTGCGCCAGCTTTTGAATATTCCGTCCAACTATAAAATCCTGTTTTTACAGGGCGGTGCGACCACGCAATTTAATATGGTGGCCATGAATTTGGCACACGGTTTTGCGACTGCCGATGCGGTGGTAACGGGCAACTGGAGCCGTATTGCCTATGAGCAGATGAGCCGTTTGAGCAATGCCGAAATCCGTTTGGCCGCGCATGGCGGCGAGCAATATGCCTATAAAAACCTGCCTGCGGTGGAGGATTGGGATGTCAACCCGAATTCCGCGTTTGTTCATTTTGCGATTAATGAAACCGTAAACGGCTTGCAGTATCAAAACGTCCCCAAACTTTCAGACGGCCTGCCGCCGCTGGTGTGCGATATGTCGAGCGAGATTTTGTCTCGTGAGTTTAATGTGTCCGATTACGGCTTGATTTATGCCGGTGCGCAAAAAAATATCGGTCCTGCCGGTGCGACCGTGGTCATTATCCGCGAGGATTTGCTGGAACGTTGTCCGAACGATATTCCTGATGTGTTCAACTACCGTTCGCACATCAACCGCGACGGTATGTACAACACGCCTTCTACTTATGCGATTTATATGTCGGGCTTGGTGTTCCGCTGGCTGCAAACGCAGGGCGGTGTGAAAAGAATTGAAGCGGTCAATCGAATAAAGGCGCAAACCTTGTATGAGACGATAGACGGCAGCGGCGGTTTTTACATCAACGATATCCATCCTGATGCGCGCTCCAAAATGAACGTGGTCTTCAAAACTGCAAGCGAAGACTTGGACCGCCGCTTTGTGTTGGAAGCCGAGTTGCAGGGCTTGTGCCTGCTTAAGGGCTATAAAACCGTCGGCGGTATGCGTGCCAGCATTTACAATGCGATGCCGCTTGAAGGTGTGAACGCGTTGGCCGACTTTATGAAAGATTTCCAACGACGTTACGGTTAAGATGAAGATATAAAAAGGCCGTCTGAAACTGGGTTTCAGACGGCCTTTTTATTTGAATAAGCCTTATTCGGTCACTTCTTCAGTGATGCTGTCGCGGTAGATGGTGCTGTCGTAAGTCGGAACAGGAGGCGGCAGCAGGCTGTCGAGTGTCAGCGCTGACGGGTTTAGCGTAGGATAGCCGCTGAAGGTGACGGAATAACCGCCGTTGCCGGTACTGCGGACTTTGGCATGCGCGCCCAACGGGAAAGTGGTTTTGTTGGTGATGTGGCCGAATGGGAAGCCGGTCAACACAGGAATCTTGGCGGTGCGCGAAATGTGGTTGACGACGGCGGAGAAGTCGTAGCTGGAGTCGTACACGTCGCGGATGGTGCCCATGCGGAAATCGCCGAAGATGATGGCGCGTTGTTTTTGTAAAACACCTGACAGATAAAGCGTATTGAGCATGCGCTCGATGCGGTAGGGTTGCTCGCTGACGTCTTCGATAAAGAGGATACCGCCTTGAATATCGGGCATGTAAGGCGTACCGGCGAGGGAGGCGAGAACGCTGAGGTTGCCGCCCCATAATGTGCCTTCGACGTTGACATCGGCGCGTTGGATGGTCGGAACATCAACGATGTTGACGTTGTTGGTCGTGCCGCGGATGAACGAATCCATGGTAAAGACGCTGGGGTCTGCTTTACCGAATTCGCTGTACACCATCGGGCCTGCAAAGCTCATCATATTGCCTTTGGCCAACAGGGCGAGTTGGACGGCACACACGTCGCTGAACCCGAAGAACAATGTGCCGCGTTCTCGCATTCTGGCGCCGAGTGAGGCAAAGTCGATTTGCGGTAGGATGCGTGCCGCGCCGTAGCCGCCGCGCAGGCCCATCAAGACTTTGGGCGTTTCGATACGGCCGCTGGCAACTTCTTGGAAGTCGGCGGCGCGTTGGGCATCGCTGCCAGCAAAGCGTTGGTAACGGCGGCTGCCTGCCTGTTGGTTGGTCACGGTAAAGCCTGCATTGTAGAGGCGGGTCAGGCCGGTGGTCACGCGGTTGGGGTCTTCGGCGAAGCCTGACGGCGCAACAACGCGCAGGAGGTTGTCGCCGGAACGTGGCGGATGGGGTTGCTTAGGTTGCACGGTTTTGGCTTTCGCGGTGGTAGATGTGGTTTTAGTTTGCGGCGTGGTGGTCGTGCCGGTGCCGCAGGCTTGCAACAACCCTGCGCCTGCCGCGGCAGAGCAGGTACGCAGGAAATGGCGGCGCGTGGTGGAGTTCATTGAGGTTTTCCTTTCGTTATATGTTCAGACGGCCTGAACTTGGCGTGTCGGACCTTGTAGGCCGTCTGAAAGTTTAAGCGATTAAGTTTTTGATTTGTTGCGGCCAGTTTTCGGGCAAGGTCATGCCGTGTTCGCGGACAGGAGCGGCCCAAATCGGCGCGGGGAAGTTGGCGTCGTTTTCAAAACGGGCGATGACGTGCCAATGCAGATGGGGCACAACATTGCCGAGGCTGGCCAAATTGATTTTGGCCGGGCGGAAGACTTGGCGCATTGCGGCTTCAACCTGATACACCATTTCCATGATTTCGTTGCGTTCGGCAGGGGAAAGGTCGGTCATCTCAGAAACATGGTTATTCCAAATAACGCGGCAGAATGCCGGTGCGCCGGCTTCGTTGTGGACGGCGATAACGCGCAGATTGGGCGTTTGCAGCAAAATATCTTCGTTGTCGGCAGTGCAGATAGGGCAGATCATGGGTTTTTCTTTCTCAGTCTGAATAGGAATCGGATGATTTCAATCAGGATTTTTAGAATGAGGTAAATAGCAGTCAGTGTGATGAATGCGAAAAACCACGGTTTGGGTATAAACCACCAAAATAAATAGGCGGGCGTGATTAAGTCGTCACATTCTTCGGCACTCTCAATGTGATCGCACAATCCAAAGTTAAAATAATCATTGACATCATGAAAGGGCGAATAGGCGAACATAAGTGCTATTGGCGTCACACAAATCAATGCAATGATAGCAATCCAAAAGAATGGTTTGAGATATTTGAGTACAGTCATGGGTGAAGTGTTATGCAAATTTTGCCGCCCCTTGATTAGCGAGCTCGTCGGCTTTTTCGTTTTCAGGGTGTCCAGCATGGCCTTTTACCCACGTCCAGCGGACATCGTGTTGTTGAACCAGACTATCTAGCTCTTTCCATAAATCATCGTTTTTGACCGGTTTCTTGGCGGCGGTTTTCCAACCGTTTTTTTTCCAACCGTGTATCCAGCTTTCCATGCCGTTTTTGACGTATTGCGAGTCGGTGCAGATAACGACCTGGCAGCGGCGTTTTAGAGATTTCAGGCCTTCGATGACGGCGGTCAGCTCCATGCGGTTGTTGGTGGTTTCGGCTTCGCCGCCGAACAGTTCTTTTTCATGTGTGCCGTAGCGCATAAATACCCCCCAGCCGCCTGCGCCGGGGTTGCCTTTGCATGCGCCGTCTGTGTAGAGGTAAACGGGTTTATCCATGGGCATGTCTTTGTCGAATAAGGCGGTATCATAACATAAGGCCGTCTGAAATATCGGCAAATACGGTTTGCGCGTGTAAAATACCCTGCACTTATCACTCGTATAGAAAGCAGGCAGATATGGGATTGTTCAGCGGCCTTTTGGGCAATGCTTCGCAAAAAGACGCCGATGCGGTGGAACGCGATTTGGCAAATATTCTGATTGATGGCGAACAGGTAAAAATGGCATTCAGCCTGGTGCGCGATTTGATTGTGTTTACCGAATATCGGCTGGTGTTGGTAGATAAGCAGGGTTTGACAGGCAAGAAAGTGTCTTACCGTTCGATTCCGTATCGTTCAGTATCGCGCTTTTCGGTGGAAACCTCGGGTCATTTCGATTTGGATGCCGAGCTGAAGATTTGGGTTTCTTCCAGCGAAGTGCCGACCGAAACCTTGCAGTTTAAAAGCGACAAGAGCGTGATTGCCATTCAAAAAGCCTTGGCAGAAGCTGTGTTGAAACCGTCAAAATAGAAAGGAAATATGATGAGCGAACAGCAAGAATTGTTTTGTTACAAACAGATGCCGGTGTGGACAGCGGACGAGATTCCCGAAGCCTTGTTGTCCAAACACAATACTGCTGCCGGTACTTGGGGTTGCCTTAATGTCCTCCAAGGCCGTCTGAACTTCAACGAAGTGGACGAGGCGGGCAATATTACGGCCACGCACGAGCTGACGCCTGAAAGCGACGATTGGATTATCCATCCGCAAGCATGGCACTTTATCGCGCCGCAAACGCAAGACACGGAAATCCAACTGTCGTTTTACTGCGAGGCGGCGGACTATTTCAATAAGAAATACGGCATGAGCGCGACACATTCGGCCGTCCGTGCCGCCGAAGGCATCGTGCCCGTCGGCAAGGTTTTGGATATGGGCTGTGGTCAGGGCCGTAATGCGCTGTATCTGGGTTTGAAAGGTTTTGACGTTACCGCTGTCGATAATAATCCGAACGCGGTTCAAAACGTGGAAGAGCTGGCGCGTATTGAAGAATTGAATGTCCGCGCGTTTGAATACGACCTCAATGCCGCCAATATTCAGGAAAACTTCGATTATATGGTGGCGACCGTGGTATTTATGTTCCTGATGCCGCGTTACGTTCCTAACGTGATTGCCAATATGAAGGAACACACCAACCCCGGCGGTTACAACCTGATCGTGTCTGCGATGGATACGGAAGATTTCCCTTGCCCGATGCCGTTCCCGTTCAAGTTTGGTGAGGGCGAACTGCGCGAATACTATAAGGATTGGGAATTGGTGGAATACAAGGAAGAGCTGGGTTCGATGCACGCGAAAGACGAATTCGGCAATCCGATTCAGTTTAAATTCGTCACCATGCTGGCGAAGAAACCGCAATAAAGGTTTTGCTGTAAAAAAGGCCGTCTGAATTCAGTTTTCAGACGGCCTTTGTCGTAATCAATCGACAATCCTTTTACCCAAAATCACGACATCTGCCAACATGGTTTCCAAATCGCAGACTTGCGGCAGCCGCCCCCATTCTTCAAAACCGAAACGGTGAAACAGGTTCAGGCTCGGATAGTTGTGGCCGAACACAAGCGCGATGACGTTGCGGATGCCTAAGGACGGCGCGCGTTCGAGCATGTGCCGCAACAGGATTTTGCCCACGCCTGCGCCGCGCATATCGTGGCGGACATAAACGCTGACTTCCGCGCTGATGTGGTAGGCGTAGCGCGGATGGTAGTCACTGAAACTGCCCCAGGCCAATACGGTGCCGTCGGCATCGTAAAGGGCGTAGATCGGGCGTTTGTCCGTGTGTGCGGCAAACCATATTTCGCGTTCGGCAACCGTGGTCGGCGACAAATCGGCCGTGGATTGGCGCGTGGCCACGGTGCTGTTGTAAATATCGACGATGGCGGGCAAGTCTTGGCGCAGGGCAGGGCGGATGGTGTATTGCATTTCAGACGGCCTGTTATTGAATCAGTTTGGAGATAGTCTTAAAGGCCGGATGTTTGGCATCGCCGAGCAGTTGGAACAAAATACTTTCGACATTGGAAACGGTAATGCCCTGACGGCTCAGTTGCGCCAAACCATTGTCGCGGTTGGCCGTTGTGCGCGAGGCGGTGCATTCAAAAGGCAGGGATACGGCGTAACCTTGCGCCTTCAAATCCAAGGCCGTCTGAAGCATACAGATATGCGCTTCAGCTCCCACTAAAATAACGTTTTTGATGTCATTTTTGCGTAAGATTTCCTGAATTTCAGGTAAAAATGCCGAGAATCGGGTTTTCTCGACAACAGGCGTGCCTTCGGGCAACAGCAGCGATACGGCGGATACAGTGTTGCCCAAACCTTTCGGGTATTGTTCGGTTACGGCAAAGGGTACGTCCAAAGCCGTCAAACCTTGAATCAGCAGGCGGCAGCGTTCCAACATTTCGTCCGCGCCGGAAAGGGCGGGCAGCAGGCGTTCTTGAATATCGACAATCAGACAAAGCGTATTTTTTGGGGTCATGGCTTTTCCTTTCAGACGGCCTTTACAGCAAAATCGTTGAATCAGAATGCAATCATATAACAAGCCGCTGGAAAAGTATTGCAGCTTACCCTGTTTTAAAGCCTGAAATTCTTTTAAAATACCGCCTGATTTGAATTGATAGAGACCGACAACATGAATTTATACCAAACCGTCGAACGTGAAGCCCAAGCAGCCTTTGCCGCTGCCGGTTTGTCCGACAGCCCCGTCGTATTGCAGGCGGCGAAAAATCCCGACTTCGGCGATTTCCAAATCAACGGCGTAATGGGTGCGGCGAAAAAAGCCAAACAAAATCCGCGTGAGTTGGCGCAAAAAGTGGCCGAAGCATTGGTCGACAACGCCGTGATTGAAAGCGCGGAAGTAGCCGGTCCGGGTTTCATCAACCTGCGCCTGCGCCCTGAATTCCTCGCCCAAAACATTCATGCGGCCTTGAACGACGCGCGTTTCGGCGTAGCAAAAACCGACAAACCGAAAACCGTCGTTATCGACTATTCTTCGCCTAATCTGGCCAAAGAAATGCACGTCGGCCATTTGCGTTCCAGCATCATCGGCGACAGCATTTCGCGCATATTGGAATTTATGGGCAACACCGTTATCCGCCAAAACCACGTTGGCGACTGGGGTACGCAGTTTGGCATGTTGGTCGCTTATTTGGTCGAGCAGCAAAAAGACAACGCCGCGTTCGAGCTGGCGGATTTGGAGCAGTTTTACCGCGCCGCCAAAGTACGTTTTGACGAAGATCCTGCCTTTGCCGACACCGCACGCGAATACGTTGTGAAGTTGCAAGGCGGCGATGAAACCGTATTGGCATTGTGGAAACAGTTTGTCGATATTTCACTCTCGCACGCCCAAGCCGTTTATGACACGCTGGGCTTGAAACTGCGCCCTGAAGACGTGGCAGGCGAATCGAAATACAACGACGATTTGCAACCCGTAGTCGATGATTTGGTCGAAAAAGGTTTGGCAGTCGAAGACGACGGCGCGAAAGTCGTGTTCTTGGACGAGTTTAAAAACAAAGAGGGCGAACCTGCCGCATTTATCGTGCAAAAACAAGGCGGCGGCTTCCTTTATGCTTCCACCGACTTGGCGTGTTTGCGCTACCGTGTCGGCACGCTTCATGCCGACCGTCTGCTGTACGTCGTCGACCACCGACAAGCCCTGCACTTCGAACAACTCTTCACCACTTCCCGCAAAGCAGGCTATCTGCCGGAAGATGTAAAAGCCGAGTTTATCGGCTTCGGCACCATGATGGGCAAAGACGGCAAACCGTTCAAAACGCGCAGCGGCGACACCGTAAAACTGGTTGACCTGCTGACCGAAGCAGTCGAGCGCGCCACTGCTTTGGTAAAAGAGAAAAATCCTGAATTGGGCACAGACGAAGCAGGTAAAATCGGCAAAACCGTCGGCATCGGCGCAGTCAAATACGCCGATTTGAGCAAAAACCGCACCAGCGATTATGTGTTCGACTGGGACGCCATGCTTTCGTTTGAAGGCAATACCGCCCCCTACCTGCAATACGCCTACACACGCGTACAAAGCGTGTTCCGCAAAGCCGGTGAATGGGACGCAAATGCGCCAACCGTTTTGACCGAACCTTTGGAAAAGCAACTGGCCGCCGAGCTGCTGAAATTTGAAGACGTGCTGCAAAGCGTGGCAGATACTGCGTATCCGCACTACCTAGCTGCCTACCTCTATCAAATCGCTACCTTGTTCAGCCGTTTCTACGAAGCCTGCCCGATTTTGAAATCAGAAGGCGCAACCCGCAACAGCCGCCTGCAACTGGCGAAGCTCACCGGCGACACGCTGAAACAAGGCTTGGAGTTGTTGGGCATTGATGTGTTGGATGTGATGTAAGTTTTTGAATAAAAACGATGAAAGGCCGTCTGAAACTTTGCAGGTTGCAAGGTTTCAGACGGCCTTTTTGATGCTTTGAAAAATATTGTGATACCGTTGATTTTGAGCCTAAGCGGTTTTGAATTTGCTCAGGTAATGCGTTCAGACGGCCTTATCTTTATTTCAAATTGCTTGCCAACAACCAAGCCTGTGCTTCGGCAGCGTCGCTGAAATATTTGGGATGTTGGTTGGTCAAGAGGCTGGAAAGGCGCGCGCCGAGTTTGATCCAGATGTCGTCGGTAATGACGGCAACGCGGCCGAAGTCGGTTTCGTGTTGGTTGAGGAATTTGATTTGCTCGACCGCCATATCGATGGTGAAGTCTTTCAGCATGGACAAATCCAACAGGATGTCGGGCAGATGGACTTTTTGTTTCGCGACCAACAAGGCTTCTTCCAATTGGCGGAAATCGTCCAAAGTGAACTCGTTGTACAGCGCTACGTTTAAGCCGTAAGATTGTTCGCGGATGGAAATCATGGTGTTCTCCTTGTTAAATTATTGCTTCATCAGAAATTTTTTGATTGAGGCCGGAGTAAAGCTGCTGAACACGCCGCCTGCAACAATGATAACCATGCCGGCGGCTTCCTGCCAAGTGATTTTATCGCCGAAAAGCAGTACGCCGGATAGGGCGGAGAAAACGACGGTCAGGTAGGAAAGCGAGGCAACGGTAAATTTCTTGCCGACCTTATAGGCGCGGGTCATTGCCAGTTGGGCAATCATGGCGGAGATGCCGATACCGGCCAGATAGGGTAGGGAAGACACGGTCAGCGGATGCCAGCCTGTGATGGTGCTCCAGACTGCACCCATAATCAGGCCGGTAAGCGAGAGGTAAAACACCACGCGCCAGCCCGGCTCACCCAAAAGCGAGAGTTCGCGCACCTGCAAATACGCCCAGCCCGACATGGCGCCGCCTGCCAAACTGACCAGCGCGGCAAATTCCTGCCCACCTTGAAAAGATGGGTTGAGTAAGAGGATAACGCCGATAAAGCCCATAACTAAAATGGCTTGGGTATAAAGCGTAATTCGTTCTTTTAAAATGAAAAATGAAAAGATGGCAAGCCAGATGGAGGACGTGTAGTTGAGCGTGACGCCTGTTGCCAGCGGCAGGTGCATGACGGAATAAAACGTGCACATCATGGCAAGCGTGCCGATGACACTGCGGTTGAGATGGGTTTTCCAATGCGGCGTGGAAAACGTGTTGCCTTGCGCTTTGGCCATGATGCCTAAGAACAGGGTGGAGACCAGCATGCGCCAAAAGACCAGCTCGCCGCTGGAAAAGCCGAATTGCGTTGAGGCGGCTTTGATGGAGAGGTTCATGACGGTAAAGCCGAGCGCGGCAATAACCATCCATGCCGAGCCGAGCGGATCTTTTCTGACGGTTTCCATTTGATGGGTGTGTAAAGCGATTTTATTAATAAGAAAATATTATACAGGGCAATCAGGCCGTCTGAAAAATATCGTTGGGTTTCAGATGGCCTTTTTATTAGAAATAAGAATTATTATTGAATAATGAAGTGGTTTTTTATAGAATGGGGGTTCTGTTTTTAAGAAAGGCTTGTCATGAAAGTTGCCAATATTTCTGCCGTATTGCTGTCCGTTTGTTTTCCGTTGCCGTTTCTGCCGCGCCTTTGGGAGAAGTTTCTTCCGAAAACGGTAAGATTTTCAGCGGCGAAAATTACATGGTCGTTAAGAAGGACATGAAGAAAGGGGAGCAGATTAAGCCGCACGATCATCCGGGTTTTAAAACGCTGATTTTTGCCGTTGGAAAGGGAAGTTTTGACGTAACGTTAAATCAGACTGAAAAACATACTGTCGGCGCAGGCTCGGTGTTGCGGTTTGGCGGCGATGCTGTGATTGAGGCAGTTGCAACCGAAGATGCGGATGTGGCAATTACTTTGATTAAGTAAACCGATAGATAATAAAAGGCCGTCTGAAAAATGATGTTTCAGACGGCCTGGTTTATTCAGTCAACCATTGCCATTAAGCGCAAATCAAATAGATGAAGCCGGAGCCGAAGATATCTGCCAAGGCGTGAATCAGGAAAAACGGCAGCAGGTTTTTGACTTTGTATTTGTAGAAGAAGTAGTACATCAAACCGAAAACAACGCCGATAACGGTCGCCCAAAGCATACCTTGATAAGTATGGAAGGAGATGCGCACCAAGGTCGAATAGGCCAATGCCTGCCATTTATATTTGTCTTCCACGCAGGTCAAAAGACCGAGGAAACAGAATTCTTCGTAAAAGCCGTTTAAAAGGCCGTAGAGGATGGCCATCGGCGCAAGGGCGGAGAATTTGTCAAAGATGGATAATGGTTTGATGTATTGGAAAATTTCAGTGGTGAAGTAATTGTAGCCGCCGCTTAATGAAGTTACCGCATCGGCGGTTAAGCCCATCAGGATAAAAATCACAGGCGTCCAAAACAACACGCCTAAGTTAAAACGAATCGGCAATTGTTTGAAGTCGAAACGGCGAATAATGAGGTAAATCAGAGCAATAGCAAGCAGCGTCAACTGCAGGCTCATGTTTTCAGAATAAGCCACTCCGGTTACCGCAGTATCGCGCGCCTCTTCGGCAACCGCGGCTGTTTCTACTTGCGGCATCAGGCTGGCGATATAAAGTTGGGTAGAACGGTAGGCAAATTGACCGAACAGGATAGCGGTCACAATCAGCATGTCAAACCAGCGCAGATGGCGCAAAGGCTCTTTAGGGCGGATGGCGGCGAGTATGCTCATATTTTCCTCTTTGCTCTAATAAATAGCGGTGCGCAATAGTTACATAAACATACAAAAATCGTCAACAATTATCACAATAAAACATGAATTAAAAATCAGACCGTTTCAGACGGCCTGAAGTGCTTCTAAAAATGCCATATTTTCCGAAGGGTTTATCTTCAAAAATATGGCATAATCACTTTATTGCAAACCAAGGAATCTTATCGTGAGTATTTCTCTGTCCCAATATCTGCTCTACCTGCAATATATGTTGGCAGGTATCGCCATGACCGTTGTTTTTGCTGCCGTATATCTGCGGATTACACCCGTTGAAGAATTGCGCCTGATTAAAAACGGCAACCTTGCCTGCGCCTTGTCGTTTGGCGGCGCGTTGGTCGGTTTTTGTCTGACACTGGCTTCAAGTATTGCCCACAGCGTCAGCTTCATCGATTTTATCCTGTGGGCCCTTGCCGCAGCCGTAATTCAGATTTTTGTCTATTTCGCTGCGACAATGATGATTAAAGGCGCTACCGCAGAACTCATCGGCAACAATGTCGCCGTCGGCGCGCTGTTTGGTGCAGTGTCCATCTCGATCGGCATTTTGAATGCGGCTTGCTTGACTTGATTTTGATGGTCGGTTGGATAGCAAAGATGTGTTGATCCTAACTCCTACCTGGAGAAATTATCGGTAGATTTTTTGACTGATAATGTCTTATGTCTGATGGTATTGGCGTTATAGTGAAATTCTGAAAGTATCAGAAAATTCAGACAGCCTGTTATATACAAGGCCGTCTGAAACGTTTTAACTACTTAAATTCGTCAAATTAGAAAGAGTATTGCAATCTTATGCCTGTTTCGTGGGTGTGGTTTTTAGGTTCTATAGATCCCAATCCATATGAGTCATACTCTTCCGTAACGGTAAGGTTCGATTCTTTAACTTTCCAGCCGCGATAGAATGGAGCGAGGCTGATTTTGGAGCCGTTAGCGAATTTTTTAGATACAGGTACTTCAACCTCAATACCTTGTCCGCCACCTTGTTTCATTCGGGTTTCTACCTGGTCGGGTTCGTAAGAATATTGGCGGCCTTTCACGGCACGATTGTAGGCAATGCGGGGAGATATCTCAAAGTTTGCAGGAAGGGCGATATTTACTCCGGTATTGATTTGCGCATATGTGGTTCGGTTTTTGCGGTCATAATCATTAGGATCAATACGGCTGCTTAAGTCTCTCAGAACACGGTGTCCCAAGCCGGCTCCGGCAGTAATGCTAAAGCGATCGTTAATCGGGAGTGTATATTCGTATAAGGCACGGATATCGTATGCGCGGCGTGGTGCATTTTTGAGTGTGGCTGAGCCATAACTTGCTGAATCGTCGATATAATCCTCAGTTATATATTGTACGCTTCCCGTGTAATCTGTTTTACCGCACGAATAACGGCCTTCTAATTTTGCCGCATGGCGATCGTTGAAACGGTATTTTACGCCGGCATTAATAGACCATAAGTTGCCTTTTTGCTGCATTAAGCGACTACCATCTTTTTCGTATTCGCGATAGGTCTCGTTGTAATATTCGCTACCAACGGTAAATTCAACAGGGCGGGCAGCCTGTGTACTTACGGCAGCAGAGAGTGCTAACACTGCAAAACAGAAATGAGCAGAATTTTTCATATAAATTCCTTTTACTTTATGAAAGCCAATGTGATAATTTGACAATACAGCATGATGAATTTCTAGGATTTGGTAAATATTAACAGGTGTAGTGAACGCTTGGTATGGTGTTTAATGATTTTCTACCTGTATTTGTCTTTTTTATGATATAGCGCAGGTAAAAGCAGAAAAATAGTGTAAAACAGAGTCTGCATGAATTTTAATGATATGTTAATGTTTCTGGGTCGGATAGTGGGTTTAACACTAAAAATAGATAGAGCAACCCACTCTATTCCCATGCATAAAGACATTTTGAATGTTAATATCGTATGACATTCTATTTATATAAAATAAGCGATATTACCGACCAGGCAAATTGACCTGACTGCCCATTAAGTTATCCCTTCTTCTTCAAATAAGGAACTGCGATGTTCAACTTTATCAAGAAACAGTTTATCGACGTTATTCAATGGCCGAATCCCGATGACAGCCTGCTGATGTGGCGTTTTCCGATTGCCGATGAGGAGATCCAAAACGGTGCGAGCCTGACTGTGCGCGAGGCGCAGATGGCGATGTTTGTCGATGAAGGCGTAACCGCCGACGTGTTCGGGCCGGGGCGTTACACGCTCAATACGCAAACGCTGCCAGTGCTGACCAACTTGAAAAACTGGGACAAGCTTTTTGAATCTCCGTTTAAATCGGATGTTTACTTTTTCAATACCAAACAACAGCTCGCACGAAAATGGGGTACATCCCAACCTGTTACCGTGCGTGATGCCGAGTTTGGCGCGGTGCAACTGCGTTCGTTCGGTATGTATTCTTACCGTATCAGCGATCCGGCAAAATTCTTCAAAGAAGTCAGCGGCGTGGCGGCGCAATACAGCGGCGTAGACTTGGAAAACCAACTGCGCAATATTGCAGTCACCCAGTTGGCGGCAGCGTTTGGCAGTTCCGGTATCCCATTCTTGGATATGGCGGCGAACCAAGTTTTGCTGTCGCAAAAAATCGGCGAATTGCTTGGCGCGGAATTTGCCAAGCTGGGTTTGGCGCTGGAAAACTTCACTGTTGAAAGCATTACCTTGCCCGCGTCTATTCAGGCTGCATTGGATAAGAAAATTTCGATGGGTGTTATCGGCGATTTGGGACGCTACACCCAATATCAAACCGCCGAATCCATCCCGCTTGCGGCACAAAATGAAGGCGGACTTGCCGGAATCGGTGCGGGCTTGGGCGTAGGTGCCGGTATTGGTCAGGCGATGGCGGGTGCCATGGCAGGTATGATGCAGCCGAATACGCAACAGACTCAGCAAAATGTTCAGCCGGCTGCCGAAGATCCGCAGGCGAAATTGGTGAAACTCAAGTCTTTGCTGGATGGCGGTTTGATTTCGCAAGAAGATTTTGATAAAGCCAAGGCTGAAGTGTTGAAACAGTTGATTGGTTGACAAATTGAAGGCCGTCTGAAAAATATCATTCAAAGAAGCGTTGAGTTGCTTCTGTGAAAAGGTTTCAGACGGCCTTTCGAATCATTTGATTGAGTTCGTTCGGCGATTTGGTTTGTTTCTAATCTTAAAACCAGTTGATAGAAACGCTAAGGCCGTCTGAAACACTCCAACCCATTCTGAAAAAGCAAACCCATGTCTCAAACTCCTTTCTTCAAAACCGACTGCCCAAGCTGCGGAGCACCTGTCGAGGCGCATTCTGCTTCTGCCGTGACGCTGGTGTGCGGCTATTGCAACAGCATGCTGGTGCGGAAAGATAACGGCGTTGTCGACTCCGGCCGCGATTCCGCATTGCTGGAAGATTTTAGTCCGCTGCAAATCGGAACTAGCGGCACATTTGTCGCACAACGCTTTACCTTGGTTGGACGGATTCAGGTGCAATACGACGATGGCGCGTGGAATGAATGGTATGCGCTGTTTGACGACGGCAGAGCCGGTTGGCTTTCTGAGGCGGGTGATTTATATGTGATGACCATGCCGGTCGAAATCGATAATCCGCCGAAATTTGAAGACACGCGAGCTGGGTTTAGCGAGCTGACTTTTCAAGATAAACGCTATATTGCCTCCGATGTCCGCAACATCAGCTTGAAACGCGCGGCTGCGCAGGGCGAATTGCCGTTTGTTTTGAAAGAGGATACAGAAAATCGGGTTTCCGACTGGCGTTGCGAAAACCTTTTTATCACGCTCGATTACAATAATAAAGCACCCGAAGCCTTCTTCGGGCGGATGGTAAACCTAGATGATTTGAAGCTGGAAAACACGCGCCACGAAGATGAAATTAAAGAAAGCGCAGGCCGTCTGAAAGGCAGTATTACTTCAGAAAACTGTCCTAACTGCGGCTCGTCCATTCATTGGGTAAACGGGCTGACTTCCCATCTGAACTGTCAAAGTTGCGGCAGCGAATTGGCGGTTGGTAAAGATAAAGCGGAGCTTATTACCGCGAACAATCTGCGTTTGTCGCAAAATACGATGTTTACTTTGCCTGTCGGCTCGACAGGCCGTCTGAAAAATAAAGAATTTCATGTTATCGGCGCAATCCGATATTTAGAAACAAATGCGCAGGAAACATTTGATAACTTATTCAAAGGTGCCAAGCATACACTGACACCGGAAGGGCAATGGACAGAGTATCTGCTTTACAACCCTACACAGGGTTTCTTATGGCTGGTTGAAGCTGATGAAGGTTGGAATATTTCCGAAACCTTGAACGATTGGCCTCGCCTCGACCACAACCGCCAACCGCAAGGCTATGGCAAACTTTATGACTATGGCGGACGGGTCAGGATTGCCAGCGGAGCGTTTTATTGGCATGTCCGAAACGGTGATTTGAACTATTACAGCGATTATCGAGACGGACAAAGCCGTAAGCTTAGCTCCGAACTAAACAGTCACGAAATGGCATGGACTAGAAGTGCCCCAATTGCTTATCGGGAGATTGCGGACGCATTTAATCTGACCAGCCAAGCGCCGCATTACACTGCAAACATGGCGGCGGACGGCATTGATAAATCATTAAGAATCATAATGACCGCTATCTTGGTTGTCGTTAATCTCCCTGCACTTCTGACCGGAGACAGCTCTGCTGCACTTTCCGTCATCTTTGTAGGATGCTGGTTGTTGTGGACCATGGGCAAAAAAGACGAGGACGAGGATTAACATGTCGAGAATCACTTACATCATTTTCAGCACCATCATCATCGTCATCTCCATGATTATCAGCTACGGCTCTTCCGACTCCGACGGCTCGCGTATGCACTCCGGCGGCTATTACGGCGGCAGCGGTTATTCCGGAGGCCATAAATGACCCACATGCCCGGTAATCATGGCCTATTGGACTTATATAGCTGCGATGAAGCCATCTTAAAAGATGAAGGCCGTCTGAAAACCGCTTTGATGGCTGCTGCACAGGCCGCAGAAGCCACCATATTGACCGAACACTTCCACACCTTCGGCGGCGCAGGCGGCGTAACTGGCGTTTTACTGCTCGCCGAGTCCCATATCAGTATCCACACTTGGCCGGAACACCGTTTTGCCGCCATTGACGCATTTATTTGCGGCGGTATGAAATTGGAAAAAGTGAAGGAAATCTTGTGCAGGGAGTTGGTGGCAGAAAGGGCTGTTTGGACGGTTGCACAACGTGGCGAAGGTACACTGGACGATATACAACCATCGGCTGAACAATAAAATCTGTTAGGCCGTCTGAAAGCATATTCAATCCGTTTTCAGACGGCCTTAAACCTTGCGCTGATTTAACTGAAATATTGACGTTATATGGAAAAAACGCCTTTTTTTAAAACCGATTGCCCAAGCTGTGGTGCGCCTGTGGAGGCGTATTCCGCTACTGCCGTGACGCTGGTGTGTGGCCATTGTCACAGTATGCTGGTTGCTAGAAGCGGTAAGGGGAGGAGCGGATATTTTGTTGCCAATTCAGGGCGTGATTCTGCGTTGCTGGAGGATTTTAGTCCGTTGCAGATTGGAACGAGAGGCGTTTTTGATGATCGGAAATTTACGCTGATTGGGCGATTGCAGGTGCATTACGATGTCGGCGCATGGAATGAATGGTATGTCTTGTTTGATGACGGGCAGACCGGCTGGCTTTCCGAGGTTGGCGATTTATATGCCATGACTTGTTTGCTTGCCCAGAAGAGGAGACGGGGGCCGAAAAATTTTAAGTCGGTGAAAGCCGGCTCCAGTTCGTTGATCTTTAATGGACAAACCTTTATTGCGTCAGATGTCCGTACCATACATTACCGTAATACTGATGCGCAAGGCGAGTTGCCGTTCAACCTATCTGGGAATCAAGCGACAGGCGAGGTTTGCGACTGGCGACGCGGCAATTTGTTTTTGACCTTGGATTATTCGACTTTTCCAATGGACTCCTACTTCGGACGCATAGTCAGTTTGGACAGTTTGAAGCTGGAAAATAAGCGCAGTGATGATGAAATCCGTGAAAGTGCAGGCCGTCTGAAAGGAGAGATTCTTTCTGAAAACTGCCCGCATTGCGGCGCTCCTGTCCATTGGCCAAGGGGTGTTACTTCTTTCCTTTTATGTCAGTCTTGCGGCAGCAGTTTGAGCACGACAAAAGATACTGTTGCGTTGATGGAGGCAAATGCCCAAAGAAAAGAACAAGAAAACCTGTTTACACTTTCCATAGGTACGAAAGGCCGTCTGAACGATACAGAATATCTGATTATCGGGGCTGTAAGATTTGCCGAGATATCGTCCTATAACCAAAATCAGTCCGAATACTGGACGGAATATCTGCTTTATAACACTCAACAAGGGTTTGCCTGGCTGATTGAGTCTGGAAAACGCTGGCGGCTGTCAGAAACCTTACAAACATGGCCGGACTTTGATTCAAGTGGCAATCCTGCCGGTGAAATGTTGATTGATCATTACCGCGGGCAGGTCGAGGCAGCGGCTGGTGCTTTTTATTGGAAAGTCAAACAAGGCGATTTGCTTCATTACAAGGAATATAGCGGCAAGAAAAGTTATGGCCGGAATGTCATTCTGTGTTCCGAGCAGAGCAAGGATGAAATTGTCTGGAGTAAAAGCAGTCCTGTGTCTTACCGTCAAATGAGAAAGGCATTCGGCCTGTCTTTTGATACTAAGGAGATGCTCTCTTACTGGCTGAAGGGCGATAATAGAAATGTTGGGAGTAGAGATAATGTAGCCCGTATCATTGCTATGCTGATTCTTATCATCGTCAACCTTCCGGCCTGGCTGTCGCCGCATCTACGTAGTCCTGTCGGTATAGTGGTCAGTCTGTGTGCGTTGGTATGGATATGGGTTTCTGACAGATATAAAAACGATCGTGATTACGAAGAAGAACGGGTAGGGACGATTATTTTCTTTGCTTTCATCATTTTCCTTACCGTCTTGTTCAACTATGTCAAAGCTGAAGACAGCGACTCATCGCATTCCGGCAGCTCCTATCATGGTTATTCGGCAGGGCATAAATAACGTGAGAGCTGCTTAACTTCGTTGTGCCGTTTTACTTTATTTTTTCAGACGACCTTTTTATAAAACATGCTAACCCGCCGTCAATTTCTCAGCTATACCGCCGCGCTTGGCGCTGCTTCTGCTTTCTCTTGGCAGACTTACAAATACTTCAACCGCAAACCGTCGGTTTCTATTAACCGTGTCGGCTTGCCGCTGGGGCATTTGTTGCGCGATCGAAAATTGTTGCAAGCGCCGGCTCGTCGTTATGAGTGCAATACGTTGATACTCGGCGGCGGTGCGGCTGGGTTGGGGGCGTTGTGGTATTTGGCGAAGCATCATCACCGCGATGTATTGTTGGCAGAAGGGTTTGAACGCAATGGCAACAATGCCGCCTATACGTCTTCAGACGGCCTGAAAGCGCCGAGTGGTGCGCATTATTTGGCTTTGCCGTCGAAAGAAAGCGTGTATGTGCGCGAGATGCTGGAGAATTTCGGTATTTTGCAGTCGGACGGCAGCTTTAGGGAAACCGATTTGGTCTATGCGCCCGAATCACGCCTCTTATATCAGGATAAATGGGTGGAACATTTATTGCCGAAAGAAGATGCGGATTCCAAACGGTTTTTTGATTTGATAGGCCGTATGAAACAGGCTTACGGAGATGACGGTAAGAAAATTTTTGCCATTCCGATTGCGCTGTCATCGGTAGATGAGACATGGCGCAAACTTGATGATTTAACGTTCAAACAATGGCTTGAGCAAGAAGGTTACCACTCGCCCGAACTTTTATGGTATCTCGATTATTGTTGCCGCGACGATTACGGACAGGGCATAGCGCAAGTATCCGCCTTTGCCGGACTGCATTATTTTGCCGCCCGCAACAGCGCGGAAACCGTCCTCACTTGGCCCGAAGGTTTGGCACATCTTTCCGAAAACCTGCGCCGTCATGCCGATTTGCACGAAGGCTGGCAATGGCCGTCTGAAAACCGTATCCGTTTGGAGAAACCTGCTTCGGTTAATGCTTCTGCTGTCAAAGTTAAACCGCTTTCAGACGGCCGGATTGAAGTGTGGCTGCGTGATAATGCAAAAGGGGAAACCGTTGCCGTCACCGCGCAATACGTTATCTCCGCTATGCCGCTGATGGTTGCCGCCCGCATTATTGAATCTCCCGAACAATTTGGTCTGGACATCCCAGAATACGCGCCATGGCTGGTTTCCAATTTTGAACTGCACAGTTTCCCGAAAGAAAAAAACAACAGCGAACTTGCGTGGGACAATGTGGTTTACGGCAGCCAAGGATTAGGCTACGTCGTTGCGACCAACCAGCTTATTCGGGTTGCCCGTCCTGAACGCACGATTTTTACCGCCTACGCCGCGCTCAATCACGATACGCCACAAACCGTCCGCCGCCAGCTGCTTGAAGCAAGCGATGAAGAGCTGCTCCAGCTTGCCGCCCAAGATCTGCTTACCGCTTACGGCGAAGGCTTTTGGCGGCACGTTTCCCATGTTGACATTACCGTTCGCGGGCATGGTATGAGCGTGCCGAAACCCGGCTATTTAAGCGATGAGGCTTTATTAAAAATCAGAAACCGAAATGGCGGATTGTTGTTCGCACACAGTGACTTAAGCAGTTATTCGGTATTTGAAGAGGCTTTGTATTGGGGTGTGGAAGCGGCACGGAAAGTGTTGGCTTAATTGATATAAAAAGGCCGTCTGAAATCATATTCAGACGGCTTTTTTTAACCTTATAACCTGATTAGGCTTTTGGTTTCAAAGCGGCAGCTTCGCGAGCCAGACGGGTGATGGTGTCCCAGTCTTTGTTTTTGATGGCTTCTTTCGGAGTCAGCCATGAGCCGCCGACGCACAAGACATTAGGCAGTGCCAAGTACTCGGGTGCAGTTGCCAGGCTGATGCCGCCGGTCGGGCAGAAGCGTACGTCGGCATAAGGGCCGTAGAGTGCCTTGAGCATGGCTTTGCCACCAACGACTTCGGCGGGGAAGAGTTTAAGTGTGTCGATGCCGTGTTCCAAAGCCAGTTGGACTTCGCCCGGAGTGGCAACGCCGGGAATCAGGGGGATGCCGCTGTTGTAGCTGGCTTTGGCGAGGGATTCGTGCAAACCAGGGCTGATGGCGAAAACCGCGCCTGCGTCTTCGACCGCTTTGAGCTGTTCGGGGTTGGTCACCGTACCTGCGCCGACGATGGCGTTGGGCACTTCTTTGGCAATCAGGCGGATGGCGTCGAGGCCGACAGGGGTGCGCAGGGTGATTTCGAGGGTGGGAATGCCGCCTTCGACAAGGGCATGGGATAAATCGACGGCAGTACTCAAGTCGTCAATCGCCATTACCGGCACAACTGCGCCGGCGGTCAGGATTTCGCGTGGGGTCAGTTTGGACATTTTAGGTCTCCGTTGGGGACTGTATCGTAATAGGTTCGTTAACATGGTTTCAGACGACCTGATTGTTTTAAGAGGCCGTCTGAAAAGGGTTTAGGCAAATTCGCCGCCGAAGCTCATGGCACCGGTTTCTGCGCTGCTGGTCATGCTGCGGAAGTTGGCGAAGAGTTCGCGGCCGCAGCCTTGTTGGTTGGCGCTCAAGTCGATGCGCTCGACTTTGCGGGCGTTCCATTCGGCTTCGTTGATCAGGACGTTGAGTTCGCCGGTAACGGAGTCGAAGCGGATCAGGTCGCCGGTACGGATTTTGGCGATGTTGCCGCCCATCAAGGCTTCGGGCGTCATGTGGATGGAGGCCGGAACTTTGCCGGACGCGCCGGACATACGGCCGTCGGTCAGCAGTGCTACTTTGAAACCGCGGTCTTGCAGGATGCCCAAAGGCGGAGTCAGTTTGTGCAATTCGGGCATACCGTTGGCGCGCGGGCCTTGGTAGCGGACGACGCAGACAAAATCGCGTTCCAACTCGCCGCGTTCAAACGCAGCCAATACTTCGCGCTGGTCATTGAATACAATGGCGGGCGCTTCAATAATGCGGCAGCCTTCGCGCACGGCGGACACTTTAATCACGCCGCGTCCGATGTTGCCTTTCATCAGACGCAAACCGCCGTCTGGGGAGAACGGATTGTCGGCTTTGCGCAGGATATCGTCATTGCCGCTGGTTTCGGGTGCTTCACGCCATTCGAGTTTGCCGTCGATGAGGAAAGGCTCTTTGGTGTAGTGGCGCATACCGTGTCCGACGACGGTATCGACATCGTCGTGCAACAGGCCTGCGTCCAGCAATTCTCGGATGACGAAAGGCAGGCCGCCGGCAGCGGTAAAGTGGTTTACGTCGGCTTTGCCGTTGGGGTACACGCGGATGAGCAACGGGATGATGGAGGAAATTTCGTCGAAGTCGTCCCAGTTCAAAATCACGCCGGCGGCGCGCGCCATGGCAACGAGGTGCATGGTGTGGTTGGTTGAGCCGCCGGTTGCCATCAGGCCGATCAGGGCGTTGATGAAGGATTTTTCGGTCAACATTTCGCCCAAAGGTTTGATGGTGCCGTTTTTGATGCCACGTGCGAGGTGTCCGGCCGCGTAGCGGGTCAGGGCTTCGCGCAGGTCGGTATAAGGGTGGACGAAGGCGGCGGCAGGCAGGTGTACGCCCATCATTTCCATCATCATTTGGTTGGAATTGGCGGTGCCGTAGAAAGTGCAAGTGCCCGGGCTGTGGTAAGAACCCATTTCGCTTTCAAGCAGGGCATCGCGGCCAACTTTGCCTTCGGCGAAAAGCTGGCGGGTACGGGCTTTTTCTTTATTGCCGATACCACTGGACATCGGGCCTGCCGGAACGAAGATGCCCGGAATATGGCCGAAAGATAAAGCGCCGATCATCAGGCCGGGAACGATTTTGTCGCATACGCCCATAAACAGGCTGCCGTCAAACATTTGATGCGACAGACCGATGGCGGTACTCATGGCAATCACGTCGCGGGAAAACAGCGACAATTCCATGCCGGCGTAGCCTTGGGTGATGCCGTCGCACATGGCGGGCGTGCCGCCGGCGACTTGGGCAGTCGCGCCGTTTTTTGTGCTTCGTCTTTGATTTGGTCAGGGAAGTCTTTAAACGGCTGGTGTGCGGAAACCATGTCATTGTAGGCAGTAATGATGCCTAAGTTGGGGACGGTTTCCTGAAGCATTTCGATTTTGATGCTTTTAGGCATGGCGGCATAGCCGTGAGCCAAATTGCTGCAGCCGAGTTGGTTGCGCTCTAAGCGTCCCATCTGTTTGGCACTACGGATTTTCGCCAGATATTTTTCACGCGTCGGGCGGCTGCGCTCGATGATGCGCTCGGTAATCTCGGCGAGTTTAGGGTGAATAGGAGTGGGGTTCATGGGCTGTCTCCTGGCAAAACGATATGATAGGGATTTTGTTTGCGCGTTTCTGATTTTTGTATTGGGTGTTTTTTTTCAGACGGCCTGGAGCTGTGGGAATAAATAATGAGTGCCGTCTGAAATGTTGAAGATTTCTCTTCGGAGCGTCTGCGTATTATAGTATAAATTCTGTAATTTTGTTACAAAATAATTCACTAAGTGGAAGAAATTTGATTTAAATCGAGGTATGGTCAATTCGTAAAATGGCAGGCTGCAAAAGTTATCAAACTTTTATGTTAAATCAAACAATTTGTAAAAATGAGAATGGACAAAATCTGTAGCCATGTGTAGTATTACTACTCATTAGCCCGCTTGTTTGAAATTTTGGTGCAGGCGATTGGTTTTTTATTGCTTATTGCTTAAAGGCTTTTGATTTTAATTGATTTTTATGGATGACGACAGTCCAAAAGTTTTGAAGCAAACTTCCTCAGCGAGAGATGAAACGATGAGTACACAGACAAATTTTGATTTGGTGTTGTTTGGCGCGACCGGCGATTTGGCAATGCGTAAACTTTTGCCTTGCCTGTATCAGGCGCATGTAGCCGGTTTGCTTCATCCCGAAGGTCGTATTTTGGGCGTAAGCCGCAGCGAATTGGATACCGCCGGCTTTTTGGCTAAAGTGGAAACGAATTCTAAAATCCATGTCAAACAAAACTTCTCAGATGAAGCGTGGGCATCGTTTATCCAACGTCTCGAGTATTTAAAAGTCGATGTTACAGAGAAAGGCGATTTCATTGCCTTGGGCGACTTGGTAAAAGCACGCAAAAATACTGAAAATGTCGTGATCTACCTCTCAACTGCGCCGAAATTCTTTGCACAAGCCTGTGAAAATCTTGCCAAAATCGGTTTGAATGCCGATAACGTGCGCGTGGTTTTGGAAAAACCGTTGGGTACAGACTTGGCCTCTTCCCAGCAAATCAATACAGATGTGGCCCGTTATTTCAAAGAAGAGCAGATCTACCGTATCGACCATTATTTGGGTAAAGAAAGCCTGCAAAACCTGCTGGCCTTGCGTTTTGCCAATGTGATGTTCGAGCCTTTGTGGAACAACAAATATATTGAAAGTGTGCAGCTGACCATTGCCGAGCAGTTGGGTGTGGAAGAGCGCGGCGAGTTCTACGATATTACTGGTGCATTACGCGATATGGTGCAAAACCACTTAATGCAAATGCTTTGTATGACTGCAATGGAAGCACCGGCAAGCTTGGATGCCGATGCCGTACGCGACGAGAAAGTGAAAGTCATCAAATCGCTGAAACCGCTGACCATCGAGTCCGTCAACGAAAATGTTATTCGCGGCCAATATGTTGCAGCAAACGGCATGAACGGCTATCTAGAAGAAGTCGATGTACCGAAAGACAGTTTCACTGAAACCTATGTCGCCATCAAAGCCGAAATCGAAAACGAGCGTTGGAAAGGCGTACCTTTCTACCTGCGTACCGGCAAACGCATGGCAGGCAAAGTGGCGGAAATCGTGTTGAACTTCCGTCCGCTGCAAAACCATATTTTTGACAACAGCCAACCTGCGCCGAATCGTTTGGTTATTGAACTACAACCGACCGAATCCGTCCGCCTTTACACTCAAGTAAAAACCCCGGGTGCAGGCAACAAAGTCGAAGTTACACCGATTGGCGTGGACTTGGGCACAGCCGTAGAGGGTCGCCGCGCTGAGGCTTATGAGCGCCTGCTGCTGGATGTGATTAACGGCAAACTCGCTTTGTTCAACCGTCGTGACGAACTCGAAGCCGCTTGGGAATATGTGATGCCGATTTTGGAAAACTGGGCGAACAATACAACGCCCCCACATGCTTACGAAGCCCATTCTTGGGGCCCTGAAGCTGCGCGCGCGCTGTTGGCGCGTGACGGCAACAAGTGGCACGAAGAGCAATAATATTTCTTTCAGACGGCCTTGTTTTCCAACAAAAGGCCGTCTGAAACCATGAAAGGACGAAACATGTTTGTTTGGCACGAACAAGAAAACGCTGCAACTGCCGCGCAAGCTTTGGCTGATGCCGTTGCCGCGGCATTGCAAGCCGCGTTGAATGAGAAAGGCCATGCGGTTTTGGCCGTTTCCGGCGGTCGTTCGCCGATTGCGTTTTTCGAGGCTTTGTCGCAAAAAGATTTAAATTGGCAAAATGTCGGCATTACTTTGGTGGACGAGCGTATTGTCCCGACCACGCATACCGACAGCAATACAGGCTTGGTACGCGAATATCTGCTCAAAAATAACGCGGCCGTTGCCACATGGATTCCTGTTGTTGAAGACGGAAAGTCTGAAACTGAATTACAACCTGAAGTTGTCGTTGCTTACGCATTGAAACATTACAAGCAACCTGACGTGCTGGTGTTGGGCATGGGCGGAGACGGGCATACGGCGTCGTTGTTCCCTCAAGCGCCTCAATTACAGGCAGCAATCAATGAAGCCAATGATCCGACATTGATTCATACTACGCCGGTTACCGCGCCGCATGAGCGCGTAAGCATGACTTTGGGTGCAATTGCCAAAACGCCAAATGTGTTTTTGGCCATTCAAGGCGCAGAGAAAAAAGCAGTATTTGATAAAGCTGCCGCAAGGGCTGATACCGAATATCCGACCAGTCTGATTCTCAATCACCAAGGAATTACCTGCCATGTCTACTATGTACACTGAAGCTTATCCTCGTTTGGTTGCCGATATCGGCGGTACGAATGCCCGTTTTGCACTTGAAACTGCACCACAGGTCATTGAAAAGGCTGAAGTCTTGCCTTGCCAGGATTACGACACCATTGTCGATGCCGCCAAAACTTATTTGGAACGCGCAGGCAGTCCGAAAGTTTTGCACGCCGCCTTTGCGATTGCCAATCCGATTTTGGGCGACTGGGTGCAGATGACCAACCACCACTGGGCATTCTCCATCGAAACCACCCGCCAGGCTTTGGGTTTTGAAACGTTGATTCTGTTGAACGACTTTACCGCCCAGGCTTTGGCGGTAACAAAAACCGATAAGAAAGACTTGATACAAATCGGCGGTCAAAAACCAATCGAATTTGCGCCTAAAGCCGTTATCGGCCCGGGTACCGGTTTGGGTGTCAGCGGTTTGGTGCACAGCGCTGCCGGCTGGGTGGCGTTGGCAGGCGAGGGCGGCCATACCAGCTTCCCGCCGTTTGACGATATGGAAGTATTGATTTGGCAATACGCTAAAAACAAATACGGCCATGTTTCTGCCGAGCGTTTCTTGAGCGGCGCAGGTTTGAGCCTGATTTACGAAGCATTGGCCAAACGCGACAACATCAAACAATGCCGTCTGAAGCCTTCTGAAATCACCGATAAGACATTGAGCGGAACATCGCCGATTTGCCGTCAGACTTTGGATATTTTCTGCGCCATGCTGGGTACGGTTGCTTCCAATTTGGCTTTGTCATTGGGTGCGCGCGGCGGCGTGTATTTGTGCGGCGGAATTATCCCGCGCGTGTTGGATTACTTTAAAACGTCTCCATTCCGCAGCCGCTTTGAAAACAAAGGCCGCTTTGAAGCTTATCTTGCCGCCATTCCCGTGTATGTCGTATTGAGCGAGTTTCCGGGCATCGTCGGCGCGGCGGTTGCATTAGACAATCATTTAAATAACGTTTAAACACACAAACGGCGGTGCAGGGCAGGGGGTGGAAAAAACCCTTGTCCTGAACGTCAAAAAATCAAAGGGTAGAGTATATGTTAAGCAAAATTAGCGAATCATTGTCCAATCTCTCCGGTGCGGAACGCAAAGTTGCCGAATCTGCACTGGCTGAGCCGAAATGGTTCGTTCATGCCGCTGTGGCGGAAATTGCCGAGCGTGCGTCCGTCAGTCAGCCGACTGTAATCCGTTTCTGCCGCAGCTTGGGTTACAAAGGCTTGCCTGAGTTCAAACTCGCTTTGTCTGCCAGCATCGGTCATGAAGGCATGCCTTACGTTCATGAAGAATTGAACGCCGATGACAACATGGGCAGCGTGGTCGAAAAAGTATTGGGCAATGCCGCAGCCTCCCTCTTGGGCGAGCGCCGCTTCCTGAAAGAATCCGAGCTGGAAAACGCGATTGCCATTTTGATGCACGCGCGACGCGTTGAGTTTTATGGTGTCGGCAACTCCGGCATCGTTGCCCAAGATGCGCAACACAAATTCTTCCGCTTCGGTATGTCCACCGTTGCCTATGTCGATACGCATACCCAGCTGATGGCGGCTTCCGTATTGACCGAGCAGGATGTATTGGTGGCGATTTCCAATACCGGCTCATCTATCGAATTGTTGGACGCGGCCAGTATCGCCAAAGAAAACGGCGCAGCCGTTATCGCGCTGACCCGCAATGATTCGCCGTTGGCTCAAATGGCCGACTGCGTATTGAGCATTGCCACTCAGGAAAATGCCGAGCTTTATACGCCTATGGTGTCCCGTCTTCTGCAGCTGGCCGTTATCGACATTCTTGCCATCGGCTTGGCCTTGCGTTTGGGCGACACTGCCAGCACGCAACTGCAAAAAAGTAAAAAAAGCATACATAACAAGCACATCGAATACGATAAAGATTGATTCTTCACTGATATCTTCAGACGGTCCCAACCCACATCAAGGCCGTCTGAAACCTCAAAAAACGGAAACCACCCCGTTCCCGTTTCAGACGACCTCACGGCCGTTTTCTCAACAAAACTGTCCACTATCCAGGAGAGCATCCGATGAAACACCTTCACGATTTACCAGCTTGGTCAAAATTATGGATACATTTTGACGAAACCAAAGAACAACACATGCGCGAAATGTTCGAGCAAGACCCCGAACGTGTCGAGCGCTACTGGCTGCAGGTTGGTGGCCTGACTTTGGATTATTCTAAAAACCGTATCAACGACGAAACCATGGCACTGTTGTTCGAGCTGGCGCGTGAAGCAGGCGTTCCGGAGCGGATGCAGCAAATGTTCCACGGCGAAAAAATCAATACGACAGAAAACCGCGCCGTTCTCCACGTCGCCCTGCGCAACCGCACCAATGCCCCTATCGTCGTGGATGGTGAGGATGTGATGCCTAAGGTCAACCATGTCCTGCAACGCATGGGTGAGTTCGCGCATGAAGTCCGCAGCGGCAGCTGGTTGGGCTATACCAATCAAGTCATTACCGACGTCGTCAACATCGGTATCGGCGGCTCCGACCTCGGCCCTCTGATGATGTGTACCGCGCTCAAGCCTTTCGGCCATCCGCGTTTGAACATGCACTTCGTCTCCAATGTGGACGGCTCCCAACTGCGCGACGTATTGTCCAAAGTCCACCCCGAGACCACCCTCTTCATCATCGCCTCCAAAACCTTCACCACCCAAGAAACCCTGACCAACGCCCTGACCGCGCGTAAATGGTTCTTGGATCATGCAGGCGATGAAAGCGCGGTGGCCAAACACTTCGTTGCCGTATCGACCAACCAAAAAGCCGTTGCCGAATTCGGTATCGATACCGCCAATATGTTTGAATTTTGGGACTGGGTCGGCGGACGATACAGCCTCTGGTCAGCCATCGGCCTGCCGATTATGCTGTATCTCGGCGAAGAAAACTTCATCGAAATGCTCAACGGCGCGCACTTGATGGACCAACACTTCATCAACACGCCGCTGGAGCGCAACCTGCCGGTCATCCTTGCCCTTATCGGCGTTTGGTATATCAACTACTACGGCGGCGGCAGCCACGTTATCGCGCCTTACGACCAACATCTCCACCGCCTGCCCAAATTCATCCAGCAGCTCGATATGGAGAGCAACGGTAAACAAGTGACCCTTGACGGTAAACCGGTCGGTTACGAAACTTCCCCGATTATTTGGGGCGAAACCGGTATCAACGGCCAGCACGCCTTCTTCCAACTGCTGCACCAAGGTACGCACATCACGCCGATTGACCTCATCGCCTCTCTTGAAAAACGCAGCAATTTGCAAGGCCACCACGAAATCCTGTTGGCCAACGTTTTTGCCCAGGCCGAAGCCTTTATGCGCGGCAAAACGCCTGACGAAGTACGCGCCGAGCTTCAAGCACAAGGTATGGACGAAGCGCGTATCGAAGAGCTGGTTCCGCACAAAACCTTCTCCGGCAACCGCCCGACCAACCTCATCCTCATGGACAAAATCAACCCGCGCAATATGGGCAGCCTAATTGCCATGTACGAACACAAAACCTTCGTTCAAGGCATTATTTGGGGCATCAACAGCTTTGACCAATGGGGCGTAGAGCTCGGCAAACAACTGGCCAAAACCATTCTTGCCGAATTGACTGGTGAGACCGAAGTGCAAAAACACGACAGCTCCACTACACGCCTAATTAATCTTTATTTGAACGCCAACAAATAAAGCATTTATTTAAAGCAAAGGCCGTCTGAAAGTTTCAGACGGCCTTTTGTGTTATTCCGGATCATCCGTAAACGCATTTTCCCGAAATATCGGTACAAACGTGAAAAGATACAGTACGAACACGGCGATGGTCAGAAGCGCGGGGACGGTGATGAAAAATATCGGGTTCACGTTCATCAAGAAAGCGCGCGAGACGGCAGCCATAAAGAGCAGGGGGACAGCAATACGGCAGAGTTTCGGGTAGTCGAGTTTGGTAAAGCCGCTATGCCACAGACCGGCGGTCAGCCACACCATCATCACGCCGCCCATCATGCCGCCGAGGGTAATCAGGTGTAATGGAGCGGAGGAGGGCAGATTTTGCAGTTTCGCCGCGCCTGTCCACAGATAGCCTGTCGCGGCAAAGAGTTGGAGCAGGTAATAAGTGCGGACGTAGTGTTTGCGCAGGAGTTCGTGATGGTGAAGCTCACGCAGCTTGGCGAGCAGGATGAAGCCGACGGCAAGCGCAGTAAAACCGGCGGTTTGCGCGGGCAGCCAAAGTTCGGCGGCAGCGTGCAAGAGCAGGAAGGTGATGGCGATGTTTTTATAGACGATATTTGGAATAAAAACAGGGTCTTTCAGACGGCATTCTTTAAGGGCTTCCGCGCCCAAAAGAATACTGACGCGGACGGATACAAACATGACCGCCGCCATGTTCAGATGTACTTGCGCGCGCAGTAAGTTCAAATCGCCAGTTGCGGCGTAGGCCGTCTGAAAAATAATAAACGCGGCAAGCAGCATTAAGAGGGCGAAGTTATCAGTGTTGCGGTCGAGCCAAATCAGCCAGGCGCAAAACAGCAGCAATACCAGCCAATAGACGGCAACGAAAAACGAGGCAGTTTGCGGCGAAAAGGGCAGTATGGCGGATGCGGCGAGCAGTAATGCCGCCATCAAAGTAGCGACAGGTTTCAGACGGCCTTGATAGCCCGTCCATTCAAGCATGGCGGCAGTCAGAAAACCGCCGTATGCCGCAGGCAGCATGAGTTCTAAGAAGATTTGGCGGTGCAAAATGACGGCACCGGGGCTGATGAAAAACACCAACGCGCCGAGTATGGCAAGCACCGCCGCACCGACGAAAAACGGCCGCATGGGGTGGGTGAAAAACTTATTCATGGTTTGGCTTGATTCTGCATGAAGATGCTTTCGGATATGGATTTATTGGGTGGACAGGGCTGTATCTTTTGTTGAAGAGGCAAGCCTGCGGCTTGCTTGCCCTCTCCCTAACCCTCTCCCCGTGGGAGAGGGTTAGGGAGAGGGCAACGAACCGCAAGGTTTGTTAGATACTCAAATGCCCGTATCATTCATATTATTGATATTATTGTTTGAATTGTATTATTTTCAATAATAATAAATAATCCTAAACCAATATAAATAACAGCCATTATCCAACGACTAAACTTCTCTATAATTTCACCAACACCTGAAATATTAGCCAATCTTTGTGCTGTATATACTAAAACAAAAATCAATATTAAAAATACAAGAAGAGTAACTAATAAGTCGACAAGATCTAAAGTCACAAAGTAAGGAACAAAAAGTCCAATATTATCTGCACCACAACTAGCAACTGTAACCAAAGCAACAATACCGACTAATTTTGACAACCCTTTTTCATCCAATTCTTTTTTAGCTCTTTTTTCGCCCTCACAATCGTCGTACATAGCAACTTTAATACCTAAGTAAATCGGTATTAAACCTAATAAACCCAACACCCATTTTTCCGGAACATAATTCAAAACAAAAGCTAGAAATAAACTAACTAATATTAAAATTACAGAACCTAAATATTGTCCGATATAAATATCTCGATATTCTTTTCTAGTATTTGCTCTAGCAAAAAATATTAATAGTATTACCAACAAATCTACTGCTGTAGCAATATATAAAACAGCAGCAGTAATCACAGTCGAAAACATAAAGCACCTCATAATGAATCTCCTGCCCCCTTGGCACCACGGCTTTTTCAAAAACCGAATCGCGTTCGGATAACAGATTCGTATCTTTCGCTAAAGAGGCAAGCCTGCGGCTTGCTTACCCTCTCCCTAGCCCTCTCCCACGGGGAGAGGGAATTGGGCTGTCGAGCCTGAACATTTTTAGGTTTACCTGACATCTGATTCCCAATTCTACGGCTCTTTGATTTTGAGAAACCTGATCCCCTTTCCCCGTGGGAGAGGGTTAGGGAGAGGGCAACGAACCGCAAGGTTTGTCAGAAATTTAAATTCCTATCACTCATAATAATGAATCCCCTGAAACTCTCTTGCCACCACGGCTTCTTCAAAAGCCGAATCGCGTTCGGACAGCGGCGTAGGCAGGGTAATCACGTTTTGCACGTTCATGCCCTTAGTGGAAAGCAGCATGATTTCATGGCTCAGGCGTGCGGCTTCGAAGCGGTCGTGCGTTACCAGCATACACGCCATGCCCTGCCGCTCGATTTTTTCCACCAGCATGGCGACCAAAATATCGCGCAAATCGCGGTCCAAACCGACGAACGGCTCGTCCAGCAAGGCAAGGTCGCAGCCGCACAGCAGCAGGCGCAAAAATGCTACCCGTTTCGCCATGCCGCCGGACAATTCGGTCGGATATTTGTTCAAATCGCCCGCAGTCAGCCCGACTTTCGCCGCCAGCGCGATGATTTCGCCTTCATCGGGTTTGTCCATAAAAATAGCGATATTCTGCATCGCGGTCAAGTTTTCCGGCAGGCGGTTTTCCTGAAACAGAAAACCCGTTTTTCGGAAAGTATTGCGTATCGTGCCCGATTTCGGCGTTTCCAAGCCCGCAATCAACCGCAAAACCGTCGTCTTGCCGCAGCCGCTCGGCCCGAACAAGGCTTTCACTTCACCATGTTGCAAGTTCAAACTGAAATCGCGCACGATGGGGTCGCGGAGAATTTCAAAACGCACGTTTTCAAGACAGAGCATCATCTCCTCCACGGCATAAACAAAATTTCCAAAGGCTTGGTAATCAAGTATTCAAACAGCGACACAAACACGATAACCAACACCACATAAGCCATCACCGTCGAAGTCTCCAGCATCGCCCTCGCGTCCGCAATCCGCGCGCCCACGCCTTCGCTCGCGCCCAAGAGTTCCGCCATAATCACCACTTTCACCCCCATCGCCACCGCCACGCCGATGCTGGAAATCACATAGCCCGTCAGATGCGGGATATACAGATAACGGATTTTTTCAGACGGCCTAACTTATAAGCGTCAAACAATTCCTCATGCTGCCTGTTCACGCTCGCCATCCCAACCGCCGCACTCGCAAACGTCAGCGGCGCAACCAACACAATGATGGTAAACAACACGCTCGGATTGCCGAAACCAAACCAAAACAACGCCATCACCACCCAAATAATCGGCGGCATCGCCAACAAAATCGTAATCACAGGCTTGAGCAACGCCATCGCCGTCTTAAAACTGCCCGCCACCAGCCCCGCAGCCAATCCCGCTACCAGCGCAACCGAAATCCCCACCACCGACCGCCACAGCGAAATCCCGATTTCGTTTTCCTGAAAATGTTTCAATAAATCCAATGACTTTTGAAACACCTCCACCGGCGCAGGCAGCATAAACTCGCCGAACACGGCGCTTCCCCACGCCCACAACGCCACCACCACCATCGCCACACTCAGACCGGCAAAGCCGCTACAAAGGTAGTCGATGATGTAAAACAGCGCAGGCTGCGGTTTGCGGATTTTGTCGGTTTTAATCATGGTTTGAGTGTTGGTTTGTGGTTATGTTTTGGCAAGGATAGGCCGTCTGAAAATGACAAGTCAGATTTCATGGCTACTCCACTATTTTCAGACGGCCTCTATCCTCTTTTAAGCCAAGAAGAATCCGTTATCCGGCAGCTTGCCGCCCAAGAGTTTCGGGTTGAACTGCATCAGGATTTCGTAGAACTTCAAAATCTCGTTCTTCACTTCGCTACCTTTGGTTACTGTCAGCCGCGCGCCGTCCAAGCCCATGACTAGGGCGGGTTCGGGGGCGGGGAGGTAGTTTTTGCCTATTTTCGCCGCGCTTTGGCGGTTGGCGAGTATCCAGTTAAGCGCGTTTTTCAAATCCTGATGGAAGATGTCGAACTGTGCCTTGTGCGCGTGGAAATATTCTTCGTTGGCGATGATGCCCGCCATCGGAATCAGCGGTTTGGTGTCAAACGCCTGTCCCCATGCTTTTACCAAATCAAAGCCGCGCACGACGTTTACGCCCATGGTTTTGCCTTTCAGTAGGCTGGCGGTTGCCATCGGTTCGGGCAGGATGGCGGCGTGGTAGTCCTTGCTTAAAAACAGTCCGACTGCTTCGGGCGGCGTGGCGGTGTAAGTGATGCCGACTTTGTGCGCGTCGATTTTCAGTTTTTTCAACAAGGCTTGCAGCACGATGTCGGGCATGTCGTTTTTAAACGGCACGAGGATTTTTTTGCCGACCAAATCCTGCGGCGAGGCAATCGCGCTGCCTTTGCACATCAGCTGCGTGATGCCGTTGGTCAAAATATTGACCATGCCGACTTTCTGCCCTTGGTTGCGCAGGTTCACGCCGACATTGCTCGGACTCATCATCACTTTAAATTGCCCGCTCGCCACACCCGCGCGAAGCTGGTCGGGCGAACGCCAGATTTTTAGCGATACATCCGCCTGTTTTGCCAGCTTGCCCTGCAACGCCGCTACGGCAATGGTTACGCTGGGCATTGCCGGCGCGCCGTACACGGTAAATTGTTCTTTACCGGCAGCCAACAATGAAGGCGAAACACCTGCAGCTGCCAGCGCAGCGGTCATTTTTAAGAAATCACGTCTTTTCATATCCATTTTTTATCTCCTAATTCTTAATAAGCCAGTGTAGGCATTTTTCAGACGGCCTGATTTTAAAAAGCCGCATGCAAACTCAACCAATATGTCCTGCCCGGTGCATATACTACGCTGGGGGATAGGGCAAGGACGTGGTCGCCGCTGATGTGTTCGGCGTATTTTTTGTTGAACACGTTGTTCACGCCCAGGCGCAAGCCGTATTTGTCTTTGATGTTTACGCCTGCGTACACGTCGGCAACGGTAAAGCCTTTGGCGGCTTCGCGTTTGTCTATGCCCAGACCGCTTGCCGCGTCAAAATCACCGCGCGTTTGTTTGGCGACAAAGCGTGTTGCCGCGCCGATGTTGTAGCTGCCGTGGGCAAAGTAGTTTTTGTAATCGGCTTGGACGGCGGCTTCAAACGGACGGATTTGATAGAGCGGTCTGCCGTCGGTTTCGTTGTGTCCGTAGTTGTAGGTGGCTTTGACGCCTGCGGCCCAATGCGGATTGAAGTTGTAACGCGCGTAGGCCTGCGCGGTGAACAATCGTGCGTCCACGTTGCGTGTGATGATGCCGCCGCCTTTGGAAGCCGTGCCGCTTTGTCCGCGTGCGCGGTCAAAAATAATCAGGTCTTTGACTTTGTCTGCCACAAGTGTGCCGCCCACGTTCCAGCCTGCGCCTGCGAGCGAGTTCATGTAGCCGTTGTAGTAGTCGTTGCGGCTGTCGGCGGTGAGCTTGATGCGGTTGTGTTTTTCGGTTTTCAGTAAGGGATTGCCTGCGATGGCGGCGGCTGGATTTTGGTTCATCAGCGCGCCGTTCATGCGGTTTTGCACGATGGCGGCAAGCGAGTTGAAGCGTTCGGTGTTGTCGCCGATTCGTTCTAAGTGAGCAAGGGAGACGCTGTATTTTTGCGTTTCAGACGGCGTGAAATCGTATTTGAGTTCGCCTGAGAAGGCATGACGGCGCACTTTGCCGTTGAAGTCGTAGCCGTAATGGGTTTTCCAGATTTGTTGTGATGAGGCGAAGGCGAGATTGCGGTTCATCGGGTGGGCGGGTTGCGCTGTATTTTTGCGAACGTCCGCTTCGTTGATTTCGTAGCTTAAACCCAAGCCCAGTTTGTGTTGATCGTCAAACTTGTAAGACAGGGTGTCGGCAATGCGCCAGCGGTCGAGGTGCACATCGGCGAAACGGTAGCCGTTGAGGAAATCGCGCATGGCGGTGTGGGCGTTGCGCTCGCCGTTTTGGCTGTCGTTGCGGTAGCTGACAGCGGCCGTGTTGTGGAACTTGCCGAAATCCGCATCGTGTTTGAGCGAGAAGTCGTACACTTTGCGGTCAAGCTCTACGAATACTTGCTGCGGCGTGTTGTTTTGGCGCAGGGAGTAATTGTCGGCGCGGCGTTTGAGTTTGATGACGCCTGCTTCTGCGCTGACCGTATTGCTCAAATCGGCATTGCCCCAACGCGCGTTGAGTTTGGTGATGTGGCGTTCGGTATCCAATGCGTCGTTGACGAACTGCGGCTGGCGGTCGTTGTTGATGTCGTCGTGTAGGTAGGTGAGGCGGTATTCCTGATTTTCAGACGGCACGAAACCGAGTACCAAAGCTTGATTAAAACGGCTGTATTTCCAATCGGTCTGGTTGCCGTCGCCGTCTTTATAGCCGTTGGCTTTGGTGTGATTGAGGTTGGCCACGCCGTACACCTTTGCCCCGCGCGCTTGCGCGGTAATGGACTTGTAAAAACTTTTGCCGTAAAAGCCGCTGTTTGCTTTCAGCGGACGGAAGGCTTGGTCTATGTTTTCGGTAACAAAATAGTGATCGCTGCGGTCGGTGCGGTCGAATTGGTTTTCGGGGAAATAGCCTTGTGCGGCGATCGGCGCAATCGGTTTGGGAGGGGAGAAGGTTTTGACAGGCTGGATTTCATCAGGGTCTGCCAAGGTTTCAGCAAAGCCGTTTGCGGCGGCAAAGCTGCTCATTAACAAGCAAATCAAATGGTTTTGTTTCATAATTTATATCCTGATAATCATTTTTATTTATTATGCTCTTAGAGAGAAGCAAAGTAAAGAAACGATAAAGTGTCTGAAGCCGACAAAACTTTATTGTCGCTAAGGAAAGCTTTAGCCTTGAACACAAGCCGATACGGACTAAAAACTTTTAGAAGAGGGGAGTGTTGGCGAGGTTTGTATTTGGGTTTTATTTTGCGTTTGTGTTTCCCGTTTATAGAGCAGGTAGGCCGTCTGAAAAAATATCTCTCTTTTCAGACGGCCTATTGCTGGTTATAATAATTTTACGAATCATTATTATTTCTATTTAAATATAGGAGAAACGCATGAGTACCCGTACCGAACACGACACCATGGGCAATGTCGAAGTCCCTTCCGAAGCCTATTGGGGCGCGCAGACCCAGCGCAGCCGCAACAATTTCAAAATCGGCGGCGAAACCCTGCCGCAGCCGCTAATTTATGCTTTGGCACTGGTGAAAAAAGCCGCCGCCGCAACCAATGTTTCCCTAGGCAGGATTAAGCCTGAGCAGGCGGATTTGATTACGCAGGCGGCGGATGATGTGTTGAACGGCAAGCTCGACGGGCAGTTCCCCTTAGTGGTTTGGCAGACCGGCTCTGGCACGCAGTCCAATATGAATATGAACGAAGTGCTGGCAAACCGTGCCAACGAAATTGCCGGTACAGGTTTGGCGGCGTATCAGCCCGTCCATCCCAACGACCATGTGAACCACGCGCAATCGACCAATGACGCGTTCCCGACCGCCATCCACGTCGCCGCCGCGATTGAAATCAACCGCCACCTTATTCCGGCGGTAAAAGCCCTGCGCGACACTTTGGACAAAAAAGCCAAAGAATTTGCCCCCATCGTCAAAATCGGCCGCACCCACTTACAGGACGCGACACCGCTGACTTTGGGTCAAGAGTTTTCCGGCTACGTTTCCCAGCTCGACCACGGCTTAGGTCGTCTGAACGACGCACTCAAAGGTTTATACGAACTCGCCTTGGGCGGCACGGCAGTCGGCACGGGTTTGAACAGCCATCCCGAATACGCCGAAAAAGCCGCCGCCAAACTCGCCGAATTGTCCGGCCTGCCGTTTGTCAGCGCGCCGAACAAATTTGAAGCCTTGGGCGGACGCGATGCCGCCGTCGCCGCTTCGGGTGCATTGAAAACGCTGGCGGCAAGCCTGAACAAAATCGCCAACGACATCCGCTGGCTGGCAAGCGGCCCGCGCTGCGGTTTGGGCGAAATCAAAATCCCCGAAAACGAGCCGGGTTCGTCCATCATGCCGGGCAAAGTCAACCCGACCCAATGCGAAGCGATGACCATGGTGTGCTGCCAAGTGTTCGGCAACGACGTTACCATCGGCATGGCGGGCGCATCGGGCAACTTTGAGCTGAACGTCTATATGCCCGTTATCGCCTACAACCTCTTGCAATCCATCCGCCTGTTGGGCGATGCGTGCAACAGCTTCAACGAAAACTGCGCCGTCGGCATTGAACCCGTGCCGGAAAAAATCGACTATTTCCTGCACCATTCCCTGATGCTCGTTACCGCGTTAAACCGTAAAATCGGCTACGAAAACGCCGCCAAAGTCGCCAAAACCGCCTACAAAAACGACAAATCGTTGCGCGAAACTGCTATCGAATTGGGCTTGCTGACAGGCGAAGAGTTTGATGAATTGGTCGTTCCTGCCGATATGGTTCATCCGCGTTAAGCTTTAATAATGAAACATGCCGTCTGAAAATGTTTTCAGACGGCATGTTTTTATGCTGCGGTTGTCTTTTTTCAAATAGGGCAAAAATCATTGACAGTAAATTGAAGAACAGTAGGAAAGTCACTGACCTTAGAAATGTACGCCAGGCGTAATGCCACGCCTCCTTTCTGTCTGCTTGGGGTAGGAGCGATGCAGTATAGCGGTTGTGTAGGGTTTTTGCGGTGTCATTGTTTTCCAAATAGTCCAACGAAAGTACCAATAATTTGCCCGTGTCCTTATGCTGTAAGAATTTGGCATGTTCAACCCAGATGCCCGGCTTGGCGTGTTCGCATAAAGATTCAATGCCGACGCAAGAGGCCAAGCTGTTTTGGTTGTTTTGCAAAATCGACAGCTCGTTTTTTTCAGCCTGCATGGTGGCGGCGGAGGTTTGATGAAGGTATACGCTCATGCCGTTGCTCTCTATTGCTTGAAAATCATGGAGCTGGCTGAATCCGCCATTTTCCCAAGCAACGAATAAGGCATAGCATCCGCTGAATAGGCAGATCATGACCAATTTTAAGACAATGCTTTTCATCCTTGCTCCTTTTGTTTGAAGACGGCGGCAAAGTCAGGAGGCGTGTTTTCTCGTTTGAAGGTAAGTTTAGGTTTTATCTGTTTTATTTTGAGGTTGAGTGTAACACGGGTAATCAAAAGGCCGTCTGAAAATTTTCAGACGGCCTTTTATTATGTGTTTAGATGGGCTTAAGCCAACAATTCACGCCAGCGTTTCACTTGGAAACGGACTTGTTCAGGCGCGGTGCCGCCCAAGTGGTTGCGTGCGTTTAAGCTGCCTTCGGGTGTCAGTACGCTGTAAACGTCGTCGGCAATCAAACCGCTGAAACCTTGCAAGACTTCAAGCGGCAATTCGCTCAAATCAACGCCAGCTTCATCGGCATGGCGCACGGCTTGGGCAACGACTTCGTGGCTGTCGCGGAAAGGCATGCCTTTTTTCACCAAGTAATCCGCCAAGTCGGTAGCCGTTGCAAAACCCTGCATTACGGCGGCGCGCATATTGTCGGGTTTGACGGTCACGCCGCGCATCATGTCGGCGTAAATGCTCAGGGTGTCGATAAGCGTGTCGGCAGTGTCAAACAAAGGCTCTTTGTCTTCCTGATTGTCTTTGTTGTATGCCAAAGGTTGTGATTTCATTAGGGTAACCAGGCTGATCAGGTGGCCAATCACGCGACCGGATTTACCGCGCACAAGTTCGGGTACGTCGGGGTTTTTCTTTTGCGGCATGATGGAAGAGCCGGTGCAGAAACGGTCGGCAATATCGATAAAGCCGAAACGCGGACTCATCCACAAAATCAATTCTTCGGAAAGACGGCTCAGGTGAACCATAATCAGAGAAGCGGCAGCCGTGAACTCAATGGCAAAATCGCGGTCGGATACGGCATCGAGCGAGTTTTGGCAGATTTGTTCAAAGCCCAGCAACTCGGCGGTAATTTCGCGTTGAATCGGGTAGGTGGTACCGGCAAGAGCTGCGGCGCCGAGCGGCATACGGTTGACGCGTTTGCGGCAGTCGGCCATGCGCTCGAAATCGCGGCCGAGCATTTCAACATAGGCGAGCATGTGATGCCCGAAGCTGACCGGCTGGGCAACTTGCAGATGGGTAAAGCCGGGCATGACGGTTTCGGCGTTTTGTTCCGCCAAATCAACCAAGGCCGTCTGAAGGTTTTGAATCAGGCTTTGAATAACGGTAATTTGATCGCGAAGCCACAGGCGGATGTCGGTAGCGACTTGGTCGTTGCGGCTGCGGCCGGTGTGCAGGCGTTTGCCGGCATCGCCGATTTTGTCGGTGAGGCGGCGTTCGATGTTCATGTGGACATCTTCCAAATCCAGCGACCAGGAAATCGTTCCTTCTTTGATTTCTGCTATAATCTCGGCCATGCCCTGACGGATGGCGGAGAGGTCGTCTTCGCTCAAAACGCCCGACTGTGTCAGCATTTGCGCGTGTGCCAGCGAGCCTTGGATGTCCCATTCTGCCAGTCGTTTGTCAAAATCAATCGAGCCGGTATATTTTTTGACCAGCTCGGAAACAGGTTCGTTAAAACGGCCTGACCAGGTTTTGTCCTTGCTCATATCAGCATCCTTAAAATATAAATAAAAAACAGGGTCTACGTCTTCAATATAGCAGACCCGTCTATACATTATGAAAGAAAACGGTTGAAATCATGTCTATTATACGTCAAATAAACCAGAATTTCGCAGTGCCGGATTTGCGCAATTCCGCAACTCTGGTGCGCCTGCTCATTGTTTTGTTAATCAGTTTGTTTATCTTTCCATTGATGACGGTATCGGGCGTGCCTTATCCGGAACAGATTTTCCAACATTTTTCATGGGCTTGCCCCGTCATCCTTTTAATTTTACTTAAAGTCTATTTCTTACAGGCATTTGCGCCGTCCCTGCTTCGCTCGCAGTACAGCGTCGTGGTTTCCTATGTCTCCAACCTGCTGATTTTCTTGTTTGTCGATTTAGTGATTTTGAAGACAGAGATTTGGCCGCTGATTCAACACTTCTTCTTGCTGACCTTTTTTGTTTCAGTTTCATGTACATCGAAGCCGCCCGCCGAAACAGCCTTGCGCCCTCCATTTCCGAAGCCAGGCTGAGCGCATTGACGGCGCGTATCCGTCCGCATTTCTTGTTTAACAGCCTGAATGCCGCCATCAGCTTAATCCGTCTGCGTCCGTATGATGCGGAAACTTTGCTGGAAAATCTGGCCAACCTGTTCCGCGCACAACTGCGCGACGGTAGTCAAAACAGCACCTTGGGGCAGGAAATCGAGTGGGCGCAGGAATATATTGCCATCGAGCAAATCCGCATGGGACATATGCGCGTACAGGTTATGTGGCAGCACCATGCGCCCGATGATGCAGAAACGCCGCATCTGCTGTTGCAACCGCTTTTGGAAAATGCTGTATTCCATGGTGTCGAATCTATCCACCGTCCAGGGATAATTACGGTATTAACAAAATTGGAAAAATCATCTATTTTCATCAGTATCGAAAATCCGTGCGGAACGGAACCTAATGAAAATACCAAGCCGCATAAAGGCAATTCTATGGCCTTGCGCAATCTGAAAGAGCGCCTGACTTTGATGTATGACACCGACGCGAAAATCAGATATATCCAATCAGACGGCCTGTTCCGCGTTGAAATCATATTGCCGTACCGTAAAAAATCAGCCGAAGTTTCCCGTCTGTTTGGCTAAAACGTCTAGAAGAGGGCGGCTTTAGATAGGTTGAACTATTAATACATTAAACAAAATAGTTTAAATTTATTACACTTAGTAACATAACTGTTCCCATTTTTTGAAAACTGGTCTATGATACTTAAAAGGATTGTTTACAATCTTTAATTGCAAATCATTTGCAATTGTCCAGAAGAAAAAACAGAAAAAGGAACAAAGAGATGTTAGAAGCCTATCGTAAAGCCGCCGCCGAGCGCGCCGCCCTTGGTATTCCCGCCCTTCCTCTGACTGCTCAGCAGACTGCTGATTTGGTTGAGCTGCTGAAAAATCCACCTGCCGGTGAAGGTGAGTTCTTGGTTGAGCTGTTGGCTCACCGCGTACCACCCGGTGTGGACGATGCCGCCAAAGTTAAAGCCTCATTTTTGGCTGCCGTTGCCGAAGGCAGCGCATCCAGTCCGCTGATTTCCCCTGAGTATGCTACCGAGCTGTTGGGTACTATGCTTGGCGGTTACAACATTCATGCACTCATCGAACTCTTGGACAACGACAAACTTGCGCCTATCGCTGCAAATGGTCTGAAACACACTCTGTTGATGTTTGACTCTTTCCACGATGTTCAAGAAAAAGCCGAAAAAGGCAATAAATACGCGCAAGAAGTATTGCAATCTTGGGCAGATGCCGAATGGTTCACCTCACGCGCCAAAGTTCCAGAAAAATCACTGTTACCGTCTTCAAAGTCGATGGTGAAACCAATACAGACGACCTCTCTCCTGCACCTGATGCATGGAGCCGTCCTGATATCCCTCTGCACGCGCTGGCGATGTTAAAAAACCCGCGCGATGGCATCACGCCTGACAAACCGGGCGAAGTCGGTCCGATTAAATTATTGGAAGAACTCAAAGCTAAAGGCCATCCGGTTGCTTACGTTGGCGACGTGGTCGGTACCGGTTCTTCACGTAAATCTGCTACCAACTCTGTGATTTGGCATACAGGCGAAGATATTCCGTTCGTACCGAACAAACGTTTTGGCGGCGTATGCCTGGGTGGCAAAATTGCTCCTATTTTCTTCAATACTCAAGAAGACTCCGGTGCATTGCCGATTGAAGTTGATGTATCTGCTCTGAAAATGGGCGATGTCGTCGATATCCTGCCTTATGAAGGCAAAATCGTGAAAAACGGCGAAACTGTTGCCGAGTTCAGCCTGAAATCACAAGTATTGCTGGACGAAGTGCAAGCCGGTGGCCGTATCAACTTGATTATTGGTCGCGGTCTGACTGCCAAAGCGCGCGAAGCACTGAAATTGCCTGCTTCTACCGAGTTCCGTCTGCCTCAAGCGCCTGCCGAAAGCAAAGCCGGTTTCACCTTGGCTCAAAAAATGGTTGGCCGCGCCTGCGGTTTGCCGGAAGGCAAAGGCGTGCGTCCGGGTACTTACTGCGAACCACGTATGACTACTGTCGGCTCGCAAGATACCACCGGCCCGATGACTCGCGACGAATTGAAAGACCTGGCTTGCTTGGGCTTCTCAGCAGATATGGTGATGCAGTCTTTCTGTCACACCGCGGCTTATCCAAAACCTGTCGATGTGAGAACCCATAAAGAATTGCCTGCTTTCATCTCTACCCGTGGCGGTGTATCCCTGCGTCCGGGTGATGGCGTGATTCACTCATGGCTCAACCGTCTGCTGTTGCCTGATACAGTCGGTACCGGCGGCGATAGCCACACCCGTTTCCCTATCGGTATTTCTTTCCCTGCAGGTTCGGGCTTGGTTGCTTTCGCAGCAGCTACTGGTGTAATGCCGCTCGATATGCCTGAGTCCGTATTGGTACGCTTCAGCGGCAAACTGCAACCGGGCGTCACCCTGCGCGATTTGGTGAACGCCATTCCGCTGTACGCGATTAAACAAGGCCTGCTTACTGTTGCCAAAGCCGGTAAGAAAAACATCTTCTCCGGCCGCATCCTTGAAATCGAAGGCCTGCCTGATTTGAAAGTAGAACAAGCCTTTGAATTAACTGACGCGTCTGCTGAACGCTCCGCTGCAGGCTGTACTGTGAAGCTCAACAAAGAGCCGATTATCGAGTACATGAAATCCAACATTGTGTTGATGAAAAACATGATTGCCAACGGCTATCAAGATTCGCGCACTTTGGAACGCCGTATCAAAGCCATGGAAGCATGGTTGGCAAATCCTGAATTGCTCGAAGCGGATAAAGATGCCGAATACGCCGCCGTGATTGAGATCAACATGGACGACATTAAAGAGCCGATTATTGCTTGCCCGAACGACCCTGACGACGTGTGCTTCATGTCTGAACGCTCCGGCACCAAAATCGACGAAGTGTTCATCGGTTCTTGTATGACCAACATCGGCCACTTCCGTGCCGCTTCCAAACTCTTGGAAGGTAAAACCGACATCCCGGTACGCCTGTGGATGGCTCCCCCAACCAAAATGGATGCGAAAGAGTTGTCTGACGAAGGCCACTACGGCGTACTCGGCCGTGCAGGCGCGCGTATGGAAATGCCGGGGTGCTCATTGTGTATGGGTAACCAAGCACAAGTACACGAAGGCGCGACTGTAATGTCCACTTCTACCCGTAACTTCCCGAACCGCTTGGGTAAAAACACCTTTGTTTACCTCGGCTCGGCTGAGTTGGCGGCAATCTGCTCCAAACTGGGTAAAATCCCGACTGTTGAAGAATACCAAGCCAATATCGGTATCATCAACGAGCAGGGCGACCAAATCTACCGCTACATGAACTTCAACGAAATCGATAGCTACAACGAAGTAGCCGAAACCGTGAATGTTTAATATAGCAAGGTAAACCGATTTTCAGACGGCCTTAAATAATAAAGGCCGTCTGAAACGGAAAAATAAAGGGCGTGTTCATCACGTCCTTTTTATTTTTAGTTTAATAAAAGGCCGTCTGAAAGATAAGTTTCAGACGGCCTTTGCTTAGGATAAATAATCAGAAAACCGATTAATCAGTGTTGTTTACTTTACGCCAAAACCAGGTTGGAGTAGGGCGCAAGGCTGACGCTCGTGACGGCTGCGGCGTGTTCTGCCGGCAATTTTGCCGCAGACAATACCCGGATCGTTTTTCTCTTCTGCTTTTTTCGAGTTTTTGTCTGATTTATTTGCGTATTCGTTGCGTTTGTTTCTATCTTCGCGGCGATAGCGGCTGTCGTTGTGCTGAACCGGTTGCGCTTCGGCTTCATCTTGATTGTCGTTGCCCCACCAATGCGGCTCAAAGCCTTCGATGCGTTCCACATTCAAATTGCTGCCGGTCAGCTCTTTAATGGATTCAAACATTTTTTGTTCGGTTTTATCCATCAAGGAAATGGCAACGCCGTCAGCACCGGCCCGGCCGGTACGTCCGATGCGGTGGACGTAATCTTCGGGTTGGGTTGGCAGCTCGTAGTTGATGACGAAAGGCAACTCGGCAATATCCAGGCCGCGTGCGGCAACATCGGTCGCAACCAAAACGCGTAATGTGCCTTCTTTAAAGGCGTTGAGGGTTTCCAGTCGGCTTTGTTGGGATTTGTCGCCGTGGATGGATTGGGCGGCAATGTTGCGGCGGACGAGGTCGCGGGTAACTTGATCGACGCTTTGTTTGGTTTTGCAGAATACAATGACTTGATTCATATGCAAATCAACAATCAGACGTTCGAGCAGGTTGCGTTTTTTAAGTGCATCAACGGCAATGATGTGTTGCTCGACATTGGCGTTGGTGGTGTTTTGCGCGGCCACCTCGACCATTTCAGGCGTGTGCATAAAATCTTGCGCAAGCTTGCGGATAGGCGGTGAGAAAGTGGCGGAAAAAAGCAGAGTTTGTCGCTGTTTGGGCAACATCTGCATGATTTTGCGGATATCGTCGATGAAACCCATATCAAGCATACGGTCGGCTTCATCGAGTACGACGATTTCAACTTTGTTTAAATTAATGTTTTTTGTTTGACGTGGTCGAGCAGTCGGCCAACCGTAGTGACAACGATTTCACAACCAGCGCGCAAGTCGGCAGTTTGTTTGTCCATATTGACGCCGCCGAAGAGGACGGTATGGCGCAAAGGAAGATTTTTAATGTATGCCTGCACGTTTTGATCGATTTGATCGGCCAGTTCGCGGGTCGGGGTCAATACCAACATGCGGACAGGGTGCATGGCAGGGGAGGTGCTGGATGTGGCGTAGCGTTTCAGGCGTTCGAGGCTGGGCAGCATAAAGGCGGCGGTTTTACCTGTGCCGGTTTGTGCTGCGGCCAAAAGGTCGTGCCCTGCCAAGGCTTTAGGAATCGCTGCGGCTTGAATAGGCGTCGGGTTTTCATAACCCTGATCGGTCAGGACAGAGACCAATTCGCTGCCTAAACCGAGTGAAGAGAAAGGATTCATGATGGTGGCTTTCTGTTCAGACGGCCTTTTGAATGGTGAGGCTGTCTGAAAAATCTGATTCTGAAATGGATAAACCGCAGTATGATTTTGATTCTGCGGTTTGAAAAAAAAATGGGGAGCGGAATAATCCGTCAAGTAGCCCATTATGCCATAAAAAGAGAGACTCCCCAAATGATGGTTGCGGCTAGGATTGACCAAGTTTTGATATTTTTACAGTTCAAAAACAGAAAAATTTACTGGCCTGCAAGGTTTTGAGTTTATTGAGGATTAAGCATTTGTCTTAACGCCAATAGAATTAATTTATCAAAAACTTACAGGCTGAAATGAAACTAAATTGTACTCATGTACTCAATATTGAGGTGCAGAGCTTGTTTTGTAGCCTGTATCTCCCGTTTAACGGTAAACCATAAAATCAAAATTTAGGAATATACAATTATGAAAACTTTATTGATCGCTCTTGCAACCGGTAGTCTGATGTTGGCAGCTTGTTCTTCTTCCAAACCTGAAGAAGCGGCAGCGCCACGCATCACTGTTGAAGAAGCAATGACTCAATGTCAACAAGCATCTGGTGAAAATGCTGACCGCGCTGTATTTGATGCCTGCATGAAAGACAAAGGCTATCAACGTACCGCTGAATCAGCTGCATCTGAGCCTGTTGCATCTGAGCCGGTAGCTGCTCCTGAAACTGCTGCTCCTGAAGCTGCGGCTTCTGAGCCTGCCGCCAAAGCTGCTCCTGTTAAAAAAGCAAAAAGATAAGCTTCATAAAATTCAAGGAAGTCACTCTCATCAATACTCCGGATGAAGACAGACTTAGAGCAACTTGAAAACAAAGGCCGTCTGAATATGTTTCAGACGGCCTTTGTTTTTCATGTATAAGGGCATTATTAGGAAATATGGTTTTGGTTTTATTAAAAAATAAAAAAAGACGTGTAACGGATACACGTCTTTTTGGAGAATGAGCCTTATTGCTTATATTCACTGCCGTCTTCGCGGAAAAGTTTTGGCTGTTCGCCTTTTTCCACCACCTCTTTATTGATGACGACTTTTGCTACGCCTTTTAAATCTGGCAGGGCGTACATGGTGTCTAAGAGGCAACGTTCGACGATAGAGCGCAGGCCGCGCGCACCGGTTTTGCGTTCCATTGCCAGTTTGGCGATGCTGCGCAAAGCATCTTCTTCAAACTCAAGGCCGACATTTTCCATTTCAAACAAGGTTTGATATTGTTTGACCAAGGCATTTTTCGGTTCGGTCAAAATGTTGACCAAAGCATCTTCATCCAATTCTGCTAATGTAGCAATCACGGGCAGACGGCCGATAAGCTCGGGAATTAAACCGAATTTAATCAAATCTTCAGGCTCGACTGTCTCAAACAGGGCTGAAATATCGGCGTTTTCATCTTTACTGTGCACCGCCGCACCAAAGCCGATACCGCCTTTTTCAGTACGTTGACGGATGACTTTTTCCAAGCCGGCAAATGCGCCACCACAAATAAAGAGGATGTTGGTGGTATCAACGTTGATGAATTCTTGGTTCGGATGTTTGCGGCCGCCTTGAGGGGGAACGCTGGCTACCGTGCCTTCAATCAGTTTCAGCAAGGCTTGTTGCACGCCTTCGCCAGATACGTCGCGCGTAATGGACGGATTGTCGCTTTTGCGTGAAATTTTATCGATTTCATCGATATAAACGATGCCGCGCTGGGCTTTTTCAACGTCAAAATCACATTTGCCCAAAAGTTTGGTGATGATTTGTTCGACGTCTTCACCGACATAACCGGCTTCGGTTAAAGTTGTGGCATCCGCCATGACAAAAGGTACATCCAGTTTGCGCGCCAAAGATTGCGCCAACAAGGTTTTACCTGAGCCGGTAGGGCCGATGAGCAGGATGTTGGATTTGGACAATTCAACTTTGCCCTCCGCTTTCGGGTGGCGCAGGCGTTTGTAGTGGTTGTAAACCGATACTGCCAACGCTTTTTTTGCGTGTTCCTGGCCGATAACGTGGTCGTTGAGGTTGGCAACGATTTCGGCAGGGGTAGGCAGTTTTTTCTCGGCGTTTCCTTCTTTCACTTTGGCAAGCTCGTTTTCAATTTCGCCGGACTCGTTGTCTTGCAGCATCATGCCGCAAGTTTCTACACATTCGTTGCAGATGAAGGCGTGTTCGCCTTCGATCAGATTTTTAACGTCGTTTTCGGACTTCCCGCAGAATGAACAGGTGCGTTTTTCTTCAGACATAATAATTTCTTCGTATGGTTGTATAGAGGCTGTGTTGTAAAGGGGGAACAGATATTTCGGGCGTATTGCCGAATTGAGGGAATGCCTCTGACAAAGGAGCCTAAGTATAATGACTATCTTGTGTTTTTTCAAATCAGAGCAGGCATTGTGCTGTATCGTCTAAGAAACAGATGCGGGTGCTGGATTTGAATATCTCGCAAACAAACGCAAAGTTTTCTCAACTCGCTTTACAATTAGCGAAAAATTTAACAGAATGTTGAATTAAATGTATTTTTTTTGAATTGGCAGATATGAAATTCTATAAAACTTTAGGAATGGTATGGACAGGTGTGGCATTGGCCTTTGCTTCTGCGCCTGCCGTTGCCTATGATATGGATGTATTGGGACAATTTTTGGAGCAAAATTTCCCAGTGCAAAATGACCCGATGGAAGCTTTTGCGTTGAGTCATGCCGACCAAGTCGAAGCTCAAGCCGCTTTGGCAGGTCCTCTGCTTTCTTCGCAATCTGCTTTGATTTTCAATAATAAAACCGGTGAAGTGCTGTATCAGAAAAACCCTGATCGTGTCATGCCGATTGCTTCTATTTCCAAATTGATGAGCGCGATGGTGGTGTTGGATGCGCATCTGGATATGAACGAGCCGATTACGATTACCGAGGCTGAAATCGACCGTCTGAAAGGTACGGGCAGCCGTTTGAGCATCGGCACGACGCTGACACGCGGCGAACTGTTGCACCTGAGCCTGATGAGCAGTGAAAACCGTGCTACTCATGCGTTGGGCCGTACTTATCCGGGCGGTATGAGTGCGTTTGTTGCGGCAATGAATGCCAAAGCGCAAAGCCTGGGTATGACCAGCAGCCGTTTCTATGAGCCTACCGGTTTGAATTTCCAAAACGTTTCCACTGCACGCGATTTGAACCGCATGGTTGCGGCAGCCAGCAAATATCCGCTGATCCGTAAAAATTCTACTTCAAATTACGGCTCGGTTTGGACGGCAAACGGTCGTCAAAACTACAAAAACTCCAATGCCTTGGTGCGTGAGGGTAGCTGGAATATTGAATTGCAGAAAACCGGCTATATCCGCGAGGCAGGACGTTCTATGGTGGTTAAGGCCAATGTACAGAATCAGCCGATTACCATTGTGTTGCTCAACTCTCCATCTTCTACAACCCGCGTAAATGATGCGCGTAAGATTGAGTCTTGGATGTTGCAGCGCCGTTCTTAAATGTTACGCTTAAAGGCCGTCTGAAACCGTTCAGACGGCCTTTTGTGTAAAGTGTATTAAATTTGGGTACAATATCGTTACATTTACTTAAAAACACAGAGAGAAAACATGTTGAAAAAATGGAATAAAAAATATTGGGCCGGCATGGGCGTGATTTTGGCGTTGACCGGCTGTACTTCTGTAGCGGATATGGTTGGCTACGATACTGCGACTTTAAATGAAGACGCGGCTAAAAGTTACTCACAAGTCATTCAAAACGCGCGTGGTCAAAAAGCTTTGGATGTTTCATCTCCAACTGCTCAACGCGTTCAACGCGTGTTTGCACGTCTGCGTCCTCATGCTGAGCGCGCCAACAAAACCGGCGTGCCTTTCAACTGGCAGATGAACGTTATCCGCAGTGATGAAATGAACGCATGGGCAATGCCGGGCGGTAAAATGGCCGTGTACACCGGCATAGTAGAGAAATTGAAGCTGACTGATGATGAAATTGCCGCCGTTGTCGGCCATGAAATGACCCATGCTCTGTTGGAACACAGTAAAAAAGCTTTGGGCGGACAAGTATTGACCGGCTTGGGTGGTTCGATTTTGGCCAGCTCAACCGGTGTGGATGGTGATTTGGTCGGCTTGGGTGCAGATTTATTGGCAACCAAACCGTTCTCACGCCATCAGGAAAGCGAAGCTGATGCCGGCGGTGTACGTTTGATGGCTGAAGCAGGCTACAACCCTGAGGCTGCGGTAAGCGTGTGGGAAAAAATGAACAAAGTACAGGGCGGCAGCTCATTGTCTATTTTGTCGACCCACCCGACCAATCAGGCGCGTATCAATGCAATCCGCAAAATGTTGCCTGAAGTAATGCCGATTTATCAGAAAAACAAACGTTAATTCGATGTATTGATGATTTTGCCGGTTTGAACAGATGATTCAAACCGGCAAAGTTTTATGGTTTCAGCCTGACAGTTTGGCAAAATTATCCCAATTTGCCTGAACGTAGGCTGCCGCAGTTTCCAAGTCTTCGTCGGCAACGTCATAATAATCGCCGTCAAGCTCTTCAAAATCGGGAAAAGCTTTGCGGATTTCGTCGAAATCCCTTTGCTCGTCTGCCATTTTTTCAATGGCTTCGCCGTGTTTTTCGTACAGGGCTTTGGCTTTGTCTAAGATTTTCGGTATCGGCTTGATGCGCCAGCGTCGCAGGCTGTCGGCAACCGGATTGCCGAAGATGTATTCTCCGTATCCTGAAGCGATAAGCTGTACGAAGCCGCCTTCTTGAATTTGGCTGTCGAGATAGCAAAGGGCGGTCAATGTATGCTGTTCGTCGTTAAGGCCGGACATTTCCTCATCTCCTGCCTGTTCGGTGTGATCCAAATAGGCTGCGCTGAGTGTATAAAGAAATGAAGCGGAATCGGAAGTATCGAAATCTTGAAGGCGGAGCAGTGTAGTCATAATCATCAAAGGCCGTCTGAAAAAAGTGATTATATAATGTTTTCAGTCGAACCTAGCGGCCGTTTTGCTTTACAATATCGGAAGATAAGAAAACATAGTGAGGAACCAAACCATGAGTACACAGTCTGAAAAAAACGTTGTAGTCATCAAGCCGCAGGATTTGCCGCTGCATTGCTCCGGCCCTAATCATGAAACATGGGACGGCCATCCGCGCGTGTTCTTGCCGATTCAGTCCAACAGTGAGATTGAATGCCCGTATTGCGGCACTTATTACCGGCTTGATGGCGAGATTCCGCATCACCATTACTAATCTATGCCTATGTTGAACAAAATCATCTGCGCTTTGTGCGTGAGTTTGTGCGCTGCGTGCGGCTCGTATAAGGCCGTGCGCCCTGATGCGCCGTTACCGGTTATTGCACAGGCGCAGACGTATTCTGTCCGTTATCAATCCGCACAAGGTCGGACGATTACTGCAATTTATATCAACAGTCACAGCCCGATGATGGTTGAGCTGCGTGAAGGCAATACGGTTGAGAAACTGGTGCAAGTCCGCTTGCGGAGTCAGGGCGTCGAGTACGCCAATCCAAGCTCGCGTTGGCAGATTGGCGATGGGTTTGCCGTACTGATTCGCGGCGGAAAAGAGGTTGTATTTAAAGAGATTGTGGAATAGGGCGGTTTAGCCTTTCGCCAAATATTTGATTAAAGGTTTGGGCAAACCATAATCCGCCAAATGTTCCGCTGATACCCAAAGGCCGTCTGAAAGATGTTCAGACGGCCTTTGTTGCGTCTGAAAAGGAGTAATCATCAATAAGCGGTGGGTCAGGCGGTGGGTAAATGTGGTTTGTTCTTCAAGGCCGTCTGAAATAATGCCGAAGCGTTCGGAGTAAGCATACAAATCGTCTAATTTTTCAAAACAGGGTACGCAATACAGACCGCCCCAAATGCCTTTGGCAGGGCGTTTTTCAAGCAATAATGCGCCGTCAGTGTTATGAATAATCAGCCAGTAAAGCGGTAGGGTTTGCACTTCTGGAGCAGTTTTTTTGCGAGGCAGTTCGTCAATGCGGTTTTGTTTTCTTGCTTCGCAGATATCTGCCATAGGGCATTGATGGCACAAAGGTTTTGTTCGTTTGCAGACGGTTGCGCCCAAATCCATCAGCCCTTGTGTATAGGCAGGCATATCGGCGTTTTCAGACGGCAGCAGGCTTTCGGCAAGCGTCCAGAGCGAGTTTTCAAATTTTTTATCTTGCGGATTGCCGTCTTGGGCAAAGACACGGCAGAGAACGCGTTTAACGTTGCCGTCCAAGATGGTTTCGCGTCGGTTGAAAGCAAAGGCAGAAATGGCGGCGGCGGTACTTCTGCCTACGCCGCAGAGTGTTTCCAAGTCTTTGCGTTTGGGCGGAAAGATACCGCCAAATTGTCCGACGACTTGTTGCGCGGCTTTGTGCAGGTTGCGTGCGCGGCTGTAATAGCCCAAACCTGCCCACAAGGATAAAACCTCGTCTTGCGGCGCAGCGGCAAGCGATTGCACGGTTGGGAATTTGGCTAAGAAACGCGGATAGTAGTCCAATACGGTAGCAACCTGCGTTTGTTGGAGCATGATTTCTGAAAGCCAGACGGAATAAGGGTCTTTGACCTGCCAAGGCAGGTTGTGGCGGCCATGCTGCCGTTGCCAATCGATGAGTCGTCGTGCGAAGGATGTTGGTGTGCTCATTAATATTTACTTTTTAATTATTTATTTTTAAAACAGTATGTTACAGCATAAAATACAAAATAATAATCAGAATTGACTTATCTTGTGGAGGGGTATATAAATATAGTTAACGTGGATTTACGCTGTATTGTTAAAGTTTATTAACCGCTCAAGGAGATTCACATGAAAGCAATGGTTTATCATGGCGCAAACGACATTCGCTTCGAAGAAAAACCTCGCCCTCAAATTATCGATCCGACCGATGCAGTCGTCAAAATCGTTAAAACCACGATTTGCGGTACTGACTTGGGTATTTGGAAGGGTAAAAACCCTGAAGTTGCCGACGGTCGTATTCTCGGTCATGAGGGCATCGGTATTGTAGAAGAAGTCGGCGATGCTGTAAAAAACATCAAAGTCGGTGATAAAGTCATTATTTCATGTGTCAGCAAATGCTGTACTTGCGACAACTGTAAAATCCAACTTTATTCACACTGCCGCAGCGGCGGTTGGATCTTGGGCTATATGATTGACGGTACTCAGGCCGAATACGTCCGTACGCCTTATGCCGACAACAGCTTGGTTCCGTTGCCTGACAACGTCAACGAAGAAGTTGCCCTGCTGTTGAGCGATGCTTTGCCGACCGCCCACGAAATTGGCGTGCAATATGGTGATGTGAAACCTGGCGATACCGTATTCATCGCCGGTGCCGGCCCTGTCGGTATGTCTGCATTGCTGACTGCGCAACTGTATAGCCCTGCCGCTATCATCGTTTGCGATATGGACGAAAATCGTTTGAAACTGGCGAAAGAATTGGGCGCGACCCATACCATTAACCCTGCTTCCGGCGATGTAAGCAAGCAAGTTGCCGCTATCGTCGGTGAAGACGGCGTAGATTGCGCCATCGAAGCGGTCGGTATCCCTGCGACTTGGAATATGTGCCAAGACATCGTGAAACCTGGCGGCCATATTGCTGTGGTTGGTGTACATGGCCAATCCGTTGATTTCAAACTGGAAAAACTGTGGATTAAAAACCTTGCCATTACTACCGGCCTGGTTAACGCCAATACCACAGAAATGCTGATGAAAGCCATTTCCAGCAGCTCAGTGGATTACACCAAAATGATGACCCACCATTTCAAATTCAGCGAATTGGAAAAAGCTTACGATGTGTTCAAACACGCTGCTGAAAACCAAGCCATGAAAGTAGTTTTGGAAGCGGATTGATTTGAAAATCGCTTAATATGCCGTTAATTAAAGGCCATCTGAACATTCAGACGGCCTTTTTATATGATTTTATTTTTTCTTCAACCAAACGCCGCTTTCGATATGGTGGGTAAATGGGAATTGATCGAACAGGGCGGCGCGTTCGATAGTATGGGTTTGACAGAGCGTATCGAGGTTGGCGCGCAGGGTCTCAGGATTGCAGGAAATATAGAGGACGTTGTCGAATCGGGCAACCAATTTAAGCGTCTCATTATCAACACCGGCGCGTGGAGGATCGACAAAAATAGTTGAAAAATCATAGTTTTTCAAGTCGATGCTTTGTTCTTGCAGGCGGCGGAATTCGCGGTTTTGCGTGTAGGCCTCGGTAAATTCTTCCGCAGACAGGCGGGCGATTTTAAGATTGGTAATTTGGTTGGCTTCAATATTCCATTGGGCGGCGTTGACGGAGGTTTTAGATACTTCGGTCGCCAACACTTGATTGAAATGTTGCGAAAGCGGCAGGGTGAAATTGCCGTTGCCACAGTACAACTCAAGCAGGTCTTTGCCTAAGTTTTGCGCAGCATCACACGCCCAAGTCAGCATTTTTTGGCATACTTGGGCATTGGGTTGGGTAAAGCTGCCCTCGATTTGACGATAGCGGAAGGTCTTGCCGTTGACTTCCAACGCTTCGGTCACAAAATCTTGGCTCAATACGATTTTTTGTCCGCGGCTACGGCCGATGATGTGGATGCCCAAATTGTGCGCCAGCTCTTGCGCGGCTTGTTGCCATGCTTCGTTCAGCTTCTTGTGGTAAATCATGGTAACCAGCATTTCGCCGCTTAAAGTGGATAAAAATTCGACGGCGTACCAGCGGTTTTTCAGCTCGGGATGATTGGATGCGGCTTCAATCAATTTCGGCATCAAGGTATTGATGGATTCGGACGCGGCAGGAAATTGGTCGCAACGGATCAGACTTGCCCCACTTGCCTTTTGCTCGCGTTCAAACATGGCGTAAAACATTTCGCCGCCTTCATGCCAGATGCGGAACTCGGCACGCATCCTGTAATGCTGTTCCGGAGATTCAAAGACTTCAATTTCAGGGAAATCTAGTCCTTGGAAAAGTTGCTGAAGATATTGCTTTTTGTCGGCTAGTTGTTGCTGGTAGGCAGTCATTGGGGCAGTCTTTCAGAAAATAATGGCGAATTATAATATAGTTGGCGCAAAGATACGAAAGGCCGTCTGAAACATCGGTTTCAGACGGCCTTTGATTTCAAAGTATCAGCTTGTCAATCAGCCTTGCATTTGTTTGGCTTGAACGGCAGTCAGGGCGATGGTGAAGACGATGTCTTCAATCAATGCGCCGCGGGACAAGTCGTTAACCGGTTTACGCAAGCCTTGCAGCAACGGGCCTACGCTCAGGACGTTGGCGCTGCGTTGTACGGCTTTGTAAGTACAGTTGCCGGTATTGAGGTCTGGGAAAACCAAAACGGTTGCTTGACCGGCGACAGCGCTGCCCGGAGCTTTGGATTGGCCGATAGATGGAACGGTAGCCGCATCGTATTGCAGCGGGCCTTCGATGGCCAAATCAGGGCGTTTCTCTTTCGCCAGTTTGGTTGCTTCGATCACTGCATCGACATCAGGGCCGCTGCCTGAGTTGATGGTAGAGTAGGAAATCATGGCTACTTTTGGATCGATACCGAAAGCTTTGGCGCTGTCGGCAGATTGGATGGCGATGTCGGCCAGTTGTTCAGGCATTGGGTTCGGATTAACCGCGCAGTCGGCAAATGCCAATACTTGGTTAGGCAGCAACATGAAGAATACGCTGGATACGAGGCTTGCACCCGGAGCGGTTTTAATCAGTTGCAGGGCAGGACGGATGGTATTGGCAGTAGTGTGGACTGCGCCGGAAACCAAACCGTCCACGTCGTTTTGAGCCATCATCATGGTACCCAGTACGACGGTGTCTTGCAGCTGTTTGCGTGCATCTTCAGGAGTCAGGCCTTTGGATTTGCGCAATTCGCACATCGGCTCAACGTATTGCTCAACCAAAGTAGCAGGATCAATGATTTCCAAAGAATCAGGCAGGGAGATACCGCGTTCTTTCGCTACGGCTTCAACTTCTTCGCGGGTAGCCAACAGTACGCAACGGGCGATGCCTTTTTCGTGACAGATAGCGGCGGCAGCGACGGTGCGTGGTTCTGCGCCTTCAGGCAGAACGATGCGCATATCGGCTTTGCGTGCGAAATCGATCAGGTTGTAACGGAATTGAGCTGGAGACAGGCGTTTGGCTTCGCGTTTGGCCAAAGCGGATACATCTTGCAGTTTGTCGCTGGAGCCGAAGAAAGTCAGGCCGGTTTGCTCGGCAACTTGTGCGCCTAAAGCGGCTGCTGCGCCGTCAATGATAAAGCCTTCCAATAAGCCCGGGGAGTTGGTGTAGAGCTGTTTGGTGAGGTTTAATTGTTGGGCGACGGTGGCTGCGTCGGTGTTGTCGGATTTCAGCGCCAATACAACGCCTGCGTCCAAAGACAACGCCAATTCGATGTTTTTGCCTGCCAAGAACAATTTGTCTGCATCAGGAGTGATGCCTTCGATAACGAGGTTATCTGCATTCAATGCTGCAACTTTACCGACAAGTGCGTCAAACCAGTCGTCGCTCTTGCCTTGAGCCAACAGGGCTTCTGTAGTGGAGTCAACGGCTTGGAAAACTTGTGCATTTAATGCCGCTGCGAATGCTTTTGCCGCTGCATCGGCGCTCAGGCCGGTAGATACCGGTGCGATCAGGATTTTTGCCATTTTGTGTCCTCTCTTTCGGTGATTGTAGAAGGGTGTTGCTGGGGCGCAGCTGGTGCTGCATTTTATCACTTTGGGATAACATATACACGGTCATATTGACATATGTCATCAGGCCGTCTGAAAAGTATAAACGCAATGGACCAAGTCCATCAATCCCCAATTGCCGCCAAAAGCTCGGCTTGATGTTCGGCAATCAGGGCATCATGATTTTCTCTAAAAGTATCAGTTTACATATTTACTCAAAATAAATATTTTTTAATTTTAAAAAAGATCGCACTATTTTAAATATACTGTTCATAGGGGAAATTCTGGTATTCAGGTAATTTAGAAATGGAGATCAGTGATTGAAGGTTAAGTCATAATTTTTGGAAGTATTAGAGTATCAGTAAAATAGAAATGAGTAAGACAAAGTTTGATTAATTCATTGGGAAAGGCCATCTGAAATTTTTGTTTCAGATGGCCTTACTCTAGAAGGTTAGTTTTCAGGCATACTACCCCATTGATTATCCCCATTGAAGGATGGTTGGCACATCAAAACAATTAGCCAGATTGGGCCAATAATAGGAATAAGTATAATGAGAAACCACCAACCTGATTTTCCTATATCATGGAGACGGCGAATAACGACAGATAAAGATGGAATAATTACAGCTAGAGCAAATAGGTAATATAGGAGGAAGAAAATATCTCCAAGACTTCTGCTAATTTCAGACATTATTATTGCGACAATAAAAATGGAAAAATCTGCAATTATTCTAAAGAGTGTATATCCCCAAAATTCTCGTTTGGATGCTCTCCCTGAAAATTGTGCATAACGTTTAGATAGCGTTTCCAAAAATAAGGCAAACAGTGATAATTGTCCATTTTCATTTCTGGATTGCGCCACAGTATTGAATGCATTTACGACATTATTAGATGAACTGCTATTTAGTGCCTTGTAAATACCAATAGCCTGACCATCTCCATTAATATCAAAATCAACATTCATGCCTCGAGTAGGAATGTTTTGTTCTTTCCATTCTTCGCTTTTAAATGGATAACGCTTACCATCCTCCCCGTTGATCAGACCACCACCGTTTTGAATTGAAAAGTCTAAAATTTGTCCCTTCATTTGTATCACTCCTAATATTTAATTGATTTCTAAGTAGAAACTACTTTTATCTTTATTCTGCCATTTAATTGAGTAAGTGATGTTTTCACTTCCTTTTGTTGTGGTCAATTTGGCAGAACATACTCTTATTTCGGCATCATGATTAACGGCAGTTTCTTCCACATCATCCAATGAAACAAATTGACCTAAAAGAAATGAGCGTTGGTTAATGATTTTTTTAACCAAATCTTCTGCATCACTTGAACCGCATGAAGGTAAGCCCCCCATACAACCAGTTAATAACATTACTGGTAAAATCCCAGCAAAGAGATAGTGTTTAATTTTCATTTGGTCACCTCAAGATTTAAAGTTTCATAAAAATGGAAAAGTACAGTAAAACTGTATGAAGTATTGCATTTAAGTATTTTTATGTCAAGAAGTACAGCAATACAATTTCAATTGAATCTATTTCTCTCTAATATCTTTTGCATGAATATAAGTCGTGCAATTAGATTTTTGAGAAAACAAAAAGGTTGGACACAGCAGCAACTTGCTGATTTTGCAAATACTTCGAAAAGTAATATCTCCAATCTTGAGAATGGTAATCAAGGATACAGTGAGGCTATCTTAAAATATCTTGCTGATGCATTGGGATGCCGTGTTTCGTCTATTTTTCTGCTAGCAGAATACTTGGAAAGACAGCAAAACAATACATTAAAGGATTTAGAAGAAATGCCGGTCGAACTGATTTTTTTACAACTTCCTGAACCTTTACAACAGTCTTTTAAATTATTGATGATCCAGACCTTGGAGCAAATCTCAAAATAAATACTGTTTTATAGGTTTGTTTGTTTTTAAATAAAATCCGTCTGAAATTTACATTTCAGACGGATTTTATATTGGTAATGATGATCAGAGTGAGGCAAATATCAATCCCTCATTGCCGCCAAAAGCTCGGCTTGATGCTCGGCAATCAGGGCATTGGTGATTTCTTCCAAGTCGCCGTCCATCACAAAATCCAGTTTGTGCAGGGTAAGGTTGATGCGGTGGTCGGTCACGCGGCCTTGCGGGTAGTTGTAGGTGCGGATGCGTTCGCTGCGGTCGCCGCTGCCAATTAGGGATTTGCGTTCGGCGGCTTCTTTGGCTTGTGCTTCGCGTTTTTGCGCGTCGTTTAAGCGGGCGGCGAGGACTTTCATCGCCTGTGCTTTGTTGGCATGTTGGCTGCGGCCGTCTTGGCATTCGACCACCATGCCTGTCGGCAAGTGGGTAATGCGGACGGCGGAGTCGGTTTTGTTGATGTGCTGACCACCAGCACCGGATGCGCGGAAGGTGTCGATGCGCAGGTCGGCCGGGTTCAGTTCAATGTCTTCCAGTTCGTTTGCTTCGGGCATGACGGCAACGGTACAGGCAGAGGTGTGGATACGGCCTTGGCTTTCGGTGGCAGGAACGCGTTGTACGCGGTGGCCGCCGGATTCAAATTTCAGACGGCTGTATGCGCCCAAGCCGATAATGCGGGCGATGACTTCTTTATAGCCACCTAATTCGCTTTCGTTTGCGGAAACGATTTCAACCTGCCAGCGGTTGCGCTCGGCGTAGCGGCTGTACATACGCAGTAAATCACCTGCAAACAGCGCGGCTTCGTCGCCGCCCGTTCCGGCGCGCACTTCGATGAAGATGTTTTTGTCGTCGTCGGCATCTTTTGGCAATAGCAGTTTTTGCAATTCGGTATCGAGCGTGTCGATTTTGGCTTTGGCCGCTTCGATTTCTTCGGCGGCAAAGTCTTTCATTTCGGGGTCGGACAGCATTTCTTCGGCATCTGCCAAGTCGCTTTGCGCCAGCTGATAGTTTTGGAAGACTTCGACTACGGGGGTCAGTTCGGCGTGTTCGCGTGTGAGTTTGCGGTAGTTGTCCATGTCGGACGTGGCTTCAGGCTGACCGAGCAGGTGCGTGACTTCTTCCAGTCGGTCGCTGAGTTGTTGTAGTTTTTCTAAGATAGACGGCTTCATAAATTTTCCAAAATACGGATGCCGTCGAGTGGTCTGCAACGGCGAAATAAGGAGTCATTATAATGGGTTTGAATGAAAATTCAAAAAGATATGATGGATTGGAAAGGCCGTCTGAAACCTGTTTTTAAGTTTCAGACGGCCTTTTTCATATGGGCTTATTTAGGAGCAGCCAAGATGCCTGTTTGGTTCAGCAGGAACAAAACGGTAAAGCCGGTTAAGTAAATCAAACCGATAATGGCAAGGAAATTCATGCCCATGGTCAGTTTGTGGCGTTTGTCGCCTTTGACGAGGCGGTAGTTCAGCCAAGCGAACACAGGGGCGGCAACGAAGGCGGTGATCATGGCGAATTTGAGCAGTTCCGCCATCGCGCTGTTGAACCAGAAAATTACGGCCAAGCCTGAGCCTGCAACCCAGATGTTCCAAGCAAACAATTCGACATTGCCGGTTTTGTCTTTGCCGCGCAGCAGGCGTACCGGTTCGGCAATCGCGCGCGCGTAGCCGTCCACTACGGTAATGGTGGTGCCGTACATGCAGGCGAAAGCAATAAATGCCACTAATGGACGAGACCAGTCGCCGATGGTAACGGCGTACATATTAATCAGTTGGCCAACATATTTGCCGCCCGCCATTTGCACTTCCTCGCCGTTGCCGTATTGTACATATGCACCCAAGGCGAGGAAAACGACCGCCAAAATCGCGCTGGTAATGTAGCCGACGTTGAAGTCGAAAATACCGTCGCGGTAGCTGGAAGGGTTGATGCGTTGTTTTTCGGTAACCCACAAAGAGTTGATGGCGGAAATTTCAATCGGTGCAGGCATCCAGCCCATCAGCGCGATGAGGAAGCCCAAGCCTGCTAGTGTCCACGGGGTAGGCTCGATAAAGTCGGGTTTCATCTGCATGCCGCGAGACATGGCCACGGCTGCTGCGGCGACGGTGGCAATGGTCAGGCTGACGATGATGATTTTGGAAACGTTGTCCAATGCTTTATAGCGGCCACTTGCCAAAATCAGCAGGCAGGAAACCATAATCATGACGGACACCATGCCGGCATCGAAAGTCAGCGACGGGATCGCCATTTTGACGATGGCGGCGGTAACGATGGCGACTGCACCGGCATTAATCGTTGCTGATGCAATACATAAAATCAAAAATACCCACAAATAAACGCGGCTTTTTTCGGCATAGCCCTCAATCAGGCTTTTGCCCGTGTCCAGCGTGTAATGTGCGCTGAAGCGGAAAAACGGGTATTTGAACAGGTTGGTCAGAATGATAATCAGCGCAAGCTGCCAGCCGTAAAGTGCGCCTGCCTGCGTGGAGGCAATCAGGTGCGAGCCGCCGACTGCCGCCGAAGCCATCATGATACCCGGGCCGAGGGCATTAATTTTGCTTTTCCAAGTAGAGGAGTGTGTATGTTGTTCTGCCATAAGTATTTTCCGCCTGTTTCAGACGGCCTTATTATCAAAAAAAAGCATATTTTAACGTAAATAAAAAGTTTGCCCAATAATATGCGTAATACTTTTTATCAATCAAGTGGAAAATACGGCTTGAAAAAGCTGAAATGGTGCAATGAACGATATTTTGTGCCAAAAACATTTTTTCAGACGGCCTTGTATCGCTTTTTATTCATGAATATGGGGTAGGGGAGGCAGAGTGTGTTGGTTTGGAAACGAAATGGTAGGGAAAGGCTTTTTGATGCCTTGAGGTCGGCATATTAAGGGGAAGTATGGAGCAGGGAATCCACGTTTTGCTCGGTGATTTCAGCCAGTTGTACCAGTGGTACGTCGCGCAATTCGGCGGCAATTTCGGCGATACGGCGGATGTTGGCTGGTGTATTGGTTTCATGGCCGAGCATAAAAGGGCTGTCGGTTTCGAGAACAAAATCCGTGTCGTCTAAGGCTTGTAAGGCGGCACGGACTTTTTTTGCATTGGGATTGAGCAGCAGCGAGCCTATGCCGATTTTGAAGCCGAGTTTCACCAAAATCCGTGCTTCTTCTACGCTGCCGGAGAAGGCGTGAACGATACCGCCTCGTGTGAAACCGGCGGTTTTGACGGCGGCGGCAATAGCGGCAGAGGCTTTCAGATTATGGATGATGACGCGGCGGTTGAGGTTTTGGGCGAGGATGAGTTGGCGGATAAAGACGTCGGTTTGCGTGTCGCGTTGCGCTTGGGTTTGCTCTTTGCCATAAAAATCCAAGCCGATTTCGCCAACCCATGCTTGCGGATGCCGGATTAATTCGGACTCTAATTCTTGGAATGCCGCCTCGTTAAGGCCGTCTGAAAACCACGGATGAATGCCCAAAGCGATATGGATGTTTTCAGACGGCCTTTCCAGCTGCGCAACTGCCCGCCAATCTTTGGGGGATGTAGCCGGTACGATAAAACGCGCCACGCCGGCGGCTTGCGCTTCGGTAAGCACGGCAGGCAGCGTATCGGCAAGTTTGGGGTCGGCAAGATGGCAGTGGGTGTCGGTGAAAGTCATATTTAATGGCGGTTTACAGCAGATTTAATTGTCGCAATTCCTGTTGCACCTTATCCGCATTCCAGTCATGAGATACGGCAAAGGTCATCAATGCAGTGGCGGTTTCAAGGTTGCATTTGCCGCCGTTGATGATACCTGCCTGACGCAAAGCATCGCCTTGGGCATAGACGGCGGCGGCGCAACCTTGCGGCACTTGGCTGATGTTGAGCAGCAATTTTCCTTGTTGCGTAAAGGCTTGGACGGATCGGACAAACGCATCGTTGCTTGGCGCATTTCCGTGGCCGTAGCTTTGCAGGATTAGGGCTTGGGCGGAAAGATAGGGCAGGCTGTCTGAAAGTTCTTGTGCGGCATAACCGGGAATCAGCGTGCGGACGGAAACTTTGGCTTCAGGATTTGGAAGACGCGGTTTGAGGCCGTCTGAATGTTGGGTCGGGGCGGTACGAATATTGTGCCAACCTTTGTTTTCATCCCATTCTGCGAGTGCGCCAAAATGCAGGTTGTCAAAACCTGCGGCGGTCTCGGTGCTGACCTTGCTGCTGCCGACGGCGGGGAAGAGTTTGCCGTCAAAGGCAATGGCCACTTGTTTGAGCTTGAGCGAGAAGGCGGAAACGGCGGTGGCAAGGTTGCGCGGCGCATCGCTGTTGGCGGCATCGTAAGGCCATTGTGAGCCGGTCAGGATAACGGGTTTGTCCAAGCCTTGCAGCGAAAGGGCGAAGAGGTTGGCGGTGTATGCCATGGTATCCGTGCCGTGCAGCACCAAGATGCCGTCATAGTCAGGCAGTTTGGCAATAATAAGCTCCAGCCAGTCGCGTTGGTTTTGCAGCGTTACTGCGGACGAATCGATGAGCGGCTGGCAAACGTGCCATTCGAAATCAAGGCCGTCTGAAAAGGGGGCAAGGGCTTTATCGACGAGCGCGGTGTCGGGGCGCAGGCCGGCGCTGCTTTGGGTCATGCCGATGGTGCCGCCGGTGTAGAGGACGAAGATTTTTTGTTTCATGGTGTTTCTGATGAATGATTGAGGCCGTCTGAAAGCAGGGAAGTGTTTCAGACGGCCTGAAATGGTTTATTGATCGGCTTGTTTTTTGGCTTTTGCAGCGCGTTTTTCGTGTAATTTTTCACGGAAGAAGGTATGGCGGCGGTGTTTTCTCCACCAAATCCAGCCGACGATGACTGCGCCGATGCCCAGTACGGTAAAGATACCGGATTGCAGGCTGTGCATTTTTTTCATCAGCCAGTCGGTATTGCGTGCGCCGTATTCGCCCAGATAAATCCAAACCGGAACGGAAATCAGCGCAGCCAAGCCGTCCATCAGGATGAAGCGCAGGTAGGAAACCTTGCGGCTGATGCCTGCAGTCACGAAAACGGCAGTACGCAGGCCAGGCAGGAAACGGGCGACGAATAAAACCCAGTTGCCGTATTTGTCGAATTTTTCCTGTACTTGGGCATAGCGTTTGGGCGTCATCACGCGGGCAATCGGTTTGAATTTAAGGATTTTTTGTCCCCAAATCCGGCCGGCCGCAAACATAAAGCCGTCGCCTACCAATACGCCAAGCATGCCGACGGCAAACATAATATGCGAGTTGGTATAACCCAGGCCGGAAATCACACCGCCGGTTACCAGTGTCAAATCTTCAGGAATCGGCACGCCGAAGCCGCAAATAACCAAAACGAAAAACACGGCCGCATAGCCGTATTCAACGAAAAAAGATTCTAAAATTGCAAACATGGCCGCCGTCCCACGATAAATATTGATTGATGACTGGATTAAGTTGGAATTTTACCAAAGATAAGGCTGTCTGAAAGCAATCACAAGCAGATATTGTTTAAATTTGACGGTAGTTTGCAAAAAAACTCGAAATTCGGACGTGGAAAGTTGGGATTTGAACAGATTTGGCAGGTACAATAGCTGCTGGTTTATCTTTCAAACCCGAAATGGAAGTCTGTTTTCAGACGGCCTGTTTGGAAAGTTGGTTGTGGAATTAAAGAATCTAAAATTCAAAAGGAATCCATTATGTACACTTGTACTTCCTGCGGCGAAAATCATGAAGAGATGCCCGCAATCGGCTTTATCACTCCAGATCCCTATAATGAGTTAAGCGAGGACGAACGTAGTACCTACCAGGCCGAGTGTAACGGTGATTTCTGCATTATCCGCTATCCTGACCAAACTGACCGCTTTATCCGCACGGTGCTGCATATCCCCATTATCGGACATGAGGAAACGTTGGAATACGGCGTATGGGTATCTGTCAGCGAAAAGAGTTTTAACGATTATAAAAGCCACTTCCATGATAATCCGGAAAACGTTGTTTATTTCGGTATGATATGCAACTGGCTGCCCCCATATGAAACCAACACCTTCGGTCTGCATTGTAATGTCGTTACTCAGCTCAATAACCAACGTCCTCTGCTACAACTCCATCAAAGCAGTAAACATCCGCTGGTACGCGACTTTTACCAAGGCATAGAATACGCTGAAGCGCAGGCAAGGATAGATGCGGTATTCGGATCGGATTACTAAGAACAAAAGGTAAACATTCCTCTCTTGAACGAAACCATACTTGATATTTCCTACCTTTTCCTGCAACTGTTTTGTAAACCTGTCCGCTATTGAGCAAATTGTCCACTTCAGCGGAATGCCTATTACCTTCGTGTCTGATACGATTACAGGTGAAACGTGGATAGATTTCTGCTACAAGGGCTGGAAGTTCAGTATTCACAACCCATATGGTACATATTGGTTTTTGCTGAAAACAGCGAATGCCCCAAAGCCATATTGCAATATATGATTCAGGCCGTCTGAAATCCAAAATTTGGTTTTCAGACGGCCTCAAATAAGGATCAACATGAAATACAGAGATCTGCGAGAATTTATCGCCGGATTGGAAGCTGATGGCAAACTCAAGCGCATTCAGCATCCGGTGTCGCCGTATTTGGAAATGACCGAAATTGCCGACCGCGTGCTGCGCGCCGAAGGGCCGGCGTTGTTGTTTGAAAATCCGATTAAGCCTGACGGTACGCGCTACGATTATCCCGTGTTGGCGAATCTGTTTGGTACGCCTGAGCGTGTGGCGCTGGGCATGGGTGCGGACAGCGTATCCAAGCTGCGCGAAATCGGGCAGACGCTGGCGTATCTGAAAGAACCCGAACCGCCCAAAGGCATTAAGGACGCGTTTTCCAAACTGCCGTTGCTGAAAGATATTTGGAGCATGGCGCCGAACGTGGTGAAAAACGCGCCGTGTCAGGAAATCGTGTGGGAAGGTGACGACGTTGATTTGTATCAACTTCCGATTCAGCATTGCTGGCCGGAAGACGTTGCGCCGCTGGTAACGTGGGGCTTGACCGTAACGCGCGGGCCGCACAAAAAACGCCAGAACTTGGGCATTTACCGTCAGCAGTTAATCGGCAAAAACAAGCTGATTATGCGCTGGCTGTCGCATCGCGGCGGCGCGTTGGATTATCAGGAATTCCGCAAACTCAATCCTGACACGCCGTATCCCGTCTCCGTTGTCCTCGGTTGCGACCCCGCCACCATTTTGGGCGCGGTAACGCCTGTTCCCGATACTTTAAGCGAATACCAGTTTGCCGGACTGCTGCGCGGTTCGCGGACGGAGCTGGTGAAATGTATCGGCAACGATTTGCAAGTGCCTGCCCGTGCAGAAATCGTGTTGGAAGGTGTCATTCATCCAAACGAAACCGCGTTGGAAGGCCCATACGGCGACCACACCGGCTATTACAATGAGCAGGACCATTTCCCTGTGTTTACGGTCGAGCGCATCACCATGCGTGAAAACCCGATTTACCACTCTACCTACACAGGCAAACCACCCGATGAGCCTGCTGTTTTGGGCGTGGCGTTGAACGAAGTGTTCGTCCCGCTTTTGCAAAAGCAGTTCCCCGAAATCACCGATTTCTATCTGCCACCCGAAGGCTGCTCCTACCGCATGGCGGTGGTCAGCATGAAAAAACAGTACGCCGGACACGCCAAGCGCGTGATGATGGGTTGCTGGTCGTTCCTGCGCCAGTTTATGTACACCAAATTCATCATCGTAGTCGATGACGATGTGGACGTGCGCGATTGGAAAGAAGTCATCTGGGCGGTAACCACGCGCATGGACCCTGTACGCGACACTGTTTTGGTAGAAAATACGCCCATCGATTATCTCGACTTCGCCAGCCCTGTCAGCGGACTCGGCGGCAAAATGGGTTTGGATGCGACCAACAAATGGCCGGGTGAAACCGACCGCGAATGGGGGCGTGTGATCAAAAAAGACCCTGCCGTTACGGCCAAAATCGATGAGATTTGGGAGCGTTTGGGTTTGTAGATGTCGGATTTATTGGAATTTCTACTGCAAATATTGATGGAAATGATTTGGTCTATGTTTGAGGGTACGGTAGAAATATTGAGGCTCGATTGGAGAAAAAGAAAACTCTCCAAAAAAGGCTTGATAATGTTGGCGATATGGTTTGCCATCATTGTTGCACTGATTGTGTATATGGTCATTCCTAAGTGAACATTTTATTCTGATAATGTATCTGTTAAAAGGCCGTCTGAAACTTTTTGGGTTTCAGACGGCCTTTGATTTGAAAACCTAGCGCGGTTTGAGCCACTTCCATTGTTCTTGTATGGTTTTTTGAAGGGCTTTTTGTTTTTCTGCCGGTGTGTTCATGCCATTGGTCAAGCGGCTGTAATCGAGGGTAATGGAAGGGTTTTGTACGGTACCGCCGATTTTTAGGGGAATCGGTTTGTTTTTAGGTTGCAGTACATTGCTGATAAGCAGGTTTTCGGACAGCTTTTGGGTATTCAAATCGGTATAGCCGCTGCTGACAACGTGCAGACTGTCGGAAAACAGTTCGGTGTTGATATGATGGCTGATGCCTTTCTCGATTTCGCTATTGAGGATGAAATGATGGAAAGGGGTTTTGAGGTTGCTGTTGTCGATTTTTTCCGAAGAGATGCCGTTTTTCAGAATGCTGTCCATATCGATGCCGTGCCATGCGCCGTTGGTAATATCGAGAAGCAGGCTGCCGTTTAAGGCTTGTATCATTTGGGCACGGTCATTGCCGGTAGTTTTAATGTCGATAACGGCGTCGCCGCTGCCGCTGAAGCTGTGGAAACCGAACAGGTCTTGTAGCAGCGGCTGAATTTGTATGCCTTTTGCGTTTTGCTGAAGGTGGTAGGAAGCAGGTTGGGTCGCCGCAATACTCAGGCCGCCCTCGGTTTTGCCGCCATAAAGCCCGGCTTTGAAACGGTGCAGGGCGATATGTTCTTTATCGGCGGTGAGCAGGGATTCGACGTTTTCTAATTGCAGGCCGGCAGTTTGAATGCTGCCGATTTGGAGGTTGGCCTCAATGTCGGGCAACCAGGATTTGGCCAGCAGGGAAGGAAGATTCAGTGATGGCTGGGTTTTCAGGTCTTCCAAGTAAGGGGTCAGATTCAGTTTTTGTAAGGCGATACCGGCGTCAAGGTGCGGACGAGGTTGGGCATCGCGTTGGTATTTAAAGGCCAATGCAAGGGCTTGTCTGTCAAATGCGCCTTTCAGACGGCCTTCCCATGTATTGAGACTGAAATTGGCCTGTCCTTCAAGGGTACTGATGAATCGGGGGCGGGGAAGGCGGTTGATGGTGTCTTGCAGGGTGCTGAGGTGTAGTTTTGGTGCATCGATGCCTTTGCCTTTTTGCCAAACCAACGGGCTGGAAAAGGTAAAGTTGGTTTGGAGGCGGTCGTTTTTATGGCTGCCTTTGAGTTCAAAATTGGCGGCGGTCAAAACAGTTGGATAGAGGTTGGTTTTGTCCAGTTTGAATGAACCGTCCCATTGGTTGTTTTCACTGCCGGCGGTCAATGCACCGTTGAGTGTGTTGAGGTGCAAATAGCCGTTTTTAAACTGCAAGAGGGGCGAACGTACGTTGATATGTAAGTTTTGGTAGCCGCTTTCGGCTTGTAGATTGAAGTCGCGGAAAAGGGCGGTTTGGTTTTGCCAATTAAGGCTGCCTGCGATTTGGGCATCCAGCTTGTTTTTGAGCAATACGGTTTGCAGGTTTAATTTGAGGGCGGGAACGCTCCAGCCGGCATCATCTTGTACAAGATGGCCGGCGCCTTGCCAACTGATGGGGTTGCCGATGTTTTGCAGTGTGCCGCTGATATCGAATGGACGGCCGTCTGAATCAGCTCTGCGCAGGGAAAATTGCAGGTTGTTTAAGGCAATATTTTGCTCTTTAGTGTGATAACGGATGCTGCCGTTATTGATGATGATGCGGTTGAGCTGAAAACTTTCTTTTGACGATGGGTCTTGTTGCAGGCAGGCGGGCAGATGGTGTTTTGAGTCCAGTGTCAGTGTCGGGTTTAAAAGAATCCATTTCTCAAGAATGGGGGCATCCGACCATAGGCTGCTCCAACCAAAGCCCATTTTTGACTCGGCGATGTTCAGCGTCGGTGTGTCAGGTTCGGAAGAGGAAAGGCTGAGGTCTTTTAAAATTAGCGTGGGGCGTGGCAGCCATTTTCTGCCGATAGTGGTGTTGTATTTGATTTGGCAGCCATGGGCGGAAAAGTTTTTTTGTATGAATGCGTCAATGTTTTCTGTGTTGAATATGCGGAACATTAAGGCACTCAATACCGCCGCGAGGCATAAAAGCGCGGTAATGCCGAAAACCAGGGATTTCAGCCAAAATTTTCCTGAGTGCAACATGGAATGAACAGACAATTCAGATTCTCGCTTTGATGGGAGCTTTAAGGAGTGATTGGGAGTTTAAGCCTTGCTGCTTAAGCGTGTGGAAGTATAACACAGAGTGGGCCTGTGTTTCAGACGGCATGGGCATATGAATAAAAACACCGCCCAAAGGCGGTGTTGATTTTAAGCATAAATTATTTACGCAGACCCAGGCGGGTAATCAGTGAACGGTAAGTATCAGGCTGAGTACGGCGCAGGTAAGACAGCAGGCGACGACGTTGGCTAACCATTTTCAACAGGCCGCGACGGCTGTGGTGGTCTTTAGGGTTAGCTTTGAAGTGAGGAGTCAGGTCGTTGATGCGGAAAGTCAACAGAGCGACTTGTACTTCAGAAGAACCGGTATCGCCTTCTTTGCGTTGGAAATCTTTAACAATTTGTGCTTTTTGTTCTACGGTCAATGCCATGATGGATAACTCCGAAAATAAAAGAACCTTTTTAGGTTCGGACAAGTTTGCCAAGCCAAACGACCTAAGCAAACTCCTAAGTGCCTTTTTATAAAGACGGGCGGATTATGCCACAATTTGTCTTTGTGTGCCACATCTTTTCAGACGGCCAAAAAAAGCGGCGATACCTTCCAGTACCGCCAAAGCTGCTTTGGTGATAAAACTAAACTTTATTTGCTTGCGCAGCGGAAGCCTAAGTTATTTAAAACATATTTGGATTGCAGGCTGGTACGGATGCCGTAACGCAAGAAAGCCGCATAGTTGGATGGGTCGCTTGAGCCTACGGATGCGCCGCTACAGAACATTTGTGTGTTGGATGAGCCGGCTGAGAGTTGGCTGCTATTAAAGTCTTCAGTCCATTCCCAAATCAGGCCGTGCATATCGTATACGCCCCAGTAGTTGGGTTTGTTTTTACCAATGTCGTGCAGGCCGTTGCGGCCGCCGTCTGCATACCAATCTAAGATGGTGCGGTTGTAGCCGGGTTCGGCAGAGCCGTCTTTTTGAGTGGCAGAGGCCAAACCTGCAAATTCCCACTCGTCAATAGTCGGCAGGCGTTTGCCTTTGGAAACGCAGTAGGCATTGGCGGCAAACCATGAAACATTGGTTACCGGATGTTTGAGTTCGCTAGCTTTAGGCGCATAACTGTTGCTGCCGTTTTTCACCCAATGTTTCAGGTAAGCTTTTTCAGCTTGTTTGGAGCCGATATTACCTTTTTGCCATTGCGGATGTGTTTTCACAAATTCGGCAAATTCGGCATTAGTCACCGGATATTTGTCAATCTGGAAAGGTTTGACTTTAATAAGGGAAGTTTCTTTTTTGAGATAGAGAGGACGGTAGCTACCTCCTTCGATTTTTACCATTTCGGCCGCCGCTGCACTGCCGCTTGCGACAAGGGTAAATAGGGCGATGAGTGGTATGAGTTTCATAACGGGCTTTCTAATCTAAATACGGGATTATTAGGCTTTGATTATATAGCGAAACCGGATAAAAATCCTGAGAAGCCTTCTGATTATTGTGCTTTGGGCTTATCGGGTTCGTGAATGCTTGAAACCGGTTTTTCAGACGACCTTCGATGCTTGAGAGGTCGTCTGAAAAACCAATCTTTCGATTGGTCGTGGAAGAAAGCCACTGTTGTCCTTGCATCAGCCGGAACAGCAGTGGCTTTTTTCTGTTTCTATGCCGAGATGACTGGATTAGTAGCCACCTTTATCTGCAGATGCTGCGGAAGCAGGCGCTGCTGCGGAAGCAGCTGCTGGAGCAGAAGCGGCAGCACCGGCAGGTTGGTAAGCGGTGTCGCTCAGTTTTTTGGTCATGATTTCAGGGTTTTCGTTACCCTCAACTTTCAATTGACCCAAAGCACCTTTGTTGAACGCACGGAAGATAGAGTGGTCAACTATAGTGTAGCTGCCTGGAATATCGACTTTGAATTCGATCATGGCGGCGCCACCGGCAGGAATCACAGTGCTTTGTACGTTTTCGTTAATCAGTTTACCACCTTCAACATATACTTTGTCGAAGATTTCGCCGATAACGTGGAAAGAAGATACCAAGTTAGGACCACCGTTACCAACGTACATACGAACAGTTTCACCAGCTTTGGCTTTCAGGGCGTTGTCACCGGCGATAGAGCCTACGTGACCGTTGAATACAACGTATTCAGGTTGTTCGGCAATCGCTTTGTCCATATCGAAAGGTTGCAGGCCTTGAGCGCCTTTTTTACCTTTAGTATAGAAGTCGCCTTGTACGATGTAGAACTCTTTATCTACTTTAGGCAGGCCTTCTTTAGGTTCAACCAAGATCAAACCGTACATACCGTTGGCGATGTGCATACCTACAGGAGCAACGGCACAGTGGTAAATGTACAAACCGGCTTGCAGAGCTTTAAAGCTGAAAGTAGAAGTGTGGCCTGGGGCAGTGAAAGAAGCTTCTGCACCACCGCCTTGACCGGTAGCAGCGTGGAAGTCAACGTTGTGAGGAACGGTAGAAGAAGGATTGTTAGAGAATTCTACTTCTACGGTATCGCCTTCGCGTACACGAATCATTTGGCCCGGAACGTCGCCGTTGAATGTCCAGTAGTGGTATTCAACACCGTCTTCCATAGTCATGGTTTTTTCGACGGTTTCCATTTTAACGCGTACTTTAGCCGGATGATCGCGATCGATTGCAGGTGGAACTTCCGGAGCGTGAGTCATGATGGCATCGACTACAGGCAATTCTGAAGAAGGAGTCTCGGCAGCAGCTTGTGAGTCAGAAGCAGCAGCAGGAGCTTCGGCAGAAGCGGTGGCAGCCGGAGTTTCAGCTGGTTTAGCAGCTTGTTCGCCGCATGCGGCCAGTGCAAATACAGAAGCGATAAGTGCAGCTAAGGTTTGGCGTTTCATGTTTAAAGTTTCCTTATTGTAAGAAAAGTTAAGTATCCTGATAGGATGGTTTGAAATTTTGTATGATTATGTAGGCGCTTGTTTGGGTGTATTTTGACATAAATCAAATTGTTCAATGAATATGAATCTTTTAATCCTTAAATACTCCTTTAGTAGTATAAAAAACTAAACCGAAAAGTTTATTTTTGTGTGAAAATGTTAGTGTGGGCTTAACACAAAATATAACAAAGGAGGAGTTATACAGGATAATAGGAATCAATATCATGTAAGTTAATGGTTTTAAAGGAATATTATTGACAAAATATTTCTTTACTTTTAAAACCGTGATACAATCTTTAACATTCATATTTAATGAATTAATACCCAACCACTTTATTACCAAAATCAAGGAGTACTCAAAATGGGACAGTACAAGAAGCTTTGGTACTTGCTGTTTGCCGTACTGGCAGTATGCTTTACCATTCTTGGTTATATGGGTAGCGAAGTCTATAAAAAGGCTCCGCCATACCCTGAACAAGTCGTTTCTGCATCCGGCAAAGTCCTGATGACCAAAGACGATATTTTGGCAGGTCAATCTGCATGGCAAACTACCGGCGGTATGGAAGTCGGCTCTGTATTGGGTCACGGTGCATACCAAGCTCCGGACTGGACTGCCGACTGGCTGCACCGCGAGCTGGTTGCATGGTTGGATCTGACTGCACAAGAAACTTACGGCAAAAAATTTGACGAAGTTTCTCCTGAGGAACAAGCTGTTCTGAAAACCCGTTTGGCTGACGAATACCGCAACCAAAGCCGTATTAAGGAAGACGGTTCTGTCGTTATCAGCGATACCCGCGTGAAAGCGATCGAAAGTATTCTGCCTTACTATCACGGTGTGTACAGCGACGATCCTAAGTTCCAAACTACTCGCGAACACTTTGCAATGAAAAACAACACATTGCCAAGCCAAGAAGCGCGTGAAAAACTGTTCAACTTCTTCTTCTGGACTTCTTGGTCTGCTTCGGCCAACCGTCCTGACGAGAACTTCACTTACACCAACAACTGGCCGCACGAGCCTTTGATCAACAACGTACCGACTACTGAAAACTACATGTGGTCCTTCACCAGCGTGGTATTGTTGCTGATGGGTATCGGCTTGCTGATGTGGGGTTACTCTTTCTTGACCAAACACGAAGAGGTTGAAGTACCTACTGAGGATCCTATTTCCAAAGTACAACTGACTCCTTCTCAAAAAGCGTTGGGCAAATATGTATTCCTGACTGTTGCGTTGTTTGTCGTACAAGTACTGTTGGGTGGTTTGACCGCTCACTATACTGTCGAAGGTCAAGGCTTCTACGGTATCGATACTGCCTTGGGCTTTGAAATGGCCGACTGGTTCCCATATGCGCTGACCCGTACTTGGCACATCCAATCCGCTATTTTCTGGATTGCAACCGGCTTCCTGACAGCAGGTCTGTTCTTGGCTCCGATTGTGAACGGCGGTAAAGATCCTAAATTCCAACGTGCCGGTGTGAACTTCCTGTACATCGCCCTGTTCATCGTAGTCGGCGGTTCTTATGCAGGTAACTTCTTTGCTTTGACCCACATCATTCCGCCTGAGCTGAACTTCTGGTTCGGTCACCAAGGTTACGAATACTTGGATTTGGGTCGCTTCTGGCAACTTCTGCTGATGGTCGGCTTGCTGTTGTGGCTGTTCCTGATGTTGCGTTGCACCATTTCTGCCTTTAAAGAAAAAGGTACAGACAAAAACCTGTTGGCTATCTTTGTAGCTTCTATGGTTGGTGTGGGTGTGTTCTACGCTCCTGGCCTGTTCTACGGTGAGAAATCTCCAATCGCTGTGATGGAATACTGGCGTTGGTGGGTGGTTCACCTGTGGGTAGAAGGCTTCTTCGAAGTGTTCGCTACTGCTGCCTTCGCATTCATCTTCTACAACATGGGCTTTGTCCGCCGTAGTACTGCCACTGCTTCTACTTTGGCTGCTGCTGCCATCTTCATGTTGGGTGGTATTCCAGGTACATTGCACCACTTGTACTTCTCTGGCTCTACCTCTGCCTCTATGGCAATCGGTGCATGTTTCTCCGCTTTGGAAGTTGTACCTTTGATTCTGCTGGGTCGTGAAGCTTACGAACATTGGTCTTACCAACACCTGTCCGACTGGGCGAAACGTCTGCGTTGGCCTCTGATGTGCTTCGTAGCAGTTGCCTTCTGGAACATGATCGGTGCCGGCGTATTCGGCTTCCTGATTAACCCGCCGATTTCCCTGTTCTACATCCAAGGTCTGAACACTACTGCAGTTCACGCTCACGCGGCTCTGTTCGGTGTGTACGGTTTCTTGGCTCTAGGCTTCGTATTGCTGGTTGCACGTTACCTGAAACCTAATGCTCAATTTGACGACAAACTGATGACTTGGGGCTTCTGGCTGCTGAACGGCGGTCTGGTGGGTATGATTGCCATCAGCCTGTTGCCGGTCGGCGTGATTCAAGCTTACGCTTCTATCACTCATGGTCTGTGGTATGCACGTAGCGAAGAATTCCTGCAAATGGAAATTTTGGATACCCTGCGTTGGGTTCGTACCGCTGCTGACTTGATCTTCATCGGTGGTGCTGTCTGCGTTGCTATCCAAGCTACCAAAATCGTATTCAGCCGCGATAAATAATCTTAAGCTGAATTAAATCGAAGGCCGTCTGAAAAGTTTTCAGACGGCCTTTCTGTTATAATTTCAATATTCTTAAATCGACAAGACAAAACATTATGTTTAACCAAGCTGCTCAAGAGCTGACCACTGTTCGCGATTTATTGCGTTTCGCCGTCAGCCGTTTTAATGATGCCGGACTGTTTTTCGGACACGGAAGCGATAATGCCCATGATGAGGCAGCCTATCTGATTTTGCACACTTTGAATCTGCCTTTGGATACGTTGGAGCCTTATTTGGATGCCAAATTGTTGCAAAGTGAGAAGGAAGAGGTATTGTCCATTCTCGAACGCCGCGCAGTGGAGCATATTCCTGCCGCGTATCTGACACATCAAGCATGGCAGGGCGAGTTTGATTTTTATGTCGATGAACGTGTCATCGTGCCTCGTTCTTTTATTTATGAATTGCTTGGCGACGGTATTCGTCCTTGGATTGAACACGATGAGTTGGTGCATCGTGCTTTGGATTTGTGTACCGGTAGCGGCTGTTTGGCCATTCAAATGGCGCATCACTATCCCGATGCACAAATCGATGCCGTTGATTTGAGCTTGGATGCGCTGGAAGTGGCTGCGATCAATATCGAAGATTATGGCTTGGAAGACCGTATCAGCTTGGTGCATACCGATTTGTTCGAAGGTTTGGATGAAACCTACGACTTGATTGTTTCCAATCCGCCTTATGTTGACGCGGAATCTGTGGAAGCGTTGCCTGATGAATACCTGCATGAGCCGGAATTGGCTTTGGGCAGTGGCGAAGATGGTTTGGACGCTACACGTCAAATCATTCTGCAAGCGGCGAAATATTTGAATCCGAAAGGTGTATTGTTGGTTGAAATCGGTCACAACCGTGACGTATTGGAAGCGGCTTATCCAGAATTACCGTTTACTTGGTTAGAAACCAGCGGTGGCGATGGGTTTGTATTCTTGTTGACCCGTGAGCAATTATTGGGTGAAGAGTAGTTTATTTTGATATGAATAAAACAAAGGCCGTCTGAAAATTTTTCAGACGGCCTTTGTTCTGTATAATTTTTAATGTTTTAAGAAAATACAAATGCCTATAGAATGCCGAATATGAAATCCAAGCAGGCTTTGAAACTATAGCTTATAATATTCGTCATAGTTTCTAATGTCAGTGAATTTTTATTACTGACTTTTTGTAGAACATATACTGCCAAACGCCATATTATGAATAATTATTTAAAATCAGGCCTGTTGGCCGCTGCCTTGTTCAGTATGCCCGTTGCCGCCTTTGCCCAGCAACATACCGTTTATTTCAATCAAAACGGTAAACTGACGGCGACCATGCCTTCGGTTGCTTATGTCCGCCAATATAAGATTGAGGCAGGCAAGGCGCAGGTGCAGGATTTTTACTATCCATCGATGAAAAAATATTCTGATCCGTACGAGATACCTGCTGGTCAGATTAAGGTTTTTGTGCCGGCTCTGGATAACGGTACGCTGACTCTGTGGCATTTTAACGGGCAGAAAAAGATGGTTGGCAGCTATCGCAACGGCAAACCGCATGGTGAATGGGTCAACTGGTATCCAAACGGCAAAAAATCTGCGGTAATGCCTTATCAAAATGGCTTGAGTGAGGGCGTGGGTTCACGCTATTACCGAAATGGCGTGAAAGAAAGCGAAATTCAGTTTAAGCACGATAAAGCCAATGGTCATTGGAAACAATGGTATTCAGACGGCAGCCCGAAAACCGAAATGATGATGAGCAATGACAAACCGACGGAGATCATCAGTTGGGATGAAAATGGCCGCATCGTGTCTGAATTGAGTATTCGCAACGGTAAACGTAGCGGCATTATTTTGGATTGGTACGATGATGGTGCGAAGAAATCCGAGTTAGTTTATAAAGACGACCAGTTGGTGAAAAAAACTTTCTGGGATACGGACGGATACGTCCTTGAATAATTTTGATCATAAAAAACCGCAGGCTGATCAGCTTGCGGTTTTTTTATTACATACAGCCTTTGTTTTGGCACAGGGTAAATAATGGCGCGCCGCTTTCACGGATTTTTTTGCCGCCATCCAAGTCGGTAAATTCCAAAATGGCAGCCGCTTCGATTACTTCACCACCCAGTTTGCGGATAAGCTCGACACCTGCCAGCATTGTGCCGCCGGTTGCCACTAAATCATCTACCAACAAAACGCGTGCGCCCGGCTTGATGGCGTCGGTATGGATTTCTACCGTTGCTTCGCCATATTCCAAAGCGTAACTTTGAGAAACCGTATCAAACGGTAGTTTGCCTTTTTTACGGATGGGAACAAAGCCGACATTCAGCTGATAGGCCAAAGCTGCACCAATGATGAAGCCACGCGCATCCAAGCCTGCAACGACATCAACTTTCTGCCCCATATAGCGGTAAACCAGTAAATCGACCAGCAGGCGGAAATATTCTGCGCTTTGCAAAACGGGAGTAATGTCATGAAACAAAATCCCTTTTTGCGGCCAGTTTTCAATTTTACGGATTTTGTCCGCTAAAGCTTCTACGCCCATTACTTCAGGATGAATCAACATCTCGACATTCCGAAATCAAAAAGTTTTTAATACGATATTGTAGCGGTCATATGCGGACTTGCCAAATTAATCGATACAATAGCCAAATTTTGTAACATGCCGTCTGAAATTCCGAGAAACATTGTGTTGTGTTATAATTTACAGATACATACCATCGGCTGAACCACCATGCAAAATCATAAAAAAGGCAATATTTACATCATTTCTGCCGCTTCCGGTACAGGTAAAACGACTTTGGTGTCACGTCTGTTGAAAAATCATGACGACATCCGTGTTTCCATTTCTCATACTACGCGTCAGCCGCGTGAGGGTGAGGCACATGGCGTGCATTACCACTTTGTTCCCAAAGAAGAGTTTGAATCACTAATTGAGCAAAGAGCCTTTTTGGAACACGCCAATGTGTTCGGCAACTACTACGGCACCAGTATCGCCGGCGTGAATTCCTTGAGCGAAGAGGGCTATGATGTAATTTTGGAAATTGATGTGCAAGGTGCAGCGCAAGTGCGTAAATCGTTGCCTGAAGCCAGCAGCATTTTCATCCTGCCACCTTCCTTTGAAGTTTTGGCGCAACGTTTGATCGGCCGTGGTACAGACAGCGAAGAAGTTATTCAAACACGCCTCTCAAAAGCCCGACATGAGATTGAGCAATCCGTTTTGTTCGATTACGTCGTCGTGAATGACGATTTGGATCGTGCCGAAGCCGATTTGTTCCACATTATTAAAGCAGGCCGTCTGAAAAAATCCTCTCAACAGGGATTTATTTCAAACCTGTTGGAAAATTCGTAAAAAACAGCGAAAATAACCGTTTATTTGAAACATAGAAAGAAAGCAAGCAAACATGGCTCGTATTACTACTGAAGACTGCACAGGTAAAATCCCTAACCACTTCGACCTTACCCTCGTTGCCGCCCGTCGTGCACGCCAGCTCGAAAACGGCAATACGCCATTGGTTGACGACATCCGCAACAACAAACCAACCGTAACCGCCCTGCGCGAAATCGCAGCCGGACAAATCGGAACCGAGCTGCTGACCCGCAATAAATAAACCAACCGGCAAACCGATAAAACCGCCGCGCGGACTGTATCGGTGCGATATAACAACCGATACAGTCTGACGGCTTAAAAAAATAGCCATAAAAGGCCGTCTGAAAATGCCAGCCCCACTGCCTACCGCCCCCTATGATCCGTTAACAGCAGAAGCGCGCGAGCTTCTGTTTCGCACCGCATCCTATCTCAATACCAATGAGCAGGCCGAGCTTGAAAGAGCCGTTGCCTACGCTTTCCACGCCCATGACGGACAAACCCGTAAAAGCGGCGAACCTTACATCACCCATCCCCTTGCCGTTGCCACGCAGCTTGCGATTTGGCACATGGATGTTCAAGGCCTCTGTGCAGGCGTTATGCACGATGTATTGGAAGATACGGGCGTAACCAAAGTCGAAATGGCGGCAGAATTCGGCGATACCATTGCCGAAATGGTAGACGGCCTCTCCAAACTGGAAAAGCTCAAATTCGAAGATCATGCCGAGCATCAGGCGGAAAGTTTCCGCAAGCTTATCCTCGCCATGACTAAAGACGTGCGCGTCATCGTCGTCAAACTTGCCGACCGATTGCACAATATGCGCACCCTTGGCTCTATGCGTCCGGAAAAACGCCGTCGCATCGCCAAAGAAACCCTCGAAATCTATGCTCAAATCGCCAACCGCATTGGCCTGAACAATGCTTATCAAGAGCTTCAAGACCTATCGTTCCAAAATCTCCACCCAAGACGCTACGAAACCCTGAAAAAAGCCATGGACAACAGCCGCAAAAACCGTCGCGATGTTGTCGGCAAAGTGCTGCGTGCATTCAGTCAGCGTTTGGTGGGTGTCAATATTGAAGCCAAAATCAAAGGCCGCGAGAAAAACTTATACAGCATCCATCAAAAAATGCTGGCTAAAAAGCTGCGTTTTGCCGAAGTAATGGATATCTACGGCTTTCGGGTCATTGTAAACAATATTCCTGCCTGTTATGCCGCGTTGGGTGCATTGCATAATTTATACCACCCCAAGCCCGGCCGTTTTAAAGACTATATCGCCATTCCGAAAAGCAACGGTTATCAAAGCCTGCACACGACCTTGGTCGGCCCTTACGGTTTGCCGATCGAAGTGCAAATCCGTACGCGTGAGATGGACGCTGTGGCTGAGGGCGGTATTGCCGGCCATTGGATTTACAAATCCGGTGAAAACACTCCGGACCAAGCCGTTCTCCATATGAACCGATGGATGAAAAATATTCTTGACCTGCAGGCCAGCAGCTCAAATGCCATCGAGTTTCTGGAGCATGTCAAAGTCGATTTGTTCCCCAACGAAGTCTATATCGTTACCCCGAAAGGCGATATCCTTACCTTGCCTAAAGGTGCGACGCCGATTGACTTTGCCTATGCCGTTCACACCAACATCGGCCATAAAACCGTTGCCGCGCGTATCAATAACGTCATGATGCCGTTGCGCACCAAGCTGAAAACCGGTGATACGGTAGAAATCATTACTTCCGAGCATGCCAAGCCTAATGTAGCATGGCTGAACTTTACTGTTTCCAGCCGTGCGCGCAGCGCCATCCGCCAATACATTAAAAATCTGAATCGTCACGATGCCGTTGTTTTGGGTGAGAACCTGCTGCAAAAAGCTTTATCCAGCCTGTTGCCTAAAGATATCCTGCTTTCAGACGACCTCAAAGAAAAATACCTTGCCGATTTGAATACCAAACAAACCTCGTTTGAAGAGGTTCTCTACAATGTCGGTATGGGGCATACTTTGCCAGTACACGTTGCCATGCACATTGCCGAGTTGGCAGGCCAACATTTTGGCAGCGCGGTCAAACTCAGCCCGATCAAAGTCAACGATCAAGAAACCGGCCGGATTCATTTTGCCGAATGTTGCCATCCGATTCCAGGCGATGCGATCCGCGCCTTATTGGTCAAAGACAAGGGTATGATTATCCACCGTGATACCTGCCAAACTCTGGTCAAAGCCGATCCGGAAGAGCAACTGGATGCGGGTTGGGACAGTTTACGCAATCAAACGTACCGCACCATACTCAATGTCAAATCCGAAGATGCGCATGGTTTGTTGGCCTCAATGGCGCAAGCGATTTCCAATTCCGGTGCGGACATCGAATCTGTCGATACGCCAACCAAAGCGCAAGCAGGAACGGAAGGTTTTGTAGAATTTAAATTCACAATTAAAGTCAAAGACTTGGATCAGGTTAATCAGATTATTCATGCAATGCATGCCAATCCGAATATCCGTAAAGTGATTCGAGGATAATCTCGTTATAAGCAAAGGCCGTCTGAAAGTATTTTCAGACGGCCTTTTTGAGTTTACAAATAAAAGCTGTTGGCTTTTTTAAGAGGGTTTATGGCTTTTTTGTAATTGGATTGGGTTTAATTCAACCAAAAACGGAAAACCAAGAAGAAAACTAAGGCCAAAACGCCGGCCCAAACCAGCAACATGAATCCGGCTACTGCCTGACCCAAGCGGTAAACAGGGTTTTTGCGTTCATCTTCGAGTAGGGGATTAGGTGTATCGTGCGGTTTGTCGGACATGATGAAGCTCTGATTGAATTATTGAATAAAAGCGTAAGGGTACGCCGATAGAAGCAAAGTTTCAAGTGGGAATGATTATTGATAGAAGTCTTCGTCTTCATTCCACGCGGTTTTTAAGGCCGTCTGAATGGTGTCAGCACCAAAGCCGCGATAGGCAAGGAAACGCGCCTGTTTTTGTTTTTCTTTCAAATCTTGAGCTTCTTGCTTGAATTTTTTACGCAAGACGGAAATAGCGGTTTGCAGCTCGTCCTCCCTGTCGGGTAGGAACTCCCGACAGTCGTCTGCATCGATACCTTGTTGTGCCAAGGCTTGCTTGAGGCGGAGCGTGCCGTAACGGTTGTTCTTGCTGTGAATATAGGCTTCTGCGTAACGTTGGTCGGATTGCCAATTCCGTTCGGCAAATTCGTCCAAAACCTTTTCCAATTCTTCTTCGCTTTCAGCGTGGGGAGCCAGTTTGCGTTTCAAGCCTACACGGCTGACTTCCTGACGAGAAAGAATATCCAAGGCGCGGGCGCGTAAGGTTTTGGGAGGTTTCATGGGGATATGGAAGAGGAGGGAGTTTAACTACATTGAATTACATTTCAGACGGCCTGATTAGGTGAAAGAACCGAAAAGGCCGTCTGAAAATAAAGCCGAATTATTCTTCGTCTTTGTTTTTTTGCGGTTGCAGATTTTCGTAGATTTCAGGCAGGGCGCGAATCAACAAATCAGGTTTGGTCGCTTTGTCTTGCGAGAGCAAGGTCATGTCGCCGTAGCCGAATGTTACGCCGACGCTGAAACAACCGGCTGCTTTGGCGGCAATAATGTCATTTTTGGAGTCGCCCACCATCAGCATATTGGCAACGTCGATGCCCAAAACTTCGGCAGCATGTTGAAGCGGCAATGGGCTGGGTTTTTTCTCAGTCAGGCTGTCGCCGCCGAGAACCAGGCTGAAATAGTCGTCGAGATTGAGCTGTTTCAGCAACTCAGCAGCCAGAATTTCATTTTTGTTAGTAATGACAACCAATGGAATACCCAAGGACTTCAGCAGGCCGAGACCGGCTTCAGTTTCAGGGTAGGGGCGGGTAAAGTCACTCAAGTGCTCGCGATAATATTTCATAAAGAACACAAAACCTTTTTCCCAGATTTCAGGATCGGCTTCTTTTTCACGATCATTGGTAATGACGCGATGAACCAACTTGCTGATGCCGTCGCCGACATAACTTTCAACCATTTGGGTGGGCAAAACAGGTAAACCCAAGTGCGCACACATGGCTTGGGCTGCTGCGGCCAAATCGGGAACGGAATCACATAAGGTACCGTCTAAATCAAAGGCAACGGCTTGAACGTGTTCTAAAGCAGCAGTGGTCATTGAGTAGCTTTCTGTCATATTATTTAAGCGGTTATTTTAACATTGTTTGCCTGATTTGCCGATGTTTTGCTGATTCTTTAAAGGGATATTTGTTTAAATTGTTAACAATTTTTGCTGGTGTACGTCTGTCCGTCTGTTGGTAATGTGGAAGGGATTTTGTCAACAAAAAGGGCGGTTTGGTAGGCATTAAAAAACAAAGGGTTTGTGTGTTTTTTTGAATGGTTTGATGAGCATTTATACTAGGCCGTCTGAAAATTTTTTGGTCGGCATGCCGATATTTTCAGACGGCCTCAAACTAAATTTATATATAAATGAATGGATTTGCTTTTTATCGACTACATGCTATTACATTTTTTTCTGTTTTTGTATATAGTAACAAGTATGGCTCTCGTCTAATCATGTGTATGAAAAGGAAAAATACATGTCCGCATCTGCTGTTAAAGAAACACTGAATCCGTTTGAAATTGCACAAAAACAAGTAAAAATTGCCTGCGATCGCCTGAATGCCGACCCGGCAGTATTTGAAATCTTGAAAAAGCCGCAACGTGTTTTGGAAGTCAACTTTCCTGTAAAACTCGACAACGGCACAGTAGAAAACTTCACCGGCTACCGTTCACAACACAATAATGCCGTCGGCCCTTACAAAGGCGGCGTGCGTTTCCATCCTCATGTGAATATGGACGAGGTTAAAGCCCTGTCTATCTGGATGACCATCAAATGCTGCGTGGCCGGTATTCCTTACGGCGGCGGTAAAGGCGGTATTACTTTGGATCCGCGTAACTATTCCGAAGCGGAATTGGAACGCATCGCCCGCGCTTATTCCGAAGCTATTTCTCCGCTGATCGGTGAGAAAATTGATATTCCTGCACCTGATGTGAACACCAATGGCAAAATCATGTCTTGGATGGTTGATGCCTATGAAAACGTCGTGAAACATTCTGCACCGGGCGTATTCACCGGTAAACCAGTTGAGTTTGGTGGCTCCTTGGCGCGTACCGAAGCCACCGGTTACGGCGTAAACTTCGCCGCTGTCCAAGCTTTGGAAAAACTGGGCAAAGACGTGAAGGGTGCTACTTACGCTATTCAAGGTTTCGGTAATGTGGGCTACCACACCGGTTACTATGCACACAAAGCCGGTGCGAAAATCGTTGCTGTTTCTACCGTTGACGTTGCCATTTACAACGAAAACGGCTTGGATATGGAAGCAATCATCAAAGAATTCCAAACCAAAGGTTTCATCACCAACGAAGCCGGCTACGGTAAAGAAATCAGCAATGCCGAACTTTTGGCTTTGGATGTGGACGTCCTCGCTCCTTGCGCACTGGAAAACCAACTGACTTCTGAAAATGCCGGTAAAGTCCGCGCGAAAATCGTGGTTGAAGGTGCAAACGGTCCGACTACTCCTGAAGCTGACGTTATCCTGCGTCAAAACGGCGTATTGGTTGTTCCTGATATTTTGGCAAACTGCGGTGGCGTGGTGGTATCCTATTTTGAATGGGTACAAAACCTGCAAGGCTACTACTGGGAGTTTGACGAAGTTCAAGAGAAAGAAACCGTGGTTCTGCGCCGTGCGTTCCGCGATATTTGGAACTTGGCTCAAGAATACGATGTCGACCTGCGTACCGCTTCTTACATGATGAGTATCCGTCGTGTTGAAAAGGCAATGAAACTGCGCGGCTGGTATTAATCGTTTGACCAATAGCTAAGAGTAGGCCGTCTGAAACCTGTTTTCAGACGGCCTTGATGTTTTTGATAAGAGCCTTTACAAATTTTAATCCACCTTGATTCCATTTCAATCAAACTCAGCTATAATCCCCTTTTTGACCTTTCCGGAAAAGACATAATCATGAACAAAACTTTCAAATTCAGCGCATTGGCTTTGTCTGCTTTGTTAGCACTGACTGCTTGCAACCAAAAAGACACTGCCGCTAAAGACGCTCCTGCTGCTTCCGCAGCTTCAAATGCGACTGCAGATGCTTCTGCCATCGGTTCTACTGCCCAACAAGCCAGCTACGCAATGGGTGTGGACATCGGCCGTTCATTGAAACAAATGAAAGACCAAGGCACAGAAATCGATTTGAAAGTCTTCACCGAAGCCATGGAAGCCATGTTTGAAGGCAAAGAAGTCAAAATGACTGAAGCCCAAGCTCAGGAAGTGATGATGAAATTCCTGCAAGAGCAACAAGAAAAAGCTACTGCCAAACGTGCTGAAGATGCCAAAGTAAACTTGGAAAAAGGCGAAGCGTTCTTGAAAGAAAACGCGACTAAAGAAGGCGTGAAAACTAGCGCTTCCGGTCTGCAATACAAAATTACCAAAGAAGGCGAAGGTAAAAAACCGACTAAAGACGATATGGTTACCGTTGAATATGAAGGCCGTCTGATTGATGGTACCGTATTTGACAGCAGCAAAGCCAACGGTGGCCCAGTAAGCTTCCCTGTAAGCCAAGTGATTCCAGGTTGGACTGAAGGTATCCAACTCTTGAAAGAAGGCGGCGAAGCAACATTCTACATCCCGGCCAAACTGGCTTACCGCGAAGTTGGCGCCGGCGATAAAATCGGCCCGAACGCTACTTTGGTATTCGACGTGAAACTGGTTAAAGTCGGCGCGCCTGATGCTGCCGCACAACAACCAGTACAAGTTGACGTACAAAAAGTTCAATAATCCGAATCAAGGCTTACGCCCTTAAACAACGGATAAAAGGCCGTCTGAAAAATTCCGTTTCAGACGGCCTTTGTTCCAAACAAACAAGGAATTATGATGAAAAATATCGTCATCCTTATTTCCGGACGCGGTAGTAATATGCAGGCGATTGTGAATGCCGACATTCCCGATGCCAACATTGCAGCCGTATTGAGCAACAGCGAGACCGCTGCCGGATTGGCATGGGCGGCAGAGCGCGGTATTGCCACTGACAGTTTGAACCATAAAAACTTCGACTCGCGTCTGGCATTTGATCAGGCCATGATGGAAAAAATCGATGCCTATCAGCCCGATTTGGTTGTATTGGCGGGCTTTATGCGCATTTTGACTCCGGAATTCTGCGCACATTATGAAAACCGCCTGATCAATATCCATCCGTCCATCCTGCCCTCTTTTACCGGTTTGCATACCCACGAACGCGCATTGGAAGCAGGTTGCCGAGTGGCAGGCTGCACCATCCACTTCGTGACGCCCGAGCTGGATTGTGGACCGATTATTTCACAAGGCATTGTTCCTATTTTGGACGGCGATACCGCTGACGACGTTGCCGCACGCGTGCTGACGGTTGAACACCAGCTTTTCCCACAAGCCGTTGCTGATTTCGTTGCAGGCCGTCTGAAAATCGAAGGCAACCGCGTTTTGAATGCACAACGCAATGCCGCCGGTCAAAGCCTGTTGGCTTAATAAAACACGATACACACAAGGAAAACATCATGAATCCGATTAAAACAACCCTGCTGACACTTTCCCTGCTCACTGCCTCCATCGGCGCACAAGCCGCTGAATTGCCGCAATCTGCCGTTTTGCAATACTCAGGCAGCTACGGTATTCCTGCGACCATGACCTTCACCCGCAGCGGCAACCAATACAAAATCGTCTCTACCATCAAAGTACCGCTTTACAATATCCGCTTTGAATCCGGCGGCAGCATCAACGGCACGACCTTGCATCCGTCTTACTACAAAGATGTACGCGGCGGTAAATTGTATGCCGAGGCCAAATTCTCCGGCGGCAACATCACTTACGGTAAAGCAGGTGATTTGAAAACCGAAAAATCCGGCCCTGCCATGGACTTGTTCACTTTGGCATGGCAACTGGCCGCCAATGACGTGCGCCTGCCGTCAGGTTTGAAAATTACCAACGGTAAAAAACTGTACACCGTCGGCAGCATGAACAAAATCGGCAGCGAAAGCTATAAACTGAACGGCGGCACAACGCCTGTAAGCAAATATCGCGTCCGCCGCGGCGACGATACCGTTACTTACTCTTTTGCTTCCGATATCGACAATATCCCTGCGCAAATCAGCTATACCGATGACGGCAAAACCTACAACCTGAAACTGACTTCCGTCAAAATCAACGGTAAAGTAGTGAAACCGTAATCTTTATTTGCTCAAACAAGAAGGCCGTCTGAAAAGTTTTCAGACGGCCTTTTATCTTTATAGCAACACAATATCGTATTGTTCCTGCGTGTAGGCGGTTTCGACTGCCAGCGAAATCGGCTTGCCGATAAAGTCTATCAACATCGCCAGCGATTGCGATTCTTCGTCTAGGAACAAGTCGATGACATTCGGAGCGGCCAAAATGCGGAAGGCTTGGACATCATAGCGGCGCGCTTCGCGGACGATTTCGCGTTGGATTTCGTAGCACACGGTTTGCGGCGTTTTCAGACGGCCCCGGCCTTGGCAGGAAGGGCAGGGTTCGCAGAGGATTTGGCTTAAGTTTTCACGCGAGCGTTTACGGGTCAGTTCGACAAGGCCCAGACTGGTAAAGCCGTTGAGGGTGACGCGGGTGCGGTCGAAACTGAGGGCTTTGGCAAGCTCTTGCAGGACGGCTTCGCGGTGGACTTCCTGCGCCATATCGATGAAGTCGATGATGATGATGCCGCCGAGATTGCGCAGGCGAAGTTCGCGGGCGATGGTGTGGCAGGCTTCGAGGTTGGTGCGGAAGATGGTTTCATCAAAATTGCGCGCGCCGACAAAGCCGCCGGTGTTGACATCGATGGTGGTCATGGCTTCGGTGGACTCGATGATGAGGTAGCTGCCGAAGTTGAGATTGACGCGCGGTTGCAGGGCGCGGGCGATTTCCTGCTCGATGTTGTGGGTTTCAAATAGGGGGCGTTCGCCTTTGAACAGCTCGATTCTGCCTAATGCGCCTTGAACGTATTGTTCGGCAAACTGGGTCATGCGGCGGTGGTTTTCGGTGGAATCAACCAGGATTTTGTGCGTATCGAGGCTGAACATATCGCGCAAAACGCGCAGGCTCAAAGGCAAATCTTGATACAGCAGGGTTTCGGGCGGCTGAATTTTCGCTTGTTTTTGAATGTGTTCCCATACTTTGGTCAGATAGTTGATGTCTGATTGCAGTTGGTCATCGGAAGCGTTTTCGGCGTTGGTACGGATGATGTAGCCGTGGCAGGCATTTTCGGGCAGCAGGTTGTTGAGGCGCTCCCTCAAACTGCTGCGTTCGGCATCATCCTCGATGCGTTGGGAAATGCCGATGTGGTCTTCTTGCGGAAGATGGACGAGGAAACGGCCGGCCAGTGAGATTTGGGTGGACAGGCGCGCGCCTTTGGTGTTGATGGGGTCTTTGATGACCTGAACCAAGACGGACTGACCTTCAAAGAGCATGTGTTCGATGCGTTGGGTTTCGTCCGGGTTGCGGCGTTGTTCGAGGACATCGACGATGTGCAGAAACGCGGCGCGTTCCAAACCGATATCGATAAACGCGCTTTGCATGCCGGGAAGGACGCGTTTGACGACGCCCAAATAAATATTGCCGACCAAGCTATGACCGCTGTTGCGCTCGATGTGCAGCTCGCAGATATTGTTCTCTTCCAAAACGGCCACACGCGTTTCTTGCGGCGTAATGTTGACGAGGACGGTTTCGGACGGACGCACGGCGTCCTTTGGGATGGGAATTCCTGAAAGCATGGGGGTACCTGATTTTGAATAGAAAAACTTTTGCGATGTGTCCTTCTCCAAAAAAACAAATGGCAAAAATCATTCTGTGAAAGCGCTTATCATACTTTAATTATGGTTTTCCGTCATCTGCACAAATGTTTATGGCCAAGAGGCCGTCTGAATGTTTTTTACTAACCGTACGGCGGGAACACTTGTAAAATAGCACCTATGCCCATATAGTCATGAACATTGGTATTTTGGAAGAAATCATGCAAACCGTTACTGTTTATACCGGTCCGTATTGTCCGTACTGCACCATGGCGAAAAGGCTGTTGCAGGCGGTGGGCGTGAAAGAAATCAACGAAATCCGCATCGACGGCAATCCGGAAGTTTTTGCCGAAATGCAGCAGCTTTCCGGCCAGCGCAGCGTGCCGCAGATTTTTATCGGCGACACCCATGTCGGTGGCTTTACCGATTTGTACCGCTTGCAGCAGGAAGGCAAGCTGGACGAATTACTGAATCCTTAACCCTTAACTTAGGAAAATAAAATGAGCGAAGAATTGCAACCCGTATTCAGCGTTGAGCGTCTGTATGTAAAAGACTTGTCTTTGGAAGTGCCTCACGCACCACAAATCTTCTTGGAACAAGGCGCGCCTGAAGTGGATATGCGCGTTTCTACCGGCAACACCAAACTGGAAGACGGTTTCTACAGCGTTGACGTTACCGTGACCGTGACTGCCAAACTGAACGAAGAGCGCACCATGTTCTTGAACGAAGTTACCCAAAGCGGCATCTTCCGTTTGGAAAACATTCCTGAGGAAGACGTACAACTGCTGTTGGGCGTTGCTTGTCCGAACATCCTGTTCCCTTACGCACGCGAAGCCATTTCCAACAGCGTAACCCGCGCCGGCTTCCCACCTGTACTGCTTGCTCCGATCAACTTCGAAGCAATCTACCAAGAACAACAGGGAGCTAACGCTTAATCGCGTTATACCTAAATTAAGGCCGTCTGAAACATTGTGTTCAGACGGCCTTTTTTTATCTAAAAATCAGGATATAAGAAAAAATCTATAACAAAAAGTTCATATATTAATGCATCAGGTATATAATGATTCCGCCTATCATTACTATTATATTTTAATTTTATAGATTAAATATCATTTAAAATTAATAAATTATAATTTTTATCAAGTAGGTAAGTAGATTCTATTAATTAAGGAAATAGTTGTGAAACCTGATTTTCAAATGAAAACAATTTGTTTGTTATTAGTACTGCCTTGCCAAACCGTTTTTGCAGATACAGGACATCAAGAAGTTGAACATGTAGATATGGATACGGTCAAGGTCAGTGGCAAACGGCAGGCACAAAGGAATACCGAGCGCAGTCAGTCTTATACAATCGGAACGATGGCAACGGCGACTGGGTTGCGTATTTCAGGCAAGGATACGCCGCAGTCGGTGAGCGTAATGACGCGTCGGCAGCTAGATGATAAAGCAATATATTCTTTAGAAGATGCAATGAAAAACACTACGGGAATCAACGTGGTTCGGGATTCGGGCCTACAAACTCGTTTTTTGTCTCGTGGTTTCTATGTTGATCAGATTGGTGAAGACGGTATTACCACTAATGTGTCTGGACGTTCGGGTTATACGGCAAAAATTGATGTCTCACCCAGTACAGACCTTGCTGTTTATGATCACATTGAGGTTGTCAGAGGTGCAACCGGTCTTACTCAGTCCAATTCTGAACCGGGTGGAACCATTAATTTAATCCGTAAGCGGCCAACAGCCCTGTTTAAGCATACAGGTGAAATCAGCACTGACCATAGGGGCAGCAAGCGTTTGGCTTTGGATGTATCTGGAAGCTTGAATAATGAACATACGGTACGCGGTAGGCTGGTCGGTGTTCATGAGGATCACCGTTCTTTTAAAGAGGGTGTATGGAACAAGAAAGACATGGTTTATGGTGTGATTGATACGGATTTGAGTGATAACAGTATGCTGACTTTGGGTGGTACTTATCAGAAAAATAAAGATATTCCCGATTTTGCCGGCGTGATTTTACCTTGTGAGGATCAAAAAACTGCGGCCTTCAGCTCCAGTCCTGCCTGTAACAATCCTTTGAAATTGCCACGTAATACTTATTTGGGTGAAACCTCATGGTCACGCCTGAATGCTGATAAATACAATATTTTTTCCGGTTTCAAACATGTCTTTGACAATGGATGGCAACTCAATGCCGAAATTTCTTATACGCATAATGATTCAGATGCCAAAGTCGGACAATTTTTTCTGAAAAACGAACACGCGGCAGGTATTTCAGCATCTGCGGCAACGGGTTTCCTAACTGAAAAGGGAGAGGTTATCCCTTTTGAGCCTAAAGACAAGGCGTTGGCAAAATTAAAAGAATATCGTGATGGCGTCACGAAAACATATGAAGAGAAAAAAGCAGATTACGTTGCCCATCACTTCGATGCATCTGCTTTTGAACAATATCGCTCCCAAAGGGCGGCAGCACGTCGGGCAGGTTTTGATCAATGTATGCAGGACATTGGTTTGGATTTCCTGTGCAACGACTGGCAGGATCCTGGTGTAGAAGTAGATAAAAAAGAGTTTGTTGATAAGGAGCTTGCAAAGCAAGGCATTATTAACAATGCAGAAGGTTTGTTTCCCAACCGTCTATACGACTCAGCATACAATCTTCGCCACACATACAACCGCCGTTACAATTTCATGCCGTTGCACTATACCAAACACGATGTGCAATGGGGCTTTAAGTTGGATCTGACAGGTAACTACCGCCTGCTTGGGCGTGAACATGATTTCTTTGTCGGCTATGCGTATAACAATGAAAAAATTCGTTCTGCTTATACAGAAATCTATCAAAACCGTTATTTTGTCCGTCCTCAAGGTTATGCAGGTGCAGGCAGTTGCGGCATTCATCCCGATGGTCCGGAGCGTAATCCTTTAGAAAAAGGCATTGTCGAACCAGATTGGCATATTTATAACGAAAAAGGTAATAACAAAATCTATGTGCCGGAATGCAGTGGCGCGCATGTTACAAAATATACTCCCCGTTTGGATGCTGAGGGCAAGCCTGTCTGGACAGTCAACGACAATGGTGAGCGCGTAATGGTGCAAGATCCTGTTTACGAATTGGATGCAAATGGAAACAAAATACAGGAGCGGGATGAAGAGGGAAATTTGAAATGGGCAAACCAATATCTGAAAACGCCGCTGTGGAAAACTGTTCAGGTTGCAGATGATCATGTTCCGGCGTTATACAATTATTCGAAATACCTTAACACGAATAAAACACATTCTTTGACTTTCAGCACCCGCTTTAATGCAACCAACCGTCTGCATCTCTTGGGTGGTCTGCACTATACGCGTTATGAAACCACACAAGCCAAAGAAATGCCTGTACGCTACGGCCAGCCTGCTACGGCATTCCAAACTGAGAGCAGTAACAAAATCGACAAAGAGCATTACACCTCAAAAATGCAAAGCCATAGGTTTACGCCATATGCCGGCATTACCTACGACCTGACACCGCAACAAAGCTTGTATGCCAGCTATACTAAGATTTTTAAACAACAGGATAACGTTGATGTAACCAGTAAATCCGTTCTTCCACCACTCATTGGGACTAACTATGAAATAGGTTGGAAAGGGTCGTTCTTGCAAGGCCGTCTGAATGCTTCGCTTGCCTTGTTTGTCTTACAGCAGAAAAACCGTACCGTTGTCGATTTCGGATTTGTTCCCGATACTAGTCGTAACGGAGGTTCATTCCAAACCATCGCCAAACCTGTGGGTAAGGTTAAGAGCAGTGGTGCAGAACTTGAATTGGCTGGCGAATTGTCGGAAAACTGGCGTATTTTTGTTGGCTACACATATAACAAAAGTAAGTATAAAAATGCTGCAGAAGTCAATGCTGAGCGGTTGGAGAAAAACACGACTGCCGACCCGTATAACTTCAGTAACTTCACGCCGGTACATATGTTCCGCCTCGGTACAAGCTACCGCTTGCCTCAAACTAAATTGACCTTGGGTGGCGGCATATCCGCACAAAGTCGCACAAGTAGCCTTTACAATATTCGTCAAGGAGGTTACGGACTTATAGATGGTTTTGTTCAATATGACTTTCACAAACACGGCAGAATCAGCCTGATAGGAACTAACCTGGCTGACAGGACGTATTTTGAAAACAACTACAACCGTACGCGAGGTCAAAACAATTTCTATGGCGAACCGCGGACAGTCAAATTGAAATTGGATTGGCATTTTTAGGAGAATGGATAATGATTGGGTATGTAAACATTATTGGCCAAATTCCTGATAAAAGTATGGATTGAACATCCTTCTTTTTTGAAAGCTGTTTTCTAACAATGGCTGAAGTTGATTCGATAGCCGGCGTATTTTCAAATATTCATTTGTTTCAAGTATTCAGCTTTGAAGGCCGTCTGAAACATTGCGTTCAGACGGCCTTTTTGTTTTCGGATAAAATACAGCAAACTTTAAATCAGCTTCCTTTTAAGATGACGCCAGAAACCCAAAAACAGCTCAAAATTACCGATGTTTCCGCCAAGAAGCTTGAAAAGCTCAACCTCAATACCGCATGGGATTTGGTGTTGCACCTGCCGTTGCGTTATGAGGACGAGACGCACATCATGCCGATTAAGGATGCGCCGATCGGCGTGCCGTGTCAGGTTGAGGGCGAGGTCATCCATCAGGAAGTAACTTTTAAGCCACGCAAACAGCTGATTGTTCAAATTGCCGACGGTTCCGGCAGCGTTCTTTTTCTGCGCTTCATCCACTTTTACACCAGCAACCAGAAACAGATGGCGGTCGGTAAGCGCATCCGCGCTGTGGGCGAAATCAAACACGGGTTTCATGGCGACGAGATGATTCACCCTAAAATCCGTGATGCCGAGAGCAGCGGTTTGGCAGAAAGCCTCACGCCGATTTATCCGACCGTAAACGGTTTAAACCAACCTACTCTGCGCCGTATTATTCAGACGGCCTTGGACGTTACGCCGTTGCACGACACCTTGCCTGATGCTTTATTAGGCCGTCTGAAACTGCCACACCTCGCCGAAAGTCTGCGCCTTTTGCATTCTCCGCCGCCGAGTTTCACCATTCATCAACTTTCAGACGGCACGCTGCCTGCATGGCAACGGCTCAAATTTGACGAACTTTTGGCGCAACAGTTGTCCATGCGGCTGGCGCGTCAGAAGCGCGTCAGCGGCTCGGCCACGGCATTGGGCGGCGACGGTACATTGACTCAAGCCCTGCGCCATGCCTTGCCTTTTGCCCTGACCGATGCACAAGAAAAAGTCGTATCAGAAATCTGCCGCGATATGGCGCAAACCCACCCCATGCACCGCCTGCTGCAAGGCGATGTCGGCAGCGGTAAAACCATTGTCGCCGCCTTGTCTGCTTTGACAGCTATCGAATCTGGTGCGCAGGTGGCTGTAATGGCGCCGACCGAAATCCTTGCCGAACAGCACTTCATCAAGTTCAAACAATGGCTTGAGCCTTTAGGACTCGAAGTCGTCTGGCTCTCAGGCAGCCAGCGCAAAAAAGCCAAAGACGAAGCCAAAGCCAAACTGGCTGACGGCTCTGTCAAAATTGCCGTTGGTACGCACGCTCTGTTTTCAGACGACGTCGAGTTTCAAAATCTGGGCTTGGTGATTGTGGATGAACAACACCGTTTCGGCGTCGCCCAACGCCTCGCCCTCAAAAACAAAGGGCGCGACGTACACCAACTGATGATGTCCGCTACGCCCATCCCACGCACGCTCGCCATGAGTTTCTTTGCCGACTTGGACGTGTCCGTCATCGACGAATTGCCGCCCGGACGTACGCCGATTAAAACCCGCCTCGTCAACAACGTCCGCCGCGCCGAAGTCGAAGGTTTCGTCCTTAATATTTGTCGCAAAGGGCAGCAGGCATACTGGGTTTGTCCGTTGATTGAAGAGAGCGAAACCTTGCAACTGCAAACCGCCACCGAAACCCTCGAGCAGCTTCAGACGGCCTTACCCGAACTTAGCATCGGCTTGGTACACGGGCGCATGAAAGCCGCCGAAAAAGCCGAAGTCATGGCGGAATTTGCCGCAGGCCGTCTGAACGTCTTGGTTGCCACCACCGTCATCGAAGTCGGCGTAGATGTGCCCAATGCCGCCTTGATGGTCATCGAACACGCCGAGCGCATGGGCTTGGCGCAGCTGCACCAATTACGCGGTCGGGTAGGGCGCGGCGCGGCAGAAAGCGTGTGCGTCCTCCTGTTTGCGGAGCCCTTGAGCGAACTCGCCAAAGCGCGGTTGAAAGTCATCTACGAACACACCGACGGCTTTGAAATCGCCCGCCAAGACCTCAACATCCGCGGCCCCGGCGAATTTCTCGGCGCGCGTCAAAGCGGCGTTCCCATGCTGCGTTTCGCCAACCTCGAAGAAGACTTACACCTTTTAGAACAAGCGCGCGAAATCGCCCCGATGCTGATTGAACAAAACCCCGAAATCGTCGAAGCGCATTTGGCAAGATGGCTTTCCAGCAGGGAAGGCTATTTGGGCGTATAAGGTTTGCTTTAAAAGAAAAAGGCCGTCTGAAATATTTCAGACGGCCTTTGATTTGGCTGGATAGTGGTTTAGAAACCTTGCGCCAACATGGCGTCGGCAACTTTGACGAAACCGGCGATGTTCGCACCATTGACGTAGTTCACTTTGTCGCCGATTTTGCCGTATTTCAGGCAAGATTCGTGGATGTTGTGCATGATGTCAAACAGGCGGCTGTCCACTTCTTCGCGTGTCCAAGACAGGCGGATGGCGTTTTGACTCATTTCCAAACCTGAAGTCGCTACGCCGCCGGCGTTGGAGGCTTTACCCGGAGCGTAGAGGATGCCGGCTTTGACGAATTGTTCGACTGCGCCCAAAGTTGACGGCATGTTCGCACCTTCGGCAACCACATAGCAACCGTTGGCCAGCAGGATTTTGGCGGCGTCTGCGTCCAATTCGTTTTGGGTGGCGCAAGGAAGGGCAATTTCGGCAGCGATGTTCCACGGTTTTTGGTTTTCAAAGTATTGCAGGCCTTGTTCTTTGGCGTAAGTGGCCACGCGTTCGCGGCGTACTTCTTTCAGCTCGATCAAAGCGGCCAGTTGCGCTTCGGTCATACCGCTGTCAGGGAAGAGGACAAAACCGTTGGAGTCGGAAACGGTCAATACTTTTGCACCCAGTTGGATGGCTTTTTCGGCAGCGTATTGCGCCACGTTGCCGGAGCCGGAAATCAATACGCGTTTGCCTTCGATGCTGTCGTTGCGGGTTTCCAACATGGCTTGGGCAAAATACACGCAGCCGTAGCCGGTGGCTTCAGGGCGAATCAGGCTGCCGCCCCATTCGAGGCCTTTGCCAGTCAGGACGGAAGCAAATTCGTTGCGGATTTTTTTTATATTGGCCGAACAGATAGCCGATTTCGCGGCCGCCTACGCCGATGTCGCCGGCAGGGACGTCGGTGTCGGCGCCGATGTGGCGGTAGAGTTCGGTCATAAAGGCTTGGCAGAAGCGCATTACTTCGGCATCGGATTTGCCTTTAGGATCAAAGTCGGAACCGCCTTTGCCACCGCCCATAGGCAGGGTGGTCAGCGCGTTTTTGAAGACTTGTTCAAAAGCGAGGAATTTCAACACGCCCAAATCGACGGTAGGGTGGAAACGCAAACCGCCTTTGTAAGGGCCGATGGCGGAGCTCATTTGAATGCGGTAGCCGCGGTTGACTTGAACTTGGCCTTTGTCGTCCATCCAAGTGACGCGGAACATAATCACACGCTCCGGTTCAACAATACGCTCAAGTATGCTTTGTTGGGTGTATTTCAGGTTTTTCGCCAAAAACGGATCCAAACTCATGAACACTTCTTCAACGGCTTGATGGAAGGGTTCTTGGTTGGGATTGCGTTGTTTGAGATTGGTAAATAGAGTGTTCAGGTCGGTCATTTTTCTACTCCTATTGAGTGAGATATTTCAATATTTATGTTTTGAAATATAGCCGTAAAAATTTTACTTGCCAAGAAAAATTTTACCTAGATTGTTGACATTATTTTTTTACCAATTTGTAAAAATGGAATTATATTTTAAATTTAATTAAAAATATTTAAAAATATTTTATAAAATAGATTTTTATAAAAATAAAATGCTGAGTAATTAAACTAGAAAATATTGAAAATTTTTTTGTAAAAATTTAATTCAGCTCAAAAATTTGTGTAAATTAGCGCTAAATTGTCAACATTGTTAATGAGTGTATTACGCGAATATGGGGAAGGTCGCCCCATTGAAGACAGAGAGGCAGGCCGTCTGAAAATTCGGTACAATACACACGAAATTCCCACAACACATACATTAAGGAAACACATGAAAGCCTATCACGACCTTATGCGCCATATTCTCGACAATGGTATCGACAAATCCGACCGTACCGGCACCGGCACGCGTTCCGTGTTTGGTTACCAAATGCGTTTTGATTTGAGTGAAGGCTTTCCGCTGTTGACTACCAAAAAATTGCATCTGCGCTCGATTATTCATGAGCTGCTTTGGTTTCTCAAAGGCGATACCAACATCAAATACCTGAAAGACAACAACGTTTCCATTTGGGATGAATGGGCGGATGAAAACGGTGATTTGGGCCCGGTTTACGGCTACCAATGGCGCAGCTGGCCCGCACCCGACGGCCGCCATATCGACCAAATTGCCAATGTGGTGGAACAAATCAAGAAAAATCCCGACTCGCGCCGTCTGATTGTATCGGCATGGAATCCCGCTTTGGTCGACGAAATGGCTTTACCGCCTTGTCACGCGCTGTTTCAGTTTTACGTTGCCAACGGCAAGCTGTCTTGCCAGCTTTACCAACGCAGCGCCGATATCTTCCTTGGCGTACCGTTCAACATCGCCAGCTACGCATTGTTGACCATGATGATGGCGCAAGTGTGCGGACTGGAAGCCGGTGAGTTTATCCATACGTTCGGCGATGCCCATTTGTACAGCAACCATATCGAGCAGGCTCAACTGCAATTAAGCCGCGATTTCCGAAGCCTGCCGACCATGAAAATCAATCCTGAAGTCAAAGATTTGTTTGAATTTAAATTTGAAGACTTTGAATTGGAAGGCTACGATCCGCATCCGCATATCAAAGCAGCCGTATCGGTGTAATCTAAGTTGAAAATAAAAAGGCCGTCTGAAACTTCAGACGGCCTTTTGTTTAGGCAGGTTTATTGACGTTTCGCGCCATAGCCACCGATTAAGTGTTCGGTCGCATCTTTGTTTTTCAAGCCGTAAGTGCCGCCAATTTCTGCAGCATTGGGGCCGTAGAATTTGCCGTTCAGGTTGCCGCTTAACTTGTCATCGGCCGTGCTGACTTTGCCGGAGAAGAGGTTGCCGTCTTTCCAGCTTGCCGTACCTTTGAAATCGTAGTTTTTATCTGCTTTGGATACGCGCTTATCATTTTCCAAAGTATGGAAGTGTGAGTTTGACGTTTCAAAACGGACACCTTTGAGGCCGAAATCAACAATAGCCATGACATTGGAAGTCAACTGACGATTGTTATTGTCGGTAACCACATAGGCAGTGGAAATACCTTTGTAGGTGGCTGTACCTTTAGCAGGCAGGGTCGTGAAGACAGTTTCATCGCCCAAGCTTTGATAGCCTTGATATACATGTCCTTTAGGGTCGGCGTAATGCGCGAAGGTTTGATATGTCCAGCCGGCCGCAGAAGGATCATGCAACACAATTTTGGTGCCGTCATCAAAATTGATGACATAGACACCGTCGAATTGTTTGTCGAATACCAAGCCATCTTGGTCTGGACGGAAATAGGCTAGATTATTGCTAACATTCTCATTAATTTCTGCTAGTTTAGCTCGATTCTCAAGATTTTTAGCGTGTGAAGTCTTTAATTCTTCAATCTTTGTTTTGATCTCCGTTACTTTTTATTGTTAACTGGACCTGCTTCTGGATTTTCTTCTTTTTCAAGCTTTTCTTCTTCAGCCTTTAATTTTTTATAATCTTCAGCAATTTTGTCATCCAAAGTTGATTTGCCGTATGCGAATTCGGTATTTTTCTCTTTGCCCGTTTGTTCGCTGACATCAGTTTGAGTATTGCCTTTTGAATATACTTTGGCAATAACAGAAGCGTAGCTTGTCCATGTAGGTTGGGTTGCGTTGCCATTAGAGGTCTTATTAAATAACACAACGCCGTCCATTTTGACTTCATCATTGCTGTTAAAGTCAATAGAACTGATCAGGCCATTTTGGTTACGGTCTTGATTGTCCGTTTGGAACATTTTGCCTGCGGCATCTCTGCGGATTTGTACGTTGGGGTTGGATTGCTGTGCACCTTTGGAGGAGATGAAATGTGTGTGCAAAGGCTGGCTAACGTTGGCCGGATCGATTGGAGCTTCATCGGTCAGTTCGGCAAGGTTGTCGGCACTGTTGGCGAGCGTAGTAGACGGCGCTTTCGGAGTGTTGGCATTGCTGTTGTTGGCAGAATTGCCATTGTTGCCAGCAGAGTTGCCGGTATTATTGGTAGGAGTCGCGCCGGTGCTTAAAGCAGATGAACCGCCTCCTCCGCCACCACCGCATGCGGACAAGATGGCTGCGCTGATGGCTGTAAAAACGATGGTTTTAAGTTTGGTTTGGATGTTTGACATGAGATTCCCTGTATCGTTATTTGCTTGATGAAAAGGTCGGATAGATCGTTTATCTGATTTTAAACCTTTAATGCCTGATAATAACCATAAATCATAAAAAATAAACAGTTTGTTTGCATTTCTGTACAAAAATTAATCAAAGGGCAGGTGGTTGGGCAGATGTTTTTAGTTAATTGTTTTATATTAATTTATTTTAAATATTTTAGTGAGTTCGATAGCTGGCCTGTTTCTTTTTAACAAACTTTTCAGACGGCCTTTTGAAGATAAAAAAGCCGTCGGACTTTATGGATGCTTTTCTCTCAACGGATAAGCGTATTTCCGTTAAAATACGCCTTCTTTTCCGATTCGAAACATTGCCATGCGTCTTACCCACATCAAACTCTCCGGCTTCAAATCTTTTACCGACCCGACCACGATTCATGTGCCGGGGCAGCTTGTTGCGGTCATCGGGCCGAACGGCTGCGGCAAGTCGAATGTGATTGACGCGGTGCGCTGGGTGTTGGGCGAGGCTTCGGCGAAGCAGCTTCGCGGCGAGAGTATGCAGGACGTGATTTTTAACGGTGCGGCAACGCGCCGTCCTGCGCCGAGGGCTTCGGTGGAGCTGGTGTTTGACAACAGCGACCACAGTTTGCAGGGGGCGTGGGGGCAGTATGCCGAGGTGAGCATCAAGCGGCAGCTGACGCGTCAGGGCGAATCGACTTATTTCATCAACAATCAGACCGTGCGCCGCCGTGACATTACCGATTTGTTCTTGGGTACGGGCGTGGGCGCGCGCGGTTATGCCGTTATCGAGCAGGGGATGATTTCGCGCATCATCGAAGCGCGGCCGGAGGAGTTGCGCGCTTATATCGAGGAGGCGGCGGGTGTGTCCAAATATAAGGAACGCCGCAAGGAGACGGAAGGCCGTCTGAAAGACACGCGCGAGCATTTGCAGCGTTTGGGCGATTTGCAGAACGAATTGGCGCGTCAGGTGGAAAAGCTGGAGAAACAAGCCGAAACTGCCGAACGCTACAAATCCCTGACCGCGCAGTTGAACCAACAACAGGATTTGCTCGATTACGCCCAATGGCAGCAATCGCTTGTTGCCGCTGATAAGGCGACCGCGCAGCATCAGTCTTTGCAGGCGCAGCAGGACGAAACCGCCGCACAGGTTCAGGCGTTAAATGACGAAGTACACGCCTTGCAGACCGCCGAACAGTCGCAGCAGCAGGCGGTACATGAATTGAGCAACAAACGTGGCGTGTTGCGCGAGCAGATTGCCCGTTTGGAAGAACAAATCCGCCATCAACAAAACCTGCACCAACGCATCGAACGCGACAAGCAGGCGGCGCAGGCGCAGTTGCAACGCATCCATCAAGAGCAGCAGCAAATCCGTGTCAAGCTGGAAGAAAACGAGTTGCAGGTCGAAGAAAAGCAAACCGAATTGGCGGAATGGGCGATGCAGGTTGCCGAACATGAAGAGCGTCTGCCAGAATTGGAAGAAGCACAAGCCACGCTCAACGCCGCCTTCCAAACCCAGCAGGACGAGGCAAACCGCATCCGCCGCGAACTGGCGTTGAAACAGCAGCAGCTTGCCCATGCCGAACAAACCGTTGCCAAGCACGAAGAGCGCAAAGGTCGTCTGAAACAGGAAAACCAAGCCCTGAACCTGCCCGACGAAGCGGAAACCGCCGCTGCGCAGGAAGCCGCCGCCTTGTTGCAAAGCCAGCAAGAGCATTACGAAGAACAAATCATTGCCGCCGAAGAAGCCCTACACGCCGCCCGCGAAGCGTTTCAGACGGCCTCAAACCGCTTCCAAAGCCTGAAGCAGCAACACATTACCTTGCAGGCGCAGCAGCAGGCGTTGTCGCAAATCCTGTCGCAACAGCAGGAAGCCGCCGACTTCTGGCAGGCAACCGACCACACCGCCGCGCCGCAACTGTGGCAACACATTACCGCGCCTGCCGAGTGGCAGCACGCCTTGTCCGTCATCCTTGCCGAACGCCTGCACGCCCGCGCCGTGCCGTCTGGCTTTTTTCCGCCCGCGCCATTGCCGCAAGGGCAGGCGGCATGGCTTTCAGACGACCTCTCGGGCGGCATCAAAAAATCCTTGCCCGTACAGGCATTACTGAACCAAATCCAAGCGCAGCCGCCGTTTCAGACGGCATTGCACCACTGGCTCGACGGCGTATTGTGCGCGCCCGATTTGACATACGCCCTCGCGCATCAAAGCGATTTGGGCGCGCATCAAATCTGGCTCACGCCCGAAGGCCATCAGGTCGATAAAGTCAGCGTCCTGCTCTATGCCAAACCCGCGCAGGAAAGTCTGATTGCCCAAAAAGCCCGTCTCGACGGCATCGCGTCCGAACTGGAAAACCTCGCCCCCGAACTCTCCACCGCCGAAGCCGCGTTCAAACAGACGGAGGTTGCCGTGCGCTCGTCTGAAACGCAGCACAAAAACCTGATGCAGCAGCAACAGCAGCACATGCGCCAATACAGCCAAGCGCAGCAACACGCCGCCGAACTTTTGGCGCGCACCAACCAAGGGCAAATCCGCCGCGAACACATCGAGCGCGAACTGGCGCAGTTGGCGGAAGAACAGACCGTGTTGCAACACACGTCCGACGGGCTTTCAGACGACATCGCTACTTTGCAGGAAGCCGCCACCGAACTCGAGCACCAACAGCAAACTACCGCGTACAGCCGCCAAGAGCAGCAAGGCCGTCTGAAACAGGCGCAGCTTGCCCTGTTGGAAGCCAACCGCCAATACGGGCTGGCCGAAGTTGCCGTCCACAAGCTCAACCAGCAAAAACAAACTACCAGCAGCAAATTGCCCGACTCGAACAGCAAACCCTCGACTGGCAGGAACGCCAGCAAGAGCTTGCCCTCGCCTATGAAACCGAGTTTCAAAACGACGAGCAGCACATCAAGCTCGACGAGCTAACCGAAGCCGTACACACGCTGGACGAAGAGTACATCGCCGTGCAGGACAAACTCGCGCAGATTCAGGAACAGGGCAGGGAGCAATACGCCCGCGTACAAGCCCTGCAAACCAAGCTGCCGCAGCTTCAGGCTGCGACCCAAACCGCCCTGTTGCAGCAGCAGGAAGCTCTGATCAACGCCAAACGCTACCATCAAAACCTGACCGAACGCGCCGCCGATTTGGACGCGCTTGAAGCGTTGGCGAAAGAATCGCCGAAAGTATTGAACAGCAGCATCGGCAGCCTCACCCAGCAAATCGAAGCCCTCGGCGCCGTCAACCTCGCCGCCCTGCAAGAACTCGAAGAAGCGCGCGAACGCGACGGCTACTACCGCAGCCAGAGCGAAGACGTGCAGGCAGCCATTACCCTTTTGGAAGAAGCCATCGCCCAAATCGACGACAAAACCAAAGCGCGTTTCAAAGAAACCTTCGACGCCGTCAACGGCAAAGTCCAAACCTTCTTCCCCACCCTGTTCGGCGGTGGCGAAGCCACCCTCAAAATGATAGGCGACGACCTCCTGACCGCCGGCGTGTCCATCATGGCGCGCCCACCCGGCAAGAAAAACAGCACCATCCACCTCCTCTCCGGCGGCGAAAAAGCCCTCACCGCCATGAGCCTCGTGTTCGCCCTGTTCAGCCTCAACCCTGCCCCCTTCTGCCTTCTGGACGAAGTCGACGCCCCGCTGGACGACGCCAACACCTCGCGTTTCTGCAACCTGGTCAAAGAAATGTCGGCGCAAACCCAGTTCCTCTACATCTCCCACAACCGCCTGACCATGGAAATGGCGGAACAGCTGGTCGGCGTAACCATGCAGGAAAAAGGCGTATCGCGCGTCGTTGCAGTGGACATCAAGCAGGCGTTGGAAATGGCGGAGCCGAATTGAGGTAAGAACAAAGGCCGTCTGAAAGAATGAGGAAGAAATCTATAATTTCATCTTCCCATTTTTTCAGACGGCCTTTTTGTATTGGATAAAGCGTTATTCTTTCGACGTATTATCTTTGGCGCGTTGAGGCTGTCCCGAGCGTTGGTTGTTGCCGTTGACGGCATCGCGCCATGCTTTGCGTTCGGCTTCGATTTTGGCGGCTACTTCGTGAACCATGGTTTCTTGTTTTTTGACGGCCGGCTCTTCCGGAGTGTTGTCGGAAAAGTAGAGGCCGTACCACAAGGTGGCGAAAATGCTGCAGACGAAGATAACGGCAATCAGGCCGACGATGGCTTGTTTGCCGGCGAGGGGTTTTTCGGGGGGAGGGACGAGGACATCGAAGCAGTCGGCGCAATCGAGGGCGAAGCAGACATTTTCGGCTTCTTTGCGGCCGCGTCGGCCTTCTGTGATGTTGAAGGAGATGTGCTGCCCTTCGGCCGGAAGGCGAGTAAGGGCGGTGAAGGCGGCAAGGGCAAGAAAGATTTCTTGGCCTGTGTCTTCTATGGTGGCAGCGCCGAAGCCGCGTTTGCTGTTCCAGCGAGTAATCGTTCCGTAATAGCGCATAATATATGTGGGATATTATTGTAGGTAACAATTTTTCCTTTGACTGATTTTAAATCAAAAAGTTTAGTTATTGTCTTAATTTTACACTAGATTTGTCTTATTGGAAGCAGGCAGGCCGTCTGAAGGATTTCAGACGGCCTGTATGGTTTATGCCTACTTATTAAGCACTTTTTGGAAGGTGTCAATCAGGTGTTGCGCAATGGCACGGCTGCCGAATTGTTGCAGGCAATCTTGGCGTAAGCGGACGGGATCGTATTGTGCATGGGTTTCGTAGAGGGTGAGCAATGCTTTGGTCAGTTCCGGTATGTTTTCGATTGGCACCAGCAGGCCGTTGTCGGATGTGACGATGGATTCGGGGCCGCCGCAGCGTGTGGCGATAACGGGCAAACCTTGCGACAGTGCTTCGATATAGACGACGCCGAAGGTCTCGGTACGGCTGGCGAGGACGAATGCGTTGCTGTGGCGCATGAGGTCTAGGGTTTGGTCGGTGGTTAATGCGCCGGTAAAGGTAACGGCGTGATTGATGCCCAAGTCGCTTGCCAGCTGTTTCAGACGGCCTTCTTCTACGCCGCCGCCGCCGATTTTGAGTTTGAGCTGTGGATAAGTTTTGAGTGCTTCGGCAAAAGCAGGCAGGAGCAGGTCGTGGCCTTTGAGGTGGCGCAGATGGGAGACGCTGCAGAAGGTAAAGTCTTGATTGTTTTTTTCGGGGAACTCGAAATCCTGTTCAAAATTGCCGCCCAGCATATTGGGCAGGTATTGCCAGTCTGTACCGGCGTAGGTTTTTTCGAGAATGCGGCAGAAATCACGGCTGACGGCGAACCGTGCCGCGCTGTGGCGCACGGCTTCGTGCATGGACGGCCATTGGTTTTTGCGGATAAGGCCGCGTGAAATGGCGCTGCTGTGTTCGGTAATGACGTAGGGAATGCCGTATTTTTTGAAGATGGCGCAGGCCAAAATGGCGGCATAGTTGACGCAATGGGCGTGAATTACGTCGGGTTTGCCGTTGTCGGCGATATAGGCTTCAAAAGCTTTCATGCCTGCATTGACCCAGCGGATGCGGTCGATGTCGACAACAGGGCAGCGCGGGAAGAAATACATGCTGTCGTAGGCGTAAGTGTTGAGTCCGCCTTGCTGATGGCGGCGCAGGCCGTAGAAGCGTGAGAAGATGGTTTTCGGCTGGCTTCTCAAGTAGCGGAACATGGGAACGACCATGCCGATTTTCATGCCTTCGCGTTGCAGAGCTTGGGCTTGGAGGCGGAAAAAGATTCCGTCCACGTCGGTTTCGGAAGAAGGATACCAAGAGGGGATAACGACAATATGCATGATGTGTTTTTTATGGAAGTAGATAACGGCGAGGCCGTCTGAAAAGAAAAGATATCTTTCAGACGGCCTTTTGTATATTTAGTTCAATCAGTTGCCGGCAACCGTCATTTTAGAAACCAAGATGGAGCCGATTTGATTGGACGAACGGCGTAATGCGTCGTCTGCCACGCCGGTGATGTCGCGGTACATATCCTGCAAACGTCCGGCAATGGTGATTTCCTGAACCGGATAGGCAATGACGCCGTTTTCCACCCAAAAACCGGCCGCGCCGCGCGAGTAGTCGCCGGTAATGCCGTTGACGCCTTGTCCCATCAATTCGGTAACCAGCAAACCTGTTCCCATTTCTTTCAACAGGTCGGCCTGCGTGGCGTGGGTGTGGTTCAGATACAGATTGTGCGCACCGCCGGCGTTGCCCGTTGTCTGCATGCCGAGTTTTTTCGCGCTGTAACTGCTGAGGAAATAGCCTTCGACGATACCGTCTTTCACCACAAAACGCGGCTGCGTGGACACGCCCTCGGCATCGAAATAAGTGCTGCGGAACGAGCGCAGGATATGCGGTTCTTCGCGAAGGCTGAGAAATTCGGGAAGCACCTGTTTGCCGATACTGTCAATCAGGAAGCTGCTTTGGCGGTAGAGCGCGCCGCCGCTGAGTGCGCCGATAAGGTGGCCGATTAAACCGACTGCGACGGTGGTGTCGAACAGTACGGGATAGCTGCCGGTCGGAACGCTGCGGCTGTTCAGACGGCGTAAAGTCCGTTCGGCTGCAGTTTGGCCGATGAGTTCGGGCGCGTCCATGTCTTCGTGACGGCAGGAAGAATCATACCAATAGTCGCGCTGCATGCCGTGTTCGTCGCTGGCGACCACGCTGCAAGAAATGCTGTGGTGCGTACTTTGCTGATGTGCGGCAAAGCCGTGGGTGTTGCCGTAAACATATTGGTAATGGCCGGTATGAACCGATGCGCCTTCGGAATTTTCAATACGTTTGTCCGTTGACAGCGCGGCCTGTTCGCATTGCTTGGCCAAATCGATGGCGGATTCGGTACTCAAATCCCATTCGTGGTAGCGGTCGAGGTCGCCGATATGGGTTGCCATCAAGGCAGCATCGGCAAGACCGGCGCAATCGTCTTCGGCGGTATAGCGTGCAATATCGATGGCGGCTTTGACCGTATCTTGCAGGGCGCGTTCGGAGAAGTCGGCCGTACTGGCGCGGCCTTTGCGTTGGCCGACATAGACCGTAATGTCTAAAGATTTATCTTGTTGGAACTCGATTTGTTCGATTTCGCCCAAGCGTACGCTGACGCTTTGGCCGAGCGACTCGCTGAAATCGGCTTCGGCCGAGGTGGCGCCGGATTGTTTGGCCAAATCCAGCGTGTGTCCGCACAAGCGCAACAGCTCGTCCGGTGTGTGGTTAAACAGCATAAAAAGGTTTCCTGACAGGGTTTTGCGGCATTTTAACCGTTTCAGACGGCCTCTGCAAAAATCGCACGGAAAGACCGTCTGAAAACTGATAAAATAGGCAGATTCAGAAAATCAGGGAAACACAATGTTTGAACAAGAAGACGAATGGGTCAGCAAAACCCAAATGAAAAAGCAGATGAACAATTTGCAGGCTTTGGGGATGGAATTGACCAAGCTCTCCAGCGATACGCTGAAAAAAATCGGCTTGGACGAAGAGCTGTTCGAGGCCATCGTTACCTATAAAAAAATCACGTCCAACAGCGCGCTCAAACGCCAAGCCCAATTTATCGGCCGCCTGATGCGCGATACCGATCCTGCACCCATCGAAGCCTATTTGGCCAAACTGCGCGGCGACAATACGGCGCACAATGCCTTTTTGCAACGCGTTGAGCAGGCGCGTACTCGACTGTTGGCAGACGATGGCGCGATTACCCAATTTATGGCCGATTTTCCGCAAGCCGACGCCGGCAAATTGCGCACCTTGATCCGCAACACCAAAAAAGAGCAGGAACAAAACAAACCGCCGAAAAACTTCCGCGCGCTGTTCCAAGAAATTAAAGCAGTGATGGAGGCCGGTCAATCCGACGCTTCAGAAGAAGGGCAGGATTGGGAGGAATAAACCTCAAGGCCGTCTGAAAACGGATTGCGGTTTTCAGACGGCCTGTGTCGTAATGCCGAAGGAGGATGACCATGAAATTTCGCCGCTCTGTACCCGCCTTGTTAATTAGTGCACTAACCCTGAATGGTTGTACTGTCTTTCTTTGGGGAGGGAACAACCCGTTCCATAAAACCACAACCGAAAAAACCGTTGCCAAAGACAATATTCAAGCATTTGGAGTGGTTGCCAAAGACAATACGCAACTGGAAACAGGCAGCCTGGTCATGATGGGCAAAAAATATTGGTTTGTCGTTAATCCTAAAGATTCGGCCAAGTTGAAGGCGGTCTTGGATGTTAAATTGGACAAACAGTTTCAAATGGTTCAGCAAAATCCAAGATATGTGTATAAGGCTTTGCCGGTCGAATTGAAATCCCCTGAAGCGCAAACTTTCCGCTCAAAATTCTGCCTGCGTTACGATACTCAAAAAGCTGCCGAGATTGCTAAGTTGAAACAGTTGGCATTCAAGCCGGTCGAACTCGATGACAAAACTGTCTACACGCGGTGTATTTCTACCGAAGGTCATTATTACGCAACGCCGAAAAATGTTGCCGAAGACCGCCGTTTTGACACTGCCGTCCCGGTCAGAATTTATTATACGGAAACCAAAAAAGCACCGACGTTCAGAAGTTGACGGAGAATATCCTGCAAACACCATTCACATTGGCTTTGGATGCAGTCGGCGCAGTGATAGCAGTCCCCTATGTCGTAGTCAGTGAAATTATTGATGCTTCACGCAAATAATATCCAAGGCCGTCTGAAAACGGATTGTAGGTTTCAGACGGCCTGGCCCTTAAAATAAACGCTTCAAAATATTAATTTTTTTCTCTTTAAACCCACACACCATGTCCGTCAAAATCCAAACACGTTCCATTAATCCGACTGTTTTCAATGACTTGCTCACTGCCGGTACCGATCCTTTGATTGCACGGCTGTGTGCTGCGCGTGATGTGCAAAGTCCGGCTGAGTTGGACGACAAGCTTGCAGCTCTTTTGCCGTATCAAACGCTGACAAACTGCGAAGCCGCCGCCGGCCGTTTGGCGGATGCGATTGAGCGTCAGGAAAAAATCCTGATTGTCGCCGACTACGATGCCGACGGCGCGACGGCGTGTTCTGTCGGTATGAGCGGTTTGGCGGCGATGGGGGCGAAAGTGGATTTTCTTGTGCCCAACCGCTTTGAACACGGCTACGGCTTAACGCCCGAGCTGGCTGAAATCGCGGCAGAGCAAGGTGTGGATTTGCTGATTACGGTTGATAACGGTATCGCCAGTATTGCAGGCGTGGCGCGTGCGCAGGAATTGGGTTTGGATGTGATTGTGACCGACCACCATCTGCCTGCCGAGACTGTGCCCGACTGCATCATCGTCAATCCGAACCAAAAAGGCTGTAGTTTTCAAAGCAAAAGCTTAGCGGGCGTGGGTGTGATTTTTTATGTATTGATGGCTTTGCGTGCCGAACTGCGCCGTCGCAATTATTTTTCAGACGGCCTGAAAGAGCCGAATTTGGGCGACCTTTTGGATTTGGTCGCACTCGGCACTGTCGCCGATGTCGTCACTCTGGACCACAACAACCGTATCCTCGTGTCTCAAGGTTTGAAACGGATGCGTTTGGGCAAGATGCGACCCGGCATCCGCGCCTTGTTTGAAGTAGCGCGGCGCGACTGGCGCAAAGCGCAGCCATTTGATATGGGTTTTGCGTTGGGGCCGCGCATCAATGCGGCCGGACGGCTGGACGATATGTCGGTCGGCATTGCCTGTCTGTTGGCGCGAGATGATGCCGAGGCGCAGGAACTGGCGGCGCAGTTAAACAACCTCAATATCGAGCGCCGCGAAATCGAGCAATCCATGCTGCAAGACGCGCTGAACGATTTTCCTGAAACCCTGCCTTCAGGGCAGACGACGTTGGTGGCGTATCGCGACGACTTCCATCAAGGCGTGGTCGGCATCGTTGCCAGCCGCCTCAAAGACCGTTTTTATCGTCCGACCATCGTGTTTGCGCCTGCCGACAATGGCGAAGTGCGCGGTTCGGGACGCTCCATTCCCAATCTGCACCTGCGCGATGCTTTGGATTTGGTGTCCAAACGCCATCCCGATTTGATTTTGAAATTCGGCGGACACGCGATGGCGGCGGGTTTGAGCATACTTGAACACAATATTCCCGCGTTTCAGACGGCCTTTGATGAAGCCGTGCGCGAGATGGTGTGCGAAGACGATTTGTCGCAAACCTTCATCACCGACGGCAGCCTGCCTGCACGCGACATTACGCTGGAACAGGCGCAAAACCTTGCCAAACACGTTTGGGGGCAGGGCTTCGCGCCACCGAGTTTTACCGATGAATTTCACGTCATCCGCCAGCAGCCGTTGGGTGCGGAAGGCAAACATAAAAAAGTCTGGCTACAAAAAGACGGCTACGAATTTGAAGCCATGTTTTGGCGTTGCAGCGAAGACATTCCCGAATACATCCGCACGGTGTACCGCCCCGTTGCCAACGAATGGCGGAATAATCTCGAATTACAGCTTTATATCGACTACTGGGAAGCCGCGTAAGCAAAGGCCGTCTGAAAAATGAAGAAACAAAAACCGTGGCTCGGCTTTTCATTGGCGCTGCTTGCCACCATGACTTGGGGTTCGCTGCCGGTCATCGCACAGCAGGCCTTAAAAGCCGTCGATGTGCCCACGCTGGTGTGGGTACGCTTTTTAGTGGCTTCGCTGGTGTTGTTTGTGCTGTTGGGGCTGACCGGCAAGCTGCCGAGGCCGTCTGAATTTTCCAAGCAAACCTTGTTTTTATTGGTGTTGGGCATTATCGGTATTTCCGCCAACTTTGTTCTCGTTGCCATGGGTTTGCACTATATTTCGCCGACAACCACGCAGGTGTTGTGGCAGCTCTCGCCCTTTACCATGATTTTGGTCGGCGTAGGCGTGTTTAAAGAAGCCTTTACGCACTGGCAAAAAATCGGCTTGATGCTTTTGCTGACGGGTTTGGTCATGTTTTTCAACGACAAATTCGGCGAACTTTTCAGCTTGGGCAGCTACGCGGTCGGCGTGATGATGGCGGCTTCGGGCAGCATGATTTGGGTGTGTTACGGTGTGGCGCAAAAACTTTTGTCCAAACATTTCAATTCGCAACAAATCCTGCTCATGATTTATTTTTGCAGCAGCTTTGTTTTCCTGCCGTTTGCCGAACCGTCACAGATTGCCCATATCGGCAATCCGTTTTTATGGGGTTGCTTTATCTATTGCTGCTTAAACACGCTGATCGGCTACGGTTCATTCGGCGAAGCGCTCAACCATTGGGACGCTTCAAAAGTCAGTATCGTCACCACGCTGATTCCTGTATTCACCATGATATTTTCCACCATCGGCCATCATCTCGCCCCCGATTATTTTGCCGCTTCGGATATGAATCTCGTCAGCTATGTGGGTGCTATGGTGGTTGTGGCCGGCGCATTGCTGGCTGTGGCCGGAGAGAAAGTGATGGGGCTTTTTTTGAGAAAGATATAAAGCATTTATTGTAAAACAGAATAAAACAAGGCCGTCTGAAACAGGTTTCAGACGGCCTTTATATTTTTTAAATCAGATTAATGTGAAACGGCGGATTAATAGAAGCCTTCGCGTTCTTCACGGGTGCTAATGTAGATGTTTTTCACTTGGGTGTAGGCGGCGAGCATCATTTTGTGGGTTTCGCGGCCGATACCTGAAGTTTTGTAGCCGCCAAACGGCGCGCCGGCAGGCAGGCGGTTGTAGCAGTTTACCCAAACGCGGCCGGTTTCCAATGCGTTGGAAACGCGCAGGCAGCGGTTGATGTCGGTACTCCACACTGCGCCACCCAAGCCGTATTCGCTGTCGTTCGCCATTTTGATGACTTCTTCTTCGGTTTTGAATTTAATCACGGTGGCAACCGGGCCGAAGATTTCTTCTTGGGAAACACGGGCTTCGTTGCTGGCTTCAATCAAAGTAGGCTCGACAAATTCGCCTTTGCCCAATTCGCCTTCGATTTTTTTACCGCCGGTAATGATGCGGCAGCCTTCCTGTTCGCCGATTTTGACGTATTTCAAAATGGTCTCGAGTTGACCGGCATTGACTTGCGAACCCATTTGGGTGTCGTCTTCCCAAGGTAGGCCGACTTTGATTTTTTTGAATTCTTCCGCCAAAGCATTGACGAATTTGTCGTAAATGCCTTCCTGAACGAAGATACGCGAACCGGCGCAGCACACTTGGCCTTGGTTGAACAAAATACCTTTTTGCGCGCCTTCGAGGGCTTTGTCGAAAGGCATATCGTCGAAGAAGATGTTGGCAGATTTGCCGCCCAATTCCAAAGTGGACGGAATCAGCAATTCGGCGGCGGCGATGCCGACGCGGCGGCCGACTTCGGTTGAGCCGGTAAAGGCCAGTTTGTTGAAGCCTTTGTGGTGCAGCATGTATTCGCCGGATTTAGAACCGCGGCCGGTAATCACGTTCAACACGCCTTTAGGCAGCAAGTGGTTGATTTTTTGAGCGAGGGACAACAGGCTCAATGAAGTGCTGGAAGAAGGGTGGATGACGATGGTACAACCTGCGGCCAATGCCGGAGCGATTTTCCATGCAGCCATCAAGAATGGAAAGTTCCAAGGAATGATTTGGCCGACAACGCCGATCGGTTCGCGCAGAACGATGGACAGGTCTTCGGCGTCAAGCTGGGTCGCAGTGCCTTCTTCACCGCGGATCACGCTGGCGAAATAGCGGAAATGGTCGGAAGCCAAAGGCACGTCGGCGGCGCGGGTTTCGCGGATCGGTTTGCCGTTGTCCAAGGTTTCTTGCAGGGCGAACAATTCGGCGTTTTCATCGATTACATCGGCGATTTTGTTCAAAATGGCCGCGCGTTCGGCAGTAGTGGTTTTGCGCCATGTTTTGAACGCTTCTTGCGCAGCGGCTACGGCAGCATCGACATCGGCATCGGTTGCGTCTGTGAACTTGGCCAACTCATCGCCATTGGCAGGGTTGTAAGAGGATAAAAGTTTGCCTTCGCTACCTTTTGTCCATTCGCCGTTGATCAAAAGGCCATATTCTTTATCAAACACATTTAAATCTTTTGCCATAATGCTGTCTCCTTAATGAATGGGAATAGGTGTTTTTGCACCATGAAAACAGCTTATTATTTTTTCTTTTTAAGTTCAAGTACTAAAAATGAGAATATTCTTAAAATTTATATTTGCAATGTTGTTTTATGTAGCAGGCCGTCTGAAAAATAAAGGATTTGATTGAAATGAAAGTGCATTTGTTAATGTATTTAAAGATTTATACGGCTTAAATAGATCCTGTTATGGTATAACATTATAACTCATTGTTTTAAAAAAGATTATGGGTTGACGGCTTAGAATATGGGGAGTATTCTCATTCATAGCTAAACAGTTTTTCAACACCCTAGGAGACTCTCTCATGAAAATGCATGCTGTGGTAGTAAATAAAGATGTAGCAGGTGATGTAGAAGTTGTTGAACGCGAACTGCGTCCGCTGGAATACGGCGAGGCGTTGGTGGAAGTCGAGTATTGCGGCGTGTGCCACACCGACTTGCACGTTGCGGCAGGCGATTACGGCGACAAACCGGGTCGCGTGTTGGGACACGAAGGCATCGGTTTGGTTAAAGAAGTTGCCGACGGTGTGAAAAATCTGAAAGTTGGCGATCGTGTCAGCATCGCATGGCTGTTCCAAAGCTGCGGTTCTTGCGAATACTGCAATACCGGCCGCGAAACCTTGTGCCGCTCTGTATTGAACGCAGGCTATACTGCCGACGGCGGCATGGCGACCCACTGTATCGTCGATGCGGACTACGCCGTTAAAGTACCCGACGGTCTTGACCCTGCGCAAGCTTCGAGCATTACTTGTGCCGGTGTGACCACTTATAAAGCGATTAAAGTTTCCGGTGTCCGTCCGGGCCAATGGATTGCGATTTACGGCGCAGGCGGTTTGGGCAACTTGGCAGTTCAATACGCGAAAAAAGTATTCGGCGCACACGTTGTCGCCATCGACATCAACGATGAAAAACTGGCATTCGCTAAAGAAAGCGGCGCTGATTTAGTCATCAACGCCGCCAAAGAAGACGCTGCCAAAGTGATCCAAGAAAAAACCGGCGGCGCACACGCAGCTGTTGTTACCGCCGTATCCGCCGTCGCGTTCAACTCCGCTGTGGACTGCGTCCGTGCAGGCGGCCGCGTCGTTGCCATTGGTCTGCCGCCCGAATCTATGGACCTGTCCATCCCGCGTCTGGTCTTGGACGGCATCGAAGTGGTCGGCTCTCTGGTCGGTACCCGTAAAGATTTGGAAGAAGCATTCCAATTCGGCGCAGAAGGTTTGGTTGTGCCTAAAGTCCAGTTGCGCGCTTTGGATGAAGCACCTGCCATTTTCCAAGAAATGCGCGAAGGTAAAATTACCGGCCGCATGGTGATTGATATGAATAAAGAGTGTAGCTGCATTCATCACTAATCAAATAGTTTGGTGACAAAAAGGCCGTCTGAAATATTCAGACGGCCTTTTTCATTGGATTGGATAACTTAAAGCGTAAAGCCGCTTTCAAATACGCGGATTTCTCCGCTGATAGGATCGGTAAACTCTATTCTTTTGGCCAGAAGTTTTAAAGGTTTGTCGTAGTCTTCATCACCGGCCGCCAATGGGGTAGGGTAAAGCGCATCGTTCATCAGCGGCATATTCAAACTCATCATATGCACACGGAGCTGGTGTTTCTTTCCTGTATGCGGCGTGAGGCGGTAGAGGCTGAATGCGCCGCGGTTTTCGATAAGCTCGATGGTTGTGTGGGCGTTGGGTTCGCCTTCCGTTTCCCGCGTGAGAAAGAATTTTTCGCCGCGTTCCATTCGTGACGAAATATCCAGAGGATAGTCCAAATCCGTCCGCGTCGGCGCGACCGCTTCATAGGTTTTTTGTACGGTTTTTTCTTGGAACATGGTCTGATAATCACGACGCGTGGCAGGATTGAGCGAAAGCAGCATAACGCCTGCCGTATCTTTGTCCAAGCGATGAATCGGCGTAATGTCTTCAACATTCAAATGCTGCAATTCCGGCCGCAAACGCAGGCGCGTGAGCAGGGTTTCCCGCAAAAACCTGCCGCTGGGGATGACAGGCAGAAAATGCGGTTTGTCCACCACAATCAAATGCTCATCAATATGCAAAATCTTTTCTTCAAACGGAATACGCGGCTCGCTCTCACGGCTGGTTTCACGGTAATAAAACATCGTCTTGCCGGGCTCGAACAAAGTATTCTCATCAAACGGTACGCCATCCGCGCCCACCACAAAACCGCTGTTCAGCCGCCGCCGCCAGTTTTCTTCGCCGACAAAGGGAAAATGAGCGCATAAAAAATGCAGCAGCGGCAAGCCGTAAAACTGCTTTTCATGCGGCAAAACCAAGTAGCTGGGTTTAACACCGTCTAAAAGGGGGAGGGGATTGGTACGTTTTTTCATGCGGCGGATTGTACTCGGTTTTTAGGATTTTTTCAGACGATGTTTTTCATTGGGGGCGGACACGATTTTCTGTTGCCGCCATCATTTCAGAGCAGAAAGGAATTCATCTTTGATGACTGGTGACCTGTTTCAGATTAATGGACGGTTTAGCAGTTAAGGTCGTCTGAAAACGTGGATTGAAACTCAAAGCTTTCGTCTTTAGACGAACTCTTGCAGAAAATACCTTAATAGAAGAAAGCAATAATTTTTCAAGTTATCATTAAAAATATAATTTAGACAAACTACACTAAATTTCATTAATATCCGTTAAATTCAATTTAACTTGGTAAAACAATAATATGAAAAATATCCTTATTGCATTTGTTAGTTTTGTTCCATTTTGCGTCCGTGCAGATCTGCCTCTGAATATCGAAGACATTATGACCGATAAGGGCAAAATCAAACTCGATGCTTCCGTTACCTACATCAACAGCGAAAGCAGCCGTTCCGAACTTGCCGCGCCAATTTACATTCAGACAGGTTCTGCTTCCTTTATTCCCGTCCCGACCGAAATTCAGGAAAATGGCAGTAACAGCGATATGCTCGTCGGCACTCTCGGCCTACGCTATGGCTTGACCGGAAACACCGAAATTTACGGCAGCGGCAGCTACTTGTGGCGCGAAGACCGCAGATTCGACAGCGAAAGCAGCAAAACCCGCGACAAGCATCTATCCGATGTATCCCTCGGTATCAGCCATACCTTCCTCAAAGACGATAAAAATCCTGCTCTTATCGGCTTTCTCGAAGGTACGCTTTACGAAAAATCACGTGGCAAAGCCTCGTCAGGCAAATCATGGCTGATTGGCGCGACCACCTACAGAGCCATCGATCCTGTCGTCCTCTCATTGACCGCCGCCTACCGTATTAACGGCAGCAAAACCCTTTCAGACGACGTCAAATACAAAGCAGGCAACTACTGGGTGCTGAATCCCAATATCTCCTTCGCCGCCAACGACAGGATCAGCCTCACAGGCGGCATCCAATGGCTGGGCAAGCAGCCCGACCGTCTGGACGGCAAAAAAGAATCCGCAAGGAATACATCTACCTACGCCCATCTCGGCGCAGGCCTCGGCTTCTCCAAAGCCACGTCTTTAAACGCATCCGCACGCTTCAATATTTCAGGGCAGAGCAGCTCCGAACTGAAATTGGGCGTACAGCATACGTTTTAAGCAGGCTTTGATTTTCCAACCTTGTAAAAAAGGGACTTTTATGAAAAAACAAATTACCGCAGCCATGATGATTCTAACGATGATTGCCACTCCCGTAATGGCAAACAGCATGGATAATCAGGCATTTGAAGACCAAGTGTTCCACACGCAGGCAGATGCGCCGATGCAGTTGGCGGAGCTTTCTCAAAAGGAGATGAAAGAAACTGAGGGGGAGTGGATTCCTAATGCTGTTGGAGGCATTATGGGAGGAGTTGGAGGGCATTTCAGCTATATGGCTCATGCTGTTGCTAGTGGCTCGTATAATCGAAATTCACATTGGGCAGCAATTGGAACTGGTGCGTTAATTGGTGCGGCAAGCCCTATTAACGGAGGAAGAACACTGATTAATGGTATGCGAGGTGTAGCAGTGGGGGCTGTTGCTGGTGGCATAACTGGTTATGCAGGTTCTATGGGTAAGAACACCAACATTCGCCGTTAAATAATAAATAAACCAATTTCCAACCAAACCTGCTATCGGTTTGGTTGGAAGCAAGGGGAGGTAAGGTAGTGTTTCCTGTTATTTTCTTTTCGACATTGGGCTGTATTTTAGTATGGATAAAAGATATGCCTAAAATAAAATCAAAAAAAATTTTGGGAAGATCCTTATATATTATAGGAATAATAAATGTAATAATCGGCTATGTATTAATTAAAAATATATTAGTTTCTGTTTCGGATGAAGTTGGAATAAAATATCTTGCAATATATTTATCAAATATTTTTTTTTGGACAATCCTGATGATGGTATTCGTAAAAAGACTGTCTAAGAAGCGGTAAGGGCAGTAGGTCATGGTGCAACATGGTTTGCCCCTAATACCTGTTATATCCCTTACTATTTATACTATTAAGAATAATTATGTAAGAGGTCGTCTGAAAGCTTTTTCAGACGACCTCTTACATATATCTTTAGAAGGTATGATGATGTTAAAACGTATTTGTCTGTCAGTGCCGATTGCCGTTTCTTTATCCGGTCTTCTGAATGCTGCACTTATGTTTAACGATAATCCTGTTGTTTACGGAAAAATCAAAGTGCAAAGTTGGAAAGAGAGGCGCGATTTCAATATTGTAAAACAGGATTTGGATTTTTCCTGCGGGGCGGCTTCGGTGGCGACGCTTTTGAACAATTTTTACGGGCAAAAGCTGACGGAGGAAGAAGTATTGAAAAAGCTGGATAAGGAACAGATGCGCGCGTCGTTTGAGGATATGCAGCGCATTATGCCTGATTTGGGTTTTGAAGCGAAAGGCTATGCCCTGTCTTTCGAGCAGCTCGTGCAGTTGAAAATCCCCGTCATCGTGTATTTGAAATACCGTAAGGATGATCATTTCTCGGTATTGCGCGGCATAGACGGCAATACGGTTTTGCTTGCCGACCCGTCGCTGGGTCATGTTTCCATGAGCAGGGCGCAGTTTTTGGATGCTTGGAAAACCCGTGAGGGAAATTTGGCAGGTAAGATTTTGGCTGTCGTACCGAAAAAAGCGGAGACGATTTCAAATAAATTGTTTTTCACACATCATCCCAAGCGGCAGACGGAATTTGCAGTCAAACAAATCAGGCTACGGCGTGTAGAGTGAGTCAAAGGCCGTCTGAAAACTGTTTCAGACGGCCTTTTGATTTGTTCCCAACCTCACAAACCCTTAAAAATCAGCTATAATGCCCAACTATTTGATTTTCGCTTATCCCATATTGAAATGGCACAAAAAATTCAATCTGTAAAAGGTATGAACGACCTTTTACCTGTCGAACAAAAAGATTTCAAACTGACGGCTGCGTTTTGGCAGGCGTTTGAAGACACGGTCGGCCGTTGGACACGCGCTTACGGCTACCAGCAAATCCGTACGCCGATTGTCGAGCAAACCGGTTTGTTTGTCCGCTCTATCGGCGAGGAAACCGATGTGGTCGGCAAGGAAATGTACACCTTCTCCGATTCAAACGATTCTTTGAGTTTGAGCCTGCGCCCTGAAGGTACGGCTTCTTGTCTGCGTGCGGTGGTCGAACACAACCTTCTGTACAACAGCCCGCAAAAGCTGTGGTATATGGGGCCGATGTTCCGCCGCGAGCGTCCGCAAAAAGGCCGTTATCGTCAGTTCCATCAGGTCGGTATCGAGGCTTTGGGTTTTGAAGGGCCGGATATCGATGCGGAAATCATCGCGATGTCTGCCGACTTATGGGAAAAATTGGGTATTCGCGAATACCTGACTTTGGAAATCAACAGTTTGGGCAACCGTGAGGAACGCGCGGCACACCGTGCGGCATTGGTTGAATATTTGACCCGCTATGAGGCGCAATTGGATGAAGACAGCAAACGCCGTCTGAAAACCAATCCTTTGCGCGTTTTGGATACGAAAAACCCTGATTTGCAGGAAATCTGCAATGCAGCGCCGCGTCTGGTGGATTACTTGGGCGAGGCTTCGCAAAACCACTATGCACGCTTCAAGGCGATGTTGGATGGTTTGGGTATTCAATATATTGAAAATCCGCGCTTGGTTCGTGGTTTGGATTATTACAATCAGACGGTTTTTGAGTGGACGACCGACAAACTCGGTGCGCAGGCGACTGTGTGCGGTGGCGGTCGTTACGATGGTTTGATTGAGGAACTTGGCGGCAAACCTGCGCCGTCTATCGGCTTTGCAATGGGTATTGAGCGCCTGCTGCTTTTGGTGAACGAATACGGCTCGCTGGAAGTGAACGCCGCGCCTGATGTCTATGCAATGCACCAAGGCGAAGGTGCGGACTTGCAGGTGATGAAATACGCGCAAGCCTTACGCGCCCAAGGTTTCAATGTGATGCAGCATTCCGGTTATCAGAGCCTGAAAGCGCAAATGAAAAAAGCAGACAACAGTGGCGCATGCTTTGCGCTGATTGTGGCTCAGGATGAGCTGGCAAACGATACAGTTACCCTGAAAGATATGCAGGGCAAACACGAACAACAAACCGTTGCCGCCGCTGATTTGACAGACACTTTACAACAATGGAAGAACGCATAAATGGCAGCCCATTTGGAAGAACAACAAGAGTTAGACAACTTTAAATATTTTTGGAAAAGCATCGGCCGTTGGATTTTTACCTTGCTGATCGTGGCGTCTTTGGGGTATTTGGGTTACACCATTTACCAAGGCCAAAAAGCTTCAAAAGATCAGGAAGCCGCCGCCGTATTGGCGCAAATGGTGGAAAAGGCACAGCAAAAAACCGACCAAAAAGCCATCAATGCCGATTTGGCCGAATTGCAAAAAAACTATCCTGATTCTATTTCGACAGCCCAAGCCACTTTGATGGTAGCGGCAACCGAGTTCGATGCCGGCCGTTATGATGTGGCGGAAGGTCATTTGAATTGGGTGCTGAAAAACCAAAATGCACCGCTGGTTCAAGCTTTGGCAGCACAGCGTTTGGGCGTTGTCCTGTTGCAGCAGAAAAAATACGATGCCGCCATCAATGCCCTGAATACTCAGGTTGAGGCTGATTTCGAGCCTTTGATGCTGGAAACCAAAGGCGATGTTTACGTTGCCCAAAATAAAACCAAAGAAGCCGTACAAAGTTACGAAGTTGCTTTGAGCAAAATGCCGCAAACCGCAGTAGGCCGCGAATTGCTGCAAATGAAAATCGACAGCTTGAAATAAGTTTGTTTGAAATCAAGGCCGTCTGAAGTTGCAATGACTTTTCAGACGGCCTACACTTATCCTTATCAACCGTGTTTTTAAAACACCTGCTTGTGTTCCGCTCCCGTTTTTAGGCGGCACTTGACACAGAAAGACTCAATCATGAAACCAACCATCGCGCTTGTCGGCCGCCCCAATGTCGGCAAATCTACTTTATTCAACCGTTTGACGCGCACCAAAGACGCGCTCGTGCATGACTTGCCCGGCCTGACGCGTGACCGACATTACGGTCATGGCAAAGTCGGCAGCAAACCTTATTTGGTCATCGATACCGGCGGTTTTGAGCCAGTTGTGGACAGCGGCATTTTGCACGAAATGGCAAAACAAACCTTGCAGGCTGTCGATGAAGCCGATGCAGTGGTGTTTTTGGTGGACGGCCGCACCGGTTTGACGCCGCAAGACAAAATCATTGCCGACCGTTTGCGCCAAAGTCCGCGTCCCGTTTATTTGGCCGTGAATAAAGGCGAAGGCGGCAATAGGGCCGTACTTGCCGCCGAGTTCTACGAACTTGCTTTGGGCGACCCTTATGTTATTTCAGGTGCGCACGGCGATGGCGTGTATTATCTGATTGAAGATATTTTGGAAACCTTCCCTGAGCCTGAAAAGGAAGAGGAAGAAGCGAAACATCCTGTTTTTGCTGTAATCGGCCGTCCAAATGTCGGTAAATCGACCTTGGTAAACGCCATCCTCGGCGAAGAACGCGTGACTGCTTTCGATATGGCAGGCACGACGCGCGACAGTATCCATATCGATTTTGAACGTGAAGGCAAGCCGTTTACCATCATTGATACCGCAGGTGTGCGCCGTCGCGGCAAAGTGGATGAAGCTGTGGAAAAGTTCTCCGTTATCAAAGCCATGCAGGCGGTTGAAGCGGCAAACGTAGCTGTTTTGGTGTTGGATGCGCAACAAGATATCGCCGATCAAGATGCGACGATTGCAGGTTTTGCTTTGGAAGCAGGCCGTGCCTTGGTAGTGGCGGTCAATAAATGGGACGGCATCAGCGAAGAGCGCCGTGAGCAAGTGAAACGCGATATCAACCGCAAACTGTATTTCCTTGATTTTGCTAAGTTCCACTTTATTTCTGCATTGAAAGAGCGCGGTATAGACGGTTTGTTTGAAAGCATTCAGGCTGCCTACAACGCGGCAATGATTAAGATGCCGACGCCGAAAATCACGCGCGTATTGCAAAGCGCGATCGAGCGTCAACAGCCGCCACGTGCTGGCTTGGTGCGTCCGAAAATGCGTTATGCCCACCAGGGCGGCATGAATCCGCCGGTGATTGTGGTTCACGGCAATTCGCTGCATGCCATTTCTGACAGCTACACACGTTATCTGACCCAAACGTTCCGTAAAGCCTTCAATCTGCAAGGGACGCCGCTCAGAATTCAATACAATGTTTCGGAAAACCCGTATGAAAATGCGGAAGACAAACCGAAGAAAAAACCGTTGCGCCGTGTCAGCCTGAGCAACCGTATTGAGAAACGCGAAGGCCGTAAGGAAGAGAAAAACCGCTTCAAGAAGAAAACCAAAGTCAGCGTGAAAAAACAATTTAGCAAATAAGCAGAAAGGCCGTCTGAACAGTTTCAGACGGACTTTTTATCATAAAAAACAGCTTGTTAGAACTTCATGGCATATTTTCGATAGGATTTGCCGAATTTAAAAAAACATCCAATTTGGGTTTAGGGTTGTTGTGAATATGGAAATGAAACAGTCGGTTTGACGGGAAGTTCCCTTATTGCTGGATTCCTAAACGGTGTGATAGAAAAAAATAGTTGGTAATTTATCCTATTCGGGGCTACAATCCCATCAAACGCCGATTTTGGCGTCTTTACAATCATAATAATGGAGCTCAAGAATATGACAGCTAAAGGACAAATGTTACAAGATCCTTTTTTGAATGCGTTGCGTAAAGAGCACGTTCCGGTTTCGATCTACTTGGTAAACGGCATTAAGCTGCAAGGTCAAGTGGAATCGTTCGACCAGTACGTTGTTCTGCTGCGTAATACTTCCGTCACTCAAATGGTTTACAAACACGCTATCTCAACAATCGTTCCTGCACGCGCAGTCAGCCTGCAGCACGAAAACAAACAACCTCAAGCCGCTGCCGCAGCTGCTCCGGTTCAAGTTGAGACTGTGCAACAACCTGCCGAATAAATGATGTAACGCATTCCTGTTTTTCAATACCTTACCGCTTTTGCGGTAGGGTATTTTTATTTTCAGACGACCTTTATCATGCTGCTTGAAAACATTCTTCCCTTTGCCCACTTCCTGTTACGACAAGCCTTAAAAGCAGGCGGCCGCGCTTTGGATGCGACGGCCGGAAACGGGCATGATACTTTGCTGTTGGCGCAGTCGGTTGGCGAGACGGGTAAGGTGTGGGCGTTTGATGTGCAATCTAAAGCATTAATGCAGACTCAAGGCCGTCTGAAAGAAAACGGCGTAGATGGTTGGGTAGCCCGGATACATGACGGCCATGAAAACCTTTCGTCTTATATCGACGAGCCTTTAGATGCCGCAGTATTTAATTTCGGTTGGCTGCCGGGCGGCGATAAAAGCTGTACAACTGAGGCGGCAAGCAGTATCCGTGCGCTGACGGATACTTTGGGTTTGCTGAAAGAGGGCGGGCTTGCCGTGGCGGTATTGTACCCGGGGCATGAAGCCGGCCGAATAGAGGCTGAAGCGATTGTGCAATGGGCGGAAACTTTGCCGCAGGAAGCCTTTGCCGTGTTACGCTATGGCTTTGTCAACCGCCGTAATGCGCCTCCCTATCTGCTGGCGATTGAAAAGTTGCGTCAGAAATAGATGTTTGCGGTAAAATAGCTGCTTTGTTTTTCAACCCTTAACATAAGAAACTGCCATGCAATATCTGTTTGTAAAATACAGCCATCAGATTTTCGTTGCCATTACCATCCTGTTGTTCAACATACGTTTTTTCCTGCTCTGGCGTCATCCTGAGAAGCCATTGGCTGGCATTTGGAAAGCCATGCCGCATTTGAACGACACCATGTTGCTGTTTACCGGCTTGTGGCTGATGAAGATTACCCATTTTTCGCCGTTCAATGCGCCGTGGCTCGGCATGAAAATCCTGCTGTTGCTGGTTTATATTGTATTGGGCATGATTATGATGCGTTCGCGTCCGCGTTCGCCGAAATTCTATATCGTCTATGTTTTGGCCATGTCGTGTGTTGCTACGATTGTTTTCCTTGCCAAGACCAAAACGCTGCCGTTTTAAAAGAGGCCGTCTGAAATGTATCCGCATTTTGCCGTTATCGCTTTGGGCAGCAATCTCGCCAATCCTGCCGAACAGGTTCGCTCCGCTTTGGCCGAATTGGCCGCGCATCCTCATATCCGGCTCGAAAAAACATCTTCCCTGTATCTGACTGCGCCGGTTGGTTATGACGATCAGCCCGATTTTGTGAACGCCGTTTGTACCGTGAAAACATCATTGGACGGCGTAGCGCTGTTGGCGGAGTTAAACCGCATCGAGGTCGAATTTGGGCGCGAACGTACCTTCCGTAATGCGCCGCGCACTTTGGATTTGGACATCATCGATTTTGACGGTATCCGCAGCGATGACCCTCATCTGACTTTGCCGCATCCGCGCGCGCATGAGCGCAGTTTCGTTATGTTGCCGTTGGCTGAAATTCTTCCGAATTTCGAGTTGGGCGAGCATGGCCGTGCGGCTGATTTGGCTCAGGCTTTGGGCGGGCAGGGTATTCGCCTGTTGAAAGAATAAAGGCCGTCTGAAAAACGGACGAAAACAAGAAAGGGCGTGTTGGACACGCCTTTTTTGCTATAAAATATTGTTGGGAAACACATTACAAAGAGTTACTATGAACCCTCGTTATATTGTTGTCGAAGGTGCCATCGGTAGCGGCAAGACCGCTTTGAGCCGCCGCTTGGCAGAGCATTTCAGCGCGTTGCTGTTGTCGGAGAATCCGGATCACAATCCGTTTCTCATGAAGTTTTACAGCAATGTTTCCAATAATGGCTTGGCTGCCGAGCTTTTCTTCCTGACGCGCCGCGCTGAAAGCGTGAATATTATTGAAGACCAATGTGCGCAAGGCGGAATGGTTGTGGCTGATTTTCTACCGGAAAAAGACCGTATTTTTACGCCCATCGTTTTGAATGATGACGAGCAGCAGCTTTTTGCCGATATGAAGCAACGCATTCTGCCGCAATACGCGGAGCCCGATGTGGTGATTTATCTGCAAACCGCCGTTGAAAACAACCGCAAACGCCTGCAAAAACGTCACGAAGGCATTATCAGCTTGTTCCCCGAAGGCTATTTGGGACGGGTGCATGACGAATACAGCCATTTCTTCCATTTGTATCAAAGCGCACCTTTGCTGACCGTCAATGCCGATGAGTTGGATTTGGCTGGCAATGACGACCACTTCCAGCTTTTGTTGCGCGCATTGGAAGATTTTCAAGGCACGCGCAGTTATTTGAATTTAAGCGAAAAATGAATGCAGGCTAAATTTAGGCCGTCTGAAAGGAATAATATGTCAAAATATCAATTCACACTCCCATCTTCTTCCGGCAGCGATTTTAACTCCGCCGAACATTTGCCGTTGGTTGTCTATTTTTATCCTAAAGACAGCACGCCCGGTTGTACCACCGAAGGCTTGGATTTCAATGCCCGATTGGAACAATTCAAAGCATTGGGCTATACCGTTGTCGGCATTTCGCGCGACGGTGTCAAATCGCATCAGAATTTCTGCGCTAAACAAGGCTTCCAGTTTGAATTGTTGAGCGACAAAGAAGAAACTGTCTGCAAACTGTTTGACGTGATCAAGCTGAAAAAGCTTTACGGCAAAGAATCCCTCGGCATCGAGCGCAGCACGTTTGTGCTGGACGAAAACGGCGAAATCGCCCATGAATGGCGCAAAGTCAAAGTGGCCGGACACGCACAGGAAGTGTTGGATACAATTTCTCAAGCCTCTTAAAATAGGGCTTTGAAAACCTAAGGCCGTCTGAACGGATGTAAAGTCATGCCGTTCAGACGGCCTTTCAATACAGTTTGATGAGTATGGACGATTTAATAGACAAGCTGCTTGAATCCCTTTGGCTGCAAGACCGGCTCAGCCACAATACGCTGCAAAGTTACCGCCGTGATTTGGTCAAAGTCGCCGCGCGTTTGGCCGAGGGCGGGCAGGATTGGTTGAGTGCCGATGAATTTTCCCTGTCTGATGCCGTGTATGCGGAAGGGGAAAAAAGTACGTCCCAAGCGCGGGCATTGTCAGCTTGCAAGCGTATGTACGGCTGGTTGGAAGAAACAGGCCAAAGAGCAGACAATCCCACCCGTTTTCTCAAGGCGCCGAAATCTGAACGCAAACTGCCCACGCTGATTACCGAAGCCCAAATCGATGCGCTGCTGGCTGCGCCGGATGTGGAAACGCTGCACGGGCTGCGCGACAAAGCCTTGCTTGAAGTCATGTATGCAACAGGTTTGCGCGTGACCGAAGCCGTCAAATTGACGCTCAGCGATATCGATTTACATCGCGGCAGTATCCGTACCATAGGCAAGGGCGACAAATTGCGTCTGGTTCCGTTGGGACAGGAAGCGGCATATTGGGTGGAACGCTATTGCAACGAATCGCGCCCGTTATTGCTGAAAAACAAAATTTGCGACGAAGTGTTTGTCAGCCAGAAACGCAGCGGCATCAGCCGTCAGCTTGCATGGATGATAGTCAAAGAATATGCCGAAGCGGCCGGTATTGCTTCGCTCAGTCCGCACGGTTTGCGCCATGCTTTTGCCACGCATTTGGTCAATCACGGCGTCGATTTGCGTTCGGTCCAGATGATGTTGGGACATTCTGACATCAATACCACGCAGATTTATACCCATGTTGCCAATATCCGTTTGAAAAACATGGTCGATGAACACCATTCCCGTTCATAAATAAAGGCGGCATCTCGAAGATGCCGCTTTTTGTTATTGAGGCCGTCTGAACGGTTATAAAGTTTATTATTTATAAAATAACAATCAAAATACAAATTTACATAGAAAAATTTCAAAACAAAAGGACAGTGCCAATATTGCAATGCAAACCGTTTTTATTTATATTTACGTTCAAGAATAAATCCTACTCTCAATTACAGAGGGTAACAAAATTATTGGAGCACATCATGTTTGTCTGCATCTGCAACGCCATTACTGACCACGACATCAAAGAGACCATCGCCGCCGGTGCAACCACCATGAGCGATTTACAGGCTCAATTGGGCGTGGCGACTTGTTGCGGTTGCTGCGGCGAATTGGCAGCGTCATTTTTGACTGCAAGCAGTGCCCAAAATACCGTGACTGCCGGTATCAACGTTCAGTCTTAATTTTAGAATATACACAAAGGCCGTCTGAAGGCGTGATAGAAATCCTTGATTTCGTTTCGCGCCTGTTCAGACGGCCTTTCTCATGCCTGTATGGTTTGGCGGCATTTTGCTATACAATGGCCGCTTTTGTCCCTCCGAGAGTAACCGCCATGAAACTGACCTTGATGTTTCGGGAATATTGCAGCCTGTGCCACAAAATGCGCGAACAATTAAAGCCTTATCAGGAGCAGTTTGGATTTGAGCTGGATATTGTTGATGTCGATGCCGATCCGGTTTTAGAAGAAAAGTACAATGAGCTGGTACCTGTCTTGCTGGATGGCGATACCGAAATTTGCCATTGGTTTTTGGACGAAGAAAAACTGAAAGCGCATTTGAGCGCGTAACAAACCGTTGACCATATTATCTTTCAGACGGCCTTTGGCTGTTTATGCCGTCTGAACATTGATTTTATTATGACTGAAAAACTTTCTCCCGATGCGCTGATTGAAGCGGCGCTGTTGACGCAAGTCGAACCCTTAAACGAAAAAGCCATGCGCGAATTGTGCGTGCCGCCGTTGTCGCAAGACAAGCTGATTGACGTGTTGGCGCAACTGAAGGCTCGCTGGCAGGGCAGGGCTTTGCAACTGGTGCATACCCATGAGGGCTGGCGCTTCCAAGTCGCCCAAGCTGCATTTGAACGACTGGGCAGCCTGCAAGAGCAGCGCGCGCCGCGTTATTCCCGCGCCGTGATGGAAACGCTGGCGATTATTGCCTATCAGCAACCGGTAACGCGTGGCGATATCGAAGGCATACGCGGTGTGGCGGTGTCGCAAAATGTGATGCAGACCTTGCAGGATAGGGGCTGGATTGAAGTCATCGGCCACCGTGATTCTGTCGGCCGTCCGGCTTTGTGGGCAACCACGGCAACATTCTTAAGCGATTTGCGTTTAGAAAGTTTGGAAGAGTTGCCGCCGCTGACTGAATTGGGCGAGCTGGTGTTGCCTGATTTGATGGAAACGCCGCCGACAGGTGATGAGGAAGCTGAAGAAGCAGTTGAATCAGGAAACAGATTGATTAACTGATTTGAATGTAAAGGCCGTCTGAAACAATCATGTTTCAGACGGCCTTTATTGTTGTATAACATCATGATTTTAAATATAATTTTCATTTATTTTAATAACTTATTGATTTTGTGATATAATTTAAAAAATCATTAGAATAAATATCTCTCGTTCTGGAATAGTTTGAGAAGACATACGGAAACGTTTCTCTCTTTATCAATCGGCAGCCCGTTTGTTCTTCAAATATGCGCTGTATCAACTACGGAACCGATATGAAATTCAAACAATTCATTCAAAACAAATCTTCTTTCAACCCAAGCGTGGTCGGTATTACGCTTTTCTTCGTCCTTTTGCTTTTGTCAGCTGCTTTGGTTTGGCCTCAAAATACTGAGGCTTTGTTAAATGCCATGAAGCAGTTTATCTTTCAAAATGTCAGCTGGTTTTACATTCTGACTTTCTCTGTATTCCTTATTTTCTTATTGGCGCTTCCCATCAGCAGCCTTGGCAGTATCAGGTTGGGTACAAACGAGGACGAACCTGAGTTTTCGTTTTTATCATGGTTGGCTATGCTGTTTGCAGCCGGTATGGGCGTGGGCTTGATGTTTTTCGGTGTGGCCGAGCCTTTATCGCATTTCTCTTCCCCGATTGCCAAAGGCAATGCGCAAGAGGCGATTCTGCATACGGTGTTCCACTGGGGGATTCATGCCTGGGCAATCTACGGAATCATTGCGCTTGCCTTGGCGTATTTCGGTTTCCGCTATAAATTGCCGCTGGCGTTGCGCTCCTGCTTTTATCCGATTTTAAAAGACAAAATCAACGGCAAAATGGGCGATGCCATCGATGTGATGGCTTTGATTGCGACTTTGTTCGGTATTATCACAACCTTGGGATTTGGCGCGGCACAAATGGGTTCCGGTTTGTTGAAGATGGGCTGGGTGCAGGACAACAGCTATGTCTTGCAGGTCGGCATTATCGTTGTTGTGATGGCGATTGCCATATTTTCCGCAACTTCGGGCGTGGGAAAAGGCGTCAAAATTTTGAGTGAAACCAACTTGGTATTGGCACTGACTTTAATGCTGTTTGTCTTGCTGAGTATGCCGACGACGTATTTGATTTTTGCATTCAGCGACAATTTGGGCACTTATTTGAGCAACTTCGTTTCGTTCAGCTTTAAGTCATATACCTATGAGCCTGAGCATACAAAATGGTTTACCGGCTGGACGGTGTTGTATTGGGCTTGGTGGTGTTCGTGGTCGCCTTTTGTCGGTTTGTTCATTGCCCGAATTTCACGAGGCAGAACCATCCGCGAATTTATTTTTGGCGTATTAGCAGTGCCTAGCCTGATGAGTATTTTGTGGTTTACCGTATTTGGTAATTCGGCCTTGTGGCTGGACACGCATGTGGCAAACGGCGCCTTGTCTGCCTTGACTAACGAGCCTGAAAAACTGTTGTTTGCCTTTTTGAATTATTTGCCATGGCCGGTTGTCAGCAGCTTGGTGGCATTGCTGGTGATTGCGCTGTTTTTTATCACTTCTGCCGACTCAGGCATTTATGTGCTGAACAATATTGCTTCGCGCGATAAAGGGCTGGCTTCGCCCAAGTGGCAATCGGTTATGTGGGGTATGTTGATTTCGGCTGTGGCCATTGTGTTGCTGGGTGCCGGGGGTTTGCCTATCTTGCAAACCATGACCCTGATTGCGTCTCTGCCATTTGCGGTGTTGATGATTTTTATGATGGTTTCTTTGTGGAAAGCCCTGAACAACGATGCCAACTATTTTGCAACCGCCGTCAATCCGAGCAGTATTTTCTGGTCGGGCGATCATTGGAGGGAACGCCTTGGCCAAATGATGAATCAGACGCAGGAAGTCGATATCATCAAATTTATGAAAAATACGGCGCTTCCGGCAATGCAGGAATTGAAAAACGAATTGACCGAAAAATACAATATGGACGTAGAAATCCGTTGCCTGTTGCAACAGGATGAGCCATCGGTGGAGCTGGTGGTGCATAAAGGGACGGTAAGGGATTTTGTCTATGGGATTAAATCCGTAAAGCGGGAAATTACCGATCAGTTGATTCGCGAAGACAGCCTGCCTCATTTCAAATATGCGGTAACGTTCATACCGTTGACGTATTTCTCGGATGGGCGCGATGGATACGATGTGCAATATATGACGCAAAAAGAATGATTGCCGATATGCTCAAGCAGTATGAGCGTTATCTGAACCTGCTTGCCGGAGTAGGGCAGGAATTAATGGGGCATGAACAAGTAGAGCTGGCAGAATAAAGCAAATTTAGGCCGTCTGAAAATGTAGCAATATTCAGACGGCCTTTTTATTGCCTGCTTAAAAAATAAGTTGTTTAAAATAAATATCTTAGATAAATTATAAGAAAAATCTGATTCAAACTATAAAAAATCTTAGTTATAATCAGTTTATCTAAAGCTATTCCGCATAGGTGCGGGTGATTTACTAAGGAATACTGCAATGCTGTTGGCACTTTCTTTGCGTGATTTTGTCATTGTTGAAAACCTGAATCTTGATTTTCAAAACGGCTTTACCGTATTGACGGGCGAGACCGGCGCAGGCAAATCGATTACTCTGGACGCGATTGGCCTGTTGTTGGGCGATAAAGCCGATTATAGCCAAGTGCGAAGCGGCGCCAAAGAAGCGCAGTTGTCGGCTTTGTTCGACATCAGCGGTTTGCCCGAACTGAAAGCGCAGCTGCAGGAGCAAGGCCTTTTGGAAGAAGATGCGGAAGAGCTCAGCATCCGCCGTATTATCGATGCCAAGGGTAAAAGCCGCAGTTATATCAATAATCAGGCAGCAACATTGGCGCAGCTGAAAGCCATTGGCGAGCAGTTAATCGATATTCACGGCCAAAATGCCCATCATTCGTTGAATCAAGAATCTGCACAACGCGAGTTGTTAGATGCGTTTGCCGGCAGCAAAGAGCAGGCAGAAACGGTCAAACAGCTTTATCAAAATTGGGTCAATGCGAAAAAGGCACTACAAGAGGCGCAAGAACAGGCAGAAACCATGGCTATCGAACGCGAGCGTTTGGAATGGCAGTTTAATGAATTGAACCAATTGGAGCTCAAGCCCAACGAGTGGGAAACCTTAAGCCAAAGCCACGACAGCCTGGCGCATTCGGCCGAGTTGTTGCAAACCGCCGAACAGGTGGGCGACAGCATAGATGGGGACAACGGTATCCAACGTCAAATCTACCAATGCCAAAAACTGCTGGGCAATCTGCAAAACATTGAGCCGCGCTTTGCCGAGAGTCTGAATATGTTGGTAAGTATTGAAGCCGAGTTGGGTGAAATCAGTGCCAATATGCGCGATGTAGCCGGTCGCAGCGACATCGATCCTAATGAATTGGCCGCACAAGAAAGCCGTATGGGCGAATTGATGAGCATGGCGCGCAAATACCGCATTGAGCCGGAAGAGTTGCCGCAAAAGTTGGCAGAAATCGACGAGCGCCTGCAAAACCTGCAAGCAGCTGCCGATTTGGAAACCTTGGAAAATACAGTCGCACGCAATCTTGCCGAATACCACGATGCCGCGCATATTCTCTCCGCCATGCGCCATCAGGCAGCCGGCCGTTTGGGCGAAGAGACCACCGAGCATATGCAGCATTTGGCCATGAAGGGCGCACGTTTTGACATCGTTTTGTTGCCGTCTTCGCCGACCGCACATGGTCTGGAGCAGGTGCAATTCCAAGTGGCGGCGAATAAAGGCAATCCGTCACGTCCTTTGAACAAAGTGGCTTCCGGCGGCGAATTGGCGCGTATCAGCTTGGCTTTGCAAGTGGTTGCCAGCCAATACACACAAGTGCCGACATTGATTTTCGACGAAGTGGATACCGGTATTGGTGGCGGCGTCGCTGAAATGGTCGGTAAAGCTTTGCGTGCCTTAGGTAAAAAACATCAAGTCTTGGCGGTAACCCATCTTCCTCAAGTCGCCTCTTGCGGTGAAAACCATTGGCAGGTCCGCAAGCATAGCGAAGGGGAGCAAACCGTCAGCGAAATCAGCGTGTTGAACCATCATCAGCGCATTGAGGAAATCGCGCGTATGCTGGGTGGCGAAATTATTACCGATACCACACGCAGCCATGCCGCCGAACTCTTGCATTTGGCAGCCGCCTAAAAGCCTCAAGGCCGTCTGAAAATAGGATTCAGACGGCCTTTTCTATATTTTGCCACCTTTTCAGGCAGGCAGAATACAAGGTATGATTATATCGTCTGTTTACAAGGAAATTTTGATGAAAGTCCTGTTTATCGCCGATCCAATGGCAAGTTTTAAAACCTATAAAGACACTACTTACGCCATGATGCGTGAAATGGCAAAGCGCGGTTGGCAGCTTTTTCATACCTTGAGCGGAGAATTGTCCGTCCGTGAAGGTTTGGTAGTGGCTCAGGCAGCAGCATTTGAGTTTGTCGGTGCGAAGAACGATGACGATCACGAATGGTTTAAATCAGAAGCAAAAGTTCAGACGGCCTTAAAAGATTTCGATGCGGTCATTATGCGCACTGATCCGCCGTTTGATATGCAATATCTGTATGCGACCCAGTTTTTAACTTTGGCAGAGCAGCAGGGCGCAAAAGTATTTAACAGCGGACAAGCAATGCGTGATTTCAATGAGAAATTGGCGATTTTGAACTTCAGCCAGTTTACCGCGCCGACTTTGGTTACCACACGTTCCGCCGATGTCCGTGCCTTTTTGAAAGAACACGGCGACATCATCATCAAACCGTTGGACGGCATGGGTGGTATGGGCATTTTCCGTCTGATCGAATCCGACCCCAATATCGGCAGTATCCTTGAAACCCTGATGCAGCTTGATTCACGCACCATCATGGCGCAACGTTATATTCCTGAAATCGTACATGGCGACAAGCGCATTCTGATTATCAGCGGGGAAGTTGTTCCGTATGCTTTGGCGCGTATTCCGCAAAACGGCGAAACGCGCGGCAACTTGGCTGCTGGCGGCCGAGGCGTGGCGCAGGAATTGAGCGAGCGCGACCGTGAGATTGCAGAAACCCTTGCGCCTGAATTGAAGCGTCGCGGTATTTTGCTTGCCGGTTTGGATGTCATCGGCAACAACCTGACCGAAGTCAATGTAACCAGCCCGACCGGCTTCCAAGAAATCATGAAGCAAAAAGATTTCGACGTTGCCGCCATGTTCGCAAATGCCGTAGCATCTTGGGCAAAACAATAAACCCAAAGGCCGTCTGAAAATTGACCCGACCGTTTCTTTTCAGACGGCCTTTTTATGTTGAGAATATGATGGAACCATCCTCCTACGCATCTGAAAAAAAGGCAAAAACGGCATCAAGCGCATTATCAATGCGTTTGGTTATTCCAAAGACGGACTGGCTGCCGCGTATCGTTATGAAAGCGCATTTCGCCAAGTTCTTTGGCTGAACCTGATTTTAATTGTCTTGGCATTGTTCCTTGATTTCGGCCCGGCCACCAAAATGGTGCTCATTGTTGCATCGTTTATTTCATTGATTACCGAATTGTTTAATACCGCCATCGAGGCAGCCGTTGACCATACCTCTACTGAAAAACACGAGCTGGCCAAGCGTGCCAAAGATGCCGGTTCGGCCGCGCAACTGATGGCTTTGTTCATGTTATTTATTGTTTGGATTATTGCATTAACTGCTTAAAAATGTGGTAATATGGTAATTCATTAGGATTAGATAGTATTAATTAATCTATATCAAAGTTTTCAGACGGCCTTTGGTTGTAAGATGAAGGCTGTATATCCCAGCCATTTGGCAAACACAAGGAGCAAAACATGAAAAAATTAATGGCAACCCTGATTCTGGCAGGCTTGGCAACTTCCGTATCTGCAGCCGGTATCCATATTGAAGACGGTTGGGCACGTGCCACTGTCGAAGGTATGAAAATGGGTGGCGCATTCATGAAAATCCAAAACGATGAAGCCAAACAAGACTTCTTGGTAGGCGGCAGCAGCCCTGTTGCAGAACGCGTTGAAGTACACACCCATATTAACGACAACGGTGTTATGCGTATGCGCGAAGTTAAAGGCGGCGTGCCTTTGGCTGCAAAAGGCGTAACCGAGCTGAAACCAGGCAGCTACCACGTTATGTTCATGGGTTTGAAAAAACAATTGAAAGAAGGCGAAAAAGTGCCTGTAACCCTGAAATTCAAAAACGCGAAACCTCAAACTGTCGAGCTGGAAGTGAAAACCGCACCACAATCCGGTATGGATCACGGTCACGACCACGGTGCTCACGGTGGCGCGCATCAGCACTAATTGCTTGAATTTGCATATAAAGGCCGTCTGAAAGTCATTGGGCTTTCAGACGGCCTTTCCTGTCGTCAAATCAAAATGTGCTAAAATCACGCTTTAAAAAATGCATTTGAAACCCACATTCTGCTCATGAATACTCACAACACACCAGCAAACATCATCGTCGGCCTTTCCGGCGGCGTCGATTCATCCGTTACCGCGGCCCTGCTCAAACAGCAAGGCCATCAAATCAGCGGCGTGTTCATGCAGAACTGGGAAGATGACGACAACGACGAATATTGCAGCATCAAACAAGATTCCTTCGATGCCATTGCCGTTGCCGATATCATCGGCATCGACATCGACATCGTCAATTTCGCCGCACAATACAAAGACAACGTATTTGCCTATTTTCTCAAAGAATACAGCGCAGGCCGCACGCCAAATCCGGATGTCTTGTGCAATGCCGAAATTAAATTCAAATGCTTTTTGGACTATGCCATAGAGCAGGGCGCCGATACCATTGCCACCGGACACTATGCCCGAAAAGAAGTTCGCAACGGCGTGCATTACCTGCTCAAAGGCTTGGATCAAAACAAAGACCAAAGCTATTTCCTGTACCGCCTCAAGCCTTTCCAACTTGAGCGCGCGATTTTCCCATTGGGCGAATTGGAGAAACCTGAAGTCCGCCATCTTGCCGAAGAATTCAAATTACCGACTGCAACCAAAAAAGACAGTACCGGCATCTGCTTTATCGGCGAACGCCCGTTCCGCGAATTTCTGCAAAAATACCTACCGACCAATAATGGCAAAATGGTTACCCCTGAAGGCAAAGTAGTCGGCGAACACGTCGGCTTGATGTTTTACACGTTGGGCCAACGCAAAGGCTTGGGTATCGGCGGCGCAGGAGAACCATGGTTTGTTGCGGCCAAGGATTTGACCAAAAACGAACTGATTGTCGTCCAAGGCCATGACCATCCTTTGCTTTATACGCAAAGCCTGATTATGAACGATTTGAGTTTCACATTGCCCGAACGTCCGAAAGAAGGACGCTATACCTGCAAAACGCGCTACCGTATGGCTGACGCGCCTTGCACGTTACGTTACTTGGATGATGAAACCATTGAGCTTGTCTTTGATGAGCCGCAATGGGCGGTAACCCCCGGACAATCTGCGGTATTGTACGACGGCGATGTGTGCTTGGGCGGCGGTATCATTATGTCCACCGACAAGCCTGTCATCATTACTGCTTAATAAAAGGGCCGTCTGAAAACGAAGCGGCGGATTAAATAAAGCCTTCAGACGGCCTCGATTCTAAAAAACGACTCAATAAAAGACTGATCAATATGGAAAAACTCTGGCTCAAAAGCTACGAACAAGGTGTCAACCCCGAAATCGATATCTCTCAGTACAGCTCCATCAGCGACGTATTCCGTCAAAGTGTTGAGAAATTTTCGGATAAACCTGCTTTTCAAAACATGGGTAAAACGCTGACTTATGCCGAAGTGGGCAAGTTGGCGACCGATTTTGCGTCTTATCTGCAAAACGTATTGAAACTGCCGCGCGGTGAGCGTGTGGCGATTATGATGCCGAACGTTTTGCAATATCCGATTGCGCTTTTCGGTATTTTGCAGGCAGGTTTGGTGGCAGTAAATACCAATCCGCTTTATACGCCGCGCGAGTTGGAGCATCAGTTGAAAGACAGCGGTGCGACAACGATTGTCGTGTTGGAGAATTTTGCCAATACGCTAGAATTGGTGTTGCCGCGTACGCAAATCAAACATGTGATTGTGGCATCGGTCGGCGAGATGTTCGGCATGATTAAGGGCGCGTTGATGAACTTCGTCATCCGCAAAGTGAAAAAAATGGTACCGGAATACCGCATTCCCAATACCGTGACTTTTCAGACGGCCTTGAAGCAAGGTGCGGCAAATACGTTCAAGTCTGTCGAATTGACGCGCGACGATACTGCCTTGCTGCAATATACAGGCGGCACGACCGGTTTGGCAAAAGGTGCCGTCCTCAGTCATGGCAATATCTGCGCCAATATGTTGCAGGCAAAAGAATGGATTAAAAACAGCCTGCACGAAGGCAAAGAAACGGTTATTGCCGCGTTGCCGCTTTATCATATCTTTGCCTTGACGGTAAACCTGATGATTTTCGCTAATACCGGTTCTAAAATCATCCTGATTACCAACCCTCGCGATATGAAGGGGTTTATCGGCGAATTGAAAAAAGAGCCGATCAGCGTGTTCATCGGTGTGAATACCTTGTTTAATGCGATGGTCAACCGTCCTGATTTCGCTGAAGTCAATTTTTCCCGTTTGAAGCTGACTTTGGGCGGCGGTATGGCAACGCAAAAAGCCGTGGCGGAAAAATGGAAAAAAATCACCGGTACGCCGATTGTGGAAGCTTACGGCTTGACCGAAGCCAGCCCGGGCGTATGTTGCAATCCTTTGAATATCGAGGCTTACAGCGGTGGTATCGGTTTGCCGGTTCCTTCGACCGAAGTCGAATTACGCGATGCGGACGGCAAAGAAGTGCCTATCGGACAGCCGGGCGAATTGTGGGTACGCGGTCCGCAAGTGATGAAAGGCTATTGGAACCGTCCTGAAGAAACCGCCAAAGCAATTGATGCGCGCGGCTTTTTGGAGACCGGCGACATTGCCGTGATGGATGAAAAAGGCTGGCTGAAGCTGGTGGACCGCAAAAAAGATTTGATTGTGGTATCCGGTTTCAATGTATATCCGAACGAAATCGAAGAAGTGGTGGCCAGCAACGACAAAGTCTTGGAAGTCGCCTGTATCGGAGTGGCAAGCGAGAAAACCGGTGAAGCGATTAAGGTCTTCGTCGTACGCAAAGACCCGTCTTTGACCAAGGAAGAACTGATCGATTTCTGCCGCAAAGAACTGACGGCGTATAAAGTGCCGAAAGACATCGAATTCCGCGACGAGTTGCCAAAATCCAACGTTGGCAAAATCCTGCGCCGCGAGCTGCGCTGATATATAGAATCAGTATGATAAGGCCGTCTGAAAACGCTGTTTTCAGACGGCCTGAAGCTTTTGCCGTTTGCCAGAATATGCTGCTTCAAGTTAAAATCACACATTCCAACATGGGTATCGCATCATGACTAAATTTATTTTCGTAACCGGCGGCGTTGTATCTTCTTTGGGTAAAGGTATCGCCGCCGCTTCTATTGCTACTATTCTCGAGTCGCGTGGCTTGAACGTGACCATGCTTAAGCTTGACCCGTATATCAACGTTGACCCGGGTACCATGAGCCCGTTTCAACACGGTGAAGTATTCGTAACCGATGACGGCGCGGAAACCGACCTCGACCTCGGTCACTATGAGCGTTTCATCAACGCCACCATGACCCGCCGCAACAGCTTCAGTACCGGCCAAGTCTATGAAAACGTGATTGCCAAAGAGCGTCGCGGCGACTATTTGGGCGGTACCGTACAAGTGATTCCGCACATTACCGATGAAATTAAACGCCGTATCCATGAAGGCGCGGCCGGTTATGATGTGGCGATTGTCGAAATCGGTGGTACAGTCGGCGATATCGAATCGTTGCCTTTTTTGGAAGCCATCCGCCAAATGCGCAGCCAGCTCGGCCGCAACAATACATTGTTTGCCCACCTGAGCTATGTTCCTTACATTGCCGCCGCCGGCGAAATCAAAACCAAACCAACCCAGCATACCGTTAAAGAAATGTTGAGCATCGGTTTGCAACCGGACATTCTGATCTGCCGTATGGACAGAGAAATGCCTGCGGACGAGCGCCGTAAGATTGCTTTGTTCTGTAACGTTGAAGAACGCGCCATCGTGGGCAGCTACGATGTGGACAGCATTTACGAATGCCCTGAAATGCTGCACAACCAAGGCATCGACAGCATCATTACCGAGCAGCTCCAACTGAATGTCAAACAAGCCGATTTGACCGAATGGAAGAAAATCGTTCACGCGATTCAAAATCCGAAACACACCGTCAAAATCGCAATGGTCGGCAAATACGTTGATTTGACCGAGTCCTACAAATCGCTGATCGAAGCCCTGAAACACGCCGGTATTCATACTGAAACCGACGTACAAATTACCTTTGTCGACAGTGAAAGCATCGAGAAGAGCAATGGCGACGTTTCCATGCTCAAAGACATGGACGCGATTTTGGTGCCGGGCGGCTTTGGTTCACGCGGTGTAGAAGGCAAAATTGCCGCTGTACGCTATGCGCGTGAAAACAACGTACCATACTTGGGCATCTGCTTGGGCATGCAAATTGCCCTGATTGAGTACGCCCGCGATGTTGCAGGTTTGAAAGGTGCGAACTCTACCGAGTTTGACTTGAAATGCGCCGCGCCTGTCGTTGCCCTGATTGACGAATGGCAAACTGCCGACGGCAGCGTAGAAACCCGTGACGAATCTGCCGATTTGGGCGGTACCATGCGTTTGGGTGCGCAAGAAGTTGACCTCAAACCGGGCAGCCTTGCTGCAAAAATCTACGGCAGCGAACATATCCGCGAACGTCATCGCCACCGCTACGAGGTCAACAACAACTATGTTCCTCAGTTGGAAAAAGCCGGTTTGGTCATTGGCGGCGTATCCGCAGGCCGCGAGCGTTTGGTTGAAACCATCGAATTGCCAAATCATCCTTGGTTCTTCGCGTGTCAGTTCCATCCGGAATTTACTTCCAATCCGCGCAAAGGCCATCCTTTGTTCAGCGCGTTTGTGAAAGCCGCGTTGGGTAACAAAAAAGTCTGATTGATGTGATTGAAAAAGCACCCGTTATCCGGGTGCTTTTTTGTTTTCAGACGGCCTTAGAAGTTATTTGTCTTCATTGACTTCGCGGTCGTTCAAAGGTTGTACGGGACGGTTGTTTTCGCCGCCGATAATATCGCGCATGGCTTTAAACTGCGCCGCATCTGCCTGAACCGGAGTTTTTAAGACAACCCAAGTCACGTTTTCGCTGCAAGGCGGTGTTGTCAGCGAGCCTTTCAGTTGGAAGTACTTGCTATCTTTAGGCAGCAGGGCTTGGATATTCAAGTTTTTCAACGTTACGGATTCGCCCGCTTTCAGTTTTTTGGCAGTGAGCGCGGACAAGGCAGGGTTGTTTTTGCCCGGTTTAAATACAGAGCCGATGACCGCCAAAGTGCCGTCTTCGGCTTGATGAACGAAATGCGCTTCCATTGGAAAATGTTTGCCTTTGAAAGTATGTTCGCTCGGCGTATGGAAGTGGAATTGTTTGAAGGTATAGGTTTTACCGTTAATCACGATGGTTTGGGCCTTGCCTTGCGGCGTGGCTTGAAGGGTGTGGCCGTTATTTTCTACTTTGTAGTCGGCGACGTTGTAACGGTATGCCGGTTGTTTGCCTTTTACTGCTTTTGTTGTGGAGAAGTCCACTGGAGATTGCTGTTTACCTGTTTTGCAGACAGCAAAGTCTTCACTCAAATCGCCCCAGTGTGCAGCATCGTTTTCACCTGTGTAAGACCAATGTGCATGATGGGTTTCGGCGGATACCGCTGCAGTAGAGACAGCCATTAGCAAAGATAAAAAGAGATGTTTGTTCAACATAAGGGCTCCTGTTTATTTATATTAGGTAAAAGGAAAATTTATACCAAATAAATTATTGATATAAAAAACTTCTTCATAAGAAGTAAGTTAATGATAGTGGCAATTTGGGAATATTGGGTTGATATATGGCAAACATTTATCAAGCAATCATTTTTGATTAAATGATTACAATAAGAGGAAGATTGTCCTTGTCGTGACTTTGAATGGGAGAGGCCGTCTGAAATTTCTTTCAGACGGCCTGTTTTATTTGAAAATGTTGTAAAAAGTCTAAACTCTAATGAATAAAAGTGTTTCTCAAGATGAAAGTAGTTGTTTGTAGCGTTGGAAAACATTAATATTGCTAAACGTGTTTTCACGAGATTTTAACTTTGTTTTGGAGAGAATAATGAAAAAATCGATTATCGCTTTGGTTATTGCCGGTTTGCCGCTGGCTGCATCTGCAGAAGTGATTCTGTATGGTCAAATCAAAAGCAGCGTGACCGTCGGTCAAGTAAAAATCAAAGGTGATGCAGGTTCTGAAACCAGCTCTACCGCAACCAGCATCAATGACAATACTTCCCGTATCGGTTTCAAAGGCAGCGAGAACTTGGGCGGCGATTTGAAAGCCATTTGGCAGGTAGAACAAAAAACAGCCATTACCGGCGGTTCCCAAGGTTTTGCCACTCGGGACTCCTTCATCGGCCTGCAAGGTAACTTCGGTAAGATTCGCGCCGGTAAACTCAGCAATATGCTGAATGAAATGGACACCATCGATCCATGGATGTACAAAACCAATGCCGCAGGCTTGGGCATCTTTACCCGTACCGGCAACCGCAACGCCGCCGTACGCTACGACAGCCCGGATTTCGGCGGATTCAAATTCAATGTGTCTTACGCACCGCGCGACAACCGCAATCCTTCAGACAAATACACGCACAGCAAACCGGCCAAAGACCAATACACCGGCGGCGTGAGTTTCTCTAAAAATGGCTTTACCGCCAATGCGGCTTACGGTCACTACAACGGCGCGTACACCGACAAATCAGGCAAAGTCAAAGCGGCGCAAATCGCCAAAGTCGAAACTTATTACGATAAAGACAATCTCTTTGTCGGCGGCGGCGTACACTATGCCAAAGGCCATGAGACAGGCAACGAATATTTAGGCTATTTCACCGATGGTTTTAATGAGTACAAGGGTAGTGACATTACTGTCGATACAGGCAAATCTGAAGCCGTAAAAGTAGTTGATGCAGCGGTAACTGTCGGCTACAAATTCGGCAACGTGACCCCACGCATTACTTACGCACACGGCTGGCCTGCCAAGGGCGTGAACAGCGGCGAGAAATTGGTGGATAAATTCGACCAAGTCGTTGTCGGCGGTCAATACACCTTCAGCAAACGCACCGGCATCAATGCCCAACTGGCGTATCTGAAAGTCGGCAACAAAACCCGTCTGACTGCGGCCAACAAAGGCGGCGTTGAACAAAAAGCTGCTTCTGTGGGCTTGTATCACAAATTCTAAGCCGTCTTGAAAGACAAGGCCGTCTGAAAAATTTCAGACGGCCTTTTTGTTGATTAAAGCAGTTTATTTGTCGTGGTTGGTCAGCGTTGTGCTGTGACGGCCGCCGCGTTCTTTCAAACGTTGTACCAAGCCTTCGACCGTTGTCGGCATGCCGTCGATACAGAATGCCTGATACAGGGCAGTATGCAGGGCATCGTTGCGGCTGAACGCATTGCCGATCAGCTTCCAATCGCCTTTGCGCGGCTCGATCCAGCGGTGGTTTACTGTGTCGCCGTAAGCGAATACTTTGTAAGACGAACGCTTGTCGTTGCTGTAAGTAAAGGACGTACGGGCGCAATAGAGGCCTTCGACGGAGAGGTTGTCGTAGCCTTTGTCGGAGCGCACGTTCAAGACGTAGCGGATGCTGTTGTCAGGCGCAGGCATGATTTGCAGACTGCTGAGCAGGATTTTGGGCTGCTTGCCGTAGGTTTCGTTGACATAGAGGTCGAACCAATCGCCCGATTGGGTATCGGGCAGGGGCGGCAACTCGGCTTTGTGTTCTTTAAACTCGCGTGCGGCAACTTCTTCAGGGCTTTCCTGATAACGCGTGTTGGTCAGCGTATCCTTTTGGCTGAAACCCAAAGCAAATGCTTGAGTCGCGGCAAGGCTGAGAGCGAGAAGGGCAAAACGGCGCATAGACAGCTCCAAAGTGAAAAACGGCTTTATTTTATGGGCTTGCAGGGTGGGGTGCAAGTAAGTGCGGTATAATTGACGTTAATTCTGATTAATATGACGAGTTTTTATCATGAATACACAAACTCTGGATGTCATCGGTTTGAAATGCCCGTTGCCGATTTTGCGTGCCAAAAAAGCTTTGGCGCAAATGCAGGAAGGAGAAGTGCTGACCGTATTGGCTACTGATGGCGGCGCGCCCGGCGATTTTGAAGCGTTTTGCCGTCAGACCGGACATGTCTTGTTGGAATCGAGCGAGACCGACGGCGTGTTCAAGCTGGTGTTGAAACACAAATAAAGGCTGTCTGAAATGTCTAAAGCTGTCGCGTTGTCTGCCGTCGTATTGGCCGTCTGCCTCAGTGCATGTGGCAATGAAGGCGTTTTGCCGCAGAACGCTGCCGATTATGCCCAAAATGTAACCGACTTGTTCCGCCAAAGCTGCGTGGCCGCAGACGGCGATGCTGCCCTTGTCGGCGAGTTTGCCAATGCCAACAAACTGGTTTTATTGTCGAAAAAAGATATTGCCGATTTGCCTGCTGGAATGATGGATTTGGAGGCATTAAGCATTTGGAAGAAAACGGAAAACGGCGCAGATTATTATTTGAGCCTGACTGAAGACAGTTGCAGCGTGCGCACGGCTAAAGCCGACGACCATCTGATTTTCAAACAATTTTTGGCTTTGGCAGAAAATCCGCCGCAAGGTTTGAATGCTGAGTTGCGTGCCGATAATTTGGCGGAAACCCCGTTGCCTATGCGTCAGATTTCCTACGCATGGCGCGCGTCCGGCAGTTCGAAAGAAACCTTGCTGACCGTTAAAACAACGTCGTCCGAGCATTTTCCGGTACAGGCTGTTTTTTATTTGACTCATCATTCTTACGACAATAAGGCCGCCGTTTTGCCTTAGGCCGGTTGACGGTTGAAAAACATCAAATTGCTAGAAACCGTTACCGCCGAATAAAGGCCGTCTGAAACATTATCAAACCAAACCACTCGAAAGTAAGCTATGCAAACCCTGACCATCATCCGCCCCGACGATATGCACTTACACCTGCGCGACGGCGACGCGCTTAAAGCCGTTGCCCCGTACACCGCCCGACAAATGGGCCGCGCGGTTATCATGCCCAACCTGAAGCCGCCCGTCGTCAGCGTTGCCGATGCCCAAGCCTACAAAGCGCGCATTATGGCCGCCCTGCCTGAAGGCAGCGCCTTTCAGCCGTTGATGACGCTTTATTTGACCGACAACGCCACTCCCGAACTCGTGCGCGAAGCCAAGGCTGCCGGTATTGTGGCTTTCAAACTTTATCCAGCAGGCGCAACCACCAATTCCGATTCCGGCGTAACCGACTTGTTTAAGCTGATTCCCGTGTTGGAAGAAATGGCGAAACAGGGCATTTTGTTCTTGGTTCACGGCGAAGTGACCGATGCTGAAATTGATATTTTCGACCGCGAAGCCGCCTTTATCGAGCGCGTGATGAAGCCAGTTTTGGCGCAAGTGCCGAATCTTAAAGTCGTGTTTGAACACATCACCACTGCCGAGGCTGCCCGACTGGTATTGGAAGCCAGCGATAATGTGGCCGCGTCCGTTACGCCGCAACACTTGCTGCTCAACCGCAACGACCTTTTGGTCGGCGGCGTGCGTCCTCATCATTTCTGCCTGCCTGTACTCAAACGCGAAACCCACCGTCAGGCTTTGGTTGCCGCCGTTACCGGCGATAAGGCGCACAAATTCTTCCTCGGCACGGATTCTGCGCCACATGCCAAAACTGCCAAAGAAAATGCTTGCGGTTGCGCCGGTATGTTCAGCGCGATGACCGCCATCGAGCTTTATGCCGAAGTGTTTGAGAAAGCAGGCGCGTTGGACAAACTGGAAGCCTTTGCTTCTAAAAACGGCCCGCGTTTCTACGGTCTGCCTGAAAATTCCGATACCATCACATTGCTCAAACAAACGCAAACCGTACCTGCCAGCGTACCTTACGGCGATGGCGAACTTGTACCGATGAGGGCCGGTAGCGAGATTGAATGGACGGTGCAATATTAAATTTGCCGCCAATTAGGCATAAAAAGAAACAACCTGCTTGAAAGGCAGGTTGTTTTTTATTGTTGTTCAGACGGCCTGTCATGGTGAGGGGAAGCACACTAGGCCGTCTGAAAACCGGATTAGAGTGAGTGTTTATTCGGTCAACATGGGTTTCAGCGCTTCCCAAGCCTGCGGCAGTTGGGTAAAGCCGTCCGAAGCCATTAAATGGCCGCCTTCGGGAATATGGGTAACAGGGCTTTTGAGCTTGGTCGCCATGTCCAAAGTCAGTTCGGGCGGAACATGGGTATCGTTGTCGGAAACCAGGCAGTGTTTGGGCATGTCGATTTTGCGCAGGATGTCGAAATCGGGGGACGCTGCTTTAATGTAGGCATCAAGCGCAGGCAGGGGCGGCAGCGTATCGGCAAAACCGGCGGCAAGCAACAGACCGCCGATTTTTTGCGGCTGTTGGCGGCTGAGGAAGTGAAGGAGGGTAATGCAACCGAGGCTGTGGCCGACTAGGAAGGTATGGGCATCGGGCTTGCCGATGTGCTGGTCAAGGGTAAACTGCCACGCGGTCGTGCTTGGTTTGTCGGGATTGGGCATGGCGAGTGAGATTGCTTGTGCGCCGGTGCTTTTGACTTGGGCGCAAAGCCAGTCAAACCAGTTGCCGTGCGGATTGCCTTCAAAGCCATGTACGATATAAACGCGTCGATTCATGTTTTTCCTCCTTCAGACGGCCTGAGACTTTTGTCTAAATCTCTGCCTGTAATTGTTTATTATACCATGTTTGTTTATGTTTTATTGTTTGTCGCTTTGTAAGGATGGTTGATTAAGCTTTTGTTGTTAAATGATATTTGCAAGAATAATAAAGCAAACAACACGGCAGGGGCGGATGGCTTTGCCGTGTTGTTCGGGTTTGAAATATATATGGACCGTCTGAAAAAAACAGTTTAGAAATAGCCTTGTTTTTTGCGCTCTTCCATTGCCGCTTCCGATACGCGGTCGTCCATGCGTGTGGCGCTGCGTTCGGAAATGGTCGCGGCGGCGGTTTCAGCAATGATATCTTCGGGCGTGGCGGCGGTACTGGCAACAGGGCAGGTGCAGGAAATATCGCCGACGGTACGGAAGCGGACATCGCGGATTTGGGCAACTTCGCCTTCACGTTTTGGGGTCAACGGGGTAACGGGAACGAGCAGACCGTTTCGTTCGACCACTTCGCGCTTGTGGGTGTAATAAATCGGCGGCAGGGAGAGTTTTTCGCGTGCGATGTATTGCCAGATGTCTAATTCCGTCCAGTTGGAAATCGGGAATACGCGCATGTTTTCGCCTTGGAACAGGCGCGTATTGTAGAGCGACCATAATTCAGGACGTTGGTTTTTGGGATCCCATTGGCCGAACTCGTCGCGGAAAGAGAAGATGCGTTCTTTGGCGCGCGCTTTTTCTTCGTCGCGGCGTGCACCGCCCATCAACGCATCAAAACCTTGTTCTTCGATGGTTTCAACCAGCGTAACGGCTTGTGCGGCGTTGCGTGAATCGGTTTCGCGGCGCAAGACGACGCTGCCTTTGCGGATGGATTCTTCTACGCTGCCGACCACAAGTTGTACGCCGGTACGCGCTACCGTATCGTCGCGGAACTGAATGACTTCGGGGTAATTGTGGCCGGTATCGACATGCAGGAGTTTGAACGGCAGCTTCAGCGGGCGGCCTTCGATTTGGAAGGCTTTGACGGCAAGCGCCAGCAATACGACGGAGTCTTTGCCGCCGGAAAACAGCAAGGCCGGATTTTGGGCGTTGGCAATCACTTCGCGGATGATGTAGATAGACTCGGCTTCGAGCCAGTCGAGGTGGTGGTTTTGGATAGACATTTTTTCTCTCTTTGCAACCTTGGCGATAGCCGATACTTTAGTGAGGCCGTCTGAAAAAGGGAAAGAATGGTTTGTTTGTTGCAAAGATGTTTTTGTTATATTGCAAGGCCGTGTTTTTCAGACGGCCTTTGCGCTTTAACTTATTTTTAAACCGATTTCTCTGACGAAGGGCCTGTCTTCGCGTACACTTTGGTTTTTTAGAAATGAGAATGGTTTATGTATCACGGCGAGAGATTTAATGCGTACAGCCATTTGGCCGGTTTCTTATTGGCAGTGGCGGCGTTGGTGCTGATGCTGGTGAAAGCGGTGGAATCGGCGGACGGCTATCGGATTGCCGGTGCACTGACTTACGGAGTTTGCCTGCTGCTTCTGTATTTGGGCTCAACCTTATACCACAGCATTCCGCAGCCGAAAGCCAAGGCGATTTTGCAAAAGGTCGATCATTGCATGATTTATCTTTTGATTGCAGGTAGCTATACGCCGTTTACGCTGATTACCCTTCACGGCGGCTGGGGCTGGTTGCTTTTCGGCGTGTCGTGGGGACTGGCTTTGCTGGGCATTGTTCAGGAACTGACGATTGGGCGTAAAAGCGAGAAGCGGCTGCTGTCGATGGTGATTTATGTGTTGATGGGCTGGCTGATTGTGGTGGCGGTGTGGCCGCTGATACAGTCGCTTTCGGCCGGCGGGTTGTTTTGGCTGGTGTTGGGCGGCGTATTGTATAGCGTGGGGATTTATTGGTTTATCAACGATACGAAAATCCGCCACGGCCACGGTATCTGGCACTTGTTTGTCTTGGCAGGCAGTTTGACGCAATTTATCAGCATTTATTTTTATGTGTTGTAGTTTCAGACGGCCTGAAATAAAAAACCTCTCAGTTTGACTGAGAGGTTTTTGTTTGTCGTTAACCTGGGTTTTTGTCGTGGAATTCGTGGAATTCATAGTTGTAGGTCAGCTCTTTGCCGGCTTTGGTTTGCGCCAGATAGTCGTCGTAAACCGCACGGATTTCCTTACGCAGCAGGAAGAGGGCGATTAAGTTCGGCAAGACCATAAAGCCGTTGAACATATCGGACATGCTCCAAACCAAATCCACTTTGCCCAATGTACCCAATACGATGGCCACCAAAACCAGTGCGCGGTAGATGCCCAAGTATTTGCCGCGGAACAGGAAGCGGATATTGGATTCGCCGAAGTAGTACCAGCCGATGATGGTGGTGAAGGCGAAGAAGGTCAGACAGACGGCGAGCAGTTGCGAACCGAAACCCGGGAAGGCTTTGTTAAAAGCCAGTTGGGTAACTGCCGCGCCGGTTTCGCCGGACAGGTTGGCATCGGTCAGCAGGATAATCAGCGCGGTTGCTGTGCAGACCATTAGCGTATCGATAAAGATACCGATAAACGCGGCCATACCTTGTTGCACAGGGTGTTTGACGTTGGCGGTCGCATGAGCGTGCGGGGTCGAACCCATACCGGCTTCATTGGAAAACAGGCCGCGCGCCACACCGAAGCGGACGGCCTCGCGCATACCGATACCGGCCGCACCGCCCAATACCGCTTCAGGATTGAAGGCGGCAACAAAGATACTGTGGAACATCGGGATGATGTGGTCGGAGAATTTGAACAAAATAATCACGGCACACAAGATGTAAATTACCGCCATAAACGGCACGACAAATTGCGCGATACCGGCAATGCGGTTGATACCGCCGATGATGATCAGGCCGGCGAAAACCGCCAAAGCAATGCCGACAGCCATCGGGGGAATATCGAAAGCCAAATTCATGGCAGAGGCGATGGAGTTGGATTGGGTCGCGTTACCGATGAAGCCCAGCGCGATAATCAAGGCAATGGAGAAAAAACCGGACAGGAAACGCGCCGCACCACGACCGATTTTCGGCGTCAGCCCGTGCGTAATGTAAAACGCAGGGCCACCGATGTATTTGCCGTGGCTGACCACGCGGTATTTTTGCGCCAAAACGGCTTCTGCAAAAATGGTAGACATGCCCAAAATGGCAGACAACCACATCCAAAAAATGGCACCCGGGCCACCGGCAGTAATCGCAGTGGCGACACCGGCAACGTTACCGGTACCGATTTGCGCGGAAATCGCCACAGCAAGAGCTTGAAATTGAGACAGGGATTTGCCTTCGTGGTCTTTGTCTTTTTTGCTGAACAAGCCGCCGAAAACGGCTTTAAAACCCGTCCCCAATTTGGTCACTTGCGGCGCGCCCAAGTACAGGGTAAAAAACAGGCCGATACCGATTAAGGCATAAATTAGCAGGTAGTCCCAAAGAACCTGATTGACTGCACCCACCAGAGCAGACAATATTTCTTCCATAATAAAACCTTTAATAAAAACAATAAAAATAAAATGATACGGGTAACTACTCCCACACATTTTTCGCGGTTGGCAATATCGGCGAGCAGGCCGTTTTGCCATTTGATACCGGTTAAGTTGTTAACAATTTTGACCGATTTTGTCATCATACCGTAAACTTTCGTGAATTAAAATGAAAAACTGACAAAGGTTTGCCGCAACTGTGCTTCTTTATTTAAAAAGGTTTCTTTGTTTTCAGACGGCCTGTTTTTGCAAATATTCGGGCCGTCTGAAATATTTTGGCTAAAGGCAACTTATGATAAAATGCACGCCTTACAAATGAAGCAAATTCCGCCTCAACGCGTGAAAAAACGAAAGGAATCAACATGGCAGGCCATAGTAAGTGGGCAAATATCCAACACAAAAAAGCCCGACAAGATGCCAAACGCGGCAAAATCTTCACCCGTCTGATTAAAGAAATTACCGTTGCTGCCCGTATGGGTGGCGGCGACCCGGGCGCAAATCCACGCCTGCGCCTGGCTTTGGAAAAAGCCGCTGAAAACAATATGCCTAAAGACAACGTGCAACGTGCCATCGACAAAGGTACGGGCAATCTGGAAGGCGTGGAATACATCGAGTTGCGTTACGAAGGCTACGGCATCGGCGGCGCGGCTTTGATGGTGGACTGTCTGACCGACAACAAAACCCGTACCGTTGCCGATGTGCGTCATGCGTTCACTAAAAACGGCGGTAACTTGGGTACCGACGGTTGCGTAGCGTTCAACTTCGTTCATCAAGGCTATTTGGTGTTTGAACCGGGCGTTGACGAAGATGCGCTGATGGAAGCAGCTTTGGAAGCTGGTGCGGAAGACGTTATCACCAACGACGACGGTTCTATCGAAGTGATTACCGCGCCGAATGACTGGGCAGGCGTGAAAGCAGCATTGGAAGCCGCAGGCTACAAATCTGTTGACGGCGACGTTACCATGCGCGCCCAAAACGAAACCGAGTTGAGCGGCGAAGATGCGGTTAAGATGCAAAAACTGATTGATGCATTGGAAGATTTGGACGACGTACAAGACGTTTACACTTCTGCCGTGTTGAATCTGGACTAAACAGTTTAAATAACAAAAGGCCGTCTGAAATTTCAGACGGCCTTTTTATATCGAAACCAATCAGATTTTTCTGGTTTTCAACCAAGCCCAAAGTAGCAGCAATACCACGAAGCTGAAATACAAAATACTCCACATCGGCAGGGCGACGCCGAATAGATAGTCCGGCTCGGCGCAGTTGCCAAAGCCGCGAACGATGGGTTCAAACCAATCGAACAAAGGCCAGTTGCGCAGGCGGAAGGTCCAAGGTGCGCCGCAAGAAGGGGCGGTGCCGGGCGGCAGGCTTTGCAGCCAAATTTGATAGGCGGCAACACCTGCGCCGTAAACGGCCGGGGCGGCAATCAACAATGCCGAGAGCGAGCGGGCAAATTTGGAAGATTGAGAACTGAATGCCGTAACAATGGTCAACAGCCCGACTGCCAATACGCACAAGCGTTGCAGGATGCACAATACGCACGGGTTCATGCCCAAAACGTATTGGGAAATAAAGGAGCCGCAGGCGGCAAATATGGAGAGGACGACTAGAAATAAAACAGTCTTGCGGAAAAAGTTCATAACATAAAACCTTTCAGACGGCCTGGACGTAAAACAGCCGCTAAATAACGTTTACTTTAACACAAAACGCATATGCTTTTTTTGGTTTGACGGTTTTTTGCGTATGTTTGTTGATGTTGCGTAACCATAAATATGGAAACAAAAATGTGTTCCGTATCGAAAAGGCCGTCTGAAATATTCAGACGGCCTTTATGGGAGAGACGTTTTATTTTTTCCCGTGAGATTTTTTGACATCTGCTTCAGTAATCGTACCGCCGCCATTATTGAAGGCGTTCATGATGTAAGTGGCAACGGCGGCAACATCGGCATCGTTGATGGCGGTAGAAGGCATGAAGCCGTTGTAGGGTTTGCCGTTTACTTTAATCGGGCCGTTGATGCCTTTGGTCATGCTTTGCAACAGGACTTGCGGTTTTTTGTTGATATAGTCGGACTGGAATAAAGGCGGGAACATGGCACCCCGGCCTTCGCCTTTTTTGCCGTGGCAGGCGGCGCAGTTGGTTTCGTAAATCTTTTGTCCTTTGCTCATCAACGCGGCATCGGCGGCAAAAGCGGTTGGGATGCTGAGTGAGGTCAGAAGGAGCAGGATAGGGCGGAGTGCAGTCATGATGTGTTCCTTTTTGAGTAGTGTTGTTTTTGATGGCTACACGCTTGGTTTGCGTTTTAATAGCTTGATGATAACGCTAAAGGCCGTCTGAAAGTGAATTTTTCAGACGGCCTTTGGTTTAGGTCAAATCCAGCCTTGCAGATTAGCCCGACTTAATTGTGCAAGTGCGGCAATCCAGTCGGCGGAATCGTTGAGGCAGGGGATGTAACGGTATTCTTTGCCGCCTGCGGCGTGGAATTGTTCGCGTCCCATAATGGCGATTTCTTCCATGGTTTCGAGGCAGTCGGCCAGGAAGCCGGGGCAGAATACGTCGAGTTTGGTCGTGTCTTGTTTCGGAAGCTGATCAAACAGGGCTTGCGTGCTGGGCTTGATCCATTGGGATTTGCCAAACTGGCTTTGGAAAGAAACGATATATTCTTGTTCGGACAAGCCCAATGCCTGCGCCAGCAGTTTGGCAGTATGGTGGCACTCGTCAGGATAGGGGTCGCCGTCGTCGTGATGCTTTTGCGGAATGCCGTGGAAACTCAACATCAGTTTTTCGCCGCGTCCGTTTTGGGCCCAATAGGCTTCAATATGCTGCTTCATGGCTTGAATATAGGCGGCATCGTCGTAATAACGGGAGACGGTGCGGACGCTCATTTGGTTGCGTTGCAGCAATAACTCTTGAAACACTTTGTCCAAAGCCGCGCCGGTAGAAGAGCCGGCATATTGCGGATAGAGCGGGATGACCAGCAATTTGCCCACGCCTTGGGCTTTGAGTTCCGCCAAAACATCGGCAACGCTTGGGTTGCCGTAAGTCATGGCATGACGGACGATGACATCGGGCAAATGTTTGGCTAGGGCTTCTGCTTGGCGGTGTGTGTAAACCTCAAGCGGCGAACCTTCTTTAAACCAAACTTTTTCATAGGCATGCGCGCTTTTTTTCGGGCGAAAAGTCAATACCAAGCCGCGCAATATCGGTTGCCATAAGAGCTTGGGTAGTTCGACAACGCGTTGATCAGACAGAAATTCTTTCAAGTAAGGCTTGACTGCGGCAGCAGTAGGCGCGTCAGGCGTGCCGAGGTTGAGCAGTAGGACGGCGGTACGGTTTTGTGCGGTGTAGGCTAAGGGTGGTTCGGTATGGAAACGGGACATAGTGATTAAATCGTTTTATTTTAAAAATAAGATTATAACAATGAAACTATTGTCTGGAGATTTTAGTTTTAGACATTATTTTTTGTAAATGTGGCTAATCTAAAAAAAAATGCTATAAACAAGAATTAGGAATCTTCTATTCATAATATAAGTAACTAAATGGAAGTAACTAAAAATATAGACGAATGGAATAAAATATGAAATAATTTTAATCTTAATTTTTTTTAGAGGGTATAACTAAATGGACTGGTTACCAATTATTCGTTTTATTTTATGGATAATATTTACGGAGGGAGTATCAAAAGAAGAGGCGGTCTCATTGGCTTCAAAAAAGTTTGGAGTTTCTGAAAGTAGTATTTGGAAACGTGGTGGGTTTTAAAATTAAAAATAGCACTCTCCTTTTAAGATAAACGGGAAAATTTTGGTTATAAAGGAAATACTATGCATCGTTCTTTATATGACAGATCGTATAAATTAAATAGAGATAAGTTATACGATACCAGTACATGGGGAATTTTGCGTGAATATGTGAAACCTGTTGAAGGTTCTGTTGTTTGGTGTGATTTAGGTGTAGTTGAACATAGTGGTATTTATGTTGGTAATGGAAAAATTGTCCATCTTGATGGTTCTGGCATGGTTGAAACGGTTTCCTATAGCGAATTTATGGAGAGATTAGGTGGTTGGAATAATGCAATCAATGTTTTTGTAAGCTGTAAAAATGGAAAGCCCGTTGGTTCAAAAAAAGTTGCTAAAATAGCAAAAAAATGGGTAGGTAAGAAGCGAGGTTATAGTTTGTTAATGGATAATTGCCATCGGTTTTCTGCAGGTTGCGTACTTGATGATTTTGATGAGGGGGAAAAATTTTTATACTTTAATCAGTTGGCAACGATATGTGGTGATGAAATGGGGGTTGATGAATGGGGTGTTTGGGATACTAATTAGTAAGTAATGAAATTCAAATTTCAACTAAAAAAGGCTATCTGAGAATTTTCAGATAGCCTTTTTATTTTAATTTGGTAAATAGTTAGTCCACACCGCGGGCGCGGTTTTCATGGAATTGCGCCTGCCAATCGGTAAATTTGCCTTGTTCGATGGCTTCGCGCATTTCTGCCATGATGACTTGGTAGAAGTGCAGATTGTGGATGGTGTTGAGCTGTGCGCCCAAGATTTCGCCGACACGGTGCAGATGGTGCAGGTAGGAGCGGCTGAAATTCTGACAGGCGTAGCAGGTGCAGCTTTCATCAATCGGACGCTTGTCGAGTTTGTGTTTGGCGTTTTTGATTTTCAAATCGCCAAAACGGGTAAACAGCCAGCCGTTACGCGCATTGCGGGTAGGCATGACGCAGTCGAACATATCCACGCCGTGTGCCACGCCGTACACCAAGTCTTCAGGGGTGCCGACGCCCATCAAATAATGAGGCTTGTGTTCCGGCAGGATAGGACCGACGGCGCGCAACATACGGTACATTTCGGGCTTGGGTTCGCCAACAGATAAGCCGCCGATGGCCAAGCCGGGAAAGTCGAGTTCTTCCAAACCTTTCAGCGATTCTTCGCGCAAATCTTCATACATCGCGCCTTGGACAATACCAAACAGCGCATTTGGGTTTTTCAGGTCTTCAAAAGCCTTTTTGCTGCGTTCCGCCCAGCGCAGGCTCATTTGCAGCGATTTTTGCGCTTGGCTGTGCGTTGCTTCGCCAGGGGTGCATTCGTCTAACTGCATCACAATGTCGGAATTCAACACAGTTTGGATTTTCATCGACACTTCGGGCGAGAGGAACAGTTTGTCGCCGTTGATCGGGCTTTGGAATGTACAGCCTTCTTCGGTCAGCTTGCGCATGTCGGACAACGAAAATACTTGAAAACCGCCCGAGTCGGTCAAAATCGGCTTATCCCAACCTATAAATTCGTGCAGGCCGCCGAATTGTTCAATGACTTCCAAACCGGGGCGCAGCCACAGATGGTAAGTGTTGCCTAAGATGATTTGCGCTTTGATGTCATGCAGGTTTTGCGGATTCATCGCTTTGACCGAACCATAAGTGCCGACCGGCATAAATACCGGCGTTTCGATTTTGCCGTGGTTCAGTTCCAAAGTGCCGCGTCGGGCATGACCGTCTTTTTTGTGTAAGGTAAATTTGAGCATAGTAATAATAGATTGGACGTTCGCGTGTGTGCGAAATGAAAGGGCAGATTATAAAGGATTTTTCGTTGGTTGACGGCTGGATTTTATCTTTGTCAAAACAATGCTTCAGACGGCCTGAATGACGGAGGAAATAAAAAATGAGGTATAAATCAAACAAAAATATTCAGGCCGTCTGAAAAGTATTTACAGATGCTTGCAAAAGGGAACACGCTTCGTTACAATAAGCGACTTAGATGAAGGCACATAGCTCAGTTGGTTAGAGCACCACCTTGACATGGTGGGGGTCGTTGGTTCGAGTCCAATTGTGCCTACCAAATTTCCATAACGGCTTTATGCCGTTATTTTTTAATGTTTTGGAGCTTTCTGATGTTGAACATTACCTTGCCGGACGGTTCGGTCCGCCAATATGAATCACCCGTTACCGTGGCGCAAATTGCAGCGTCTATCGGTGCAGGTTTGGCAAAGGCAACGGTAGCGGGCAAGGTTAACGGTAAATTGGTGGATGCTTGCGATCCGATTACCGAAGATGCCCATGTTCAAATCATTACGCCTAAAGACAAAGAAGGTGTGGAAATTATCCGCCACTCCTGCGCGCACTTGGTCGGTCATGCGGTCAAGCAGCTCTACCCAGATGCCAAAATGGTTATCGGCCCGGTGATTGAAGACGGGTTCTATTACGATATTGCGACTGAAAAACCGTTTACGCCTGATGATGTGGCCGCTATCGAAGCGCGCATGAAAGAGTTGATTGCACAAGACTATGACGTTATTAAAGTGATGACGCCTCGTGCAGAAACCATCAAAATTTTCCAAGATCGCGGCGAAGAGTACAAATTGCGTCTGATTGAAGATATGCCTGAAGTGGAAGCAATGGGTATGTATCATCATCAAGAATACGTCGATATGTGCCGCGGTCCTCACGTTCCCAATACCCGTTTCTTGAAAAACTTTAAGCTGACCAAGCTGGCAGGCGCATACTGGCGCGGCGACAGCAATAATGAAATGTTGCAACGCATTTACGGTACGGCTTGGGCAAGTAAAGATGAATTGAAAGCCTATATCCAACGCATCGAGGAAGCGGAAAAACGCGACCACCGTAAGCTGGGTAAACAATTGGATTTGTTCCACCTGCAAGATGAAGCACCGGGCATGGTGTTCTGGCATCCTAAAGGCTGGGCTTTGTGGCAAGTGATTGAGCAGCATATGCGCAAAGAACTGAATGCTGCTGGTTATAAAGAGGTGAAAACACCTCAGATTATGGATAAAACCTTCTGGGAAAAATCCGGCCACTGGGAAAACTATAAAGACAATATGTTTGTGACCAGTTCCGAAAAACGTGAATACGCGGTTAAACCGATGAACTGTCCGGGTCATGTGCAAATTTTCAATAACGGTTTGCGCTCATATCGCGATTTGCCAATGCGTTTGGCCGAGTTTGGTTCTTGCCATCGTAATGAACCAAGCGGTGCATTGCATGGTCTGATGCGTGTTCGCGGTTTTGTGCAGGATGATGCGCACATCTTCTGTACCGAAGATCAAATCGTTGACGAAGCACGTGCATTCAATGAATTGCTTGTTCGCATTTACAGACAATTCGGCTTCCATGATGTTGCTGTGAAGCTGTCCCTCCGTCCTGAACAACGTGCAGGTTCTGACGAAGTTTGGGATAAAGCCGAACAAGGCTTGCGTGATGCATTAACCGCTTGCGGCGTAGAGTGGGAAGAATTGCCTGGAGAAGGCGCATTCTACGGTCCTAAGATTGAGTACCATGTCAAAGATGCCTTGGGTCGCTCTTGGCAGTGCGGTACCCTGCAGTTGGACTTCGTATTGCCGGAGCGTTTGAATGCCGAATATGTAACAGAAAACAACGATCGTGCGCGTCCTGTAATGTTGCACCGTGCTATTTTGGGTTCATTGGAGCGCTTCATTGGTATTCTGATTGAAAACCATGCAGGCTCATTCCCATTGTGGCTTGCGCCGGTTCAAATGGTGATTATGAATATTACCGAGAACCAAACAGATTATTGTCGTGAAGTGGCTGCTAAGTTGCAGGCGGCGGGCTTCCGTGTCGAATTGGATTTGCGTAACGAAAAAATCGGTTACAAAATCCGCGACAACAGCCAATACCGTTTCCCTTATCAAATCGTTGTCGGCGATAAAGAGAAACAAGAAAACAAAGTTGCGGTGCGCCGCAAAGCAGAAGACTTGGGTTCTTTGAATGTAGATGATTTTATTGCGCAATTGCAGCAAGAAATCACTGACGCCCTCGTCAATCATTAATTTTTATAGGAGTATTCATCATCGCTCAAGAACGCGAAGCACGAATCAATGGTGAAATTACCGCCAAAGAAGTGCGATTAATCAGTGAGTCAGGCGATCAGCTTGGTGTCGTTTCAGTTCGTGAAGCTCTGGCTATGGCCGAAGAGCAAGATGTCGATTTGGTAGAAATTTCCCCGACTGCCAAACCGCCCGTATGCAAACTGATGGATTACGGTAAATACAAATACCAACAAGCCAAGAAGCGCGACGAAGCCAAGAAAAACCAAAAGCAGGTGCAGATTAAGGAAATTAAATTCCGTCCGGGTACTGATGAAGGCGACTATCAAATCAAGATGCGCAATATCAACCGCTTCCTTGCCGATGGTGATAAAGTCAAAGTGACATTGCGTTTCCGCGGTCGTGAGATGGCCCACCAACAATTGGGTGCCCAACTGCTTGAACGTGTAAAAGAAGAGTTGGCTGAAGTGGCACAAATTGAGTCCTTCCCTAAAATGGAAGGCCGCCAAATGGTGATGATGATTGCGCCTAAGAAAAAATAAAGCTATAATGCAAGGCTTATTTCGATTGCCGCTCGAAATAAGGTTTAATTAGCGGCAAAAACCGTGGTATTTTGGGTTCCAAGTGTTTGAAATTTATTTCAAAACCCCTTATACCTTATCTAATAACGAATGGAGTTTTCCAATGCCTAAAATGAAAACCAAGTCTAGCGCGAAAAAACGCTTTAAAGTACTGGGTAACGGTGGTGTAAAACGCGGTTATGCGTTCAAAAGTCACATCCTGACCAAAAAAACCACTAAAACTAAACGTCAATTGCGCGGCACCGCTATGGTGGATTCACGCGATTTGGCTTCTGTTGCTAAAATGTTGCCCTACGCTTAAGGAGTTTAGAATATGCCACGCGTAAAACGCGGTGTTACCGCTCGTACTCGTCACCAAAAAGTCTTCGCGTTAGCCAAAGGCTACCGCGGTCGTCGTAAAAACGTTTACCGTGTTGCCAAACAAGCGGTAATGAAAGCCGGTCAATACGCATACCGTGACCGTCGCCAACGCAAACGTCAATTCCGCCAACTGTGGATCGTTCGTATCAACGCAGGTGCCCGTGAAAATGGTCTGTCTTACAGCAAATTCATGAACGGCCTGAAACGCGCTGCTATCGAAATCGACCGCAAAGTATTGGCTGATTTGGCCGTATTCGACAAAGCTGCATTTGCACAATTGGTTGAAAAAGCTAAAGCTGCTTTGGCTGCTTAATTCGATAAGATTATTTAAAAAGGAAGCTTATGCTTCCTTTTTTCTTTTCTTAAAGAAATCCTATGTAGTTGATTTTCTTTCTTTAAACTCTATTTTTTTATACTAATTTGCGATAAAATAGGCCTCTCTTATCAAACGGATTGGCCGCAGTAAGACAAAAGGCCGTCTGAACGGGTTTGTAATTAAATCCAACAGACGGCTTTGTTGTTTCAGACGGCCTGCCATCAACAAACAGACGATAAACCACTATGGAAAATGTAAACCGTATCGTTGCAGAAGGTATTGCCGCTATTGAAGCCGCGCAAGACTTCAATGCCTTAGAACAAATTAAAGCACGCTATCTTGGTAAAACCGGCGAATTGACCGGACTTTTGAAAACTTTGGGTCAAATGTCTCCTGAAGAGCGTAAAACCATAGGCGCGCATATCAACGAATGCAAAAATCAGTTTCAGACGGCCTTTAATGCCAAGCGCGATGCCCTGAATGAAGCCAAGCTGCAAGCCCAATTGGCTGCAGAGGCCTTGGATATTACTTTGCCGGGCCGTGCACAAGAGCATGGCGGTTTGCATCCGGTTACTTTGACTTTGCAACGTGTGGTTGAGCTGTTTCACGGTATGGGTTTTGAAGTGGCGGACGGCCCTGAAATCGAAGACGATTTTCATAATTTCCAAGCCTTGAATATTCCTGCAAATCACCCAGCACGTGCGATGCAGGATACTTTCTACGTTGAAAACGGCGACGTTTTGCGCACACACACTTCGCCTATTCAAATCCGCTATATGCTCGATAAAAAAGAGCCGCCTATCCGAATTATTGCTCCCGGCCGCGTTTACCGCGTGGACAGTGATGCCACTCACTCGCCTATGTTCCATCAAGCCGAAGGTTTGTGGGTAGAAGAGGGCGTAACTTTTGCCGACTTAAAAGCAGTGTTCACTGACTTTATCCGTCGCTTCTTTGAACGCGATGACCTGCAAGTACGTTTCCGTCCGTCTTTCTTCCCGTTCACCGAGCCTTCTGCCGAAATCGACATCATGGGCGAAAACGGCAAATGGTTGGAAGTCGGCGGTTGCGGTATGGTACATCCTAACGTGTTGAAAAACGTCAATATCGACCCTGAAAAATATACCGGTTTCGCTTTCGGTATCGGTCTCGACCGCTTTGCCATGTTGCGCTACAACGTCAATGACTTGCGTTTATTCTTCGATAACGATTTGAACTTTTTGAAGCAGTTTAAATAAATTTCAGATGGTTTTTTGATAGTCCGTCTGAAAAGTGAATAGATATTACTGATTTCGTCTGATAAAAATTTGTTTCAGACGGCCTGATAGTAGAGAAAATAATATGCAATTTCCTTATTCATGGCTGAAAACTCAAGCCAATCCTGATCTTTCTGCCAATAAACTGGAGCATCTTTTGACCATGGCCGGTTTGGAAGTGGAAAAAATCGATACTGCTGCCCCTGCTTTCAGTGGCGTGGTTGTTGCCGAAGTAAAATCCGTTGAAAAACACCCTGATGCAGACCGTTTGAACGTTACCCAAGTTGATGCCGGTACGGGCGAGTTGGTTCAGATTGTTTGTGGTGCGCCGAATGTCAAGCCGGGCATTAAAGTGCCGTGTTCGTTGCCAGGTGCCGTTTTGCCGGGCAATTTCAAAATTAAGCCGACTAAAATGCGCGGCGTACCATCAAACGGTATGTTGTGTTCGACCAATGAACTGGGTTTGCCTGATGATGGTGTAGATGGTCTGCACATTCTGCCTGAAGATGCGCCTGTCGGTACCAATATCCGTGAATACTTGGATTTGGACGATACGCTGTTTACATTGAAAATTACGCCTAACCGCGCTGATTGCTTGAGTGTTAAGGGTATTGCGCGTGAGGTTTCTGCCTTGACTCAATGTGCGTTTACGCCTGTTGAAATTCAGACGGCCTCTATCGGCAGTGAGAAAAAACAGGCTGTCCGTATTGATGCACCGGCCGACTGCGGCCGTTTTATCAGCCGCGTTATTGAAAATGTCAATGCGAAAGCAGCTACTCCCGATTGGATGAAACAACGTTTGGAACGCAGCGGTATCCGCAGCATTTCTGCATTGGTGGACATCGGCAACTATGTGATGCTGGAAATCGGTCAGCCTATGCATGTTTTCGATGCTGACAAGCTGTCAGGCAGTTTGATTGTCCGCCGTGCTCAAAATGGCGAGACTTTGGCGTGTCTGAACGAGAAGACGGTTACTTTGGCTGACAATACGCTGGTAGTTGCTGATGAAAAAGGTGCGTTGAGCTTGGCCGGTTTGATGGGCGGCGAGGCAAGCGCGGTTTCTGATGAGACGCAAAATATTGTGTTGGAAGCTGCTTGGTTTGCTCCGGAGATTATTGCCGGTAAATCCCGTCAATACGGTTTTGGCTCGGATTCTTCTTTCCGTTTTGAACGTGGTGTGGATTACCGCTTGCAAGCTGATGCCATTGAGCGTGCTACCGAATTGGTGTTGCAGATTTGTGGTGGTGCAGCTGGTGAAATGATTGAGGCACAAGGAAAATTGCCTGAGGCAAAACAGGTTGAATTGCGTTTAGGCCGTCTGAAAACGGTATTGGGCGTTGAAATTCCTGCCGATCAAGTTGAAATTATCTTGCAACACTTGGGTTTGCAGCCTGAAAAAACCGCAGAAGGCTTCCGTGTCACTTCTCCTAGCTTCCGTTTCGATATTGAAATCGAAGCCGATTTGATTGAAGAAATCGGCCGCGTTTACGGTTATGAAAATATTCCTGACGACTATACTTCAGGCCGTCTGAAAATGTTGGCTTTGCCTGAAACCAAACGTCCGCGTTTTGCGGTTTATAACGAAATGGCGGCTCGCGGTTACCGCGAAGTAGTCAGCTATGCGTTTGTGGATGAGCAATGGGAGCAAGACTTTGCTGCCAATACCCATCCTATCCGCCTGCAAAATCCGTTAGCGGCGCAGTATGCCGTCATGCGTTCTACGCTTATCGGTGGTTTGGTGGAAGTTTTGCAAAACAATTTGAACCGCAAGCAAAACCGAGTACGCGTGTTTGAAATTGCCCGTGTGTTCAGCAAAGATTCGGCTGATCAATTTGTTCAAAACGAACGTATCGGCGGTTTGTGGTATGGCTCTGTTCTGCCTGAGCAATGGGGTGAGAAAACACGCAACGTGGATTTCTACGATATGAAAGCCGATGTTGAGAGCCTCTTGAAAAACAAGGAAGTATCCTTTGTTAAGACCGAACATCCGGCATTGCATCCTGGTCGTGCCGCCAATATTGTTTCAGACGGCAAAGTAGTTGGTTTTGTTGGCGAATTGCATCCGAAATGGCTGCAAAAATATGATTTGCCACAAGCGCCGCTGGTATTTGAAATCGATATGGATGCGGTATTGGGTCGTGAGAAAACCCGTTATCAGTCTGTATCCAAATTCCAACCTGCACGCCGAGATTTGGCATTTGTAATGCCTGAAGCTGTGACGCATGATGATTTGTTAAATGCCCTAAAAGCGGCGGCGAACAAGCTGGTTCAAGAAATCAGCGTGTTTGACGTTTACCGCGGTACGGGCGTGCCTGAAGGCATGAAGAGCGTTGCCGTCAAAATCATTTTGCAAGATATGGAAAATACGCTGACAGATGAAGTCATTGAGCCTTTGGTTGCGAAAATGATTAAAGCGTCAGCCGAAAAAGACGCACAGCTTCGCGCTTAAAATTAAGATAAAAGTTGTCGCCAAAAATCACCAATAATGTTTGATTTTTTGGTGAGGACTTGATTTTTAAAAGAATTTTGGTAATAATTGCACCAGTTTGAATGAAGGTAAACACATGACACTAACTAAAGCAGAATTGGCTGATATTTTGGTCGACAAAGTCAGCAACGTCACCAAGAATGATGCCAAAGAAATCGTCGAGCTCTTTTTTGAAGAAATCCGCAGCACTTTGGCGCGTGGTGAAGAAATTAAAATTTCCGGTTTTGGCAATTTCCAATTGCGCGACAAACCCCAACGCCCAGGCCGTAACCCTAAAACAGGCGAAGAAGTGCCGATTACCGCACGCCGTGTGGTAACTTTCCATGCCAGCCAAAAACTCAAAGGCATGGTGGAGCATTACTATGACAAACAACAATAATCCGGTTATTCCTGCCAAGCGTTATTTTACGTTGGATGAAATGTGCCAATTGGTGCAAATCAGCCCGGCTCAGTTTGCCCAATGGCAACATGAAAATAATGTTGTGATTGGATACGGTGGCGATCGATATACGCGCTCAGATGTAGTTAAGTTGTTGAAACTGAAAGATACGTTTGAACCGTATATCGATACGTTCAGCCGTGGCGCTTTGGATGCAAACGGCAATCCTGCCGCTAATGCGGAAGAAGTCCGTCATGGTCTGACACAGATTTTGTCTGATTTGGAGCGTCATCTAGGTTCTGAACAACAAAACCATCATGTTGAGCTGTAATCGATAGGGAAACTCTGATCAAAAGTGCGAAAGCATACAAAGATTTGCATAATTGATTCTAATAAAGGCTGTTTGAATGATTTTCAGACGGCCTTTATTGTTTTATATTGCTTTCAAAATATCAGAATCTTGATTGCAAATGATTCTATGAAATAGCCGGTAAATGTTATACTTAGCCTCTTGTTTGCCGATTGGGAAGAAGCAGTCATTAGATAATGCGGATAGATGCCGCCTTTTCATGGCAGACTGAGGTTTTTAAAACAAATGTAACGGCAGAATAAATAGGCTGCCGAACAACATTCAAATCGATGAAATGGATAGCAGAAAATGAGCAGAATCCAACAAACTTTTTCAGCGCTCAATGGCGCAAAAGCACTGATTCCTTATATTACGGTGGGTGATCCCAGCCTTGAGACAACCTTGGCATTGATGCATAGCCTGGTGGCTAATGGTGCCGATATTTTGGAACTGGGTGTGCCGTTTTCTGACCCGATGGCGGATGGTCCGACCATTCAGCGTGCGGCCGAAAGGGCGTTGGCAAATCATGTTTCTTTGCACGACGTATTGGAAACAGTACGTTTGTTCCGCCAAACCAATGATAAAACGCCGATTGTGTTAATGGGCTATTTGAACCCAGTACATAAAATGGGTTATCAAGCGTTTGCACAAGCGGCTGCCGACGCGGGCGTGGATGGCGTATTGACTGTGGATTCCCCGGTAGAAACCATTACCCCGCTGCATGACTCGTTGAAAGCGCAAGGTATTGATTGTATTTTCCTTATTGCGCCAACGACCACTGAGGAGCGTATTCAAACGATTGCCAAAGTAGCCGGCGGTTTTGTGTATTATGTATCGCTCAAAGGCGTGACCGGTGCGGCAAGTTTGGATACTGAAGAAGTTTCGCGTAAAATAGAGCTTTTGCGCAAATACATCGATATTCCGATTGGTGTCGGCTTCGGCATCAATAATGCGGAGAGTGCGCGTAAAATTGGTGCGGTAGCGGATGCCGTTATTGTCGGCAGCCGTATCGTCAAAGAGATTGAAAGCCACGCGGGTAGCGAGGCCGAAGCGGTAGGCGTGTTGGTTAAAGAGTTGAAAGACGCGATTCGCTAATATTTTTTATTCCATTATTTCAGACGGCCTTACATTCAACAGGCCGTCTGAATTCTGAATTCCAAGGAGTCATTCATGAGCTGGCTAGATAAAATTCTTCCTCCGAAAATTAAAAACCGAAGCAGTTCGTCCAGCGTCCCTGAAGGCCTGTGGCACAAATGTCCGTCTTGTTCGGCAACAGTTTATTCAACCGAGTTGAAGCAAAACAGCGAAGTCTGCCCGAAATGTAATCACCACAATCCGCTTTCTGCGCGCGAACGTTTGAATCTACTTTTGGATGAAGAAGGCCGTGAAGAGATTGCAGCCAATATTAAACCGACCGACCCGCTGAAATTCAAAGACAGCAAAAAATATCCTGATCGCCTCGCGGCTGCGCGTAAAGCAACCGGCGAAGACGATGCATTGGTTGTTATGAAAGGCACCATGAACGGCCTGCCTGTCGTTGTGGCTGCGTTTGAATTCCGTTTTATCGGCGGCTCTATGGGTTCGGTCGTGGGTGAGCGTTTCGTTCAGGGTGTACGTCGTGCCGTTGCAGATAATTGTTCGTTTATTTGCGTGGCGGCTTCCGGTGGTGCGCGTATGCAGGAAGGGATTAACTCTTTGATGCAGATGACGAAGACCAGCGCGGCTTTGCATTTACTGACTGAAAAACGTCTGCCGTTTATTTCCGTATTGACTGACCCGACCATGGGCGGCGTGTCTGCCAGTTTTGCCTTCTTGGGTGATGTGGTTTTGGCAGAACCGAATGCGCTGATTGGTTTTGCCGGTCCGCGCGTTATCGAGCAGACTGTACGTGAAACCTTGCCGGAAGGTTTCCAACGTGCAGAATTCTTGTTGGAGAAGGGGGCAATCGACCAAATCGTCGATCGCCGTTCCATGAAAAAACGTATCAGCGATTTGATTACTTTGTTGCGTCATGAAGGTAAAGTAACTGCTGCTTGATTGGCACAATAAGAAAGGCCGTCTGAAAATAATATTTCAGACGGCCTTTTTGATTATTGAGGATTAAGCAGTCAATGCGGTTTTCAAAACCTTATTGACTTCGCCCATGTCGGCTTTGCCGGCCAGGCGGGTCTTCAATACGCCCATGACTTTGCCCATATCTGCCATACCTGATGCACCGGTTTCTGCAATGACTGCTTCAACGACAGTCTTGATTTCTTCTGCGGACATCATTTGCGGCAGGTAGCGATTGAGGATTTCGATTTCCGCGTTTTCTTTGTCAGCCAAATCTTGACGGCCGGCTTCGGTGTAGATTTTGGCGCTGTCTTTGCGCTGTTTTACCATTTTGGTCAGGATAGAGATGACTTTTGCGTCATCGGCTTCGGTGCGCTCATCTACTTCAAATTGTTTGATGGCGGCATTAATCAGGCGGATGGTGCTTAAAGACACTTGGTCTTTGGCACGCATGGCGGTTTTCATGTCTTCGGTTAATTGTGTTTTTAGGCTCATAATGTTCTCACTTTATATAAAAGATGCCGTCTGAAAAACAAAACACACCGCAAAGCTGCCCTTGCGGTGTGTCGTTTATCACAGGGCAGGCCTGTAATTAGTACATTTTAGGAGGCAGTTGTTGGCTGCGCAGACGTTTTTGCAGACGTTTGGCTGCAGCAGCTTTTTTGCGTTTGCGTTCGGTAGTTGGTTTTTCGTACGCTTCACGGGCGCGCAACTCGGTCAACAGACCGGTTTTTTCTACGGCACGTTTGAAACGACGCATGGCAACTTCAAATGGTTCATTCTCTTTAACACGAATAGCAGGCATTTTATTTCCTTTAAATTTTGTTCAATCAAACCGTTTTAAGAAATAGAGGACGGTTTGTCATAATGGGGGAGTTGTTGTATCGCTGGTTTGCCTAGGGCAGGGCGGGATACGCGCCGTGATGTAAACATCACCTCCTAACAAGTCGGCTTTTGCCGTGCAAGTGACCTTTTCGGTCAGAAACAATCGGGCGATTATCTTATAAACCCGATAGTCTGTCAAGGTTGCAGGCCGTCTGAACGTTTGATTCTGTCTCACTTTTCAGACGGCCTATCGGGTATTAATAACGGCCGGGAACCGTACCCATACGTTGTTTCAACGAAGTTTGCGGTTCGTTGAACAATGACGCGTAATAAGTCGCGTTGGTCATGACTTTTTTCACGTAATCACGAGTTTCGGTGAATGGGATGGTCTCGGCGTAGATGGCGCCTTCCAAAGGAGAAGAAGCCTGCCAGTTGCGGGCGCGGCCGGGGCCGGCGTTGTAGCCTGCGGTGGCCATCACTTCGTTATTTTGCAGGCGGCGTTTGGCATCTGCCATGTACCAAGTACCCATGCGGATGTTGCCGTCCATGGTGTAGAGTTCGCTGCTGCTCATGCCGATTTTGCCGGCAATTTCGCGGGCGGTTGCAGGCATGACCTGCATCAGGCCTTGTGCGCCGACGCTTGATTGCGCGCCCATGACAAAGCGGCTCTCTTGGCGAATCAAACCGTAAACCCATGCCGGGTCAACGCCTGCCTGTGCGGCATAGCGGACGGTCAGGTCTTTAAACGGAGAGAGATAGCGCAGTTTGTAGTTGAGTTTGTGGTCGGTACGGTCGGCGCTGTTGATTGCCATGTCGTAGAACTGGTTGTCGAAAGCGACTTGTGCGGCAGTCAGCAGGTTGTCTTCGTTGAAGTCGCGGGTGGCAAAACGCCATTCCGCCTGTGCCTGACGGCGCATTTTGGAATCGCCGTTGCTTTGGCAGTTTTTAAACAGAACCAATGCGCGTTTGATGGCACCGTCTTCGCTCATACGGCGGACGTCTCTGGCATCGGCATCAGAAACATTGTTGCGCGTATTGATGCGGCGGCCCAGTTCTTCACCTGCCATTACGGCGTAGAAATTGCGGCCGGAAGCGGCAGCTTTTTCATACATTTCTTTGGCTTGGCTGCTTTTGCCTTGTGCGGCAAAGCTGCGGCCCAGCCAATATTGCCATGTCGGGTCTTTTTGCAGTTTTTCAGGCATATGCTGAATCACGCTTGCCAATTCGTCCCAACGTTGCAGACGCAAAGCGGCGCGTGCGTACCATTCTAATTGTTCGTCGGTCAGTTGCTTGCGGTCGGAAACGCGGCCGTAGTAGCTTAAAGCAGTCGGCATGTTTTGGCTTTGTGCATGGTAGTGGCCCAGTACGCCCCATGCGAAGCTGCGTTGTTCGCGGCTGAGGCCTGATTCCATGTCGGACAGGGTAGCGGCGGCAGAAGCGGATTTGCGTGCATCTTTGCCGATCACGCTCAACAGGCTGTATTCGGTCGCACCTTGCGCGCCACCTTCAAACGGGCTGCCCAATGCGGCGGCGAGGTTGCGTGCATCTGTGGTTTGACTGTTGCTCAACAAGCCGCGCACGCGACGCCATGCGTCGTTGGTGTTCAGACGGCCTGAAGCTGCCGCGCTTTCAACCAAGCGGGTACAGCCGGTAGGCAGTTTGCTGGTCACGCGAACCAGCTCGGCGGCTTTGCTGTAATTGCCGCTGCTCAAATCGGCATAACATTGCACTTCTTGTGCGACGCCGGCGGCGTTCAATTTGCCGAATTCTTGACGGAACAAATCCCATTGGCCGCGCGCGCCCAAGGTTTTCAGCCATTCGTTGCGGACGTTTTCAGCCATTGCGCTGTCGCTGGCTTGGGATAAAAATTGTTGTACCCAAGCATCGTCACCGCGTTTGGCGGCATCGATGGCGCTTTGGTATTGGCTGTAATCGGACAGGACTTTGGACTCGCTGTCGGCGCGGCGTGAAGGAATAGAAGTAGATTTAGGCTGAACGACGGTTTCGGTTTTCGAAGCAGTCGGTGTGTTTTGGGTGGCACACGCCGATAAAACAGCGGCGGTAATCAAGCTGAGGGAAAGAGGGAAAAGACGTTGAACGTTCATTGGATACCGTGTCGTTTTTAGAATCAAAATAGCTGTTTATTTTAAATGATTTATGCGGAATAACCGAATTACAAACCGATATTTACATTTTCAAAGCCAGGAAATGACTAAAGCCGTCTGAAATATGAAACACTTTTGAGGTATTCCTAATTCAGACGGCCTTTTATGAAGGAAGTCGTCAATCGGGTTTGTGTTCGATATATTCTTGCGGTTTGTCGGCTTTGCTGGTGCGCGTAACCGTGTACTCGCCTTCGATAATGTCTTCATCATCTTTGGCGGAGCTGTAAGTCTGGCGGCTTTGGAAAGACTGCGTAGAAGAAACGGTCGCGTTGCCTTTAAACGGAATCAGCAAGAGCAGGGCAACGGCGGTTGAAATAAAACCGGGACTGAGCAGGAAAACCGCGGCGGCAGTATAGCGAATCGGCCACAGCATTTGATAGAGGGAAATGTTTTGGCCGCTGCGGACGGCTGCGCCTGCGAGCAAAAGGCCGGAAATGCCGGTATGGCGCAGCATAAAGATACCGCTGATAAAGCTGACGGTCATCACAAACAGCGTCCAGCCGCCACCTATCCAGTCGGCAACCCAGACGATGGACATGATTTCCAAAAAGATTAAAACCAAAAAACCGATTCCAAAATACTGCATAAGTGTTTGTTCCTTCATTCAACGGATAGTGTCGATTGTGTTCTATCTAGATAAAGATAAACCTATTTTTTCAAGCAAATGCTGTGTGAAAAAGGGTAAACGGGTAATGAGGCTGTCTGAACGGAGATAAAAGAAGACTGATGTTTCAGACGGCCTTTAGATATTCTATCGCATCACATTGTTCCAATCGCTTTCAAAATAACTGACGAGAATTTGGTTGTTCAAATAATTTGCTTCAACCTTACGCCTTGCCATATCGGGCGGAAAACGGAACATTTCGGCGACGGTCTGGGCATTGAGATAGCGGGTGGGTACGTCGAATTTTTGCGGAATGGGGAAGTTTTGGTCAAACCCTGCCAACACAAATCCCCATTCGCCAAATGAGGGGACGTAGACATGATATGGTGCGGTATTCAACTTGGCCGCTTCGAGGGTGGCAACGACCGACCAGTAGGCATTGGGTGCGAAATAAGGCGAAGTCGATTGCACAACAATCTTACCTTGCGGCTCAAGATGGCGGGCAACGAGGCGGTACATGGGGACGGAGTAAAGTTTGCCCAGCGAGAAATTGGACGGGTCGGGCAGGTCGATGATGATAACGTCGAATTTTTCAGACGACCCTTCCAGCCATTTGGCGGCATCGTCGTTGACAACGTGCATTTTGGGATGGGACAGCGAGCTTTGGTTGAGTGCGCTTAAGGTGGCGGAGGTTTTAAAAGTGGCGGTCATGTCGGGGTCGAGATCGACCAAAGTAACATTTTTGACCTGCGGATATTTCAAGACTTCGCGCGCCGCCAATCCGTCGCCGCCGCCGAGAATCAGGACGCGTTCGGCATTGGGAACCATCTGCATGGCAGGCAGAACGAGTGCTTCATGGTAACGGGCTTCGTCGCGTGAGGAGAATTGCAGGTTGCCGTTGATGTAGAGGCGGGTGTCGTCTTTCCAGCGTGTCACGACCAGCCGTTGGTAGGGCGAATGGCTTTGATAGACGACGGGATCGCCGAAATAGCTTTGTTCGGCTTTAAAGGAAATACGGTCGGCGTAGACGAAGAGCGTAATGAGCGCGGTCAATACGATAAACGCACGCGTACGGATGGCGTGATAGCGGGGTAATTCGGATTTGAATACGCGGGCGGTCAGATAGGCGACGGCGGCGTTGAAGATGCCAAACAATAAGGCGGAACGCGCCATGCCGAGTTTGGGGGCGAGCAGAAGCGGAAATAATAACGAGACGGCAAGTGCGCCCAAGTAGTCGAAGGTCAATACTTTGGAAACGAGTTCTTTAAATTCCGCACCTTTTTGGTTTAACACGCGCATGACTAAAGGAATTTCCATGCCGACAACCATGCCGACAATCAGTACAAAAGCGTAGAGCAGGGTGCGGAACGGGGCTGCGGATAAACCGAAGGCTACAAATAATGCCAGCGCGGAAATGCCGCCGATGATGCCGACCAAAAGTTCGATTTCGATAAAGCGGTGCAACACGTCTTTATCTTTGATGTATTGGGTCAGGTGGGCACCGATACCCATTGAAAACAGATAAAGCCCGATGACGGAGGAAAACTGCAAAATACTGTCGCCCAAAAGATAGCTTGCGAGCGCGGCGATGATGAGCTCGTAAGCGAGGCCGCAGCTGGCGACGATAAAAACGGAGATGATGAGGGTGTGGTGGGCGTTCATGATGACGTTTTTGTTGCTTGAGTGTGGGCAATGTAATGATTTTTAAGGTGGGCTGCAAGTTTAATTATAGGATGTAGAAAAGGCCGTCTGAACAAATTGTTTCAGACGGCCTTTAATCTGTCAGGCATTAATAGCGGTGTTTGAATACCATGCCCACGGCGTAAGAAGATTTTTTCGGCAAATCTTCATCGTATTTCGGATTGACGTTTTCTTTCAACCAGCCGGCGCCGAGTGTGGCGGTTGTCCGTTTGGAGAAGCTGTAATCGGTGCTGACGGCGACGTGTTTGTAGTCTTCGCCGACAGAGCTTTTACCGTAGGCAAAGCCGATTTGAGGTTTGAAATTGCCCACTTTGTATGAGCCGGACACCATAAATTCTTTGGTGTTGTTGATTTCTTTGTCGTAAGAACCGGCTACGTTGCCCGCCGCATCTTTCCATACGCCCCAGCAGCTGAAGCCGTCGCAAGTGTTTTTGGCGTATTGGAACGCGGCATCGACGGAGATTTTGTCTTTGCTGTATCCGGCCATGAATGCATGGGCTTGGAAGTCTTTGGTTTCGGTTGGGGAGTCGTTGGGTGCGTATTCGGCAGCGTAGTGCGCGTTAAAGCCGTTGTTGGGGTGGTAGTAGTCTACACCCCAGCCGAAGACCCAGTCGCCGTCACGTTTTTTGTCCGGATTCCAGTCATTGTTGTTGCGCGCGGCATTGGAACCGGGGGAAACGTTGAATTTGAATTGGAAACCGTTTTTCCAAGGTGACTCATAAGCCATGGAAACACGGCGTTGGCCGAAGCGGGAAATTTTGCCGAACTCCAAAATCGGGCTGTTGGTGTCGAACGGGTTCAGATAAATGCTGTTCATGGGCGTACTGATGTAACCCATTTTGACGGTGCCAAGGTTTTTGTAGCTGTTGAGTGCGACGTATGAGTCGGCAGTACCCCAGCCGCCCCAGCGGTCGGAATCGAAGTAAATAAAGGAGCCAAGTTGCCATTTCAACCATAAGTCGTTGTTGAGTCGTACTTCATCGGAGAGATAAAGACTGGAACTTTTATCGGAAATGGTTGTATTGGTTACACCGGTTTTATTGTTGTGTTCGACCTCGGTCATGATGTAGATGGTGCCGCTCATTTTAGGTTCGGCGTGGGCGGCACTTAGGGAAGAGCCTATGAGGGCAGTGGCAATAAAGTAAGATAACTTCTTCATTTGATTCTCCTTTTTATGTCTTTTTCTTGATTATGGCGAAAGAGTTCGGATAATCTTATTTGACAAAACATAAAAAATCAATACATTTGTAACTTATCGTAGGATAAATTGAAAAATAGTTTTCAGTTACGTATTTTTGTGTTAATTTGCCAACAATCTTAGACGGCTATTATTATTTCGATGGAATATGTGGTTTAAAACACTATTTTTATGACTTGAAATAGATGATTTAACTGCACTGGAAAAGTTCTAAATAAATGTAGTCTGGTGTAGTTTGAATAATCAGGCCGTCTGAAAAAGAAGAATACCCAAAAGAAGGAATGAAATATGGCCGGAAAAACCTATCCGCTGTTGGCTGCATCATTGGCTGCCGTATTTGCGTTGTCGGCGTGCAGCCGCGATGTCAAGCCTGCCCCTGAGTTTAAACGTACCGATTATGAGCGCGTAGTGGTCAGCAACGGCGTCGAGCCGGGTACGCTGGATCCTCAGATGAGCGGCGATATGGCGGCTGGTGCGATTATCCGTCAGTTGATGGATGGTTTGGTCGGTACGGACGCCGAAGGCAAAACCATTCCTGCTTTGGCGGAAAAATGGGAGAGCGAGGGCGAGCGTATTTGGACCTTCCATCTGCGTGATGCCAAATGGAGCAATGGCGATCCGATTACTGCCGAAGATTTCGTGTATAGTTTCCGCCGTCTTGCCGATCCGGCCACCGGCGCACCTTTCGGCAGCTATTTGTTCGATGCCCAAGTGGAAAATGCGGAAGATATATTAAACGGTAAAGCCAAGCCTGAGACATTGGGCGTCAAGGCATTGGACGCGAAGACCCTGCAATTTACGCTGATTGCGCCCGTGCCTTATTTCCCCGATATGCTGATTCAGCAATTCACGTTTCCGGTGCACCGCGCCACTGTCGAAAAATACGGCAATAAGTGGACGCAGCCCGGTCATTATGTTTCCAGTGGCGCTTATCTGTTAAAGGATTGGAAAGTCAACAGCCACATTAATATGGAACGCAATCCCAATTATTACGATAAAGACAAAGTAGCCATTCCGAAGGCGGTTTTCTTGTCAGGCAGCGGCGAGTACAACCGTTATCGCGCCAATGAAATTGATGTGACTTACGGTATTCCCAGCGATCAGGTCAAAGTGGCGGATATTGAGTTTCCGGGACAAGTAAGACGTACGACTTCTTTGTGCAGCTGGTATTTGGAGCCAAACCACGAAGCGGCGCCGTTTAACGATCCGCGCGTCCGCAAGGCGCTCAATATGCTGACGCGCCGCGACATCGTCGTCAAAGTAGGCGGCCGTGGCGATACGCCTGCGTTCCAATTGACGCCGCCGCAAATGCAGGGCGTGATTCCTGTTTATCCGGAGTGGAAAGAGTGGACGCCTGAAAAACGCATCGAAACCGCACGCAAACTGTTGAACGAAGCAGGCTACAACGATGACCATCCGCTTGAGTTCGATATTTTGTACAGCACCAGCGAAGCGTCCAAAAAACAAATTACTGCCGTGCAGTCGGTGTGGAAAGCCGCCATTCCGTTTATCCGTCCGACTTTGTCCAACGAGGAATGGAAAACTTATTTGGATACGCGCGCGCAAGGCAATTTCAAGGTTTCGTTCAGCGGCTGGTGTTCTGATTTTAACGATCCGGCGGGCATGCTCAATATCTTGAAATCCAACAACTCAAACAATGCATTCCGCTACAAAAGCGCGGCGTTTGACACATTTATGAACAATACGCTGAAAGATGGCGTCAGCAAGGAAGCGCGCAGCCAGCTCTATGCCGATGCGGAGAAGCAGCTTCAAGAAGACGCTGCACTGATTCCGCTGTATCATCAGGTTGAAGTGCGTATGGTCAAACCCGATGTTATCGGCTATTCCGACAAAGATCCTTTGCGGAACTACACGGTCAAGAGCTGGTCGTTCGCACCGAAAAAATAGATTGATTATAGACAGCACAAGTTTTCAGACGGCTTTGATGACAGAGGCCGTCTGAAACAACAGGAGACATAACACATGAAATCTGTACAACAACGTTTGTCCGCTTTACGCGAAGCCATGAAAAAACATGGCGTGGACGCGTTTGTCATTCCTTCCGCCGATCCGCACCTTTCCGAATACCTGCCCGAGCATTGGCAGGCACGCCGCGATTTTTCCGGCTTTACCGGTTCGGCAGGCACTTTGGTGGTGACCGCCGATAAGGCAGGCGTGTGGACGGACAGCCGCTATTGGGAACAGGCCGGCCAACAGCTTTCTCCAAACGGCATCGAGCTGCAAAAAATGGGCGTTGATGCGCCTTATACCGAGTGGTTGGCACAAAATCTGCCCGAGGGTGCAGTCGTCGGCGCGCCTGCCGATATGTTCGCACTCAGCGGCGAGCGCGGTTTGAAACAGGCACTTGCCGCCAAAAACATCCGCCTCGAATATCCTGAAACCTTGTTGGACGAAGTGTGGGACGACCGTCCTGCATTGCCGACTCCGGAAATCTACGTTCACCATCCCGATTACGTTTCTGAAACCGCGGCCGAAAAACTGGCCCGTATCCGTGCGGCCATGAAGGAGCAGGGCGCAGATGCGCATTTGGTTTCTTCTTTGGACGACATCGCTTGGATTACCAATCTGCGCGGCGATGATGTGCCATTCAACCCCGTGTTCTTGTCCCATCTGTTTATCAGCCAAGACAAAGCCGTATTGTTTACCGATGCAGGCCGTCTGAAAGCCGAATCCGCCGAAGCCTTGAAAGCGGCAGGCTTTGAAGTCTTGCCTTATGCGCAAGCGGCGGACTATTTGGCAGGCGTTAAGGGCGCATTGCTGATTGATCCGAACAAAACTGCTGTCGGTACCTTGCGCCGCCTGCCTGAAGACGTCCGTTTGATTGAAGCCATCCACCCAAGCACATTCTTCAAATCGGTTAAATCCGATGCCGACATCGCCCATATCCGCAATACCATGGCGGAAGACGGCGCGGCATTGTGCGGCTTCTTTGCCGAGTTTGAACAAATCTTGGCAGACGGCGGCGAATTGAGCGAGCTGGACATCGACGGCATGCTCTATAAACACCGCAGCCAACGTCCCGGCTTTATTTCGCCAAGTTTCGACACCATCGCCGGCTACAATGCCAATGCTGCCTTGCCTCATTACAGCGCGACACCGGAAAACAACAGCAAAATCAAAGGCGACGGTATGTTGCTGATTGATTCTGGCGGCCAATACTGGGGCGGTACGACCGACATCACGCGCGTGGTGCCTGTCGGCAATCCGAGTGCGGCCATGAAGCGCGACTACACTTTGGTGTTGAAGGCGCATATTTCTCTGGCGGAGACCATTTTCCCTGAAAACATCAAAGGCCCGATGATTGATGCCATCTGCCGCAAATCGCTCTGGCAGGCGCAATGCGATTACGGTCACGGTACCGGCCATGGTGTGGGCTATTTCCTCAATGTGCATGAAGGTCCGCAAAGCATTGCCGTTGCCGCCGTGCCGCAACCGCATCACGCGATGAAGTCAGGTATGCTGACTTCCAATGAGCCAGGTCTTTACCGTCCAGGAAAATGGGGTATCCGTATCGAAAGTTTGGTAATCAACCGTCCGGTTGAAAACCCTGAGGAAACCGAGTTCGGCAAATTCCTGTATTTCGAGACCGTTACCCTCTGCCCAATCGATACGCGCCTGATTGATACCAAACTGATGACCGGCAGCGAAATCGAATGGCTGAACCAATATCATGCCGAAGTGCGCCGCCGTCTTGAGCCTTTGACAGAAGGCGCGGCCAAAGCATGGCTGATTGAACGTACCGAACCTTTGGCGCGTTAACTTGAAAGGCCGTCTGAAACGGCGGATACAAAGTTTCAGACGGCCTTATAACAACAATTATCTAAAAACTAAAAAAACCTTACCCGACTCCGAATAAAAACAATAACCCGGTCGGAATAGAGAGAGAAACCGGCGCGGCGACGTTACAGATGCCTGCTGCCATTCATCCGATTTCCGCTTCAGGTCAGCTTTGTTTTCACGAGTCCGGTATGTTCAGACAGGACAGCCTGATTATGTTGAAATTCATCATCAAACGGATATGTGCTTCCATCCCGACCATGCTGGTGTTGATTACCGTATCGTTTTTTCTGATGCGGCTTGCACCGGGCAGCCCGTTCACAGGCGAACGCAATTTGCCGCCTGCGGTCATGGCCAACATCGAAGCCAAATACCACCTCAATGATCCGATGTACCTCCAATATTTCCACTACCTCAAGCAGTTGGCGCAGGGGGATTTGGGGCCGTCGTTCAAATATAAAGATTTCAGCGTTAATGAGTTGCTTGCCCAATCCCTGCCGGTATCGGCAGAACTCGGCTTCTACGCCTTTTTAATTGCCGCCATCTTCGGCATGTTTATCGGCATCATTGCCGCTTTAAAACAAAACAGCTGGCTGGATTATTCGCTGATGAGTGGTGCAATGACCGGTATCGTCGTTCCCAGTTTTGTGATGGCGCCAGTATTGGTGTTGGTGTTTGCCGTCAGACTGCAATGGCTGCCTGCAGGCGGCTGGAACGATGGCGCACTGATGAACTTAATTTTACCCGTCGTTACCTTGTCCATCGGTTATGTGTCCAGTATTGCGCGGATTACGCGCGGCGCGATGATCGAAGTATTGAACAGCCCCTTTATCCGCACGGCACGCGCCAAAGGCCTGCCCATGAGCCGCATCATCCTGCGCCATGCGCTGCGTCCCGCCATGTTGCCGATTGTTTCTTTCTTAGGCCCGGCATTCGTCGGCATCATCACCGGCTCCATTGTGATTGAAAACGTGTTCGGTATTCCCGGTGTCGGACAATTGTTTGTCAACGGCGCGCTCAACCGCGACTACGGCATGATTTTGGGTTTGACGATTTTGGTCGGCATTATGACCATTTTGTTCAACGCCATCCTCGATATTCTGTATGCCATTATTGACCCGAAAATCCGTTATTAATCCCATTTGCGCAAAGGCCGTCTGAAACGTTCAGACGGCCTGAAGAAAGAATAAAAAGCGAGAGAGAACATTATGTTATTTAAAAAGAAGCAGACTCAGGCCCTCGCAGAGGCAGCAGAATACGCCCAAGTGCACGGCAAAAGCCTGTGGAGCGACGCATGGCGGCGTTTTAAACAGAACAAAGCGGCGGTGTACAGCATTATTATCCTGTTGCTGATCAGCATTTTTGTGATTGTGGCACCATGGATTGTCCGCTACACCTACGACTTTACCGACTGGGACAATATGCAGATTCCACCATCCTTTTCTACTCATCACTATTTGGGTACGGATTTGCTCGGCCGCGATTTGCTGTCGCGTGCAGCAACCGGCGGACGTATTTCCTTGCTGGTCGGTGTGGCCGGCGCATTGGTGGCCGTTGTCATCGGTACGCTTTATGGCGCGATTGCCGGTTTTATCGGTGGTAAGCTCGATTCGCTGATGATGCGCTTTTTGGAAATTTTGAACGCGTTTCCATTTATGTTTTTCGTGATTCTGCTGACTACGTTCTTCGGCCGCAACCTGCTTTTGATTTTTGCCGCCGTGGGTTTGGTGTCTTGGCTGGACGTGGCGCGTATCGTGCGCGGTCAAACCTTGAGCTTGAAGCATAAAGAGTTTGTCGAAGCGGCGCGTGTAAGTGGCGTGGCAAAACGTAAAATCGTAACGCGCCACATTATTCCGAATGTTTTGGGCGTGGTGATGGTGTATGCCTCTTTGCTGGTGCCAGGCATGATTATGTTTGAATCCTTTTTGAGCTTCTTGGGCTTGGGTGTGCAAGAGCCGATGACCAGTTGGGGTTCGATGCTGCAAGAAGGCGCAATTTCGATGGAAGCCGCACCTTGGCAGCTGCTCGTGCCAAGTTTCTTCTTGGTAACCACTTTGTTCTGTTTCAACTTTATCGGCGACGGCCTGCGCGATGCGCTCGACCCGAAAGACCGCTAAACCACAACCAAAAGGATAATTAAAATGACAAAACAGTTACTGGTTGTAGAAAATCTGGACATCGATTTCGAACTGCATGAGAAAACCGTTCATGCCGTGCGTAATGTCAGCTTTAAAGTGGCAGAGGGCGAAACATTGGCTTTGGTCGGCGAATCCGGCTCGGGCAAATCTGTAACCTCCATGTCCGTTATGCGCCTGTTACCTGAGAAATTTGCCCGTTATGGCAAAGATTCGCGCATTACTTTTGACGGCATTTCCATTTTGGATGCCGATGAGAAAACCCTGCGCGATTTGCGCGGCAACCGCATCAGCGTGATTTTCCAAGAGCCGATGACTTCGCTCAATCCGTTTATGCGTATCGGTGCGCAGCTGATTGAAGCGGCGCGTGTGCACAATAAAAAGCTCGGCAAAAAAGAAGCAGGGCAGAAGGCATTGGCATTGCTGGAACGTGTGGGCATCAAAGAAGCCGAGCGCCGCATGAAACAATATCCGCACGAGTTTTCCGGCGGTCAGCTGCAACGCATTATGATTGCCATGGCGCTCATTAATGAACCTGACCTACTGATTGCCGACGAACCGACCACGGCTTTGGATGTGACCATTCAAGCCGAGATTCTCGATTTGCTCCATGATTTGCAACAGCAAATGGGCATGGCGATTATCTTCATTACCCACGATTTGGGTTTGGCGGAACACTATTCCAAAACCGTCTGCGTCATGCGTAACGGCGAAATTGTCGAGCGCGGCAAAATCAAAGAAGTATTTGCCCATCCGAAACACGAATATACCGCCGAACTCATCAATGCCATTCCAAAAGGCATGAAAGAGCCGGAAGAAAACAACGCCGGTGTGTTAATCGATGCCGATAATGTCAATGTTTCTTTCGTATTGAAGCAAAACTTTTTCGGCAAGCCGCTCAAAACTTTTGACGCCGTCAAAGGCATCAGCCTCAAAATTAAAGAAGGCGAAACATTGGGCATCGTCGGCGAGTCCGGTTCCGGCAAATCCACGCTGGGCAAAGCCGTCATGCAGATGCTGCCTTATACCGGCCATATTTCCTTTGAAGGCAAAGACCTGAAAAACTATACCGCCGAAGAAGCACGCCGTCTGAAATCGCAACGGCAAATTGTGTTCCAAGATCCGTTCGGTTCGCTTTCACCGCGCCTGACCGTTGGCGAAATTATTGGCGAAGGTTTGACGGTTCATCATCCTGAAATGACCAAAAAAGAACGTATCCAGCGCGTTTTGGAAGTCATGAAGGAAGTATCCCTGCCGCTTGATGCGCTCAACCGTTATCCGCACGAATTTTCCGGCGGCCAGCGTCAGCGTATCGCTATTGCACGCGCCGTTATCCTGCGCCCGAAATTCATTCTTTTGGACGAGCCGACCTCTGCACTTGACCGCTCCGTGCAATCCAAAGTGGTCGAACTTTTGCGCGATTTGCAGAAGAAATACGGTCTGACTTATATGTTCATCAGTCATGATTTGTCTGTCGTGCGCGCTGTCAGCGACAATGTGATTGTGATGAAGCAGGGCGAAATGGTTGAGTACGGCAGCGCGGATCAGATTTTCCACCATCCGCAAAACGATTACACCAAACGTTTGATTAACGCCGCATTTGATTTATAGAAAAGGAAAAGGCCGTCTGAAAAGAGATTTTCAGACGGCCTTTTTAAGCGGAGGCTTTTTTCATCTAATTAGCGCTGCTATTGCCTATGTCTGTGCGGCATCCAATGCCTGCGCCAAGTCGGCAAGCAAATCATCGATATGCTCGATACCCACGCTCAGGCGTACCATGTCGGGGCTAACGCCTGCTGCGGCGAGTTCTGCATCGTCAAGCTGGCGGTGGGTCGTTGTAGCGGGATGGGTAGCCAGCGATTTGGCATCGCCGATATTCACCAAGCGCAGGAAGAGTTGCAGTGCGTCAATAAACTTCGCACCGGCTTCACGACCGCCTTTAATACCGAAACTCAGCAAACCTGAGGCTTTGCCGCCATAGTCGCGGTCAATCAAGGCTTTATACGGACTATCGGGCAGGGCAGGATAGTTCACCCATTCAACCTGCGGATGTTTCTTTAAGAATTCGGCTACTTTTAGGGCGTTTTCGCAATGACGTTCCATACGCAGGGCGAGGGTTTCCAAACCTTGAAGCAGTAAAAATGCGCTGTGCGGAGACAGGGCGGCACCGGTATTACGCAATGGGACGACGCGGGCGCGGGCGATATAGGCTGCCGCACCAAAATGTTCGCAGTAGTTTACACCGTGGTAAGACGGATCAGGCTGATTGAGGTTTTTTTCAAAACGCGGATTACCTGCCCATTGGAATTTGCCGCCGTCGATAATGGCACCGCCAATCGTTGTGCCGTGGCCGCCGATGTATTTGGTCAGGGATTGGATAACAATGTCGGCTCCGTGTTCTATCGGGCGGAACAATGTAGGCGTAGCAACGGTGTTGTCTACCATTAGTGGCAGCCCTTGAGCGTGCGCGGCTTGTGCGAATGCTGGAATATCAACGACATTGATGGCGGGATTGCCGATAGATTCGCAATACACCAGTTTGGTGCGGCTGTCGGTATTGGCGGCGATTTCTTCGGGCTTGGCCGGATCGATAAAGCGTACTTCTATGCCTTGGCGCGGTAGGCTGTGGGCAAAGAAATTGTATGTGCCGCCGTAGAGGGTTTTGGTTGCAATGATGTTGTCGCCTGCTTCAACCAAGGTTTGAACAGCATAGGTAATCGCAGCCATACCGCTGGCGACAGCCAATGCGGCGATACCGCCTTCCAAACGGGCAACGCGTTCTTCCAAAACGGCAGTGGTCGGATTCATCATACGGGTGTAGATATTGCCCGCTACATCAAGGTTGAACAAGTCTGCGCCGTGTTGCGTGTTGTCGAAAGTGTAGGAAGTGGTTTGGTAAATGGGAACAGCAGCGGATTTGGTAGTCGGTTCGGATTGATAGCCTGCATGCAGGGCAATGGTTTCCCGTTTCATTTAAATATCCTTGTAGCGATGAAATAATGATAAATAGAGGCCAGCAGATTCGGATTTGAAAGGCAAACTTTACATAACGGAAAAGTTCGGTATGCAGCATACGGTCTTTCCTACAAGAAAGATTACCATGAACTACACGCAACTGACCCAAGAAGAACGATACCACATTCAAGACCTGTCCTACCACCACACCATCATCGAATGACACTCCATCACGACACCGTTTGCCGCAACCTCCTCCAAGATAAAAGCAAGGGCGGTACTTTGTGGCAACAGCTCAGAATATGCAGCAAACCCTACCGCAAACGATACGGCGGCACACGGCTCTGAGGCAAAATGCACGATCGCGTCGGCATAGGAAAAGCCACGCATGGTTGAGCAAAAATTCCGCATTGGTGATAGGTAGGCTGATACCCTTGACGGCAATGATCAGAAAAGCGGGGACATTTGCAAAAATCCCCCAAATCTCTAAATGTCTGGGTAGGACTTTAGGAATTTGGGGGAATTTTTAAAGGTATTAGGCCGTCTGAAACTGCGTCATAGAAAGTTTCAGACGGCCTTTATGGGATTCTTTGGGTTCGAAAATAAAAAAGACTTGAATCATCAAGTCTCGCATTTCATTTTCACTAGATAAAAAATATCAAGAATGGCGGAAGCGGTGAGATTTGAACTCACGGAGGGCTATCAACCCTCGACGGTTTTCAAGACCGTTGCATTAAACCGCTCTGCCACGCTTCCATTCTTGAAGCCGTAATATTAATGGAACTTACGGCCTTTGCCAAGAGGTATTTTAGAAAAAATATCTAGGATTCTGTTTTTATTTGGATTGTTCTTCACGCATGAATACCCATTCGGCTTCGTTTGAAGCTGCCTCATTGAATGAATAGCCCTCGTAGTCGAAATTTTTGAGCATTTCGGGATCGGTAATGCCGTGTTCTGCCGCGTAGCGCACCATCAAACCACGCGCACGTTTGGCGTAGAAGCTGATGATTTTGTATTTGCCGTTTTTCTCATCTTTAAAAATCGGCGTAATCAGGCGTGCGTTGAGTTTTTTGGTGTTGATGGATTTGAAATATTCTTGTGAGGCGAGATTGATTAAAACGTCGCTATCGGCCTGCTTCAGCGTTTGGTTGAGCAGGTCGGTGATTTTATCGCCCCAAAATTCGTAGAGGTTTTTGCCGCGCGTGTTGACAAAGGTCGTGCCCATTTCCAAGCGGTAGGGCTGCATCAAGTCGAGCGGGCGCAGTACGCCGTATAAGCCGGAAAGCAGGCGGACGTGTTGTTGCAGGTAGTCGATTTGTTCCGGTTTGAGCGTATCGGCGGCGATGCCTTCGTAGACGTCACCGTTGAACATAAATACGGCTTGTTTGGCGTTTTCAGGCGTAAACGGCGTGTGCCATGCGGCATTGCGTTCGGCATTGAGCAGGGCGATTTTATCGGAAACATGCATCAGTTCGGCGATTTGTTGAGGGGCAAGCTGACGCAACTCCTGCATCAGGATTTCTGCTTCGGGCAGAAGGTCGGGCAGGGTAAAGCTGCTGACGGGGAAGGGTCTTTTCGTTGAGGTTTTTGGCTGGGGATAAGACAAAAACATGATAATTTCGGCTTTGAAATGAATAATGTGTGGGATTGTAGGTTTAAAATTGAGGAAGAACAAGACGGGCTAAACGCATTAATTGAATGCTTTTATTGAAACGTATTTCTGTTGAAAGTAAAATTCGAAGCTTCCACCTGATTCTGACATTTCTACTTGAGGAGAATATCATGTCTAAAACCATTATCCATACCGACAAAGCCCCTGCAGCGATTGGTGCATACAGCCAAGCAGTCCGCGCAGGCGATACGGTTTATATGAGCGGTCAGATTCCTTTGGATCCGGCTACGATGACCGTGGTCGGCGATGGCGACTTCCGCGCCGAAGCAGTGCAAGTATTTAAAAACCTGCAAGCCGTAGCCGAAGCAGCAGGCGGTTCTTTGAATGATATCGTCAAACTCAATGCTTATTTGACCGATTTGGCCAACTTTGCCGTGTTCAATGAAGTGATGGCTGAATTTATCGAACAACCTTTCCCTGCGCGCGCGGCGGTTGGCGTGGCCAGCCTGCCTAAAGGTGTTCAGGTTGAAGCAGAAGCAGTATTGGTTTTAAATGCATAATTTCTGTTTTCAGACGGCCTGGGCTGGGCTTGAGGCCGTCTGAAAATAAGAACAACGGAAAACAATAATAATGGCACATTACGCAATTGGAGACATTCAAGGCTGTTTTGACGAGCTGACTTTGTTGCTTGCTAAAATCGGCTTTAATCATGGTACGGATACCCTTTGGCTGGTCGGCGATATTGTCAATCGTGGCCCGAAGTCCTTGGAAACCCTGAAATTTGCCAAAGAGCATGACAGCAGCGTGCAAATGGTTTTGGGCAATCATGATTTACATCTTTTGGCAGTCGGTTGCGGTGAAGGAACGCTCAAGCGCAGTGATACGGTTGAGCCGATTTTGACCCATTCCGATAGTTATGCCATGCTTGACTGGCTGCGTCATCAGCCGCTTTTGGTGCGCGGCGACAGACATGTGATGGTGCATGCCGGTATTTTGCCGCAATGGTCGGTTGATAAGGCCGAAAGCCTTGCCCGTGAAGCTGAGGATGAATTGCAAGGTAAAAAATACAGGAAATTTTTTGGCAAAATGTACGGCAACAAGCCGACCGAGTGGACGGACGATTTGACAGGCTATGAGCGCCTACGCATGATTATCAACGTCTTTACCCGTATGCGTGCGCTGACGTACAAAGGCGAATTGGATTACGAATATAAATCCACTCTGAAAAAAATGCCGCTTTACCTGCGCCCTTGGTTTAAAGCGCCCGATAGGCAGAATTTGGATTATATTACCGTGTTCGGACATTGGTCGTCATTGGGCTATGTTAATACTGATCAGGTTATCGCTTTGGATACCGGCGCGTTGTGGGGCGGAGAGCTGACAGCGGTCAATTTGGATACCAATGAAGTGATACAGGTACCGTCCTTGGGCGGATTGGATTGGAAAACGGCATTGAAATAGTTTGGATAAGATAAAAGGCCGTCTGAAATGTTTCAGACGGCCTTTTCGTATTGGTTAATCCAAAGAAGGCAGGAGTTTGTCCGGATTCATAATGCCATAAGGGTCAAGCTGATTTTTGATGGCATGCATCAGCATGATTTCGGCCTGCGTACGCACACGGGGCAGCCAATGTTTTTTGATGATGCCTACGCCGTGTTCCGCGGCAATCGTGCCGTGGCAGGCAAGGATGTTTTCATAAACAATGGTATTGACGGCATCTTCGTATTGGTAGGCTTCGTTGCTCAATACGTTGGGTAGGAATGTATTGTAATGCAGGCTGCCGTCGCCTAAATGTCCGAAGCAGACAATCTGTATGCCGGGAAAGCAGGTTTCCAGGGCAGGGGCGCATTGGCGGACAAAGGAGGCCACTTGGGCGATAGGGACGGCGATGTCGTGTTTGATGCTGGTGCCGAGTTTGCGTTGGGAAGCGGAAATATTTTCACGCAAGGTCCATAAGTCGGAGCGCTCTTGCTCGGATTGTGCCAAGATGCTGTTTTCCCATCCGTTTTGATAGAGAAATTCGGCAAGCTTTTCATCCAAACCTGCGTCAGGAACGGAATCTGCAAGTTCAATCAAAATATGCCATTGCGCATCGGCAGGCTTTTTGAGTTGGCTGAATTCCGAAGATAAATCGAGGGCAAAGCGGCTGATCAGCTCGAAGCTGGTCAAGCGTTCGGCAAAATGGCCTTGCACCGCAGTCAAAAGCGAGACGGCGGATTCAATATCGTCTAAACCTACCCATGCGGTTGCTTTGGTTTTGGGCTGGGCAAAGAGTTTGAGTGTGGCGGCGGTAATGATGCCCAATGTTCCTTCGCTGCCGATAAAAAGATGGCGCAAGTCGTAGCCGGTTGTGTTTTTGTGTAGGGGCTGAAGGTGGGAAACCAGTTCGCCGTTTGGCAAAACGACTTCCAAACCCAATACCAAATCACGCATGCTGCCGTAACGCAAGACATTCAAACCACCGGCATTACAGGCGATATTGCCGCCGATTTGACAAGAGCCTTCGCTGGCAAGGCTGAGTGGAAACAGTCGTCCTGCTTTGTCTGCTGCTTTTTGGGCATTTTGTAAAATCACACCGGCTTCAACCGTCATGCTGTTGTCGGCAAGATTGATATCGCGGATGCGGTTGAGCTTGGAGAGGTTGAGCAGTACTCCCTCGGTGGTTACCGTTGCGCCGCATAATCCGGTATTGCCGCCCTGCGGGGTGACGCGGATACGGTTCTCAAAGCAGAAACGCATGATTTTCTGCACGTTTTCGACAGAGTTCGGCTGTAAGACAATATCCGGCGAAGAAACAAAGCGGCGGCGTTGGTCGTTTAACAAGGCCGGAGTGGCTTCGATGATTTCAGAGGCGGAAAGAAACTCAGCAAAACGGTCGTGAAGGTGCATGGCAGTCAGACGGAAATATTGGGAAGGGAAGATGAAGGAATGTAAAAAAAGCAGGATACGCAATGGTATCCTGCTTTTTTATTATTCAAAAGAATATTATTTAGCAGCTTCAGAAGCAGCAGAAGCAGCGGCTTCAGTAGCAGAAGCAGCAGCTTCAGTAGCAGAAGCAGCAGCTTCAGTAGCTTCAGTAGCAGCAGAAGCGGTAGCTTCAGTAGCAGATGCAGCAGCTTCAGTAGCAGAAGCAGCGGCTTCGGAAGCAGCAGAAGCGGCAGAAGCAGCAGTTTCAGCAGCTTTATCAGCACCGCCACAAGCGGCCAAAGCTAAAGACAACAAAGCAGCAGCGAACAGAGATTTTTTCATTTTTAAGAACCTTTTTTAAATCGATTTAAACTAAAAATAGCCGTCAGACGGCCTATACAGTAGAAATTCATTGCTGAATTTTTCAATATTATGCCCCACGGGATAGGTCAATGCAACGTTGCGTAACCGTTTGCCGGCTAAAATCAATACGAAAATAGTGAAAATAATGTAAATCATATTGGCGCGCGAAAAATCATCTGAAAATATTCATTATTAATGAAGATTTTAAAAATGTATTGTATTCAATGGGTTGTATATTTTTATTTGTTATTGGTTTTAAGGGTTCGGAATGTTTTTGCTTTGGGGAAGTTTTTTGTAATTTAATCACTTTGTGTTGTGAAAAAGCAACTTCTGCGTATTGAAATCATTTGATTTTGCTTTTTTATATAGGCTTTTATCTTTTTATCGTATTTGCACAAGGTATTTATTAAAGCAAGCCGATTGTTTGGTTGCGACTATGATAGAATAACCGTAGCGTAACTTTTAAATATTGATTAAGGACGGCATGATGTCTATTGTTAAAAATTCCGTAGTTTCCCTGCATTATGAAATGTACGATGCCAACAACCAACTGTTGGACAAAACCGAAGAGCCGATTGCTTACCTGCATGGGGGTTATGACGGTATTTTCCCTTTGGTGGAAGAAGCGTTGCACGGTAAAAATGTAGGCGATACCGTTGAAGTGGCTTTGTCCCCTGATGATGCTTTCGGCGAGCAAGATCCTGAGTTGGTGCGCATTGAAGATGTAAGTGTGTTCCCTGTTGAAGTTGAAGTCGGCATGATGTTTGAAGCCGATGATCCGGAAACAGGAGATGTATTGATTTATCGTGTAACCGATGTTGCCGACGGCAAAGCCGTGGTGGACGGCAACCATCCTTTGGCCGGTATGAAAGTATTGTTCAAAGCGACTGTTGAGGGCGTGCGCGATGCGACTGAGGAAGAAATTGCCCACGGTCACGTACATGGTCCGCACGGTCACCACCATCACTAATCAGGCTTAAAGCATGATAAAGGCCGTCTGAAAAGGAATGAAATTCTCCTTTTCAGACGGCCTTTAAGTTTTTATAAGACGGATAAACGGCAAATTTTGGCTCAGGTCAAATCAAGCGGGGAAATATGGGGTTTGTTTGATACTACAATGAATTACATATCACGGTGCGGCAGAATCTGTATTAAGATTCAGATATTGGTAAAACAGGCAGAATGCAATGAGTGAAATATTGGAGCAGCAGGCTGTAGAGGCCGGTATTGATTTAGGTTACCACGACATCAACGGGACATATCATGCGACCAAACCTGAAGTTTTGGAATCGATCGTTGCTGTTCTGGACAAAAGCAAACCGGATTCAGACGGCCTTTATCTGAATACGATGGTCGCGCATGAAAACGGCGAAGAATCTTTACAGATGCCGTCTGAATTTCATGGTGCGGAAGCGGTCGTATTGATTGATGAGGCGGATGAGTGCCAGACCTTGACTTTATATCCGGGCGACAACGATACGCTTTGGATTAAGCTGCCCCAACTGGCTTGCGGTTATTACACTTTGTCGGCCGAGACCGGCGGCAAATGTCGCCTTGTACGCCTGATTGTTGCACCTGAATCGGTTTACCAACCCAAACTGCTTGCCAATGGCGGTCGGATGAATGGTTTGACCATGCATTTGTATAGCCTGCGTTCCGAGCGCAACTGGGGCATAGGCGACTTTACCGATTTGCTGAACCTGATGAAATACGCGGCGGAGAAAAAGCTGGATTTTGTTGGTATCAACCCTTTGCACGCCTTGTTTACCAGTAAGCCTGCCTTTGCCAGCCCTTATAGCCCTTCTTCGCGCGAATGGCTCAATCCGATTTATTTGGATATCGAGAAAGTCGGCGCGTTTACTTATAACGAGCAACTGAAAAATTGGCTGGCACAACCGAAAATCCGTCAGCGCATTGCCGCTTTGCGTGTTACGGAAACGGTGACTTATACGGCGGTTTGGGCATGCAAGCGTGATGCGTTGCACATGGCGTTTAACGCGTTTGAACAAGATACCTGCGAAGTCGCAGAAAATGAGCGCGCTGCATTTGAAGCTTTTGTATTAGAAAAAGGCAAGGCTTTGCAGGGCTTCGGTTTGTTTGAGGCTTTGGACCAGTATTACAGCCGTCCCGGACAAGTGGGTTGGCAGTCATGGCCGTCTGAATTTCATCAGCCTGATGGCGAAGCAGTAGAAAAATTCGCGCGCAGCCATGAACGTGAAATCCGTTTTTATATGTGGCTGCAATGGCTTTGCGCGGAGCAGTTGCACGAAGTCAACCAAGCCGCTGCCGAATACGGTGTCAAACTCGGCATTTACGGCGATTTGGCAGTCGGCGTGGCGCGAGGCAGCGCGGATACTTGGTTAAACCGTCAAGATTATTGTATGGACGTATCGGTCGGTGCGCCGCCCGATCCTTTAGGGCCGACAGGGCAGAATTGGAATTTGCCGCCGCTTAATCCGTCGATGTTGAAACATACGAGCTATGAAAAGTTTGCCCATTTGTTGCGCGAAAACATGCGCCTGTATGGCGTGTTGCGGATTGACCATGTGATGTCATTGTGTCGTTTGTGGTGGGTTTTAAACGATAAAACAGCGGATTTCGGCGCATATGTGCATTACGATGCCGAAGTGACTTTTGCCATATTGGCTTTGGAAAGCCAGCGCAACCGTTGCGTCATCATCGGCGAGGATTTGGGGACGGTGCCCGATCAAGCGCGTTATCTGCTTCACCGCTATCAAGTGTTCTCCTACAAAGTGATGTATTTCAGCAAGGGCTGGAACGGTTTTCAATTACCTGAAGAATACCCCGAGCAGGCGATTACGGTCATCAGTACCCACGATGTCGCTCCTTTGGCAGGTTATTGGATAGGCAAAGATTTGGATACGATGTTCAAACTCGGTACTTTGCCAGATGCAGCCGCTTTTCAGACGGCCTTGGACGAGCGCGAACACGATAAAGCCGATTTGCTGGACAAATTGAAAGAAACCGGCTGTCTGGGTGCGGATGTACAAATGCCGGCAAAAGCCGATGAAACCTTGCTGGCGGCTTTGCATAAATACGGCGCATTGAGCCGCAGCAAACTTTACGCCGTACAGTTGGAAAACCTGCTGGGCGTCATCGACAATCTGAATGTCCCGGGTGTAACTGAAGGCTATCCGAACTGGGCGCAAAAAATGCCGGTTTCTTTGGAAGATTTCCTACAACACCGCCTCATGGGCGGCCAACTTGCCATTATTGACGAGGTACGCATGAAAACAAACAGCCAAATCAAGACTTATCATGAACTTGACCAAATCGAGCGCGATACGGTCGAAAGCCTGTTTCTTGCCACCCATAGCGATGTGTTCGCTTATCTGGGACGACACCGCCTTGCAGAGGGCGATGAAGTGGTGCGCGTTTTAATTCCCGGCGCAGTAAGCGTGGATATTGTGAACCGCCACAGCGGCGAACTCATCGTGCCGTCTGAAAAAATTGATGAACGCGGTTTCTTTGTGGCCGTCTTGCCCGATGATGCGCCCGATTACGCTTTGCGTATCCGTTACACCGAAGACACCGAGCCAGTGATTGAAGAAGACCCTTATCATTTCAGCTCTGCGTTGCAAGACATGGATTCCTGGCTGTTGGCCGAAGGCAAGCACCTGCGTCCTTATGAGACTTTAGGCGCGCATTTTGCCGAGTTGGACGGCGTGAAGGGCGTACGCTTTGCCGTATGGGCGCCCAATGCGCAACGCGTTTCCGTTATCGGCGAGTTCAATAACTGGGACGGTCGCCGCCATGTGATGCGTTTCCACCGCGACAACGGCATTTGGGACATCTTTATTCCTGCCGTCAAACTCAATGCCCTCTACAAATTTGAAATCCGCGATGCCAACGGCGATGTGCGCGAAAAAGCCGACCCGTATGCTTTCGGTGCGGAACTGCGTCCGACCACGGCATCTATCGTGCGCGGTTTGCCTGACGAAGTGGAAGAACCGGCCTTCCGCGCTCGCGCCAATGCCATTGATGCGCCGATCAGCATTTATGAAGTGCATTTGGGTTCGTGGAAACGCAATCCGGAAAACAATTTCTGGCTGACTTATGAAGAGCTGGCCAAAGAACTGGTGGCATACGTCAAAGACATGGGCTTTACCCATATCGAGTTCCTGCCCGTGTCCGAATATCCGTTTGACGGCTCATGGGGCTATCAGGCAACCGGTTTGTATGCGCCGACCAGCCGTTTCGGTTCGCCGGAAGAATTGCGCGCATTGATTAAAGCCGCACACGACGAGGGTATCAGCGTTATCCTCGACTGGGTAGTCGGCCATTTCCCAACCGACGACCACGGCCTGGCCAAGTTTGACGGCACTGCGCTGTACGAACACGCCGACCCGCGCGAAGGCTACCACCAAGACTGGAACACCCTGATTTACAACTTCGGCAGAAACGAAGTGAAAAACTTCCTGCAAGGCAACGCCCTGTATTGGATAGAACGTTTTGGCTTTGACGGTATCCGCGTTGACGCGGTGGCTTCGATGATTTACCGCAACTATTCGCGCAAAGATGGCGAGTGGATTCCGAACCAATACGGCGGCCATGAAAACCTTGAAGCCATCGCTTTCCTGCGCGATACCAACACCATGTTGAAAGAAGAAGTTCCGGCTGCGACCGAAATTGCCGAAGAATCTACTTCATTTGCCAATGTGACCCGCCAAGAAGGTTTGAACTTCAGCTTCAAATGGAATATGGGCTGGATGAACGATACTTTGCGTTACATGATGGAAGACCCCATCAACCGCAAATACCACCACAACAAAATGACCTTCGGCATGATGTACCAGTACAGCGAAAACTTTGTCCTGCCGCTTTCTCACGATGAAGTTGTGCACGGCAAACGCTCGCTGCTCGGACGTATGCCCGGCGACTGCTGGCAACAATTTGCCAACCTGCGTGCCTACTACGGCTTTATGTACGGCTTCCCCGGCAAAAAACTCTTGTTTATGGGCAGCGAGTTTGCACAAGGCCGCGAGTGGAACTACAACGAAGGACTGGATTGGTTCTTGCTGGAGCAAGAAGGCGGCTGGCACAAAGGCGTACAAGACTTTGTGCGCGAATTGAACCATGTCTATAAAGACAACGCGCCGCTTTACCAATTAGACCAATGGCCTGAAGGATTTGAATGGCTGGTTGCCGATGACGGCGACAATTCCGTATTCGTTTTCGAGCGCCGCGACCGTGAAGGCAACCGCGTTATCGTCATCAGCAACTTCACGCCAGTAGTACGTGAAGGCTATCGATTTGGCGTAAATTCTGCCGGCGAATACCGCGAAATCCTCAATTCAGACGACCTGCATTACAAAGGCAGCGGCGTTTCTGCCGGTGCAACGGTGGAGACAGATGAAGTTTGGTCGCATGGTAAACCAAATTCCCTGTCTGTTACCGTACCGCCGTTGGCAACCGTGTACCTGTATCAGGCGGTAGTCAAAGAAGAAGCGTAAATCAACTTTGAGGGTGGGTATCATGCCTGCCTAATCAGCTGAAAATTAAAAGATAGTGATATCAATATGACTCAAGGCCGTCTGAAAGATTTTCAGACGGCCTTATATTGGACACGAAACCAAATACATACCAAGGAATCATTCTATGACTGCCAAATCATGGCATATCGAGGAAGGCAAGCCTTATCCCATGGGCGCGACCCTGACAAGCAAGGGCGCGAATTTCACCTTGTTTTCCATCAATGCCGAAAAGGTCGAATTGTGTCTGTTTGATAAGGATAAAGAAACCCGTTTGGAGATGCCTTCGCGGCGTGGTTCGGTATTTTACGGATTTGTGCCGGATGTTAAGGCAGGACAGCGATACGGTTTCCGCGTGTATGGACGTGAAAACGCAGAATACGGCTCATGTTTTAATCCCAACAAATTGCTGATTGACCCGTATTCCAAAAAAATTGACGGCAAACCAAGTTACCGTACCGCCGAAGAAATGGCATGGTTCAGGCCGGAAGATGAACGCGACAATGCCGCCGTTGCTCCGAAAAGCGTCGTGATCGGACGCAGCCGATTTAATTGGGCCAAAGATTGTAGACCGGAAATACCGTGGGGCAAAACCGTTATTTATGAAGCCCATGTCAAAGGGTTTACCAAGCAGTTCCCCGATTTGAAATATGCAGGCACTTATAAAGCCTTGAGTGATAAACGGGTTTTGGCCTATCTGCAAGAGTTGGGGGTGACGACGGTCGAGCTGCTGCCGATTCATTATCATCTGGACGAATACCATCTTCAGCAAATGGGCTTGAGCAATTATTGGGGCTACAACACTTATTCCCATTTTGCTGTTGAGCCGTCTTATGCCGATAATCCCGAGCGTGCGGCGGCGGAGTTTAAACAAGCGGTCAAAGCCCTGCATCAGGCAGGTTTGGAAGTGATTTTAGATGTCGTGTACAACCATACGGCAGAGCAGGACGACAAAGGCCCGATGCTGTGTCAGCGCGGTATCGACAACACGTTATGGTATTGGCACACCCCTTACGGCAATTATGAAAACTGGTCGGGTTGCGGCAATACGCTCAATATTGTCCGGCGCGATGTTACCCGTTGGGCGGCAGATAGCCTGCGCTATTGGGCGGAAGAGTTTCATATCGACGGCTTCCGTTTCGATTTGGGAACCGTATTGGGACGCGAGCCCGATTTCCAATCGTACGGCCGTTTTTTCCAAGTCCTGTATCAAGACCCGGTTTTGGCTGGTTTGAAGCTGATTGTCGAAGCATGGGACATCGGCGAGGGCGGTTATCACTTGGGCAATTTCCCGCAACCTTTTGCCGAATGGAACGGCCGTTTCCGCGATGATATGCGCGCGTTTTGGTCATGGGAAAGCGGCAATTTGGGCGCATTTGCCGAACGCTTGGCCGGGTCGTCCGATATTTTCAACCACAGCGGCCGCCACCCATCCGCCAGCATCAACTTCATCACTGCACACGACGGCTTCACTCTGCGCGATTTGGTCAGCTACAACGAGAAACACAACGAAGCGAACGGCGAAAACAACCGCGACGGGCATAATGAAAACATCAGCTACAACCACGGCGTAGAAGGCGAAACTGATGATGAAGAAGTTTTGCTCAACCGCGAATACACTTCCAAAGCGCTGCTTGCCTCCTTATTTTTATCCAACGGTACGCCCATGCTTTTGGCCGGCGATGAGTTTGGCAACAGTCAGCACGGCAACAACAACAGCTACTGCCAAGATAATCCGATTACATGGTTGGATTGGCAAAATGAGTCCCATATGTTGCAGAATTACACTCAAGAGCTGATACGCGTCCGAAGTCAAATCAAGTTGCTGACAGATGATTGCTGGTGGGAAAAAGAGCGTGTGCAATGGCTCAATGCTGATGGCAGCCCGATGACGGAATATTGTTGGCACAACAGGGGCAGCAAGGCGATTCAGATTGTTTTGGACGATAAATGGCTGCTGTTGGTCAATGCCAAACGTAGTCGTCAGTTATTTAACCTGCCTCAAGGCAATTGGGAAATTTCTTGCGTACCATCTGAGAAATTTAATTACGAAGAATCAGGAAAATGTGTTGTTGAGCATATGGGGATTTGGATTTTACATAAAACAAATTAAATGAGAATTAAACTATTGATTGATTAACTCTTTGATATTTTGTCGATATTTGTTCATTTTTAGCTTGGTAGTATAAATTGAAAATGCCGATAAGATGATGAATGGTTTAATTGTTAATTGAATGTTTTATAAAGAAAAATATATCCTTTTTTTTGAATCTTTCCGCTATAATCTCCTTAGTTTGTAACAAATCTACGCACCATTCCTTTCAGACGGCCTGTTGCCGTTGTCAGGCCGTCTGAAAACCGAGTTTCGTTGTTTTTAATAAAACCATCAGGCGCGTTGTCCAGTGCCTCACGCTAGAGAAAGGCTTCCATGGCTAAGAAAAAACTCCCCATCTCCGGTTACGATTATGTAATGCCTAAACCGGACGCCGAAACCATCCGCAAGTCCATCGTTTACAAGCTGATTTTCATCTTGGGCGTAGATCCGAAGGAGGCAACTTCACACCAATGGCTCAACGCCGCCATGCTTGCCGCGCGTGACCTGATTGCGGAAGATTTCCTCAAAACACGCCGCGCCCACATCGATAACAGCAAACGCATGGTTTATTACCTGTCTATGGAATTCCTGCTTGGACGTTCGTTTGTCAACGCGCTGATTAACGAAGGCGTTTATGCCGAGTTTGAAGAAGCCTTCAAGCAACTGGGCAAAGAATTTGCCGATGTATGCGAACAAGAAGAAGATCCGGGTTTGGGTAATGGCGGTTTGGGCCGTCTGGCCGCCTGCTTCCTCGACTCTTTGGCAACCCTGCGCATTCCGGCCATGGGCTACGGTATCCGTTACCAATACGGTATGTTCAAACAAGAAATCGTGGATGGCCAACAAGTTGAAAAACCTGATTTGTGGCTCGACCAAGATTTGGCATGGCAATTTGCCCGTCCGAACAAACAATATTCCGTCCGTTTCGGCGGTCAAGTGTTGAACTTGGGCGACAAAAAAGAATGGCAGCCGAGCGAAGAAATTTCCGCTTGGGCATACGATGAAATCATTCCGGGCTATGGCGGTGAATGTGCCAACCCATTGCGTTTGTGGACCGCACACGCAGGCAACCTGTTTGACCTTGCCGACTTCAACCGAGGCGATTATGCCTCTGCCGTTCGCGCACAAAACAGTGACGAAAACATCTCACGCGTTCTGTATCCGAACGACTCTACCGATTCCGGCCGCGAATTGCGCCTGAAACAAGAATACTTCTTGGTTTCCGCTTCTGTTCAAGACATTGTTGCCCGCCACAAATGCCGTTTCCCAAGCATCCACACTTTGGCAGACGAAGTCGCCATCCACTTGAACGACACCCATCCGGTGCTCGCTATTCCAGAATTGATGCGCATCCTGATTGACGAAGAGGGCATTGCATGGACTGAAGCATGGAATATGTGTTGTAAGATTTTCTCTTACACCAACCACACATTGATGAGCGAAGCCTTGGAAACTTGGCAGGTTGACCTGATGGGCCGTCTGCTGCCACGCCACTTGGACATCATCTTTGAAATCAACGCCTACTTCCTCAATGCCTTACGCGCCATCGGCAACTTCGACGACGACTTTGTCCGCCGCGTATCCATTATTGACGAAACCCACGGCCGTCGCGTCCGCATGGCATGGCTTGCCGTGATCGGTTCGCACAAAGTCAACGGCGTGGCCAAAATCCACTCCGATTTGATGACCACATCCATCTTTGCCGACTTTGCCAAAGTGTTCCCGGAACGCTTTACCAACGTAACCAACGGCGTAACCCCGCGCCGCTGGATCAACATCGCCAATCCGGGTTTGACCAAATTTTTGGACAAACATCTAGGCGACGAAGACTGGCGTCTGCATTTGGATAACCTGACCAAGCTCAACGACAAAGTGGACGATCCTTCCGTACAGGCAGAATTCGGCGAAGTGAAAAAAGCCGCCAAAGAGCGCCTCGCCAAATACATCGAAACCGAGCTGGGCATCAAGGTTAATACCGATGCACTTTTCGACATCCAAATCAAACGTATCCACGAGTACAAACGTCAAGCATTGAACGTGATGCACATCGTCGACCGCTACAACAAAATCTTGGAAAACCCGGATTTCGATTGGCAGCCGCGCGTGTTCATCTTTGCCGGTAAAGCCGCTTCTGCCTATTACATGGCGAAGAAAATCATCCGATTGATTAACGACGTTGCCAAAGTCATCAACAACGACCCCCGTATCCGCGACCTGATTAAAGTCGTTTACATCCCGAATTACAGCGTCAGCCTTGCCCAAATCATCATCCCAGCCGCCGATTTGCACGAACAAATTTCACTGGCAGGTACAGAAGCATCCGGTACCAGCAACATGAAATTTGCCCTCAACGGCGCAATCTGCATGGGTACACTGGACGGAGCGAACGTCGAAATTTTGGAAAAAGTCGGCGCGGACAACTGCTTTATCTTCGGTAACACCGTAGAACAAGTCGAAGAAATCCGCCGCAACGGTTACGACCCGTTGAGCTATATCGAGCGAGACAGCGACCTGCGCCGCGTCGTCAACCAAATCAGCCAAGGTACTTTCTCTCCGGAAGAGCCAAACCGCTACAACGACGTGTTGCAACCATACGGCGACTTTTATCAGCTGATGGCCGATTTCCGCAGCTACATCGACACGCAATACAAAGCGGACGAACACTACCGCAACGTATCCGCATGGCGCAAATCAGCCTTGATTAACATCGCCAACATGGGCTTCTTCTCATCTGACCGCTCCATCGCCGACTACTGCCGCGATATTTGGTACATTAAACCATTGAGCGAAAAAGAATTGCCCGGCAGAAATTAAGCGTTGAGCAGATAGCGAAAGCCGATACATCAGGAAGGTGTATCGGCTTTTTTTCAGACGGCATGAAATAGAAAGGAGTAAAACAGTATGGTTGTATCGCTGTTTTAGGGTATTGCTAAATGACTCAATTTAAAATCGGTATTTAAAATTTAGTAGCCATTCATTTTGATGGTAGCGGTAATGTGCTGTATTGCTATGGGAGATTGAGCGTCTAAAACGAAATTCAGGATACACACCTTTAAGGTTCCACTGCGGAAAGCCTACAGCGGCTATCATGATGTATTGATTGTCGCGTCGCCGTCTGTTGTCGCTGACAAAACTTGCCGCGTCATAAAGACTGAGGCGGTGAAGCAGGATGGTATTGAGGTAAGTACCGCTTGAAAAAAAACTATATGCGCCCAGCCGTGTCGTATATTCCTTGCTGGAAGAAGATTTTTCGGGATAAGCTTTGCGTGTTGCATCAAAGTTGGCGAACAGGCCGCTTTGGGGTGTGAGAGAAAATTCTGCCCCTACGCCCAGTTCGTATTGCTTATAGTTGGCAAAATAATCTTTGTTTTGTCCACTATATCCGGTCTTTTTTGCTCCGGCATGTGAGTTAATACGCCAGCGTGGGGAGAGTGTGCGTGACCAGTTGACATCCGTGCCCCATGCGCGGTAGTGGGTGTGGCGGTTGCGGAAGTCGTATTCGAAATAGGGCAGCAGGGAAAAGGAGGAGCGTGCGTCGGCATAGGCGTATCCCGCGTAAAGCGAACCGTTGTGATAGCCGTAATCCGGCATGGCCGCCGAACTTTTGTCTTTTTCCGTGTAGCGGTTGCCGTACAGCACACCGCGCACCTGTACACCGTGATGCCCTTTGAGCGGGATGGTTTTTTCGGAGGTCGCGCTATAGGATGAGAAGGTCGAATCCGTTGGTGCGGGCAGGGTGCGCTCCATCAGGCACATGCCTGAGATTTCCCACACGCATTGGTTGATGCCGTTGCCTTGGTTTACATTGCTATTGTAGCCGTAGCCGAGGCTGATTTGGCCGTGCCAGCGGCGGCGTTTGCCCAGTTCGGACAGATAGTTTTCCACGATGGGGCGGGTTTCAGCAGGAATATCTGTTTTCAGAACTTTCTCAAACGCGGCGGCGGACTCTTTGTTTTGGTTGTCTTCGGCATAAAATCGCCCCGCTTCGAGCAGCAGGCGGGGGTTGTCGGGTTCGGCTTCCAAGGCCGTCTGAAAACTATTCCCCGCCGCGTGGAAATCCCCTTCGTCCCGTTTTTGCAGCGCATCGGCCAAATGAATCAGCGCGGGTTTGTGCCGGGGCAGTTTGGCGTAGCGGGCAGCGAACTGGCGCACCTTGTGCCACTGCCGCGCGTTGAGGGCGTGGTAAATCGCGCTTTCCAGTTCTTCCGCCGTATCGCCGACTTGATAGACTGTACCGTCTATCATGATGTAGCCGTCGTTTTCCCCCACTTCACCGCGTGCCTGTTCCGTGTCCAGCCAGCCGCTTTCGCGGTATTGCTGCGTTTGGCGGCTGCCCTCGTCCAGCAGGCGGCGGCGTTCGTCTGCGGCATCGTCGGACGGGGCGGCAAGGCAGACCGTACAGAGCGGCAGGAAAAGCAGGCAGAGGCGGTGGTTCATGGGATGGGGTCCTTTGGGCGGGGAGGCCGTCTGAAAGAAGTAAAAACAGAAATTCCGCAAGGCAATGCAGGTTTGCACGGCACTTCGGAAACAAGTCAGCCGCAGTATATTTATGCCTACTGCGGCTTTTGTTAAAAAACGGCGGTTTTCCTGATTGCGGGAACGTACGGCCAAACGCCGAAAACACCGGCATTCCCTAATCGCGTAAGCGGGCAAGGTTATTTTTTCGCGCCGCCGAAGGCTACATCGTCGCCTTTGCCGTTGCCGCGTTCGGCATAGCCCGCCATAGCTGCCGCGCCATTGCCGTAGAATTGGCCTTGGATTTTTTCATGATTACCCGCACCGCTTTTAAACGTACCAGCGGAGTTGGTAATTTCAACACCATTAAAGCTCAAATCCTTATCGCCTGCGCGTTTCAGCGCGCCGCTCATAGAACCTTTGTCGCCCGTACCGAATGTGGCTTTGATTTCACCGGTATAGAAATCGTTTTTGCCCGGCGTGTGCTTGTTGATACCGACAACGTTATAGGTAGCCGCAGCCAAGTTTCTGGTGTTTTTGGTCGGATTCTCACCCACAAACCAAACCGTGCGGTTGCCGTCGTTCATATTCAAATCCGTGCTGTTGGCAATCTGATTGCTGTTGCCTTTGCGCGGCGCCCATTCGCCGAAGAAGACGTTGGTTGCCGCAGTCGGCACTTTGGCAAAAGTCATGCCGCCGAATTTCGGCGCAATCGGTAATTTTGGGTCGGCCATTTGGCGTACGCTGAACACTTCGGTGTTGTTGGCGCGTTTTTCATACCACACTTGGGCGAGTTTGGTTTTCGAGAACCAGCCCGCAATCGGGTTGATGTCGCCGGGTTGCAGATATTTCGGATTGGCCGTGCCGTTTACATTGGCGTTCTGATTACCGCCGTTGATGGGCGCATTGCCGTATTTGTTGCGGATGCGCTGCGCGGGGCCGGCTTGGAGGTTGATGGATTTGGACAGGCCGTTGCCTGTGCTGACTTTGATACCGGCCGCACCTGCACCGAAGGGTAGAGAATCTGATGTTTTGGGTTCGATTAAGTTTGGATTGCTTGAACCACCTTCCACATTAGCCGCATGAGCAGCAGAGCCGAAGGCTGCGGTCAGAAGGACGGCGAGGGTTAATTGCGATGCTTTCATGATTTTTCCTTTAAAGAAAAATATGATGGATACCGCTGTTTTGTCTCGAGCGGCAAGGTGTATCGGGTGTTACCGATAGGGCGCATATTAATATAAATAAAAATATAAATCTAATTAAAACTCATTATCAAATATAAAGTGCGGATTGCATTTGTCAATATTTTATTTTTAATATCATTGCATTATCATCTAAGAAATACAAATATTATAGTAACGGTAACAGGCTGTAGCCGACGGGCAGATTCCTGCCCATCGGCTGCATAGGATACAGTCAAGCCTTAAAACCTGCCCTTGATGCCGAAGGTAACCGTCCTGCCCGGGCCGGGACAGGGGTGCTGGACATCGGGTCTAGATAATAGCGGTTGGCGAGGTTGGTAACGCCGAAATTCAAGTCTATATGTTTCCCTATGCGGTAGCGGGCATAGGCATCAAGCAGGGTGGCGGCGTGCCAGCCGTAGGGTTTGCCGTTACGCTCATACACCTGCCCCGCGCCGTCGGCAATCAGCTTATCGTAGTTTTTCCGCTCCGCCTTGCTGTGGTGGATGGCGCGCATGCCCAATTCCAGTTTTTCGTTGAAGAAGCGCGTGCCTACATCAAGGGTAAGCGAATATTTGGGCTGCAGGGACTGGAAGAAGCGGCTGAGGCCGAAGCCGCCTTCAAGGCATTCGGGTACGCGTTGCAGGTAATAGTCGAATTTGAAGGCGATGCCCTTGTCGCATACCATATGTTTCAAACGGTAAGTGCCGCCGAAGGAGGCGAAGAAGCGACCATTGTCTAGGCGGATTTGCAGTTCTACCCCCTTGCTGATTGCCTTGTCGTATTGGATCATGCCGCCGTCCATATTCGAGGTGTCGATTTGGTTTTTGATTTTATTGCTGTAGTAGGTGAGGCGGAGGTCGCCTTGGCGCAGTTTGGCGAAATGCGGGGCGAAATTGAAATTGTAGCCTACTTCCCAGTTGGTGCTTTTTTCCGGCTTCAGGCTGTATTCGGCCACGGTCTCGCTGCCGTACAGACCGCCGCTGCCGGTGGCGGCGGTCAGTTCGTAGAGGCTGGGAAAGCGGCTCATGCGGGCATAGCGGGCGAAGAGGCGGTGGTTGTCGGCAATATCGTAGCTGACCGACAGCATGGGCGACCAGGAATACGCGTGCTGCTCCTGCGGCATGCGCCAGCGTTCGGCTTCGCTGAATTGATGCCGGATCCAAGCGGTACGGTTTAGGTCGCTATTGAATTCCAGTGCTTGATCATTGCCGGTTTTTGATGGTAGTTGGTTTTCATTGGCCATACGGTCCGTTGTTTCGCTTACCGAACCGGGTGTTATGCCTATATGTGATCCGGGAATATAACGGCGGTAGCTGCCGCGTTTTCCTTGCGGGTTGTTTACTCTCTCGCGGTACATTTCCGGCGTAATTTGTACTTTGTCGGGGGCAAATTTTCCTGCATTCATTGGAATGATCTGTTTGCGGCGCAGTACATATAGTACATCGGTATTTTTATTGCCGTCCGCATACTGAACAAAATTTCCATCAGATTTGGCGTAAAACCGAGTATCCTGACCAACGAGAGTATCATGCGGATCAAAATCGTAACCATTTTTTTCCTTAAAACGGCGGTTAAGGGCTTGATATTCTGCAACCTGACCCCCGATCCTATCGGGATCATAAAGCTGCAACATCCGCTGCTGGTTGGCAATATCTTCTTCATCCGCCAATTCAAAATACGGCATCATCAGGCCGGTAACATAGCTGTCCGAACCCAGGCCGTACTGATACCAGGGGTTGCGTGCGGCACGCTGCCGCGCCAGTTCGATATTGCGTCCTTTGAAGTTCTGATAGCGCACGCCCGCCTGTATGTTCAGGCGGGAAGTCGGTTTCCAATCGAAGACCAGGTTCGCGCCCCATTCGCGCTTTTTCGCCGACTGCGGGCCGCCCAAGGCCGCCATGCGGGTCAGTACGCCGAAAGTATTCATCAAATCATTGCTGTCGGCGGTATCGGTGCGTTCTTCCAGCGTTTCGCGCTGGTAGTCGGCGGCAAGGGTGAGGCTGAGTTTGTCGGAAAGGCGGAAGCGGTTGCTGAGGTTGAAGCCGTTGCGGACGACGTCGGTACGCTGCCGCGCGCCGGGAACGATGATGCGGTCGGGATGTTCGATGTAGTAGCGTTCCTGATTCAGCTTTTGCTTCAGTTCGGCCAGATTCATCAGCTTGCCGATTTGGTTGGTCTGGTCGGTCAGCACATTTTTGTCGGCGGGCGTGATGGCGTAGTAGCCGCCCGTATGCCCCATCCAGCGGTCAGTAATCGCACGGTTGTTTTCATCGTGTTCTGCCAGCTTGCGGGCGATTTTGTCGGGCGTGTCTTCTATCATGCGCAGCACTTCTTCGTGGGTTCGCGCCGAGCCGTAGGTGTTCGACGCCATCGCGCTTTCGCAGCTTTCCCCCCGCAGGTTAGGCGAGGGCTGTTTGCGTATGTTGCACCAATACCAAAGGTCGTACTCATAGTCGGGCGTAATGACGCCGACGACGGGGCCGCCGCTCTGATGGCGGTTGCTGTCGGTCTTCACCCGCCACATATCGGCTTGAAGGTCTATCCATTTGTTGTTTTGCGGCTTCCATTCGTAGCCGATTTTGTAGGTTTTGCTGTCGATTTTCGTCCCTATCCCTGGTGCCTGCTGCGCAGGTTCGTCTAGGGATTGTTCGGCGAAACCGAGTATCCATGCCGTTATCAGGGGGTTGATTTCGCCGAAGCCGATTTTGTTGTCCATATATTGCAGGCTGATTTTTTGGTTGCCCGGCAGATACCAGTTGTTTTTCAGCAGCAGGGTTTTGGTGTCGGTGTGGCTGTTCATAATTTCTTCGCCCGGCCGGAACAGGACGGCCATATTCGGCACCAGGCTGGCGGAAGATTTGCAGAGCATGTCTTTTTCCCGCCATGATTTGTCAGGATACTGGTCGTAACAGGCATCCGCACCGTAAATGGGGTTGTTGAGGTAGCTTTGATAGCCGCGTTTACCCGCGTAGTAGTTGCCCTTTTGGCGGTGGCTGTATGCGGCAAGGCCGTCTGTAATGTCGGTTTTGAAGGCGGCGGACAACATCAACTGCCTGTCGTCTTTGAAGTTGGTGTGGCTTTTGCCACCCGCATACTTCGTACCCGCTATGCCTTCGTCCAACAACAGGGCGGTGGGGGAAGGTTTGCCGGTATAGCCGGTCAATACATCGGGCATACCCGATACCCCGTCCGCCGTTGCGCCTATAGGCGAGAGGGTGCGGTAGTCGCGGCCTAAGAATTGGCGCAAGTCGTTTTTCTGCGCCACGGTGTTGCCGGAAAACTCGGTTTTGACTTCGATTCCCCAGTTTTTGCCTTCGGGGATGATGTCGGCGGGTTCGATGGTACGGATGGACATCGCACCGCCCACGCCTGATTTCACGCCGCGCGTCATGGCGGGGCTTTTTTCCACTGCGATGCTGCGGAACAGGGCGGGGTCGAGGTAGTTGCGGTCGCCCACACCGTAGTTGTTGAGCCAGACATCGACCGTCTGCTCCGTGCCGTCTAGTGTTACGGGGATACGGCCCTTGCCGGTGATGCCGCGTATATTGGGCGTAATCGCGCCGCCGGCGGTGCGGGTGTTCATGTTGTACACGCCGTTTAGGCCTTTGAGTACGTCGCCGGCGGATTGGACGCGGTAGCGTTCGAGGTATTCTTTGCCAACATAGGCGTTGGAGACGTTTTTGAATACACATCGTCCGCGCCTTTTTTGGTCGTTGGTACGTTTGCCACTGACAACAACGGTATCCAATTCTTGGTATTGTTCGGGTTGAGCTGAGGTTTCGATGACATTGGCAACGGTTAATGTGCTGAATGCGCTGGCAAGGCTGAGAATGATTATTTTGGGTTTGGGAGTAAAAGCAGACATAGTTTCTCTTTGTTAAGAACTTAATATAAGAGGTTAAAATACTCTTTTATATAAAAAATATAAAATTTTTAAATATTATTAATATTTATATAATAATTGATTATTCTTATCATTATTGAAATAATCTAATAAATAGCTGTTTTTATCATAATTTTGTTTGGATAATATTCAGATAAATAGAGATATGAAAAGGCCGTCTGAAAACTTTCAGACGGCCTTTTGTTTCATTTGCTTTGAGAGTTAATCAAGCAAGATTATTTTTCAGCTTCTTCAAAGCCGACGACTTCGAGGCCGAAGCCGGTGAGGCCGGTGAAGGATGACGGCTGGCCGAGGACGCGCAGTTTTTTGACGTTGAGGCCGGCGAGGATTTGTGCGCCTATGCCGTAGCTTTTGCTGTCCCATTTGTAGGCTTGGTTTGCGCCTTTGGGCAGGGTGCGGTCGAGCAGGGTGGCGCCGTCTTCGGTACGGTGCAGGAGGATGACTACGCCGCTTTCGGCTTGTTGGATGCGCTCAAGGGCTTTAGGCAGTGACCATGAATGGCGCGGATTGGCTTGGATGAAGTCCATCACGCTGAAGGGCTCGTGGACGCGGACGAGGGTTTCTTCGTCGGCGGAAGGTGTGCCTTTGACGAGGGCGAGGTGGGTTTCGCCGGAGAGTTTGTCGACGTAAACGTGTTGTTGGAACTCGCCCCATGGGGTTTGTACGGGTGAGTTGCCCATGTCTTCGAGCAGGCTTTCGGTACGGCTGCGGTATTCGATGAGGTCGGTAATGGTGCCGATTTTGAGATTGTGTTCTTCGGCGAACTTCATCAGTTCGGGCATGCGCGCCATGGTGCCGTCGTCGTTGATGATTTCGCAGATGACGGCGGCGGGGATGAGTCCGTTCATTTGTGCCAGATCGACGCCGGCTTCGGTGTGTCCGGCGCGGACGAGTACGCCGCCTTTTTGGGCGCGCAGTGGGAAGATGTGGCCGGGTTGGACGATGTCTTCAGGTTTGGCGGATGGGGAAACGGCGGTTTGAATGGTCAGGGCGCGGTCGGCGGCGGAAATGCCGGTGGTAATGCCGTGGGCGGCTTCGATGGAGACGGTAAAGTTGGTGCCGTATTGTGCACCGTTTTTCTGGGTCATCATGGGCAGGCCGAGTTTTTCGACCATTTCGCCGTCCATCGGCAGGCAGACCAGGCCGCGTGCGTTTTTGATCATGAAGTTGATGGCTTCGGGGGTAACGAATTGGGCGGCCATCAGCAAGTCGCCTTCGTTTTCGCGGTCTTCAGCATCGGTGATGATGACCATTTTGCCGGCTTTGATGTCTGCTAAGATTTCGGGGATGGTGGAGATGTGGGACATGGTATTTCTTTCTTGGCTGATGGTGGGGGCGTGGCGGTCTTGGTGGTCTTGATCCAGCCACATGTCAGGCATATTGGCTGCCTGCTCGATTTTTCGGGCTTTTTTCTCGCCGAAAGATTTATTTTTCAGCAGGGCGGACAGCTCGCCTTGGTTGATGGCGATGGCTTGGGCAAACTTGGTCTGCTGGCCGTTGTGGTGTTGTGTTATCCATTGCCGCAGGTTGTGGCGGCGCAGGTCGGTGGTATTCATGATGGGATGAAGTTGAATTGTGTGTAATGGATTGTAGTCTTGTCTTTACCAAAAGGCAAACTTTGTTTGCGGGGATTTTTTTATTACTTTTTGGTAATGAAATTTATTGTTTCAGACGGCCTGAATATGGCTTGAAATTGATGGTTTTGGGAGAATATGGGGAATGTTTTGATGATTATTTTAACGGGGGATGTTTGAAATGAAAATGTTTGGGCGCGGATTGGTCGTGCTGGTGTTGTGTGCGCTGACGGCTGCAGGCGGCTGGTTTTATGCCCTGCATGGTCAGAACGAAGAACATCAGGTTTTGTCCCGTGAGGGGGTTTTGATGCAGATTAAGCAGATGAACCGCTTGGAAAGTACGGCATTTTATATCGATACGATTATCCGTACGGAGAAAAAAGGGGATTGGCGCAGGCTGTGGCAGGATTCGCAAAGCGGTATTTTTATTGTGCGCGGTAAGGTGTTGGCCGGTTTGGATTTGGACAAATTAGGCGCAGACAATGTTAATATTGTGGACGACAAGGTATTGATCAGCCTGCCGGCGGTGGAAATCTTGAGCGTGGATTTGGAAAATATCGAAGTGTACGATATTCAGACCGGCTCGTTTAATTTGCTGCCTATGGATAAGTCGGTATTTAAGACGGTGCAGGAAGAGGCGAGACGGCAGGTATTGCAAAGCGCGTGTAAGGCTGAGATTTTGGAACATGCCAATCGTCAGGCGCAAATGCAGTTGGAAAACCTGTTTGCATTGACTCAGACGAAGGTGTCCGTCTATCCGGCTGCGATAGGGAAATGCGGTTAAATAGATTGCTTGAAAAGATAAGGCCGTCTGAAAATTTTTCAGACGGCCTTTATTTCATAAAGCCATTATCCGCGTCGTAAAACGGCGGTATTGATGTATTTTTGAATACCGGTGGCAATGGCTTGGGCGCATTGTTGGCGGAATGATTCGCTGCCGAGCAGCCGCTCTTCGGTAGGGTTGGAGAGGAAGGCGGTTTCCACCAAAATAGACGGAACATCTGGCGCACGGAGGACAGCGAAGTTGGCTTCGTCAACGCGGCCTTTGTGTAATTGGTTGAGTTTGCCCAATTCGGTCAAGACGGAATGGCCGAGCTTGCGGCTGTCGCGCAGGGTCGCGGTTTGGGTCATGTCTAAAATAGCGTTGTCGACATTAGGGTTGCCGCTGGTTTGTACGCCGCCGATGGCGTCGGCGTTGTTTTGGGTTTGGGCAAGGAATTTTGCCGCCGAGCTGGTCGCGCCTTTGGTATTGAGCATATATACGCCGGTACCGCGAGCGGACGGGCTGGTAAAGGCATCGGCGTGGATGGATACGAATACGTCGGCATTGCGCGCACGGCCTTTGGCAACGCGTACGCCCAATGGGATAAAGATGTCTTCGTTGCGTGTCATAAATACGTTGTAACCCAAGGCTTCGAGGCGTTTTTTGGTTTCGCGGGCAATGGAGAGTACGACGTTTTTTTCTTTGAGGCCGCTCGGGCCGATTGCGCCGGGGTCTTCGCCACCGTGACCGGGGTCGATCATAATCACGGGACGGCGGTTGCCACCGCTGCCGCGATTGTTTTTAGGGGCAGGGGCGTCGTATGCGATATTGGTATTTTGACGTTGTTTGGGAACATTGCCGTTGAGCAAGGCCATCATCGGGTCGTTGGCATCTGCGCCGTGCGGATAAAGGTCGATAACCAAGCGGTTTCTGAAGTTGCCGACGGGGGCGAGTGCAAAGACTTGCGGATGGGTGCTTTGTTTGAGGTCGATGACGATACGCACGGTATTGGGCGTATTTTGACCAGCACGAATGCTGCGGATAAAAGGGTCGTTAGACAGCACTTTGCTGGAAATGCCTTGCAGGACGCTGTTGATTTCCGCTCCTTGAATATCCACAACCAACCGGCTGGGGTTGTCCAACATAAAATGTTGGTATTTCATCGAGTGGTTGCTCTCAAGGGTAACGCGTGTGTAGGCGTTCGCCGGCCAAATGCGGACGGCAAGAAATTGCGCAGGAGAGGCCGGTTTGGCCAATGCGTCACCAACGGGCGTGAGGGTGAGAAATAGTCCTGTGCCTTGACGGAGAATGTGTCTTCTAGTTAATTTGACCATGATTCTAAACTTTTTCGGCCTTGGTTTGTGTGGGCGGAAAAGGTGCAGGTTCTGCCCTTATCGGTGTACGTCAATGTAATGGTAATGTCTGCCGGAGGCGTGAATTCTCCACCTTGCTGCGGCCATTCGATGAGGCAGATGCTGTCGGGCGCAAACAATTCGTCCAAACCGGCATCTTCCCATTCCTCGGGCATGGTAAAGCGGTAGAGGTCGAAATGGTGGAGGGTGAATGTATCCAGCGGATAAGATTCGACAATGGTGTAAGTCGGGCTTTTGACTGCGCCCGTATGCCCCAGTCCGCGCAAAATCCCGCGTGTCAGCGTGGTTTTGCCTGCACCCAGCCCGCCTTCAAGATAGATGGTCAGCGGAGCGGAAAGCTGCTTGCTCCATTCTTCACCCAGTTTCAGGGTTGCTTCTTCATCGGGCAGAAAACGGGTGTACAGTCCGTTTGAGTGCATGGAATAGGCCTTGTCGTTCAAAAGGCTTAATTATGATGGAATTGGCGGCGTTTGCAAACCTGATAGACGATAAAGTTAGATAAAGATAGTGTTGAGGCCGTCTGAAAACGGAATTCAGACGGCCTTTAATGTTAAAATGAAAATATCCCTCACAAAATTGCGAGACAGCTTATGCCTTTATCCATAGACGAACAATTATTGCCGCACCGCAATGCCATCGACAGCATTGATGCGGAAATCCTCCGTTTGCTCAACGAGCGCGCTGGTCATGCGCATGCTATCGGCGAATTGAAAGGGACAGGCGCAGTGTACCGTCCTGAACGGGAAGTGGCCGTTTTGCGCCGGATTCAGGATTTGAACCGCGGCCCTTTGCCGGACGAATCGGTCACCCGGCTGTTTCGCGAGATTATGAGCGAATGTTTGGCGGTAGAGCGTCCGCTGACGATTGCCTATTTGGGCCCGAAGGGGACATTTACCCAGCAAGCCGCCATTAAACATTTCGGCCACGCCGCACACACCATGGCGTGTACCACCATCGACAACTGCTTCAAACAAGTTGAAACGCGCCAAGCCGATTATTTGGTGGCGCCGGTAGAAAATTCGACCGAAGGCTCAGTGGGGCGCACTTTGGACTTGTTGGCTGTAACCGCTTTGAAAGCCTGCGGCGAAGTGGTTGTCCGCATCCATCACAACCTGTTGCGTAAAGACAGCCACGAAATTGGCGGCATTACCAAAGTTTTCGCCCATGCCCAAGCCTTGGCACAATGCAACGACTGGCTTGGCCGCAACCTGCCCAATGCGGAACGTATCGCAGTAGCCAGCAATGCAGAAGCAGCGCGTCTGGTTGCCGAATCTGACAGCCCGAATGTGGCCGCCATTGCCGGACGTATTGCCGCGGAAATTTATCAGTTGAGCTTTGCCGCCGAGTGTATCGAAGACGAACCGAACAACACCACGCGCTTCTTGGTGATGGGTCATCAAGAAACCGGCCGCAGCGGCAACGACAAAACCTCTTTGGTCGTCTCCGCACCCAACCGTGCCGGTGCCGTTACTTCTTTGCTGCAACCTTTCACCGAGTTGGGCATTTCCATGACCAAATTTGAAAGCCGTCCAAGCAAATCGGTTTTGTGGGAATACCTGTTCTTCATTGATATCGAAGGCCATCAAAGCGATGAAAATGTCCAAAAAGCCTTGCAGCTTTTGGGTGAACGCGCTTCCTTCGTGAAAGTTGTCGGCTCTTATCCGACCGTTGTTTTGTAAGGATTATTGGGTATCAAAGGCCGTCTGAAAAGTTTTCAGACGGCCTAAATTATGTTCTCAATAAGTTGCCATTTATGCAACATTATTGGCAGATTAATGTCAGTAAGTTTGCATGATTGGAAATGAACACTCTATAATCCGAACGTTTTTAATATTTTCATGCAAAGAAAGGAGCAAGCCATGACATGCAATACTTCAATCCGCTCAATCACATTCTTTGCAGCCCAAGCGTCGGTCTGACTTTCGGATAACGCTTTTCGCATTCCATGTCGCCCGCTTCGGGCTGCTTTCCCTACGATTATCGGCTAGAAACCAGGCCGTCTGAACATTTCGCAGACGGTGGATACCTATTGTCATCTGTTGACGGTTTCTATCCGTTTTAAAGAAAGCATAAACACATGGGCAATTATCCCCATCATGTTCAAATTATTGCCGATTCAAATACATGGATTGAAGGCAACGCTGTCGCTCAGCTCGAAACCACCGCCCGATTACCGCATATGCTGCGCGTTGCCGGAATGCCGGATTTACACGCAGGGCGCGGTTATCCGGTTGGTGCGGCATTTTTCAGCGACCGTCATTTTTATCCTGCCCTGATTGGGAACGACATCGGTTGCGGTATGGCGTTTTGGCAGACCGATTTGCGTGCAGCCAAACTCAAACCGGCCAAACTCGCCAAACAGCTGGGCAATATCGATATGCCGTTGGACAAAGACGAACAGGTCGATTTATTAGGCGACGCTGTTGATATGCGCCAATTTTCAGACGGCCTTGCCGTAGGCACGATTGGCGGTGGCAACCATTTTGCCGAGTTGCAAACCGTTGATACCGTATATCGCACCGATTTGCTTCCGACAGATTTTGATGAAAACCATCTGCAACTGTTGGTGCATAGCGGTTCGCGAGGATTGGGTCAGCAGATTTTGCAACTCCATATTGCCGCCTTTGGGCATCAAGGTTTGGCGGAAGAGGGCGAAGCGGCGGCAGCCTATCTTGCCGAACACCAAGCAGCCCTGGAATTTGCCAGCCTTAACCGCCGTTTGATTGCAGCCAGAATGCTCGACCGTTGGCGCTCAGAAGGAACATGCCTGCTCGATGTCCATCATAATTTTTTGGAACAAACCGAGATTGACGGCACAACCGGTTGGCTGCACCGAAAAGGCGCAACGCCCACCGATAAAGGCTTGGTCATGATACCCGGCTCGCGCGGCGATTACAGCTATCTGGTCCGACCTGCCGAAGACTGCCAAATTTCGTTGAACACATTGGCTCACGGCGCAGGTCGGAAATGGCAGCGCGGCGAATGTAAAGGCAGGCTGTCGCACAAATATACTGCCGACAGCCTGCGCCAGACCGAATTTGGCAGCGTAGTCGTTTGTCAGGATAAGGCACTGATTTTTGAAGAAGCGCCGCAGGCTTATAAAAGCATCGACAGCGTTATTACTGCCATGAAAAACGCTGGTTTGATTGAATTGGTCGCGCGGTTCAAGCCTGTTTTAACTTATAAAACCGGCGGCGAGTGTGGAGCGTAAAGATGAAACAGAATACACCAGCGATTTATCTACAAATTTCCACCGCGCAAGGGCCCGCAGAGTGCCGTATATTTGCCCGTTTCGTTTTGGGCAAGCTGCTTGCCGAAGCTCAAGCAAAAGGCATTGATGCCGAACTTGTTACCGAAACCTCTGATAAGCACGGTATTTTGTCGGCGACGCTCAAATTGGAAGGGCAGAAAGCCGAAAGTTTGGCGCAAGCTTGGCAGGGAACGCTCCAATGGATATGCCCCAGCCCTATCCGCCCGAAACATCCACGCAAAAATTGGTATATAGGCGTTTTCCGTTTACCCGATATGCCGCAGATGTATGAAATGCCGTCTGAAAACGGAATCGAGTTTCAAACCTGCCGTTCTGGCGGCAAGGGTGGGCAACACGTCAATAAAACCGAAAGTGCCGTCCGCGCTACCCATAAAGAAAGCGGCATTTCTGTGCGGGTTGAGAGCGAACGCAGCCAGCATGCCAATAAAAAATTGGCGGTCATGTTATTGGCGCAAAAGTTGGCGGAGCATCATGCCGGACAGGTAGGAAATTTTGCGCAGGAGCAGCACGCGCAACTCTATCAAGTTGAGCGCGGCAATCCGAAAAGATGATATATTGACCTGTCAATTATTAAAATAAGTTAATTTCTTATGTTTCTGTTTTTAATAGGTATTTAGTTATTGCATTTTCAACGGAAACGACAAGGAACGGCTGTTTTTACAGCCGTTTTGTTTTGTATAAATTCGTTAAACAGTCTGATGTCGCGCTTTATCAAACGGCTTTTTAGTCTTGTGTATATAAAAGGCGATTTTTGCCAATTTCCGCATTAGTGCAACGATGATTATCATCTTAGGCTTTTTTGCCGCTTCTAAATTTCTGACAAGTTGAGGAAATGCATTCATGCGGTAGGCAACAAGAGCAGGCATAAACAAGGCGCGTTTTAATTGTCGGTGTCCGTATCGGCTCAATCTGCCTTTTTTATTGACACTTGTCCCCGATTGTTCAATTTTTGGACTTAAACCGGCAAAGGCTACAAATTTATTCGCTGTTTCAAAATTTTTATCTGTCAGGTGTCTCAGTAGAATCACTGCGGTTTCTTTTCCTATTGCCGGTATGGTTTGAAGGTTTTGATATTCGATATTTAGACTTTCTTTCTGTTTTATCATGCCTTCTATCCGCTTTGATGTCTGATCTATTTTTTCTTCAAGCAGTTCTATGATTGCTTCATGGGTTGATTTTATGTAGATGTCTTTTGCGGTATGCAATCTGTTTTGTGTTTCTTTTTGCTGTTCTTTAAGTTGTTGCAGCAGATTAACCAGCTTATAGAGTATGGGATTTTCAGACGGCCTAAACGGTGTCAGTTTGTCTAAGTGTCGGTTTGCAAATTCAGCGATAAGTTTTGAATCTGCTTTGTCTGTTTTGGTATGGCTAAACTGACTTTTTGCGTATTCTTTTATTTTTAGAGGGTTGATGACGTAGACAGTATAGAGTGCATTCAAATATTCTGCCGCCTGTTCGTAATAAATGCCTGTTGCTTCCATACTTATGGCAATTTTTCTAATTCGTTTTGTTTTTATCCAATTAATCAGATTCTCAAATCCTTCTGTATTGTTGGCTATTTTTATATAGTCTTGTCCTCCTTTGACTGTAATCAAGGTTGCGTCTATGGTATCTTTCGATATGTCCAGCCCTATTACGTTCATTTCATTTTCCTTATTTATTCAGCCTTCAACGGCTATGATGATATTCAATCTTTAAGGTAATTAGACGGTTCGGCATATCTTTTCGTCAGTTTTTAACTCTGGACGTTTTACTGCCTAAACCGTCTAGGCTTTTGTTTTGCGCTTAAACAAAAACCTGTAAACCGTCTTAATTAAAACGATTTACAGGTTTCAATTTAATTTACCCAATATCAAAAAGGCGGGTGTTCCCGCACCCCATTGATATTTATTTAACCGTTGATTCCGCTTAGGCTACATCAACAATTAAATAAATATCTCTTAACTGCCGACCTTTGCACCGTTTTGGAATCCTGTTGTTTCGCCTGCTTCAACATAGCCGTCATACATCAGGTTTTGAGGGCTTTTACCGCCCATTGTAAGCACTTTCCCTTTTTCAGGCTCATAGGCGGTCTGTTGCTGTTGTGCTTCCTGTTGTTCGTCCTTGTATGGGTTAAATGGCAAGCCGTTTTTGACATAGTCTTTGCACATGGCTTTTGTGATTTCTTTCAGCTGTGTGCCCTGGCTTGAGTAACAGGTACATCCGCTTTTGCCGCCATCGACACAGCCAACAGGGTACTCAAATGTTTTGACCTGTCGGACGTTGTTATAAATGGGCTTGCTTTCAGGTTTTTCAGCTAAAACAGGTACAAAATCTTCAGGCTTTAAACTACTATTCATAGTCTGTTGAGGCGGTGTACTATTTTCCGGTGTTGTGACTTCATCCGTTGTATCTGATGAAGTCAATGCCGCTGTCTGTTGTTTTTCCTCTTGGTTAAATCGTTTACTCATTCCATTGATGGTATAAACGGCAAAACCAATTAATAAAGGTAAAAACAAGGCTACAAATATAAGACTTTTTGGGATACGTCTTTTAGGCTTGGTGTGTACTTCAGCAGATTTGTACATTCCGAAAGACTTTTTAGGAACTACAAACGTTCTTTCGATTGCCCTAGCAATATTCACACTGCTATCAGGCTGATCTACACATTCATTCCATTCGTAAAGCTTACGTCCCACTGGCTTAATGGAAACGTGCATATGCCTTTGAACAAGCTTTCTTACGAAACTATCAAGAAAACTTGGATGTTGCGTTATTAACACGATATCTAAACCATGGTGTCGATGTAATGCCAAAGCTTCTATAAATGGAGGTACTTTTGAAGCGGCGGATCTAGTCCCCATTAAACGCTGTGCTTCGTCTATGATGACAAGAGAGCCATAAGGGAGAAAATCTTGAAATGGCTTTTCTTTAATTTGTTCATCTGTAAGTTCTTCATGTTCTATCTTCAATTCAGGAATACCGTTAACAAAGAGAGGGCGTTTTTTCTTTACACCGTCTTTATCAGTAAAATGTGTGTAGCTTTCGTCTGTCATCAGCATATTGACGACAGAGCTAGTTTTTCCGCTACCCGGTACTCCAGTTTGTAAAATAATCATTTAGCTTTTCCCCCTGGAATAAATGACAGTTTGCTAATACTTTGCATGGCAACGTTAAATGCAAATGCACCAAATATCAGGCCTAATGCATGGCCGAAACCTGCCATCATGACAATTTGAAGTATGTCTGATGGCATTGAGTTGAACTGATTTTTTACGTAATCTTTTATAAAACCTAATCCAACTGTAAAACCTGTATAAGTTACAAAACTAATGCCAAGGGCAATAAATACTTTTGCAACAATATAGGTTAATAGTCTTTGTAATATGGCGAAAAACGCAGCTTTCATGCTTTAATCCTTTCTACTTGAAAACATGATATATGCTGCTGCTACCGCAGCGATACCAATCACAAGGAATCGGATCATTTCGGCAAAATTACAAATCATGTCATATTTAAATTCCATGGTTATGCCCAAATAGGTTGCAGTTCTTGGAGCAGGGCAAACACCATTATCGGGTAGGAAGAAATCAGGGCTAAATGTTGTATCGTTATTTGTATGAGGAATTTTGAAAGGTTCTTCTTGTTCCTCTACATCGCCTTTTTCTGAACAAGCTAATATGTCAGGGAAAATATTACAGAGTAACCCTTTGGATTCTTCTTTCTTGTCATCTTTTTTATCTTCTTTTCTTTTGTCTTTATTAGATGGATCATCATCCGGATCAGGTTTATCATCTGGACGTTTATCAGGCTTATCATCGGAATCGGGTTTATCATCCGGCTTTTTATCAGGCTTTCCATCAGGATTAGGCGCAGGATCTGGATCAGGCTTTGTATTGGGTGCTTCAGATCCGCCCGGTGTCAAATCAGGACGCTGTGTTGTTGCAACATTTGCCGTTGTATTGCCATTTGAATCTTGGCCGAAAGTAATGGTAATTTGCACAGGCTTGCCATTTTCGGGAGTGACAGGGCCAATGGTTACTACTGTTCCGGCAGGGACTGATACTTTTTCTTTATATTCAGGTTTGCCTGTGCCTTCTACGAATGGCGTAGGGTTGCTATCTATTGAAGGGGTAGCGATTTGTAGGAATTTTTCTTCTGTCAAAACTTCGCTTCTAAAGCCATGTTTGGGCGCATAATAAAATCTAGTACCTGTACTAATTAAACAAGATACGCCAGGATCGAAAAATTCACAGGTTTTAAAAAAAGCTCCTTTATATGCAGGTGTCTTTTCGATTATATTGGGAAGAATTTTTTGAAATTCGGTAGAAACTTGCATTTCTAATAGATTTCGTGCAGATTTTTGAGAATCTCCACTTTTTTCTAAAGCTTTAATAACAGATGAATCAACCCCTATGCAAGAATCAATATGTGTTCTTGAGTTCGAATAACACAATGAATCATTAAATAATTTATAAAATTCATTACTTTCTTTTTTATATTCATATCCTTCAGAATCTAGTGGTGATTTAACAGCTTGATATGCTTCGTAGGCAAAATATGCAGCAGTACCCCAACCGCTTAAACGTGTTCCTAATGCTGCGCCTCTTTTTACCAAGTTAAATGCGCCTGATAGGACGGCTTTTCGGGATACTTGGGCTTCAAAAATTGTAGGTACGCCAGCGCGCGTTGCACCAGTCGGAACATGTTCTATAGTTTGGCTTATAGTTGTTTTAAACCCATAATGACCTGTATCTGTCTTATACATAGTATTAGGATTTAAATTAACTTTAGACGAATCATATAATGGACGGACAGTTCCATTAGATCCGGGAAATGGAGGGCCAGCTTTCCATTCTGCGTAAGAATTTTTAACTAAAAATGACATCAAAATCAGAATTATCAGTCGAATCAGTTGATTTTGATTGAAATATAATTTTCCCATTTTTAAAAACTTTTCTAATTAAAAGCGAGGAATTATCAGAAAAAGAAATTTCCCAAATATCTTTTTTTATTTCACGATTCCAAAAATGAGAAAAATAAAAAATTAAATCTTCAGTACAATTATTTCTTGAGAACTCTAAAAATTCCTGCTGAGCTATATACGACATTGGGCAATTAAAATATTTTCCGCCTGCTTGATATTTAAAAAGTGCCAATTGGGCTTCTGTAATAAACGGTTTCATAATGCTAACTTTCGTAATGATTGCTGAAAGTTAGATTATATAGCCACGTCATTTAAAAATCATCCAGCCCACTACGACCGGAACAAACACACCAAGATAAAAATAAAAATCCATCATGGTGCTACCTCAATTTCTGCCATATCAACCTGATACCCCAAACTGCTGCCATGATGGCAACTACTGACCAGCCTATATACGAACCGTCTTTCATGCTGTCTATCGGGTTACATTCTGGCAATTCAGCTTTTAAAATCTGTTCCCCATATTTCCAGCCAAACTTTGTAAAATTAAGCTGATAAAGCTTTCCATCATCGCCAATTTTGGGAGGCACTAAACTGAAATAGACGTTTTCGGCATCCTGACGGGTTGCGTAACAATTATTTCCGACTTGGTAGCCCATTATTAAATACTCATGTCAATTAGTATTCAGACGACCTTTAAGGGGTCGTCTGAAACATGCTACAAATTAGCGCAATACGCGGCGGATCAGCTGGATAGCGAAGATTGAAGCGATAATACCCAGTACGATAGCCGCAACGGATAATGCGTCAGTCTTTGCAGTAGCCAAGTCGGTTTTAACGCTTTCAGGTACTTCGGCCCATGCTTGAGTAGCGAAAGCCAAAGGAGCAGCGGCAACAACGGCCAGTTTTGCGCCGTATTTACGGCAAGTGTTCATCAATTTCATGATGTTTTCCTTAACGAAATGTTTAAAAAAATGTGTTTGCGGGCTATGTGAAGGTTTTAGAGACCGCCCGCCGAGCCTCTTAAACTTAATCTTCTTTTGTATAAAAACTGAAAATTAAAAATTCTCCGCCGATTTCTTCAATCGCCGAATTGAAAGCATCTTCATAGCTTTCATATTGACCGGCAGATTTAATGTTAGGCGTGAAACCAATATCGCCGAATGGATCGGGATAGATGAATTCATGATTTTCAAGTTCTTGAACAATAAATTTTTGCTGATACTTACTCATGATTCAGCCTTTCTTAGGCTTTGGGCGTTGCGCCTTTAACTTGGAAATCAAGCAATTTAGGAACAAGGCCTTTACCTGTTGATTCCATGGCAACGGTTACATCAACCGCGCATGGGAATTTGAGATTTTTCAGCTTGTCGAAATTATGGCTATCGCCAAATTTCATGCTTGCTGCGGTAAAACCTACGGCATTGCCGTTTGCCGGCATTGGGCTGGCTACCAAAACTGTGCAAGAATCGATTTTGTTACCGTCGATTTCGCCTTTAAATTGTTTTGCTCCCAAGAGGGTTGCTGAATATGTGATTACTTGGCTTTGCTCAAACATTTTGAATTTCCTTTACTTGTTTAAAAAATTTGAAATAATTTTCTCTTCGAGTTCGATGTCTTTAATGTGTGTTTTTCCCTGTCTTGTGGGAATGCGGTTTCTTTCTCATCAAGCAAATCATCAAGTAATGTTTGCATGTTCAAATCATCAATTGCTTTTTGCTCTTCGTGTATATACTGAATCTTTTGTGTCTGATCTCTACAGTCGTATTGTTCAGGTTGTAAACCTTTGGGATAACCTTCAATGCCTTTTACAAGTTCATCGACAATTTTTGTATCATCCCAGCCTATATCGCGGAGGAAATTAACCATTTTTCCAACCTGATTACGCGCATGGAACAGTTTATGATCGAAAGATAAATTTACTGTTTCTGTCTTGGCATCCATCCGCTTGGCTTCTGTTTTGAATATCGCCGTACATATCGGATAAGCACCGCCAAGATACGAACCGGAATAAAGCAAAACATCTAAGGGAATTTCTATATCGCCTGCCCGAAATTCAGTTTCAAACCTGACCCATGGACTGTTGACATCGCCAAATTGTTTTCCTTTCTCATAAACGCGAGTGAATTTTGAATTGCCGCGTTTACCTACATAAAAGGTTTTGCCGCTACCATCATCATTGCGCCATGCAGTACCTCTACATTCGCTTTTTGGCCTCATGTTATGAACGTCAAAATGACCGTTATCATGATCAAGTAATGCCTGATCGGGTGTGTATTCGCCGTTAAAGAAATCATGGGCGACGTCAACACGGGTAATTTTTGGACGTATGCACTTACTTAAAAACTCATACAGTCGGTTTTCCCAACCGGGTATAGCAGCCTGACAACCTGTACCATTCAATTCAACCAACATTGTTTCACGCTGACCGCCGTAATGAACCTTGCCATATTCGACGTTATCCGGACCAAGTTGGTAACAGCTTTTATAGAAAAACTTGCCTTTAAACGGTAGTTTTTGGGTAATGCCAAAACCTAAAATTTCTTCTAAAAGCTCGCTATACTTCACAACAAATTCTGTATCTGAAACCAATCCTTTGCCTGTTACTTTCGGTAAACTGTCTTCGTGAATCGTGAAAGTGATTTGGTCAATAAATGCGCCGTCATCCCTGCCACGTCTTAAAGGTATTTCGATGAATTTGCCTTTTCCATCGGATACGAAATGGCTGAAATATTCAAACTCAAAGTCTTGGTTATCCGATTTTTCCGCACCCTTCGGATTAGGGGTTTTATTTTGCTCCCCCCCTATTAGCCTAGGGGGGCAGCCTTCGGCGGTTGTCGCAGCCTTGCCGTCCGCTGGCGCGGCCGCCATGTCTGCGCCTACCGCCACGGCTTTATATTCCAAGGCTTTCACGGTTGCATTCCTTATCCATCAATTCTTTTACAAACAATCTGCCGCATTCATACGCTTCGTTTTCGGTTTTTTGTTTCAAAGTCGGATTGCGGATAGGGAAACAAACTGTTTTGATGCATTGGGATTCGTTGTCTTTATCCCTGAACACTTTCAAGATGTATGCTTTCGGGAAAGATAAGGGTTCGGGATTGACGGTATAGAAAATAAACATGATTAAGCCCCTTCACTGGCTAGAGTTAAGGGGCTTTACAAGAATTAAGAATATGCGCCCCTGATGGAACGCAATATATAAGGACGTTTGTCGGAGCTATTTTTAAGGAGAAGTAATTTATCTGCCGGATAAACAGGCATTTAAAACATAAACCAAAGGCCGTCTGAAAACGTTCAGACGGCCTTTTATCGTTTTATCTAGCGTTCGCTCAACGCTTGTTTCATACGAGTAATCGGTTTGATCAGGTATTGGAAGATGGTTTTTTCACCGGTTTTGATGTCCACCGTTGCAACCATGCCCGGAATAATCGGCATAGGTTTGCCGTTTTTGTCTTTCAGGGAGTTGTTTTCGGTTTGGACGAGAACACGGTAATAGACTTGGTTCGGGTCGAGTTTCAGGTCGTTGGCACGGTTTTGCATGGAGTTGCTGACGGTATCGGCACCAACGAGGGTAACTTTGCCTTCCAAACCGCCGTAGATGGAGTAGTCGTAGGCGCTGACTTTAACCAATGCAGGTTGGCCTGCGCGGATAAAGGCGATGTCTTGCGGACGGATATAGGCTTCGACCAGCAGTTTGTCGTCAACCGGGACGATTTGCATGATGTCTTCGCCTGCGTTCACAACGCCGCCGATGGTGGTGACTTTTATGCCTTTGACGATGCCGCGCATAGGCGCGCGGATTTGCGAGCGTTCAACCGGGTCGGCACGCATGGCAACGTTTTCTTTGGATTGCGCCAGCTCAGATTCGGCTTGCAAGAGTTCGTTGTTGGCATCGGCTTTGTAGCGGTTGCGGCGTTCGGAGATTTGGGTGGCCAAATCTGCAGAATCACGGCGCATTCTTAAAAGTTCGACTTCGGAAACCACGCCTTCGGCAACCATAGGTGCGGTAATGGCGATTTCGCGGTCAAGCGCGGCCTTGCTTTGGGAGAGGCCGCTGACGGCGTCGGTCATGGCTTGACGGCGTGCTTTGTAGGCGGCGATTTCGCGACGGCGAAGCTCAGGGCCCACGCTGTCAGGGAAGGAGAGCTTGGTGCCGTAGGCCTCGGCTTTAAGTCGGGCAACGGTGGCTTCGAGGTTTTCGACTTTGGCTTCGCTTTCTCGTAAAACGGCGGAGCTGCGCGTGTCGTCGAGTTTCATCAGAATCTGATCTTTCTCGACCATGTCGCCTTCTTTAACCATGATTTCGGTTACGATGCCGGGGTCGAGGCTTTGGATGACTTGCTCACGGCTGCTGGGAATGATATTGCCGTTGCCGCGGGTCACTTCTTCGACAGGACTGTTGTATGCCCAGACGACGAAGACAACCAGGAAAAGGAAGAATAGGATGATGACCCAAAATTGGCCGCTGTGTTTTTCTTTTTGAAGGGCGGCATTGAGGTCGTTGATGAGGTGTAGGTCTTTGGATTTGACGTTGTTTTCGCGGCTCATAATCGTGTATCTTTATTGTGTTTGGTGGATTTTAACCATTAGGGCAGGCCGTCTGAAAGAGTAAGTAGGTTTCAGACGGCCTTTTGCTTTATTGTGCTGCTGATTGAGGGGCGGCGGCAGCTTGTTGTTGCTGCTGTTTGACTGCAGCAGCTTGTTGCTGTTGTTGTTTGACGTTGGCTGCTTTGGCCTGTTCGTTTTGCATGAGTTTTTGCAATACCAAGTCACGCGGGCCGTCCATCACGACTTTACCATTGTCCATCACAATGATGCGGTTGACGATTTGCAGCACTTGCGGACGGTGCGTCACCAAAAGCATGGTGCGGTTGCGGCCCCATTGTGCAATGGCATTGAGCGCCATACGCTCAGTGGCTTGGTCCAGGCTGGTGGTCGGCTCGTCCAGCAAGACGACTTTCGGGTTGCGCAAGGTCATGCGCGCCAAGGCGATGATTTGTTTTTGACCGCCGGACAAGCCCAAACCGTCTTCACCCAGAGGCATATCCAAACCACGCGGATGGTTGCGGATGATTTTGTCGAGGCCGAAGCGGTTGAGCGCAGTCAGTAAGTCTTGGTCGGTAGAGTAACTGCCGGTACGCGCCAAGTCCATATTTTCACGTAATGTACCAAGGAACAGGCGTGGCGATTGGCTTAACAGCAGAACTTGATCGCGCAGGAAGTTGGGATCCAGCTGGCGCATATCGACGCCGTCAAGGGTAACGTTGCCTTTTTCAGTGTCGTACAGACCGCTGGCCAGTTTGAGCATGGTACTTTTACCGCTGCCGATACGGCCCAAAATACCGACTTTTTCGCCCGGTTTGATGGTTAGGCGCAAATCTTCGACGGCGCTGTTGTTGTCGGCTTGATATTTGAACGATACGTTTTCAAAGGTAATACTGCCTTGAACATTGTCCAAAGTAATGTATTTGCGTTCCGGATTGCGCTCTATAGGGCGGGTAACGATGTCGTTTACGCCTTTGAGGGCAAGTTTGGCCTGTTGGAAGCGGGTGGCCAAACCGGCGATTTGTGCCAATGGCGCCAAGGCGCGGCCGGACAGAATCACGGAGGCAATCAATGCACCCATGGTGATGCGTTCTGCATGGTTGTCGGCGTGAATCAAATAGGTACCGACAACGACCAAGAAGACGGTATTGAGCTGCTGCATAGCAACGGCGAAGTTGACCATGAAGTTGCTGGTGTCTTTGACTTTGATGGAAGAAGCGGAAGTTTTGGCGGTGTATTCATCCCAACGTTGTTGCGCCCAAGATGTGGCGTTGTTGGTTTTCAGGGTTTCGATGCCTTCGATGGCTTCAACGGCAAGGCCGGAGCGTTGCGAACCTTCTTTCATCGATTCGTTGATGTGGCGAGAGAGCGGGCGTTGTACGACAAAACCGACAATCACGACAATCGGAATGATGGTCAGGGGAACAAGTGCCAGTTTGCCGCCGACCATGGAAATCACGAAGATAAACAGCAACAGGAAAGGCAAGTCGACAATAGTCAACAAGCTGGCACTGGTCATAAACTCGCGCACGGCTTCAAATTCGCGCAGGTTGCTGGCGTATGAACCGGAAGAAGCTGGACGGTCTGCCAGACGTAATGCCATCACGCGGCGGAACAGGGCGGAGCTGATGATCAGGTCGGCTTTTTTGCCGGCAATATCGGTCAAATGACCGCGAATCATCTTGGCGGCAAACTCAAACAAAATTGCCAAGACCACGCCGATGCTCAAAACCCACAAGGTTTCATAGGCTTGGTTGGGAATCACGCGGTCGTACACGTTCATCACATACAGGGAGCTGACGAGTGCAAGGAAGTTGATGATGATGGTGGCCAAGATGACTTGGTAGTAGTAGCTGCGGAAACGCCAAATGACTTTCCAAAACCATGCTTTGGGCAAATGGTATTCAGGCAGCTCCGAGCGCATATCGGTAGCCATTTTTGGTTTGATAAACCAGCAGTAGCCCAAATACAGGCCGGAGAGCTGCTCATGACTGAGTTCTTGTTCCAAACCGTCAACCTGGCGGATATGGTATTTGCGCTCTTGTCCTGAGCCTTCGATTTGGGTGATGACCGCAGCTTCTTCGTTGTGCAGGATAATCATGACCGGCACGGCAAGCGAGGGGATGTCTTCCAGATTGCGTTTGGATAAGGTGTTTTCAAAGCCGTGGCTGCGCAGGACTTCGACCAGCGAGTGATAGTTGACCTTGAGCTTTTTGTCGCGCACGACTTCGGCGGACAAAGCGGCTTCGGATACGGGCGCACCCAAAAGGCGGGTCACTAAAACAATGTGTTCAATGATGGCTTTCATATTTTTTCGCGTAATGTTTTTGGTTTAACCGGCGGATATGGCTTTATTTTTGTGCCAAACCGACCCAGGCGGAGATCTTGGCCTGGGTATTTAAATAGTCGAGCGCCGCATCGCGGAAATCGTTGCGGGCGGCAACATAATCCTGCTCGATGGAGGATAACTCGCTGTATGCGCTCAAAACGTCGGTCAGCGTACGTCGGGCGATTTTAAACTGCAATTCGTACACTTTGATGACTTCTTTTTGGGCGGCAATGTGTTGCGCCGTCAGCGCGGTACGCTGTTCGCTTTCCTGCATATCGATGGCGGATGTTTGAATGCGTTCGTTCATGTCGCGCAGGATTTGTTCGGACTTGGCTTCTGCGGCAATCAATGATTTGGCATTGCGTTCTACATTGTGTCGTGCAGCAATATCCAACACATTCCATGCAACGTTTAAATAAAGCTGTCTGGTGTTACGCGTTGCACTGCCTTCTAAATTAAGGGCAGGCAGGCGTTCGGCTTTGGAAGCGTCCAAATCGGCACGGACGCTGTCGCGCTCGGCCAATTGCGCCTGATAGGACGGATTGTTGTTGCGGTTGGGGTTGTTGAAGCGTTCGCTGATGGATTTCGCCGTGTCGTTTTTAAACGGATCTTCCAAATCGTTGGCAGTCAGCTGGCGCGAGGTATAGCGGGACAGGCGGCTCAGTGCCAAATCCATGGTGCGGCGTTGTTGGGCGATGATGTTTGCCACTTGCAGTTGGCGCGCGCGCGCTTCAATCAGTTCGGAACGGCGGCCGGCATCATATTTGACGATGGTATCCAAGTCTTTTAAGAGGTTGTTGTGGCGCGCCAAAGTCTGCTCGTTGAGGAGCAGGGTTTCTTTTGCACGCAATGCGCTCAGGTAGAGGCGGCCAATATCGCTGCCCAGCTGCTCTTGGCTTTCGGTGTATTTGTGTTGATAGTATTCTTCGCGGCTGCGGTCGCGGCGGACGGCGGCTTCAATCGCACCCCATGAGTAAATGTTCACGCTGCCGCGCACACCGATACCGTCATCCATATCGTTGCTGTTGTATTTATTGTGTTGCGCCAGCACTTTCGTGCCGGTCAGGGTAACGACAGGATAATGGCGCGCACGCGTGGCTTTGGTTGTGCTTTGCGCTGCTTCTTGAGTGGCTTTGGCTTCACGCACAATCGGGTCGTTGATTAAAGCGTCCCTGAGGATGTCTTGCAGGCTGTATGCAGAGGCCGTCTGAAACGGCAGCAGACAGCAGGCGACGACAATGGCCGATGACAATAAACGGGGCTTTGTGGGGGAAGAATAAATATGCGACATGATTTTTAACCAAATAATTTATATATTATCGTTGTCCGTATCGGGTATCACCTGAGGCATGACCGGGCGAATTTTGAACGAGAACACATACATTTACAAAGCATAGAGCATTTTTTCCAGCTTTTCACAATATTCTGATAAAAGGTCAAGATACATGCCTTAAAGTATATTATTGCAGAGCGCGACTATCGTATCTAATGATTTTAATGTAAAAAATCTATCAAAAAGGCCGTCTGAAAGGATTTCAGACGGCCTTTTTCAACCTTAATCCTTACGCTGCAATACAGCGGCAAAGAAGCCGTCGGTTTGGTGTTCTCCGGAGTTGAGACGCAGGTATTTTCCGGTATCCAAATCAACCTTCAGGCTTTGCAGCAGTTCGGCGCAGTTGACGAGTTCAAATTCGGGATGTTCGGACAGGAAACGTTCGACTTGCAGCTCGTTTTCTTCCGGTAACACGCTGCAGGTGGCGTACACCAAGCGGCCTTGCGGTTTTACCAGTTTGGAGGCGGCATCGAGGATGCTGTGTTGCTGTTTCAAAAGGTTAGCCACGGTCTCGGCGGATTGGCGGTATTTGAGGTCGGGATTGCGGCGTAAAGTACCCAAACCGGAGCAGGGCGCGTCCACCAACACGCGGTCGGCTTTGCCTGCCAGTCGGGCGATACGGGCATCGTGTTCGCTGCTGATACGTTCGGGGTGGATGTTGGTCAGTCCGGCGCGGGTCATGCGCGGTTTGAGGTTGGCAAGGCGTTTTTCGGCAATGTCGAAGGCGTAGATTCTGCCTTTATTGGCCATTTGCGCACCGACAGCCAAGGTTTTACCGCCGGCGCCGGCACAGAAATCGACAATGATTTCGCCACGTTTTGCGCCTACCAATAAGGCAAGCAGCTGGCTGCCTTCGTCTTGGACTTCCAGCGTGCCGTCCAAAAACAGCTCATGTTTGTTAAGCGCGATTTTGTTTTTCAGGCGGATGCCCCAAGGTGAATAAGGCGTTGCCTCTGCATCGGCACTTTCGGCTTGCAACAGCGGCAGCACTTTATCTCGTTTGCCTTTCAAGGTATTGACGCGGATGTCGAGCGGGGCAGGTTGGTTGATGCTGCGGCCGAAGGCGAGGATTTCTTCTTCGCTCCAATGCTGTTGCAGTTGTTCCACCAGCCATTGCGGCAATTCTGCGGCGGTATTCAGGCCGTCTGAAAACTCGGTTTTGCGGGCTTTCAAATTGCCGAGAAACTCTGTTTCTTCTTCATCAAGCAGGTCTTTGATTTGGCTGATATTGGTGCTTCTGCCGAGAACCAGTGCGGCAAGTGCGGCTTTGCGCGGCTGCGCGTGCGGACGGCGCAGGGCGGTACTGATTTTTTGATAGTGTCGCAGCGCGGCAAAGGCGGTTTCGGCAATTTCGTGGCGGTCTTGGCGGCCGAGCTTTTTGTGTTCGCGGAAATAGGCGGAGAGGACGGCATCGGAAGGCTGTTTGAAAGTCAGCATTTCAGCCAAAACTTTGGCGGTATGGTCGAGTTGTGCGGCGTTCATAATGTAATGGGTTCTCTTAAAGTTGGTAAATGGTTTCAGACGGCCTTCATGATGCGTTCGATTTCGTGCCAAAAGCCGTCCGGCCGTAATTCCAAAACGGCAATCAAGCCTTGGTCGATACGGCGGATTTCGGTTTCGTTCAATGTTTCGGTTTCGGCAACACGCGCAGGCGCGAGGTAGGCCATGCGGTCGAGCAGGTGATAGCGCGATTCTTGGCGTTCAAACCCATATTCCGCCCAATCTTGAATATAGATGCCGCGCCAGCCGTATGGATTAAGTGGCGGCTCAAAAGCATGGAAACCTTGCGGAAAAAAGCTGATGCCGCGCACGATGGAAGCAGGAAGCAGATTTTCCGGCAGGCCTTGTGCGGTTAAGGCTGCTTTGCCTTGCGGCGTATGCAGCAGCTGGGATTGCTGCACCAGTTTGGCAACTTTGTCCGTCAGCGTGTCTTTAGTGTTGAGGCCGCGTAGGTTTTGCACTTGGTCTCCGCCGTAGTATTTACACGCCAGCTCGATATGGTAGGGCTGTTGGTTGAGGGAAGCGACAAAATCTGCTGCGCCTAAGGTTTGGCCGTCTGAAAAAACGGGCAGATTGTATGCGTGCAGTTCGGCGTGTGGCGCGTTGGCAAACCAAAATGCCAGCAGCTCTTCGGCATAAATGCCGAGACGATGGCTGAATGGGGCGCGTTGGGCAAGGTAATCCGTCAGCGGCGAGGGATCGGCATCCAATGCCAAAAGGTAGCGGAAACCGTGTTCCCCCAATAGTTCGCGCACGCTCAATTCGTAGCCGCTTTGCCACAAAGGCGGCGCAGTCAGCAGCGAGGCGAGGTCGCGGACGGGTTGGCTGGTGAGTTTCCACCATAATGCGTCTAGGGCGTAATTCATGCTTATCCGAATATCAGTCATGCCGTCTGAAAAGCTGGAAACGTTTTCAGACGGCCTTAATTAGTCTTTTTTATGGATACGGTGGCTGACGGTATTGAAAAAACCGCGCAGGATATCGATGTCTTCGGTTTGCGTGTTGGCGCGTCCGAACAGGCTCTGCATACGGCGCATCAGGCGCTCGCCGTTGCGGCGGTTGAAAAAGCCGATGTCGTTCATCACGCTTTCCATGTGGGCAACCATGCCTTTGATTTGCTCGTGGGTCGCGGCGTGGTCTTCCTGTTGCAGATGGGTCATGGGCGAATCGGTTTGACTGAAGATTTCGTAGCACACGACCTGCACGGCTTGGGCGAGGTTGAGCGAGAAATAGTCGGGATTGCCGTTGATGGTCATCAGTCGGTTGCAGGCCTGGACTTCTTCGATGCTCAAGCCGAAAGTTTCGTTACCGAAGACCAGTGCCACTTTCTCGCCGCGGTTGGCGGCCTGCAGTAATTCGGGCACCAAATCGCGCGGGGTTTGCAGCGGCGCGGTGATTTCGCGGCGGCGGCTGGTCAGGGCGCAGGCGATGGTGGTGTCGGCAAGGGCTTCGTCCAAAGAAGCGGCAATGGTGGCATTTTCCAAAACGTCTGCCGCACCGGATGCGAGGATGAAACTTTCTTCCGGTAATTTAAACGATTGCGGATGCTCCGGATCAAATACGGGAGGATTTTCCGTCATCGGCGTTGCCATCAGATTGGGGGCGACGATGGTCAGTTTGTGCAGGCCCATCGTTTTCATGGCGCGCGCGGCGGAGCCGATATTGGCAGGATGGCTGGTGCGCGTGAGGATGATGCGGATGTTGTCCAGATAAGCGGGCAGGGCGGGTTTTTCGGAAGTCATGTTTTGTTTTCTGTTTGTACGGGAATCAGGTATAATGCGCCATCTTTTGTTTTCAGTACGGCCTTTTTTCATGCCGTCTGAAATGTTCTTTAACAGCATCGGAAACGATTAACAGCCTCTTGTGTGCCTTGTTCGGCGCATTAGGGCGTATTTTACCTGAATTAGGAAGAAAACCATGAATCCGTTTTAAATACCGCTTTCAAAGCCGCCCGTAAAGCAGGGCAAATGATGATTCGCGCCGCCGGCAATCTGGATGCCGTCAAAGTAGACAGCAAAGCATTCAACGACTTCGTTTCCGATGTTGACCGCAGCTCCGAAATGATTTTGGTGGAAGCGCTTAAAGAAGCCTATCCGCATCACAAAATCACTTGCGAAGAAGGCGGCTCCCACGGTAAAGCCACCGCCGAGTACGAATGGATTATCGACCCGCTCGACGGCACAACCAACTTCCTCCACGGCCATCCTCAATACGCTATCTCTATCGCACTCCTGCACAAAGGCGTGTTGCAAGAAGCTTTGGTGTACGCACCTGAGCGCAACGACGTGTACATGGCTTCCCGCGGCAAAGGTGCGTTGCTCAACGACCGCCGCATCCGCGTTTCCAACCGCATTGAATTGAACCGCTGCCTGATCGGTACCGGTTTCCCTGTCGTCGATCAAAGCATGATGGACAAGTATCTGGCGATTTTGAAAGATTTCTTGGCAAAAACCGCCGGCGGCCGTCGTGAAGGCGCGGCTTCTTTGGATTTGTGTGCCGTTGCGGCCGGTCGTTTGGACGGTTTCTTCGAGTTCAACCTCAAACCTTGGGATATTGCCGCTGGTGCATTGATTGTCCAAGAAGCAGGCGGCATCGTTACCGATATGTCCGGTAATGAAGGCTGGTTGGAAAGCGGCGACATCGTTGCGGCCAATCCTAAGGTATTGGCGCAAATGCTGAAAATTATTTCTGACCATCAATAAGCGTTTGTAGGGAACGGTCTGTATTTATCATGGCAGGCCGGATTTTCAATAATCGGTAAAAGGCCGTCTGAAACCTGAAATAGGGTTTCAGACGGCCTTTTGTTTTGTTGTTAACGGATTCGGATAAAAGCTGAAAATATGGCTTTTAAAGGAGGCGTTTTTAATTTTGTCTGTATTTTCTATTGCTTCGCAGTTATGATGTGGATACGTTTGGCTGAAATAATGCCGCATGCAATCATAAAAATAGAAAGCAGAGGAGAATAATGAAACGAGATTTTGAAGCAGTAAAACGCATTGTCATTAAGATTGGAACCAGTTCTTTGGTGTTGCCAAACGGCAAAATCAATTTGGCAAAAATCGACCAACTGGCCTTTGTCATTTCCAGCTTGGTCAGTAAGGACAAAGAAATTGTGCTGGTGTCTTCCGGTGCGATGGGCTTCGGGCTGAATGTCCTCAATATGGAAAAACGTCCGGCAGAAATGGCGCAGCAGCAGGCTGTTTCCAGCGTCGGCCAAGTGGCCATGATGAGCCTTTACTCGCAGATTTTTTCCCATTATCGGATGACGGTATCGCAAATCCTGCTGACGCGTGATGTGGTCGAATATCCGGAAAGTTTGGCAAACGTTACCAATGCTTTTGAATCCCTGCTTTCCATCGGCGTCATCCCTATTGTCAATGAGAACGATGCGGTCAGCGTGGACGAGATGGACCATGCGACCAAATTTGGCGATAACGACCGTTTGTCGGCAGTCGTGGCGAAAATCGTTAAAGCCGATTTGCTGATTATGTTGTCCGATATCGACGGTTTGTTTGATAAAAATCCGGCTGTTCACGCCGATGCCAAGCTGCGCAGCCATGTTGCCGATATTACCGAGGAAATTATTGCTTCTGCCGGCGGATCGGGCAGTAAATTTGGTACGGGCGGCATGCTCAGTAAGATTAAGAGCGCGCAGATGATGTTTGAACATCACAGCCAGATGGTGTTGATGAACAGCGCCAATCCGCGCGATATCCTTCAGGTTTTAGATGGCGCGCCTATCGGAACGTGGTTTGCACAAGAGAAATAGGGAGGTTTGATGAGCTATATCGAACAGATGGGCAAGAATGCCCAAAAAGCCAGTAAAACGTTAATCAGCTTGGGAAGCGTGGAAAAAAACAATCTGCTGCGTCAGGTTGCAAAGGATTTGGTTGAACAGGCTGAGATGATTTTGGCGGAAAATGCCCGCGATTTGGTCGCTGCAAAAGAAAACGGCATTTCGGACATTATGCTCGACAGGCTGCGCTTGAATCATGAACGCATCAAAGGCATTGCGGAAGGTGTTGAGCAGGTTGCCGATTTGCAGGACCCGATTGGGCAGGTTGTCCGCGGTTATACCAATCTGGACGGCTTGAAGATTGTTCAAAAACGCGTGCCTTTGGGCGTGGTTGCCATGATTTTTGAAAGCCGCCCGAATGTTTCGGTCGATGCGTTCTCTCTGGCCTTTAAAACCGGCAATGCCATTATTTTGCGCGGTGGTCGTGATGCCATCCATTCCAATACTGCATTGATTGCCGTCATCAGGCAGACTTTGGTAAAAGCGGGAATGGATGCCGATGTGGTGCAGCTGGTTGAAGATACCAGTCATGCCGCTGCCGAGGAATTGATGCAGGCGGTTGATTATATTGATGTGCTGATTCCACGCGGCGGTGCGCGCTTGATTCAGACGGTGAAAGAGAAATCGAAAGTTCCCGTCATTGAAACCGGAGTCGGTAATTGCCATATTTATGTAGATGACAGTGCCGATTTGGAGATGGCGGTCGATATCGTCGTGAATGCCAAAACGCAGCGCCCAAGCGTGTGTAATGCCGCTGAATCTTTGGTTGTTCATGAAAAGATAGCGGAAGCGTTTTTGCCCAAACTGGAAGAAGCCGTTGCCAAAGTGCATCCGGTCGAATTTAGAGTCGATCAGGAAGCACTGCGTATGTTTAAAAATGCTGTTTTGGCAACCGAGGAAGATTACAGTACCGAGTTTCTTGACTATATTATGTCGGTCAAGACAGCGAAATCCGTGGAAGAAGCCGTCGATTGGATTAACGGCCACACGACGCATCACTCGGAAGCGATTGTGACCCAAAGCATTGCCCATGCCGAGTATTTCCAAGAAAGCATTGATGCGGCGGCGGTTTATGTCAATGCGTCCACTCGGTTCACCGACGGCTTTGTTTTCGGATTGGGCGCGGAAATCGGTATTTCTACTCAAAAAATGCACGCCCGTGGCCCGATGGGTTTGGAAGCGCTGACTTCGACCAAATTCTATATCAATGGCAACGGTCAGATCCGACGTTGAGAAACGCCCCCAATTCCATCAATTTGCGTATAATGGCGGGAAATTTGATTTTCCCCGAACAACCGATTTAGTAAAAGGAATACACATGTCCTCTATCCACGATCAAATCAAAGAAGTCGTAACCACCCACCGCGTCGTATTGTTCATGAAAGGCACGAAGCAATTCCCGCAATGTGGCTTCTCTTCCCGTGCCGTACAAATCCTGAATGCGGCAGGTTGCACCGACTATGTGACTGTCAACGTATTGGAAAACGATGCCGTACGCCAAGGCATTAAAGAATACAGCGACTGGCCGACTATTCCTCAACTGTACGTCAACGGCGAATTTGTTGGCGGTTCTGACATTTTGATGGAAATGTACGAAGCCGGCGAACTGCAAGAATTGTTGAAAGCTTAATCATCTACAATATTCCGTAATGTAAAATTGTTGACAAAGTCCGTCTGAAACCCTGATTCAGACGGCCTTTCGCATGAATACGCACTTTGCGCGCCATGCGAAAAAAAGTATAATCCCCCTCCATCAACGCAATTCGGAAAATCAACATGAACGTTACCGTTATCAACCACCCTTTAGTCCGCCACAAACTCACGCTGATGCGTGAAGCGGATTGCAGCACTTACAAATTCCGCACGCTTACCACCGAGTTGGCACGTCTGATGGCATATGAGGCCAGCCGTGATTTTGAAATTGAAAAATACATTATTGACGGCTGGTGCGGCTCTATTGAAGGCGACCGCATCAAAGGCAAAACGCTGACCGTCGTCCCGATTTTGCGTGCCGGTTTGGGTATGCTCGACGGCGTACTCGACCTGATTCCGACTGCCAAAATCAGCGTTGTCGGCTTGCAGCGCGATGAAGAAACTTTGAAACCGGTTTCTTACTTTGAGAAATTCGTTGACAGCATGGACGAGCGTCCTGCACTGATTATTGACCCGATGTTGGCGACCGGCGGCTCTATGGTTGCCACCATCGACCTTTTGAAAGCCAAAGGTTGCAGCAATATCAAAGCATTGGTATTGGTTGCCGCTCCGGAAGGCGTGAAAGCTGTCAATGACGCGCATCCTGATGTAACCATCTACACTGCCGCGCTCGACAGCCACTTGAATGAACACGGCTACATCATCCCAGGCTTGGGCGATGCCGGTGATAAGATTTTCGGTACACGTTAATTGAAATGTTTAAGGCCGTCTGAAAAGTGTCAAACCTAAACTTTCAGACGGCCTTGTTATATGGTTTGCTTTAAAACCCACATCAGAAAGGACAATCATGAGCTTCCAAGATAATCTGGCCACCATGCCTGCCATCGACCATTTGATCGGCTTGGATATTCTCGATAAAGAGGGCAATGCGGTTCATCACATTCCCAATGCGCCAGGCAAACAAGGCTCGCTCAAGCTTTACCATGCTTTGGCGCAAGAGTTTGACGGTAAACTTGACGCAGCGGCGGCAGAACGCGGCATGGCATGGTTTGCCGAACATGTTGCTGATGCCGAAGCCAATCCGGGCAAACATCCGAATATTGATTTGCTGTTTAAAGTGAAAGCTGACAATATCGGCCTGACTTTGAAACCCTTGGCTGCTTAATGAATACAAAAAAGGCCGTCTGAAAATTATTTTCAGACGGCCTTCTTATATGCTTAAAGCCTTAAGCGATAGAAGCTTCAACGAATGCAGTCAGTTGACCTTTAGCCAATGCGCCGACTTTAGTTGCAACGTTTTCGCCGTTTTTGAACACCATCAGGGTAGGGATGCCGCGAACGCCGAATTTGGCAGGAGTGGCTTCATTGTCGTCGATGTTGATTTTAACGACTTTCAGACGGCCTTGGAATTCGGATGCGATGTCGTCCAAGATTGGGGCAATCATTTTGCAAGGGCCGCACCATGGTGCCCAAAAGTCCAGCAATACAGGTACGTCGGATTTCAAAACGTCTTGTTCGAAGCTGGCATCGCTGGCGTGGATAATCAATTCGCTGCTCATGTTTGTTTCCTTTTAAATCGGGATTAATGAATACGTTGTTCAGAATAGTGGCAGACAGGGAAAATTTCAAGTGCCGCCGCCCGGTAATAGTTTTTTTGAAATGCGTCTATCGTAATCCTTAAAGATTCAGACGGCCTCTTGAACCATGTGGCCGGAGTGGGCAATCAAATGGCGCGTGTAGTCGCTGCTTGGATTGGCAAACACGTTTTCGCATTCGCCTTCTTCAACGATTTTGCCGTCTTTCAACACTATCACGCGGTGGGAAATGGCGCGGATGACGGCGAGGTCGTGGCTGATGATGATGAAGGCGAGGCCGTATTCTTTTTGCAGGCCGCTGAGCAATTCAAGGATTTGTTGTTGCCATTGGACATCAAGCGCGCTGGTTGGTTCGTCCAATACGAGAATTTTCGGGCGGACAATGATGGCGCGGGCGATGGCGAGGCGTTGGCGCTGGCCGCCGGAGAATGCGTGCGGATAGCGTTCGAGGGCGTCTTCGGGCAAGCCGACTTGTTTGAGGACTTCTTGAACGCGGCGGCGCATTTCTTCGCGTGGCATTTCAGGTTCGTGTACGCGTAAGGCTTCGGAAACGGTATCGAAGACGTTCATGCGTGGATTGAATGCGCCGAACGGGTCTTGGAACACCATTTGGATTTCGCGGCGTAATTCGCGTTTCCATGGCTCGCCGTTGACAATCAGACTGCCTTCGGAATCGATAAGGTGCATAACGGCTTTCGCCAGCGTGGTTTTGCCGCAGCCACTTTCGCCGATAATGCCCAATGTTTCCCCTGATTTGAGATCGAAAGAAACGGGGTTGAGAATGGTTTTGTCGCGTTTTTTAAACCAGCCGTCTGATTCTTTGACGGAAAAGGCGATTTGTTCGGCCTTAAGGACGGTGGCAGGGTTTTCAGGCAATGGAGCCACTCGGCGCGTTGTGCCGGCGTTGAGCAGCATTTTGGTGTATTCGTGCTGCGGATTGGCGAAGACTTCGGCTGCTTTGCCGGTTTCGAGGATACGGCCGTCACGCATAACGGCGACATCGTCGGCAAAACGGCGCACAAGGTTTAAGTCGTGCGTAATGTAGAGCATGGTCATGCCGTGTTCTTCCTGCAGGCGTGAGAGCAGGTCGAGAATTTGGGCTTGAACGGCAACGTCCAAAGCGGTGGTCGGTTCGTCGGCAATCAGGAGCTTGGGCTGGGCTGATACGGCCATGGCAATCATGGAGCGTTGGCGTTGGCCGCCGGAAAGTTGGAAAGGATAGGCCTGGGCTTTTTGCTCGGGCTGGTGGATGCCGGTTTCGTCCAGGAGTTCGATAGCGCGCGCCCATGCCTGTTTTTTATCCAAACCCAAATGCAGGGACAGGACTTCGGCGATTTGTTCGCCGACACGCATGACGGGGTTGAGGGCGGTCATGGGTTCTTGAAACACCATGCCGATTTCGCGGCCGCGCAGTTTTTGCAGGGCGCGTTCGGGCTGGGGCAGCAGGTCGGTTCCGCAATATTTCAGACGGCCTTCAAAGGTAACCATCGGATTCAGGCGCATAATGCCTTGCGACAATACGGTTTTGCCGCTGCCACTCTCGCCGACCAATGCCAGTTTGCGGCCGGGTTGCAAGGTCAGGTTGATATCGTGCAGGACTTGCTTGCTCGGAAAGGAGCCGTTTAGGTTTTCGATTTCGAGTATCGGTGTCGTCATGGTTGTGGCCGTCTGAAAAGTTTGTTGATGACAGGTTTTCAGACGGCCTGCATGAATCAAGGGGCCATCTGAAACAGCGGTTTAGTCTTGAAACTGTTCTTTGAGTTTGCGTTTTAACACTTTGCCGGTCGCATTGCGCGGCAGCTCGTCTTGGAAGATGATTTGTTTGGGGATTTTAAAGTTTGCCAACAGGCCGCGCAGGTGGCTGCGGACTTCGGCTTCTTCCAGTTTCATGCCTTCTTTGAGTTGGATAAAGGCAATGATTTCTTCATCGGCGTATTGGTCTTTCACGCCGATTACGGCGGCGGCTTCCACGGCTTCAAGCTTGTAGATGGCTTCTTCGATTTCGCGCGGATAGACGTTTTGGCCTTTGGAGATAATCAGGTCTTTTTTGCGGTCGACGATGAAGATGAAGCCGTCTTCGTCTATGGTAACGAAGTCGCCGGTTTTCAGCCAACCGTTGACGATGGTTTCATCTGTGGCGTCAGGCATATTGAGGTAGCCTTGCATGACCGAGCCGCCTTTGATGATGAGTTCGCCCACTTCGCCGCGCGGCACTTCGATTAATTCGTCATCGACGGCTTTTACGGTCAGGCCGGGCAGGGCGACGCCGACGCTGGCGGTTTTTTGGCGCTCAGGCGTATTGACGGCCACAACGGGCGAGCATTCGCTCAAACCGTAGCCTTCCAGCAATTTGGCGCGCGGGAATTTGGCTTTAAAGTCGTCAATGGTTTGTCCGGCCAAAGGCGCGCCGCCGCTGATAAACAGACGGACGCGGTTGAACCATCTGAAATACCAAGGGATTTTGGCTTTGCTCATGGCAGTGTAAATAGCCGGTACGCCGAGGAAAATGGTAGCGCGTTTGAGCAAAACCTGTTTCAACACGTTGGAGAACGGGAAGACGGATTTGACCAAAATAATCGAGCAGGCTTGAGATATCGGCAGCAAAACCATGGCGGTCAGCGTAAAGCTGTGGAACATGGGCAAGAAGACGACGAAGCGGTCTTTTTGCGAGATTTGGAAAATTTGTTCGATGCCCGAAAGGTTGGAAAACAGGTTGCTGTAACTGATTAATGCGCCTTTGGGGTGGCCGGTTGTGCCGGAGGTATAGATAATGTGCGCCAAATCGTTGACGGACGGCTGACGGCTCAGATTCGGCTTGCCGGGGAATGTACGCGCGGCATCGAAATAGCTGTCATCGCCACTGGCGGCGTTGGTTTCGCCAATCCAGATGATTTTATTGACTTTGGTTTTGGCTTTAATGTTTTTGAGTTCTTTGGCCAACGGTGCGGAGGCGAACATAAAGCGTGCGCCGCAGTCATTGAGGATGTAGGAAAATTCTTCGCTTTTCAAAAAGACGTTGAGTGGGACGGCTACCGCGCCGATAGAGGTAATGGCGAAATAGGCGGCAATAAATTCGGGAGAGTTGGAAACGACAAGGGCAACCCTGTCGCCATATTGTACGCCTTGGTGTTGCAGATAGGCGGCGACGGTTTCTACTTCACGTTTGAGGGAGGAATAGCTGATTTTTTCTTTGTCGTTGAAAATGACCGTGCCTTTACCGTTTTTTGGCAGGCTGCAGTCAGCATAGCGTAAAAATTAGGGTGGGTGTGCATTTCGGAGTTTGTGTCCATATTGTGTCGATTGATGTACGGTTTCGATGAACCGTTTATTTCGAAGGATAGGTTTTACATCCTATCGGTAAAATAAGCAAGAGGCCGTCTGAAAATACTTTCAGACGGCCTTGAGCTTTGCTGGGCTTAGGAAAGCAATATTTTGAATTTAAACTTATTTATTGTATTGATGGGAATATTCCCATTCTTCAAAGTCTGCCGTTCGGAAGATAGCGCAAACCGATTGCGTTTCTGTCTCAAGCCATTTCGAGTTTACCGTTGAGTTTGAGGCAGGATCTAGATGACAGGTAGGCAGAGCCGATGGTAGAGGCTTTAGACCTAGCCGTTGTTCAGACGGCCATCGGGCACTTTCTTAAACAGGCGATAGAAATTGTCGCTGGTGTTTTGTGCCAATGTTTCCAAGCTCTCGCCGCGCAGATTGGCTAAGAATTCGGCTGTATAGCGGACGTAGGAAGGCTCGTTTTGTTTGCCGCGTTTGGGAACCGGCGCGAGGAAAGGCGCATCGGTTTCTACCAAGATTCTATCGGCTGGGACGTATTTGGCGGCTTCCTGTATCAGCGGTGCGTTTTTAAACGTCACAATGCCGGAGAAGGAGATATACATGCCCAAATCCAAAGCGGCTTTGGCAAAGGCGACGTCTTCAGAGAAGCAGTGAATCACTCCGGAGTTGGTGTGGCACTCTTTCAAAATCCGTAATGTGTCTTCGGCCGCATCGCGCGTGTGGACGATAACGGGCAGGCCGCTTTCGTTGGCGGCTTGGATATGGTCGGCAAAGCGTTGATGCTGCCATGACAAATCGCCTTTGCACCAGTAATAGTCCAAACCGGTTTCGCCAATACCGACGATTTTCGGATGTTTGGCCGCTTCTACCATTTCGGCAATGGTAAATTCTTCCGCTTCTTGGCTGTCGGGATGTATGCCGATGGTGCAGTAGATATGGTCATTTGCCTGAGCAATGTCGAAGACTTCGGCAAAACTTTGTTTGCTGACGCTGATGGCAAGCGCTTGTTTGACGCTTTGCGCTTCCATATTGGCAAAGACTTCGGGTAGGCGGTCTTTTAAGCCGTCAAAGTTGAGATGGCAATGTGAATCGATTAAGTACATGGTATTACAGGGTAAAAGTAGTGCGGTCGCTGCGCAGGCGCGGACCAAGTTCGGCTTCGATCAGGTTTTTTGCCTGCAGGCAGCTTTCGTGTTCGGAGAATGCAAGGCCTACGCCTTTGGGGCGGTGAGCCGAAGTGCGCGCCGGATTGATCCAAACGACTTTGGTTGGCAGGAAACGTTTGGGATAGTCGGCGATTTCTACGGCCAAGAGGATGTCTTCGCCTAGGGAGAATACGTCATCGGTCGGTACGAACAGTCCGCCGTGTTCTAAAAACGGCATATAGCAGTTGTACAACAAATTGGGGTCTTTGAGTCGCAAAGCCAACATCTTCGCCGGAATGTCTTTTTTATTCATCATTTATTACCTATTAGGGTTTGTTTTGCCAAAAATCTAAATATTCGATAAGCAGATACTCAAGCTGCATTTTAACACTCAAGGTATGGTATCCGTAAGGGTTGAGCGCGTTCAGACGGCCCAACAGGGTAAACAGCTTGCGTGAATCGGTTTTAGAGGCCGTCTGAAGCAGGGCTTGGGCATGGTGTGGATAATAAAGCGGCGCCATATTTTGTTGTGCCAAGCCGACATCCATCAGCCACTTTTGCAGCCAGTCGATGAAAACGGCCAGCGGTTGTTTTTGTTTGTCGAACGCGGCGGCGTAGTCGAGTATGGCTAACAGGCGCGGGGCGGCCAGCAGCGTCAGCAACTCTTCGCGCAATGCGTCCAATTCGGGAGTCGGCGTGAATAAAGGCGCGCCGCTGTGGAATGCCAACAAGGCTTCAGCATTTCCCACACCCTGTTGGCGCAGGTATGCCGCAGCCTGCTCATGGGTAGGCGAGGGCAGCACCATCTGGCGGCAACGGCTTTTGATGGTAGGCAGGAGTTTGTCGCGCGCATGGGTAACGAGCAGGAAAACGACGTGTTGCGGCGGCTCTTCCAGAGCTTTCAACAAGCCGTTTGCTGCCTGTGTGTTCATGCTTTCCGCCGGATGCACCAATACCACGCGCAGGCCGCCTCGGACAGCGGTCAGGTAAATGTTTTCCACAATATCGCGCACGGCATCGATTTTGATTTGCAGGAGTTTGCGTCCCGTTGTCTCACCTTCGGGAATTTCCGGCGTGAGTTCGTAAAAGTCGGGATGGGTATTTTGGCTGAACAAATGGCACGAAGCACACTCGCCGCAGGGTTCATGATCGGACTTGGGCGATTCGCACAGCAATGCCTGCGCGACAAAGCGGACAAACTCGGTTTTGCCGGTATTTTCTTTGCCGGTAAACAGCCAGGCGTTGGGACGGTTTTGCCAATGGGCGGTGAGCTGTTGCCATTGGGTTTCATGCCATGGATAAATCATATCGTTTGGGAACTATAAGGTAGGTGGTTATTATACTCTCAGGCCGTCTGAAAAAGGTTTCAGACGGCCTTTAATAAACTGCCTAAAAATTAATCAAATATCGTTTTGTTTTGAAATATCAAACATTAAGCCGACTTATTCACAGCCTTTGCACATGCTTATTTGGGGAAAATGTGCATTTTGTCCGGCGGTAAAGTTGTGCTTAAAATTTAGGCATTCCTGTTTTTTAGTTTTAAATCAGACAGTAATCTGATTTATGCACAAGCTGTCCACGCTATTGAACAGTGAAAATGTGCATGGTGGGGATACATTTCAGACGGCCTTATTTGCTGATTTTCAACAAAGCGGTCAAATCCCCGATAAATTTCGGTTCCCGTTTGATGAGGTAAACAATCAACGGAAGATTACCCACGGCAACAATCAAATACAGCAGCGTAATGCTGTCGAACAACATCAGCAAAACCGCGCTCAAAATAGCGGCAGACACCATAAACACGCCGTTGATGATGTTGTTGACAGCAACAGCGTGGGCGCGGAAGGTTTCGCTGCTGGCGGTTTGCAGCCAAGTGTAGAGCGGTACGGAGAAGAAGCCGCCGAAAAAGCCGATGGCCGACATCACGAACATAATCGGATACGCTTGGGCTTGCGATAAAAACCAAATAATGCCGTTTAATTCGGTAAAGCGTTGGCCGTGGGTCAGCCACACCAGCAATAATCCACAGACCGTCAGCCCCAATGTGCCGATGGTAACCAAACCCAAAATCAGGCGCTCGTGGCTGAGTTTGGCGCATAATACCGAGCCGATGGCGATACCGATGGAGAACAGCGCCAACATCAAGTTGAACACATTATCGTTGCCGCCCAAATGGATTTGCGTGAACGTCGGCAGTTGGGTGGTATAAACCGAGCCGATAAACCAAAACCATGAAATACCGATGATGGACGTGAATACGGGACGATTGGCTGCCGCTTCACGAATCAGTGAATTCGTGCCTTTGATGATGTTCCATTCGATTTTTGTGTCCGGCATTTTAGCGGGTACAGACGGCATAAACAGGCTGGTCATCGTGCCGCCGATAGCGACCAATAACACCAAACCGCCAACAATATACGGCGGAACGCCTGCGACTGCGGTGCCCAAAATCTGGCCGAGCAAAATGGCGATAAACGTACCCGATTCAATCAGGCTGTTGCCCATAATCAGCTCTTTGTCGTTGAGGTAATCGGGCAAAATCGCGTATTTCAGCGGGCCGAACAAGGTCGATTGCGTACCCATGCAAAACAGGCAGATTAAAAGTAAAGGCGCGGATTGGATGTAGAAGCCATACGCCGCCACTGCCATAATGATGATTTCCAATAGTTTGATCCAGCGCGCCAAAACGGCTTTATCAAATTTGTTGCTCAGCTGTCCTGACAGTGCGGAAAACAGGAAGTAGGGCAGGATAAACAGCATTGCGCCCAAATTCAGCATTTGGCTGGGCGGCAGAAAGTCGTTTTTACCCAAACCGTAAAAACTGATCATCACGAATAATGCGGTTTTGAACATATTATCGTTCAACGCGCCCAAAAACTGCGTCCCAAAGAGCGGCGCAAAACGGCGGGTCGTGTGGAAATTCAGATTGTCTTTTTTAAGGCTCATCGTTTGGATTCTTTGTCTTCGTCTTTTTCGATCAGTTTTTCAGTGGAGTCGTCGTCCATCAAAATGCGGTGCGCAGGTCCTTCAAGGTCGTCAAACTGTCCGTTTTTACCCGACCACCAGAAAAACCAGCCGATGATAAAGGCCAAAATAATGCTGATGGGGACAAGGATAAACATACTTTCCATTACATCGCTCCGGTCAAATCGGTCAGGATAAAGGTTTTGCCGCTGACGGTCAGGTATTCGTTGCGCAGCGCGCCGATGTTTTTATCGTCAAAAAACAATTCGATACGGTCTTTAACCACGCGCCAGTATTGCGGAATATCGGTTTGCTCGAAAGGCGACAATACCGCCGCTGTGGCTGCGTCTTCACTTTGCAGCTTAATTGCGAAGCGTCCGCTTTGCGGCGGATTTTGCGACTCATCGTCTGCCAACATAATAAAAAATCCGGCATGCTCGCCGTCTTGAGTGTGGATACTGAAATAATGCATATTGAAAATTCTTCAAAACCGCCGTCATTTTTCAGACGGCCTAAAATAAAATTCCGTCCATTTTACATCAAATATTAAGTCAAGCAGCCGATTACATTTTTTGATAGAATACCGCGTTTACTTTGTTAATCTGTTCAGACCGCTACCCACTACGTCCCTCAGCGGATGCAACCCAGCCGGAGCAGCAGTAAGATCCCGACAAAAAGGCCGTCTGAAACCTCAAGGAGCATAAAAATGACACAAAAGTTAATCTTGGTTTTGAACTGCGGCAGCTCTTCCCTCAAGGGTGCCGTATTGGACAACGACAGCGGCGAAGTATTGCTGAGCTGCCTGGCAGAAAAACTCAATCTGCCTGATGCCTTCATTACCTTCAAATTCAACGGTGAAAAACGCAAAGTCGATCTTTCTGCCAAACCTGACCATACCGGCGCCGTTGAAGCCCTGATGGAAGAACTGAAAGCGCATGACCTCGACAGCCGTATCGGCGCCATCGGCCACCGTGTCGTCAGCGGCGGCGAATTGTACAAAGAATCTATTTTGGTTGACGACGAAGTCATTGCCGGTATTGAAAAATGCATTCCGCTTGCTCCTTTGCACAACCCTGCCCACCTTTTGGGCCTGCGTGCCGCACAAACCATTTTCAAAGGTCTGCCGAACGTTGTCGTATTCGACACCGCCTTCCATCAAACCATGCCTGAACACGCTTACAAATACGCTGTTCCACATGAATTGTATGAAAAATACGGCTTGCGCCGCTACGGCGCGCACGGTACCAGCTACCGCTTCGTTGCCGACGAAACCGCACGCTTCCTCGGTAAAGATAAAAAAGATTTGCGCATGGTTATTGCCCACTTGGGTAACGGCGCATCCATTACCGCCGTTGCCAACGGCCAATCTCAAGACACCAGCATGGGCCTGACTCCGCTGGAAGGTTTGGTAATGGGTACCCGTAGCGGCGATATCGACCCTGCCGTTTTCAGTTTCTTGGCTGAAAACGCCAACATGACCATTTCCCAAATTACCGAAATGCTGAACAAAAAATCCGGCCTGCTCGGTATTTCCGGTTTGTCCAACGACTGCCGTACCATCGAAGAAGAAGCTGCCAAAGGTCATCCGGGCGCCAAACTGGCTCTGGAAATGTTCATCTACCGCTTGGCTAAATACATCGGCAGCATGACAGTAGCGGCAGGCGGTTTGGACGCATTGGTCTTCACCGGCGGTATCGGTGAAAACTCCGACATCATCCGCGAACGCGTATTGGGCTACTTGGGCTTCCTCGGTCTGCACATTGATCAAGAAGCCAACCTGAAAGCCCGCTTCGGTAATGCCGGTGTGATTACCACTGCCGACAGCAAAGCTGTTGCCGTTGTGATTCCTACCAACGAAGAATTGATGATTGCACACGATACTGCCCGTCTGAGCGGCTTGTAATCCGTCATCATTGAAAACCTGTCCGCAAGGGCAGGTTTTTTATCTATGTATAGATGAAGAAAATTTTGAGGATATATCGAAAAAAGCCGGCAAACATTGTGTTTGTCGGCTTTTGAGTCAGTGTTGTATCAAGAATGCTGATAGATAGAGAAAGGTTTAGAACTTATAACTGATGGTAAACAGCAAAGTCCTGCCTCGTGCGTAGTTGTTCAAGACGGAGCGTGTCGTGCCGCCATATTTGCCATTGCATAAACCGTTGGCATCACATTCGACTTCTTCGTCATCTAAACCGCCTTTTCTTTCAAATACGCTGAAATAGCGCTGAGTCGCGGCATCGTTTGCGGCATCCAAAGGATCGATATAGCGTTTATTGAACGCATTTTGAATGTCGAAACGAAGGATAAGGTTTTTCTTCGGTTCATAATTGGCATAGAAATCAAAAATCAGCGGCTGTCTGTTGATGCTTTCTGTTTTTTTGATCGTCCTTCTGCCCATTTGGTGTGAAGAGTAGGTATTGGCACCGGTTGTCCCGTCAACAAATTCCTCCTCAGTCGTTGCCCGTGTACTTTTGCCGTAATAGCGCATAATGCCGCCGATGGTCAATTTGTTGCCCAACCAGCGGGAACCCAATTCAAACCGCCCGTAATCTCGGGGCAGGCGGGAAATTTTGCTTAAGCCGTAACCTTGTTTGATTTGGTCTTCTTTAGAAGAATTACGGGGCGATTCGCTGGCATCGCTATAATTGGTCGGCTGGTTGGTTTTTTGATATGCGTAAGACAGGGTGGTAAAAAAGCGGCCGAAATCATAGTTCATTTCCACTTCCAAACCATTTTTATGGACAGGTTTGGCATAGTTTCGATGCTGGATAGAGTATTGCAGGCCGGTACTGGTTACCCAGCTGGGTGCTTTATCCAAATCCCACCATTTGCCATAAACATTGTGGATATAGTTGTTTATCCTGCTGCGATAGGCGACCAGTTTGAAACCCAATACATCATCCGGCTTGAAAATCCCTTTTTTGAAGGTATTGAAGCCTATTTGGTAAGTATTGGCCTGTTCCGGCTTAAGGGCGGTATTGACGCCCGAGTCGCCGATTTGTGAAAAATACATTTCTTGAATATTCGGCATTCTATGCGTACGCGAATAGCTGATAAACGGCATAAAGTAGTCGTTGACATTGATGTTTAATGCCACCGAATGGTTTACCGCATGCTTTTTACCAGATTTGGTATAAACCGGTTCGTAAAGGTCGCAGCTTGGTGTGCAATGTTGTTTATAAATTTCAGAATCTTCTCCAAATGCTTTTTTAAAGTCTTCTTGGGTATTGAAGTAGTCGGTATATTCGCCCTTGTAGCGGTAGTTGACCATATTGGCGCTGTAATTTAATTGATAAATGCCTTTTTTCAAGGAAGTATCAAAATAGAACGTATTGAATTTTTGCTGGCCTGAAGGTTGCAATATCGTTGATTTTTGAGGAAATATTCCTTTGTCGCCTTTGAAACGGCCTAAAAAGCTGTACAGGCCGGCATCTTGATCGGGGCCGTCGTAAAAAAGGCTCAGCTCTTCTGGAAAGCGGTTTTTACTGTATTGGTTTTTAAAGAAATTGAAACCGACAGTAGTTTTTAAATCTGTTTTGTTGGGAAGTTTGAAAGAAAAGCTGTTGTTGATATCCAAAAGATTGGCTGTGTTTTTGGTTTCCAAATAATCAAGCAGCCCCCATCCTGAAAAACGTGAGTTTTTCGGATATTTTTGTTTTCCCAAATTATGGGCGGCCAACACGTTTAAATCGACATAATCGCCAATGTTTAAGTTGTAATTGGCTTGGTAGTTGCGGTTTTCTACTTTGCGGCTGCCGATACGGTTGTTCATGGTACGAAGCTGAAGGTCCAGCTTGTTGTTGTCGTTTTCATATTCTACTTTGACCAAATGGCTGTTTGAGCGTTGTTGCAGGCTGGTCGGGTCGATTGGAGTCAAATCCCATTGCGGTGCCAGATTCTCTTTCCAGCTTCTTTCCAAATCATCGACATAATCTCTTTGTAAAACTTCAGGATCGTTATATTTTTTGGAGAAAGGGTAGTCCCAATAGCTTTTGCCGACCGCATTGCGCTTGGAAAAGTCACGAACCCAGAGATTTTGTTCGTGGTCGAATTTCAATAAGTTGCTTTCAAAATATTCTTGTTTTTTACGGTCCAAATATTCCTCGCCAAAATTGCCGATACGCTGACCGCCGCCGCCCACTTTATAGTTTTGCTCGACATTACGGTGGCTGTAACCATATAACGCTCCAAGGCGCGCTCCGCTGTCAAACCATTTTTGTACCGCTCCGGTTGCCATAAAGTTGCTTTTGGTGCTGTTTGTGCCGGTCAATCCTTTGGTCAAGAGGCCGAAGGTATTGTTTCCGTGTACCACATCGTCTACCCGTAAAGTACGGAAATTGGCTGTACCGGATAAGGTATTGATGCCGTTGGCACCCGAGAAACTGCCTTTGGTTACATCGACGCCGGCAATGAAATTGGGATCCAGTGCCGTACCGAATTGCGAGGAGCTACCGCTGCGTCCGGCATCGGCGGAAGTGGAATAGAAGGTTTGGGTTATGCCGTCAACCATCGTATTGACACGTCCCAAACCGCTATCGCCACGGATATTAACCGCCAATACCCCCGATCCTTTGTCTTGTTGGGTGAAAACGCCGGGCATGCTCCGAACAATGGTATCGATGTTTTCGCTGGATTGATAAACCCGTTCACGCGAACTTTTGGCTTGGCCTTCGGTAAAAACTTTTTTCTCTTTGGCAATGTGTTTGCCTTTGACTTGAATTTCATCAAGCTCTTGAGTTGAAACCTCTTCTTCTGCGTGTGCGATACTTGTTATAGCCAGTAAAGATAATGTCAGTAGATTTAATTTGAAATTCGGATTCATGATAGTTACCTCAGAAACGAAGTTGCTACTGTATAACATATTATTAAATTTTACAAATATTTTGATAATGGTTTTTATTTATTAAAAAATAAAGCAGATTTTTGTTTTAGGAGATAATCAACGCGCATATGATGAATCCGGCTGAAAAGATAAAGTAGGTTTAAATTTGAATCGGATCAGCCGGGAAGAGGGAAGATTTAATTGAATTTAAACAGCCGGAAGAAGAAAATTTGATTGCGATATGTGAATTGAGCCGTTGGTTTCAAATGAAACCGGTAAAAAACATGAAATGCAAAATATAAAGTCAATATAGAAAGATTTGAAGTCAGTTGAAGAAAAGGCCGTCTGAAAATGATATTTCAGACGGCCTTTATTGTTTTAAGCCTTATTCCGGACCGCGGAATGTATCGTGGCAAGATTTGCAGCTTGCACCGGTTTCGCCGTAAGCGGCTTTGATTTCTTCCAATTTGCCGGTTTGTGCGGCGGCGTTGAGTTTCTCAACTGCAGCGGCAAATTTTTCTTCTTCGGCTTTGAAGGTTGCCGTGTCTGTCCAGATGGCAGGCAGGGCGCGGCCGTTGCCTTGAGGATCGGATTCAAACAGAGTGAATGGTTTTTTGCTGTTTTCAGCGAAGGTTGCGGCGGCTTGTTTGAATTTTTCTACGTCGTAAGGCTCTTCGTCTTTGACCATTTTGCCCATGCGGGTAAACTCGGGCATCATGGATTTGAACGCGGCCGTACGGTCTTCGGAAATCGGGCCTTTAGGCTGGGACGGCGCGCCGCTGCCGCCGCAGGCGGTCAGGGTAAGCGCCACTGCCGCCAAAGCGACAGGGAGAAAACGGGTTTTCATATGGAGTGTGTCCTATTGTGATGATATGATTATCGTTAAATTTAGAATCGGCCGGCCGAATTTCAGGCCGTCTGATAAGGCGTTATCATACCTTAAACCCAAGTCTGAAACGAGTACAGAAAGGAAGCGATATGGCAATTTTGATTA
>NZ_LAEI01000070.1:0-101095 GCF_001618065.1 Neisseria flavescens
CGCTGGACACGGCAAGCTTTACCACAGTGATGGCCGTCATCGTGTCAGCCCGACCGAAGGCTTCGGTACAGGTGGTTTATTGCAAGGCAAAAAACACATGCTTTCGCTTACTTGGAATGCGCCGATTAAAGCGTTCACCCGTGAAGGCGACTTCTTTGAAGGCAAAGATGTGGATGCTGTGTTCATGCCTTTCCACAAACTCAACGAGTTCATCGGTTTGAACCGTCTGCCGACATTCTTATGTAACGATGTGATCAAAAATCCACAAGTGGAACAATACTTAGCAGACTACCAAGCACACTTGGAAAAAGTATTCGGCTAATGGCAAAAAAGGTGGGTAAAATGCCCACTTTTTTATTATTGATGAATGGGTGTGATCATTGTAAATGAGCCACATCGTTAAGCTGCTCAATATGAAAACCGCTTTCACTATCGTATTTCACAATACTGATCGAAGTATTCAACAATGACACGGATTTACCCTCATCACGATGGTTTTCCCAAGTCGCTCCGCCTAGTAAGGACAATAAAAGCCGCAAGGTATGACCATGCGATACCACTAAAATATTAGCGCCCGATTGATGTACCTTAATGATGTCGTAAAGGGCGGCCATTGCACGTACTGCTAATTGTTCAAAGGTTTCAGGCCGTCTGAAAAATTTTCAGACGGCCTTTTCACTCATATCGTTTTATGCGGCGAAGCGTTTGGCAACTTCATCCCAGTTAACAATTTCCCAGAAACCTTTCAGGTAGTTAGGACGGCTGTTGCGGTAGTCGATGTAGTAGGCGTGTTCCCATACGTCGCAAGTCAACAGTGGAGTGTTTTCAGTAGTCAGCGGAGTACCTGCATTGGAAGTAGAAACCAGATCCAATTCACCGGCAGGCGTTTTTACCAACCATGCCCAACCGGAGCCAAAAGTACCGGCCGCGCAAGCATTGAACGCTTCTTGGAATTTCTCGAAGCTGCCCCATTTGGCGTCGATGGCTGCAGCCAATTCGCCGGCAGGTTTGCCTTGGCCTTTAGGGGTAAAGCCCAGCCAGTAGAAAGTGTGGTTCCAAGTTTGGGCAGCATTGTTGAACATACCGCCGGAAGATTTTTTCAGGATTTCTTCCAAAGGCATTTCTTCAAACTCAGTGCCTTTGATTTGATTGTTCAAATTGGTGATGTAAGTTTGATGGTGTTTGCCGTAGTGAAACTCCAAAGTTTCTTTGGTCAGATGTGGGGACAATGCGTCCAGTTCATAAGGCAATTGTGGCAGCTTGTGTTCCATTTTTATGCTCCTAATTATTGATATTTATATTTTGGTAGTGTGTGTTGTCAAATCGACAACATTGCTATTTTACCTGCTTTAGCCTAAACAAACCAATTGAACTTACACTGCGCTATAATAGTGGATTGCAATTTTCCAGCCAGAGATGCCCGTCATGAGCAATTATTCCGATATGCCGTCTGAAGACCGTGAAATCAGCGCATTGTCACTGCCGCCACATTCCACAGAAGCGGAGCAATCCGTTTTGGGCGGCCTGATGCTGGAAAATTCTGCTTGGGACCGTATTGCCGATGTCGTTTCCGGCGAGGATTTCTACCGCCACGAACACCGCCTGATTTTTCGTGCAATTGCCAACCTGATTAATGAAAGCCGTCCTGCTGACGTCATTACCGTTCAGGAAAGTTTGGAACGCAATGAAGAATTGGAAGCGGCAGGCGGATTCAACTATCTGATTACACTGGCGCAAAACACGCCATCCGCTGCCAATATCCGCCGCTACGCCGAAATCGTGCGCGAACGTTCCATCATGCGCCAGCTTGCCGAAGTCGGCACGGAAATTGCACGCAGCGCATACAATCCGCAAGGGCGCGATGCAGGCCAGCTTTTGGACGAGGCAGAAAATAAAGTATTCCAAATCGCCGAAAGTACCGCCAAAGCCAAACAAGGCTTCCTTGAGATGCCCGACCTTTTGAAAGAAGTGGTAGAGCGCATCGATATGCTTTATTCGCGCGACAATCCTGATGAAGTAACCGGCATATCGACAGGTTTTATCGATCTCGACAAAAAAACATCAGGCCTCCAACCGGGCGATTTGATTATCGTCGCAGGCCGTCCTTCCATGGGTAAAACTGCCTTTTCGATCAACATTGCCGAACACGTTGCCGTAGAGGGCAGGCTGCCTGTCGCCGTATTCTCGATGGAGATGGGCGGTGCGCAGCTGGTTATGCGTATGCTGGGTTCAGTCGGACGTTTAGACCAAAGCGTTTTAAAAACCGGCAGATTGCAAGACGAACACTGGGGCCGTCTGAACGAAGCGGTCGTTAAACTCTCCGATGCACCCATGTATATCGATGAAACGCCGGGTTTGACCGCGCTCGAACTGCGCGCCCGCGCCCGTCGTCTTGCTCGCCAGTTCAACGGCAAATTGGGCTTGATCGTCATCGACTACTTGCAATTAATGTCAGGCTCCGGCCGTTCTGACAACCGTGCTTCCGAGCTTGGCGAAATTTCCCGCTCCCTCAAAGCATTGGCTAAAGAATTGCAAGTTCCCGTCATTGCCCTGTCGCAGTTGAGCCGTACAGTTGAGCAGCGTACCGACAAACGCCCGATGATGTCCGACTTGCGTGAATCCGGCGCAATCGAACAAGATGCCGACTTGATTATGTTCATGTATCGTGATGAATACTACAACTCAGAATCACCCGCAAAAGGCTTGGCGGAATGTATTATCGGCAAACACCGTAACGGTCCCGTCGGGAAAGTGTTCCTCACTTGGATGGGTCAATTTACCAAATTTGATAATGCTGCCTATGTTCCAGAATCCATGTTGATGGAAGATTGAGACAGATTGTCTGAAAAACTAACCGAATTTCATATTTTATTAGTCACGCATTACAAAATCGTTTAAAATAAATCTAATAAAAGCAAAAGCATTGCCACAGGCAAGTGCAAAAGAGAAAACGTTAGTTACCCAACACATTACTACCAAAAAAATCACTCATGTATCAGACACAAAAAGGCTTCACCCTAATTGAGTTGCTGATCGTCATTACTATTGCAGCAGTAATGGCCGTCATCGCACTTCCCAATATGAATCAATGGATTGCCTCCAGACGTGCGGCATCGCAAGCAGAGCAAATTGCCAATCTGCTGCGTTTCGCGCGTAATGAGGCCGTCCGTCTCAATCTTCCCGTTTACATCTGCCCGGCCAAAATCAAATCCGATGGCTCGCATAATGGTTGCATTCACAAAAAAACAGTACCAGTACCAGTATTGGTATGTTGGCCTACGCCGATAAAAACGAAAATTCCAGCTATCAAAATGATGAAGACGATTTATCTATCCGCTACATCATTCTCAATGGCGACACTGAAAAAGTGGAATACCGCTTCGACTATATTCCCAGCGGTACTTCACTTTCCGCCCTCTCCTCTTCCGATCCAAAAGAAGTCTGGTGGAAATTCCTGCCCAATGGTACATTTGAATATTTAATCGATGATAAGGATGGTGATAAGGATAAGAAAAATTATCAATTTTCAGACGGTCACATCAAAATCAGCCTGACGGATAAATTTGCCACCGATGCTGAAACCAAAAAAGCCCGTGCTACCGTACTTTTAATCAATGGCAATGGGCATGTCGAAATCTGTGCTAAAAACGATGAGCGCAAAATGTGCGAATACACTTCCAAATAATAACAACGGTATCTTATGAACATTACTAATCCTACTCATCTCAGATCATTTAAAGGCCGTCTGAAAACGAGCTCAACAAGCTTTACCCCAAAACTTCAATCAGGTATGACCCTGATTGAAGTTTTGATTGCCATGTTTGTCCTGGCTATCGGCGTACTCGCCCTGCTGGCTGTTCAATTACGTACCGTATCCAACGTGCGCGAGTCTGAAAATCAAACCACAGTCGCCCAAATTACGCAAAATCTGATTGAAGGCATGCTCATTAATCCGACGCTCTCTGAAGAAACCGATACTGCAGGGGAAAAAACCTCCCGTTATAAAAAATCCTATGATGCCTATCTAAAATCCGACTCTAAACAAACTGGAAAATTTGAAGCCAAAATGAACAAAGCCCAACTTGCACAGGCTCAAATTGCACAGTTTAAAACCGACTTAGCCAAAGCCCTTCCCGAAGCCCAAGTGTTCTCAACCATCTGCAAAGATTCTTCCGGTGCAGAGCCGACTTACGAAAATGGCTTCCAAGCAAACTGCGATGGCAAAGGCGATACAACCATCGTTAAAGTTTTATGGTTGCAAGATGTCGAAGAAGAAAATACCGCAAAAAATCTCAACACATCGGGGCATCACGTTGTCTATACCTACCAATCACGCGTAAGAGACTAATAATGAACAATAAACGCTTACTCAACCATATTTCCAATAAAACCGCCATTCGCGGCTTCAGCATCCTTGAATTTCTGGTTGCCAGCCTGCTCAGCATGATCGTCTTAATGGCTGTCAGCTCCACCTACTTTACTGCACGCGGATTGAACAAATCTGCCAACACCCGTATCGGTATCCAACAAGATTTGCGCAACACCGCCAATATGATCGTCCGTGATGCGCGTATGGCAGGCAATTTCGGCTGCTTCAATATGTCGAATTTTCCTGCCTCTGCAGTGATAGAAGACAAAAGCTCGGATGAATACACATTGAAAACGGCTAATAATCTGTTACCGATTAAAGAAATCGAATTAAGCTATCCCGGCTTTACTCAAAAGGGCAAAGCCCTGCTGTTCCAATACGGTATCGACAAAGCAGACGCGGCTGCAAAAACTGCCATTGTCAGCAGCTGCTCCCGCATTGCAAAGCCTCAAACAAAAATTAAAGATTTGAATACGGCAAAATCAGCTTTGAATTTAAAAATTACCGACTCTGATCAAGACGGCACTATCGCCATCATGAAACATGAAATGATTGCCTACGCTGTCGGTAAACTTGGCGAAGAGAGCAAAGAGAGCAGCTTATTCCGTTTCCAATTATCTGATGATGGCTCATGGAGCAACCCGCAGCTGTTGATTAAAGGCATTACAAGCATGGATATCCACTATATCTATGCAGAATGTCCTGATTCTGAAAATGCATCTGCCAGCGGATTGAATACAGAATCATTTGATTACAAAAACGCATTGGATATCTCAGCTGAAGCTAAGTCTCCGGCTTCTATCCAAATCGTACTGAATAACGGCAGTATTGACCCATCAAAAGAACAAGACAATAAAGTCGATATCTATAATATTAATGCCACCATCCGCGGAGGAAACGTATGCGCCGACCGATCACTCTAATCAAACCTGACCGGCAGCAGGGCTATGCTTTGTTTATCGTCTTAATGATGATGGTCGTTATCGCCCTGCTCGTGGTTACAGCCACCCAGTCCTACAATACCGAACAGCGTATCAGCACCAACGATGCCGACCGCAAACTGGCAACTACCTTGGCCGAAGCGGCATTGCGTGAAGGTGAAAATCAAATTTTTGATATTGAAGGGAAAAAGACTAATTTTACTAAAGAGTGTAAAGACGGTTTATGCTTTACACCATACGTTAAATACGACGGTAACTTTCAAACACAAGAAAATGACAATAATATAGGAGATGCTTGGAATCGTATACTCCCTGAATGTATAGAAAAAGATGAAAAAAAGAAGAAAAAACCCCAAAAATGTATTGATGTCAACGGCAAAAAATATTCTCTAGGTGAAAATAGCGGCATCAAAAAAAGTCCGCGCTACATCATCGAATATCTAGGCACTAACTCTGCCGACAAACGTACTATTTACCGCGTTACTGCCAAAGCATGGGGTAAGAATGCCAATACCCAAGTCGTTCTTCAGTCTTACGTTGCCAGCGAATAATATAATGAATAAGACCTCTACCAAACAACTAGGCTTTACGCTGATTGAGATGATGATTGCCGTCGCCATCTTAGCCATCCTGAGCGTCATTGCCATTCCGTCTTACAATCGCTACATTGAACGCGGCTACCAATCACAAGCGCATACAGAACTGCTTGCTATTAATAATGCCTTGAAAACCAAATTAGTCAAAAATCCTACCCTCAAAATAGAAGATGAAGTTGAGGGAGATACAGGATTGGTTAAGACCTACAAAGCTGCGCCCGAGGTCGCTGCTAAATATGACTTCAGCGGTGAAATGAAAAATAAGGACGCTAAAAACAGCAGGGCCTATTATCTTTTCGCCACTCCGAAAACCGGTACTGATTACAAACTTTCCGTTCGGATGGACAGCTTGGGCAATGCTTACAAATGCACTGATATTGATTCTGCCAAAGATTCCAAAACTACAATGACCAATGGCAAAGGTTGCGAATCGGTTTCCAAAAAGAAATCTTCTTAAACTGACAACCATAAAAAAGCAGTGTCATTTTATCGACACTGCTTTTTATATTTTACTGCTTCCAATCATCGTCTCGGCGTTGACGCTTCACAAAATCCTGACTGCGCCATCATTGCCTTGTCGAGGCTCGACATAAGCCAACACATCAGGATGCTGCATCAACCAGCGGCGCGTCATATTTTTCAAAACCGGTTTATAGCCTGAAGAACCCAAGCCACTACCGTGGACAATCTCGCCGCAAACGCCGCGTTTTTTCGTAAACTCAATAAATTCGTTCAATACCTGCTGCGCTTCTTCCTGAGTATAGCCGTGCAAATCCACATCAGCCACAACAGGATAATGGCCGTTTCGCAAACGCATCAAATCATTTTTACCCTGCCCGTTTTTACTGAACGAAGCCGGCGGTTCTTCCCAGCCGCCGCTGCCCACATAAAAATAATCTTCCTGCTCCAAAGTTGCCATTTCTTTAGGTCGCGGTTTGATAGGCGATTTATCGCGAGGCTGTTCATAATAGTTGCCGGCATTTTTCAAAGGCGTAACCTTGCCAACCGCCTTGCTGAAATCCACATCTTCTGCCTGCTTTTTAGCCTTCGCTTCCACTTCCCGCTCCGCAGCTTCCTTTTTCGCCTGTTTGCCCAAAGCCTTCAGCGTTTCTTGAAAGTTTGCCGTCATGGTTTGTCCTTTCCAAAAAATTGATTGCACACATTATAGCAAACCCGATTACAAGACCGTCTGAAAGACTCTTATCATCACACCTTGTTTAGGGTATAGTATTGTCGCCTTGTCAGTCTTACAAAAGAGAAAAATCATGTTTAAACGTCCAGAAGAAATTATTGTTTTGGTACTTGCCCTGTTATGGGTCGCACTCAGCTACTACTTTGCCGCCATCCTGATTTCAGATGCCTACACCATTCTCCTGATTACCGTACTGACTTTTGTTTGGGCGGCCATCTGTTTCCTTTTATGGCAACGCAACTTAAGCCGTCATATTTGGCCGCTGTTCCTCGGCAGCCTAGTTGCCTGCTGGTGGCCGTACTTCACTTGGCTTGCAAGCGATGTTCCCGAAGGCACATGGTATTCAGGCTGGACATTCAAATCCATTATCGCCCTGATTCCCGTTGTTGCCGCTTATGTTTTCAAGTGGAAGCGAAGCCGAAAAAACAAAATCGGCAATACCCTTGCCTGATACCTCGCGCCGTCTTTTTCAGACGGCGTTTTCTATATCTGACATAACGCTCAGACTGTCAACAATCCCAATAAAATGCTATACTCTTCACACGATTTAACACCCTAAAACAGGCCGTCTGAAAGACTTATCAAGATGATCAGCAAACAAGAATACCAAGCCCAAGCCGCACAAGGTTACAACCGCATTCCACTCGTTCAAGAGCTGCTTGCCGACTTGGACACACCGCTCTCAATCTACCTCAAACTTGCCAACAAGCCTTTCACCTACCTGCTCGAATCCGTTGTCGGTGGCGAACGCTTCGGCCGCTATTCCTTTATCGGCCTGCCTTGCAGCCACTGTCTCAAAACCAGCGGCAAACATATCGATGTGTATCAAAACGGCGAAATCGTCGAACAACACGACGGCAATCCCCTGCCCTTTATCGAAGCCTTTCACAACCGCTTCAAAACGCCCGAAATTCCAAGCCTGCCGCGCTTTACCGGCGGTCTGGTCGGCTACTTCGGTTATGAAACCATCTACAATTTTGAACATTTTTCCCACCGCCTGAAACATACGGCCAAAGCCGATCCGCTCGGTACGCCCGACATCCTCCTGATGCTCTCGCAAGAGCTTGCAGTAGTGGATAACCTAAGCGGCAAAATCTACCTGATTGTTTATGCCGATCCGTCTCAAGCCAACGGCTACGAACGCGCACGCGAACGTCTTGAAGACATCCGTACCCAGTTACGCCAAAGTTGTGCCATCCCGCTTTCTCTCGGCAGCAAGCAGACGCAAGCAGTCAGCGAATTTGGAGAAGAACCTTTCAAAGCCTGCGTCAACAAAATCAAAGACTACATCTTTGCAGGCGACTGTATGCAGGTTGTCCCCAGCCAGCGCATGAGCATGGAATTTACCGACAATCCGCTTGCCCTCTACCGCGCCCTGCGTACGCTAAACCCATCGCCGTATATGTTCTACTACGATTTCGGCGATTTCCATATTGTCGGCTCTTCGCCCGAAATCCTTGTCCGCCGCGAACGCGACGATGTCATCGTCCGCCCTATTGCCGGTACTCGCCTGCGCGGCAAAACACCAGCCGAAGACCTTGCCAACGAGCAAGACCTGCTGAGCGATGCCAAAGAAATTGCCGAACACGTCATGTTGATTGACTTAGGACGCAACGATGTCGGCCGCATTAGTAAAACCGGCGAAGTCAAAGTCACCGACAAAATGGTGATTGAAAAATACTCCCATGTGATGCACATCGTTTCCAACGTCGAAGGCCGTCTGAAAGACGGCATGACCAATATGGACATCCTCGCCGCAACCTTCCCGGCAGGCACACTTTCCGGTGCCCCCAAAGTCCGCGCCATGGAGATCATCGAAGAAGTCGAACCGAGCAAACGCGGCATCTACGGCGGCGCAGTCGGCGTATGGAGTTTCAACAACGACATGGACTTAGCCATTGCCATCCGCACTGCCGTGATTAAAAACAATACCCTCTTCGTCCAAAGCGGCGCAGGCGTAGTTGCCGACTCCGACCCAACATCCGAATGGCAGGAAACCCAAAACAAAGCCCGAGCAGTAATACGTGCAGCGCAAATGGTGCAAGAAGGGTTGGATAAATAATCTTCAGACGGCCTGCACTCTAAAATGACTAAACAACAAGATTATGATACCAAACGAAAAACAACTAAAATCCATCAGCAAATTCCTCAGCTTTATCTTGCGCCATCATCCTGAACAAATCGGCATTACTTTGGATAAAGACGGCTGGGTGAATATTGATACCTTACTGACGCAGGTAAACCATCCCGAGCGCGGCTTTACAGGTAATCCGCTGACCTATGAAATATTATTGGAAGTGGTCGAAAACAACGATAAAAAACGGTTTACCCTTTCTGAAGACGGCAAACGCATCCGCGCGGCGCAAGGTCATTCGACGGCACAAGTTCAGGTCGAACACAAAGTGGCAACGCCTCCTCAGATTTTGTATCACGGTACGGCTGAGCACTCTGTTCCGTCTATTTTGGAGCAAGGCCTGCATTCTGCCTCGCGCCATTTTGTCCATCTGTCTGCCGATGCCGAAACAGCCGTCAACGTCGGCTCCCGCCACGGCAAGCCGGTTGTATTGACCATCGACACTGTCGCCATGCTTGCGGCAGGACATCAATTTTATTTGGCGGACAACGGCGTATGGTTAACTGAAAACGTTCCGCCGCAATTTATCGGCAAACTTTAAAACATCAGGCCGTCTGAAGCCGTGAAACCATTTTCAGACGGCCCGCAAACACCCTACACAATTTCTTCATAAAGCGATTATCCATGAACACATCCCCCATCCTCCCTCCTGCTATGCTCGGCATTCTTGGCGGCGGACAATTAGGCAGAATGTTTACTGTTGCTGCCAAAACCATGGGCTACAAAGTAACCGTACTCGATCCCGACCCGAATGCGCCAGCAGCGGAATTTGCCGACCGCCATTTGTGTGCGCCGTTTGATGACCCGGCCGCTTTGGAAGAATTGGCAAAATGCGCGGCTGTTACGACCGAGTTTGAAAACGTCAATGCCGACGCGATGCGTTTTCTCGCCAAACACACCAATGTTTCCCCCAGCGGCGACTGCGTTGCCATCGCGCAAAACCGCATTCAGGAAAAGGCATGGATACGCAAAGCAGGTCTGCAAACCGCGCCGTATCAAGCAGTTTGCAAGGCCGAAGACATCACTGAAGAAAGCGTACAATTTCTGCCCGGCATCCTGAAAACTGCCACTTTGGGCTACGACGGCAAAGGCCAAATCCGCGTAAAAACATTGGATGAACTCAAAGCCGCATTTGCCGAACACGGTGGCGTGGATTGCGTTTTAGAAAAAATGGTGGACTTGCGCGGCGAGATTTCCGTTATCGTATGCCGTCTGAACAATGACAACGTGCAAACTTTCGACCCTGCCGAAAATATTCACGAAAACGGCATCCTCGCCTACTCCATCGTCCCTGCGCGACTGAGTGCCGACGTGCAGCAACAGGCGCGGCAGATGGCGCAGCGTTTGGCCGATGAATTGAACTACGTCGGCGTATTGGCAGTAGAAATGTTTGTTGTCGGCGATACACATGAATTGGTCGTCAACGAAATCGCGCCGCGTCCGCACAACTCCGGCCACCATACCATCGACGCCTGCGCGGCAGACCAATTCCAGCAACAGGTCCGCCTGATGTGCAACCTGCCTCCGGCTGACACCAAATTGCTGAGTTCTTGCTGTATGGCGAATATTTTGGGCGACGTTTGGAAGGAAGACGGCGGCGAACCCGAATGGCTGCCGCTGCAAAGCAACCCGAATACACATCTGCATCTTTACGGTAAAAAAGCCGCGCGCAAAGGCCGAAAAATGGGCCACTTTACCGTCTTGGCCAATGATGCGGACAACGCATTCCAAACCGCACAAACCTTGCATCAAAGCCTGTAACCATACCCACTTTTTCAGACGGCCTTTGATCGCTAAAGGCCGTCTGAAATCAATTTTTCCGACCATCCGCCATGAGCCTTCTGACCATCCTCCGTCCAGCAACCGAAAAAGACTGCCAAGACATACACAACGCCCATCTGCATGCCGTTCAATACGCCTGCATCCGCAGTTACGATGAAACCATTATGCACACATGGGAAAGTCTGCTCGACATCAACAGCTATTTAGAAACCATCTCCGATAAAAACAAAGCCTTGTGGGTGGTCGAATACAAAGGGCTGATTCAAGGCTTCTTCCAAGTCGATTTCAAAGAAGCGCAACTGGACGCCTTATACGTCCATCCGCTCTTCCACAATCTCGGCTTGGGCACGGCCCTGCTCAGCCGCGCCGAAGAAATGGCACGAAATGCAGGCCTCAGCTTTCTCAAACTGTATGCCTCGCTCAATTCCGTGCCTTTCTATCGCCTCAACCGCTACGAGTCGCTCGGTACTGCCGTGTTGCAACTGAACAAAACCGTCCGCGTCGAATGCGAATTGATGCGCAAATACCTGTAATTTCTCCTCCCGCCGTTGCTTTTTTGAAAGAAACCGATGTCCCGAATTGCCGCCCTACCCGACCATCTTGTCAACCAAATCGCCGCCGGCGAAGTGGTCGAACGTCCTGCCAACGCTCTGAAAGAAATTGTTGAAAACAGTATTGATGCAGGCGCGACAGCGATTGATGTTGAGCTGGCAGGCGGTGGCATCCGCCTGATTCGCGTCAGCGACAACGGCAGTGGCATCCATCCGGACGACATCGAGCTTGCACTACACCGTCACGCCACCAGCAAAATCAAAACCTTAAACGATTTGGAACACGTTGCCAGCATGGGCTTTCGCGGCGAAGGTTTGGCCAGTATCGCCTCCGTCAGCCGCCTGACCCTGACCAGCCGTCAAGAAGACAGTTCGCACGCGACCCAAGTCAAAGCCGAAGACGGCAAACTTAGCAGTCCTACGGCAGCCGCCCACCCCGTCGGCACCACCATCGAAGCCGCCGAACTCTTCTTCAACACCCCTGCGCGACGCAAGTTCCTCAAATCCGAAAACACCGAATATGCCCACTGCGCTACCATGCTCGAACGCCTCGCTCTGGCGCATCCGCACATTGCCTTCTCACTCAAACGCGACGGCAAACAAGTGTTCAAACTTCCAGCCCAAAGCCTGCATGAACGTATCGCCGCCATTGTCGGCGATGATTTTCAGACGGCCTCATTGGAAATTGACAGCGGAAATGGCGCACTGCGGCTCTATGGCGCGATTGCCAAACCGACTTTCGCCAAAGGCAAAACCGACAAACAATACTGCTTCGTCAACCATCGTTTTGTCCGCGACAAAGTCATGCTCCATGCTGTCAAGCAGGCATATCGAGATGTATTGCACAACGCGCTGACGCCTGCTTTCGTCCTCTTCCTCGACCTGCCGCCCGAAGCCGTAGATGTCAACGTCCACCCTACCAAAACCGAAATCCGCTTCCGCGACAGCCAGCAGGTACACCAACTCGTGTTCCACACACTCAACAAAGCCCTTGCCGACACACGCGCCGACCTGACCGAAAGCGTCAGCAACGCTGGCGAAGTGTTGCATGACATTACCGGCGTTACTCCTGCCTCAACGCCGTCTGAAAACGACAGCGAAAATCTGTTTGATAGCGCATCCAACTACCCGGCAGGCAACAAATCCGATACACGCAATGCCTTTGTTTCGTCAGGTAAAACCGCGCCCATGCCTTACCAAGCCGCGCGCGCGCCGCAACAACGCAGCCTGTCCCTGCGCGAAAGCCGCGCGGCCATGAATACTTACGCCGAGCTTTACAAAAAACCGACGACATCGACCTTGAGTTGAGCCAATTCGAGCAGGCACGTTTCGGCAATATGCCGTCTGAAATGCCTACTCCCAAAACAGATACGCCGCTTTCAGACGGCCTTCCATCACAATCCGAACTGCCGCCGCTCGGTTTTGCCATTGCCCAATTACTTGGCATCTACATCCTTGCCCAAGCAGAAGACAGTCTGTTGCTCATCGATATGCACGCTGCCGCCGAGCGCGTCAACTACGAGAAAATGAAACGCCAACGTCAGGAAAACGGCAACCTGCAAAGCCAGCGTCTGCTTATTCCCGTAACCTTTGCCGCATCCCACGAAGAATGTGCCGCCCTTGCCGATCATGTCGAAACACTGGCAGGCTTCGGGCTGGAATTGTCCGACATGGGCGGTAATACCCTTGCCGTCCGCGCAGTTCCCGCCATGCTCGGCAAAGCCGACGTCGTTTCACTGGCCAAAGATGTATTGGGCGAACTCGCCCAAGTCGGCAGCAGCCAAACCATCGAGGAACACGAAAACCACATCCTCGCCACCATGTCCTGCCACGGCTCCGTCCGCGCCGGCCGCCAGCTTACACTGCCGGAAATGAATGCGCTCCTGCGCGATATGGAAAACACGCCGCGCAGCAACCAGTGCAATCACGGCCGTCCGACTTGGGTCAAACTGACTTTAAAAGAATTGGATGCGTTGTTTTTACGCGGACAGTAACGCCAATAAAAAGGCCGTCTGAAAATGCTTTCAGACGGCCTTTTAACTTATTTGCCCTTAACGAATATCCATAGGCGCAAACGATTTCACGGTTTCATCGATTGCTTTAACACGGGTCAGGAAGTCTTCCAATTGGGCAAGCGGCAATGCGCTTGGGCCATCGCATTTAGCTTGGTCGGGATTGGCATGGGATTCAAGGAACAAACCGGCCAATCGGGTTGCCATACCGGCAAGCGCCAAGTCCAATACTTGGGCGCGACGGCCGCCTGATGCAGCAGCGCCGGATTCTCGCGTTTGCAAGGAATGGGTTACGTCAAAAATAACAGGCAGGTTGTTACACGTTTTTTTCATCACGCCAAAGCCGAGCATATCGACCACCAAGTTGTCGTAGCCGAAGTTTGCGCCGCGTTCGCACAAAATGATTTGCTCATTACCTGCTTCTTGGAATTTCTCGACGATGTTTTTCATTTGAGACGGACTGAGGAATTGCGGCTTTTTGATGTTGATGACATTGCCGGTTTTCGCCATTGCCACCACCAAATCGGTTTGGCGTGCCAAGAAGGCAGGCAACTGGATGACATCGCAGACTTCGGCAACCGGCTGGCATTGGTAAGGCTCGTGAACGTCGGTAATCACGGGAACGTTAAACTCGCGTTTTACCGCTTGAAAAATCTTCATGCCTTCGTCCAAACCCACACCGCGGAAAGAGTGGATGGAAGAGCGGTTTGCCTTGTCGAAAGAGGCTTTGAACACGTAAGGGATGCCGAGTTTATCGGTTACTTTAACGTATTGCTCACAGGCTTTCAGCGTAGAGTCGAGGTCTTCAAGGACATTGATGCCGCCGAAAAGGGTAAAGGGCGCATCGTTGCTGACGGTGATGTTGTTGATTTGGATATTCACGGCAAAGCCTTTCAGATAAGTTGAATTTGGGAAACAGGCCGTCTGAAACGTTTCAGACGGCCTTTGTTTGAATATTACAACACGGTGTGCGGCGGCTCATAAGAAATCACGTCGCGGATTTTATTGTTCTCATCGACGAGGACGACTTTCGGCTCATGCGCTGCAATTTCGGGTTCGGACAACATGACGTAAGACATGATAATCACGATATCGCCTTTTTGAACCAAACGCGCGGCCGCGCCATTGAGGCAAACGACGCCGCTGCCGCGTTCGCCGGGGATGGTGTAGGTTTCAAGGCGTTCGCCGTTGTTATTGTTGACGATGGCGACTTTTTCGTTAACGCAAATACCTGCCGCATCCAGCAGGTCTTGGTCAACGGTAATGCTGCCGACGTAGTTGAGGTCGGCTTCGGTAACGGTGGCACGGTGGATTTTGCCGCCGAGCATGGTACGGAACATGGGTTTCCTTTTTGATTGTGGGTTGATTTGCGGTTTTAACTTCCGGGAAGTTAAAACCGCTGTTTGTGTGATTGAGGATTAGTTATTGGGAAAGTCTGCTTCGTCAAACTCGGGTTCCGGGTCGCTTTGAAGGACTTTTCCGTTTAATTTCAACTCGTTGTTTTGCAGAGTCAGATGGGTTTTGACATTATCGTCTTCTAAGGTCAGATATTTCTCGCTTGCCATGCTTTTGATGGTGCTGTCCACCATCAGGCGCAAGGTCTCATTGATATCGTCAATGCTGGCGCGGCCTGATGCTTCATCTTCTGCATTGACGCTGAACAGGCTGCTTGCTTGGTTGACGGCGAGCTGCTCCAGCAATTTTTGCGGTACGCTCATATTGAAGTCAGCTTCGGTTTTCTTCAGCATATCGCCCAAGTTGTTAAGGTCTTTGGCTGCCAAACCTTTAAACGCGAGTTTGCCGCTGACATCGACATCGCCATGAGGCATGGTGAATTTGAAGGTTTTGACGTTTAAAACCGGATTGTTGGTAAACAGGCCCGAAGCCTCGTTTTTGGCCGTCTGAATCAAGGAAGCCTGAATTTCTTCTTCGCTCATTTTCTTCACGGACACTTCGGCAATTTTGTTTTTCAATGCCAAAAGTGATGCCGCATCCAAATGCTCGGCAGCGACATTGATGTCCAGAGAGCCATATTTGTCTTCGCCATAAGTCAGGCTTTCAAATTGGAAGCGGCCTTCGCTGTTGATGAATTTATCGACTTCGCCGGTCTGGGTATCGAAACGCAGTTTGCTGACTTCGATTTTAGACGGAGCAATCGTGCCGGTCGGATTGATGAATGCACCAATTTGCAGGTTGGTCACAAGGTTGACCAGTTCGTTCAACTTAACGTTGTAATCAATGTTTTCTTTCCATTGCAGCAGGAATTTATCCAGCGTAATGCTGCTCTTGCCCAAAGCAAGTTTGGTCAGGCCGTCTTCCGTCTCGGATTGGAAGCGCAGGTTTTCCAAAGACACATCGCCTTTGTCGGCCAATTTGACTTGTAAAGACGGCGCAAGGTAATCGTGGCGATAGCTTTTGAGGCCTTGGCTGTAATCGGTATTGCCGCCAAAGCCTTTCCAGTTAAGCTTGATACCGGAAAGCTCTTCATAGTCGAAGGCGGGGATATTGAGGCTGAGTTTGCCGTCGCCGGAAAGGTAAACCGTATTGGTCATGGTCAACGGCGTTTGCTGGCCGAAGAAGCGGTCCAAAACTTTTTGGTTTCCGGATGATATTGGAACTCGGTTTCCACGTGCGCACGCGTGCCGAAGCCGCCGGCAAACGGGCCGTGTGTCACATGGTTGATGACCGTAATCGGCTCTTGCAGGACGGTTTTCAAATTGTCCGGCAGGTATTTTTGCGTATTTTGAAGCAGGGTCGGCTTGAGGCGGATGACGGTCGTCTCGGTTGAACTGAACCAGCCGCGATCGTATTGGTGGGACTCAACGGTCAAGAAACCGGATTCCTGCAACAGCTTTTGTTGCTCGGTCAGGCTTTCTTCCGCTTTGACACCAAGATAATAAGGCGTGCCGAGCGCAGCGGCGACAACGACGGCGGCAGTCGGGATAAGATACTTTTTCATCACTTCAAACAGATTAGGTTCAAAGCGTAAAGCATAGCATTTTTTAGCTGTTTTGTCTTATCCGCCGTTTCAGACGGCCTTTCAGTAAAGATTGTGATATTATGCAAACATAAACGATTTTTACACTTTTGGCAGGCCTTACCCTGTCTTCCAAAATGTCATTAAAGGTTTGCAAATGCTTTTATTTATCGACAATTATGACAGCTTCACCTACAACATCGTCCAATACTTTGCCGAATTGGGGCAGGAAGTTTTGGTACGTTGCAACGATGAAATCACCATCGAAGAAATTGAAGCCCTAAAACCGCAATATCTGGTCATCGGCCCCGGCCCTTGTTCCCCTAAAGAAGCAGGCATTTCTGTTGCAGCCATGCAGCACTTTGCCGGCAGGCTGCCCGTCATGGGCGTGTGCCTCGGCCATCAAACCATGGGCGAAGCGTTCGGCGGCAATGTCGTGCGCGCGCAAACGATGATGCACGGCAAAGTCTCCCCCGTTTTCCATCACGGCACAGGCATGTTTAAAGACCTGCCCAATCCGGTCAACTGCACGCGCTACCATAGCCTGGCTATTGACCGCGCCACCCTGCCCGACTGCCTCGAAATTACCGCATGGACGGAAGACGGCGAAATCATGGGCGTACGCCATAAGGAATATGCCGTCGAAGGCGTACAGTTCCACCCCGAAGCCCTGCTGACCGAACACGGCCACGATATGCTGAAAAACTTCTTGGAAGAATTCAAAGACTACCGCCCGCAAAAATCTTAATGAAAGGCCGTCTGAAAGGTGTTTGACAATGTTCAAACCGCATTTTCAGACGGCCTGAATCACATCGGACACGAACAAAGGAAAAATCATGATTACCCCTCAACAAGCGATTGAACGCCTTATCAGCAACAACGAACTTTTCTACGATGAAATGACCGACCTCATGCGCCAAATCATGAGCGGCCAAGTTCCGCCCGAGCAAATCGCCGCCATTCTGACCGGACTGCGGATTAAAGTTGAAACCGTTTCCGAGATTACCGCTGCAGCCAGCGTGATGCGCGAATTTGCCACCAAAGTGCCGCTAGAAAACGCCGATGACTTGGTCGATATTGTCGGCACAGGCGGCGACGGTGCCAAAACCTTCAATATTTCCACAACTTCCATGTTTGTCGCGGCTGCGGCAGGCGCGAAAGTCGCCAAACACGGCGGCCGCTCCGTTTCTTCATCCAGCGGCGCTGCCGATGTCATGGAACAAATGGGCGCCAACCTCAACCTCAACCCCGAACAGGTTGCCCAAAGCATTCAGCAAACCGGCATCGGCTTTATGTTCGCGCCCAACCATCACAGCGCCATGCGCTATGTTGCCCCTGTCCGCCGTTCGCTCGGCTTCCGCAGCATCTTCAATATCTTAGGCCCGCTGACCAATCCTGCCGGCGCGGCAAACCAACTGTTGGGCGTGTTCCACATCGACTTGTGCGGCATTCTTTCCCGCGTATTGCAACAGCTTGGTTCCAAGCATGTTTTGGTTGTGTGCGGCGAAGGCGGTTTGGATGAAATCACGCTGACCGGCAAAACCCGCGTTGCCGAACTGAAAGACGGCAAAATCACCGAATACGATATCAGCCCGGCCGATTTCGGCATGGAAATCCGCCGCAATTTGGACGAAATCAAAGTCGAAAACGCGCAAGAATCCCTGCAAAAAATGAACGAAGTGCTGGATGGCAAAGTCGGTGCCGCACGCGACATCGTCGTCCTCAATGCAGCCGCCGCGCTCTACGCAGGAAATGTGGTCGCATCGCTGGCGGACGGTGTCAAAGCCGCGCAAGAAGCCATCGACTCCGGCAAAGCCAAAGCCAAAAAAGACGAGTTTATCGAATTTGGCAAACAGTTTGCCTAAACTTTAAAACCATAAACAAAGGCCGTCTGAAAAATCTTTCAGACGGCCTTTTATTCTTTAAATATTAAAATTTGCTTTTAATATCATTAATCAAGCCTTCAGCTTTTTCTTTGGCTTCTTCAGCCAAGTGTGCTACTTTCTCTTTGGCTTCACCGGCTAAATGAGCTGCTTTTTCTTTAGCTTCACCTGCAAAGTTTTCTACTTTTTCTTTGGCTTCACCTGCAAAGTTTTCTGCTTTTTCTTTAGCATCCGCAGCAACTTCTTTTGTCTTACCGACGCCTTGTTGAACTACGCCTTCAGCTTTGAGTTTGGAATCGTCAAGAACTTCGCCGGCTTTCTCTTTTACTTCACCGCTGATTTGATCTAATTTGCCAGTCATCATTTATTCCTTCTTAGTTTCATGTTGATAAGAGTAATCACTATACCCCAATAGATATTGGGTTGCAACTTAAAGTCTGTCTCAATATTAAAAACATAATAAAAATGGATTACGTCAAGTTAGCACAACTGTTTCAATATCGCTTCGGCTACTGCCTCGCCTATCATCTTACTGCCGAACTCATTGAAATGAAGCCCGTCACACAGCATCACATCGGTCAAATCCTGCTCAAACATTAGGCTGTATAAATCATTGACGGCAAAGCCATATTGTCTTGCCAAATCCTCTGCCACACGGTTATAGGCCTTCAAATCAGCTAGATAGCGGCGCGAGGGTTTGACGATATTGTGTACGCTTTCCAAAAACGGCGTACTGCTCGCCCAAATAATTTTTGCCCCAGTCTGTTTCAGATAATCGAAAATTTGGATCAGGTTGTTGCGGTAGGTTTCTATATCGGCCCCCGGCTCATTACAGCCTTGATTATGGCGGATGTCGTGCAAACCGCAATTGATGTGGATAATGTCTCCCACAGTCGCGCCCTCTGTCCATTGCCTGATATGCTCTAACACATCATGCGACGAACGGCAGTTTTCCGATGGAGAAACAATATCCACCTCAGGCAAAGCGGCGCGCGTGTAAGGCTCCGAAGCAAGCCGAACGGAGTCGCCGATTAAGTAAACGGTCATTTTTGTTCTCCTCCCTTTATTTGAATCAACAGCAAGGCCGTCTGAAATATCACTTATATTATTATAAGAGTGCTATTTCAGACGGCCTTAACTTCAGTCAAGTTCTATCGTTAAATCATCAATTAGAGCTGACTGTTTTTATAAAAATCAATTAATTGCTTGGCCTGCAACATGGGCAGACCAAAACGGTCGCTTACGACTTTCAAATCCTTCCATTCCTGACCGGTCAGATTTTGCCCAACCCATTTGAGGTTTTCCGGATTGCTTTTGATTTTCTCAAAATACGCCTGCTTGCGTTTCCAGTTGCGCGACCACACCAGCAACATGGTAAAAATACATAAAACAATCAATACAATATTGGTAAACAACATCATGTCCATACGACATACTCCCGCTTGGATCTCAAAATCAGAAAATATGGATTAAAGGCCGTCTGAAAAAAAAACAATCTTCAGACGGCCTTTATATTATCACTCAATGTTCACCCGTTTCAGGCGCAAGGCATTGCTCAACACGGAAACCGAGCTTGCCGCCATTGCCGCGCCTGCGATGACCGGATTTAAAAAGCCGAGTGCGGCGAGCGGAATGCCCAAAATATTGTAGAAGAAGGCGAAAAACAGGTTTTGCTTGATGTTTTTCAAAGTTGCCTGCGACACCAGCAGGGCATCGGCGAGTTGGTTGACCGAATGCTGCATCAGCGTGGCGGAGGCGGTGTGTTCGGCAACGTCCGCACCACCTTTCATGGCGAAGCTGACGTTGGCAGCAGCGAGTGCGGGCGCGTCGTTGATGCCGTCGCCGACCATAGCTACAGTTTTGCCGGCAGCTTTGAGTTTCTGCACTTCGGCAGCTTTATCGCGCGGACTCATATTACCGAAGGCGTGTGCGATACCCAGTTGTTTGGCGACATATTCAACCGTTCCTTGGTTGTCGCCGCTCATGATGTAAACGTCGATGCCGTGTTTTTTCAGACGGCCTATGGCTTCGGCGGTATCAGCTTTCAACGCGTCGGCAAGTGCGAATGCGCCGATAGGTTTGTTATCGACTGAGACTGCAACAATGCTTGCAATGTCCCAAACGCCGTCTGAAAACTTCGGCAAGGTCAATTCGGCAAATTCGGCTTTGCCCGCTTTCACCAAACCCACTCCTTCGACTTCGGCGGTAATGCCTGCACCGACAACGGTTTGCGCGTTTTGTGCGGCGGGAATCTCCAAACCGCGCGCTTGGGCGGCGGAAACGATGGCTCGGGCAAGCGGATGAGCGGCGTTTTGTTCGACAGCGGCGGCGATGCGGTACAAAGCGCCTTCGTCAAAGCCACTGTCGGGAACGCAGTAAACGGCGGCAACCTGCGGCCTGCCTTCGGTCAGCGTGCCGGTTTTGTCCAACACGACGGCATCGACGTGGGCGGCTTCTTCCATCGCCGCCGCGTCTTTGAACCAAATACCGTGTTTCACCGCTTTGCCCATGCCGACCATAATCGCGGCGGGCGTTGCCAGACCAAGCGCGCACGGGCAGGCAATCACCAAAACGGCAACGGCGTGCATCAGTGCAACCGTCCAATCGCCTTTCACCAGCCAAGTAACAATAAAAGTCAAAAGCGCGATGCCCACGACGGCAGGCACGAACACCGCCGCCGCCTTGTCTGCCACGCGTGCAATCGGTGCTTTACTGCCTTGTGCTTCAGAGAGCGCGTTCATCATGTCGCCGAGCAGGGTTTGGCTGCCGAGCTGCGTAGCGCGGTATACCACGCTGCCTTCGGTCATCAGCGCACCTGCCAACACTTTGCCGCCCGCTTTTTTCTCTTCGGGGTTGGATTCGCCGGTAAGATGGCTCTCATCCGCCCAACCGCTGCCGCTCTCGATGATGCCGTCGGCGGCAATGCGTTCGCCGTGGTTGGCGCGGATAAGGTCGCCGATTTGCACTTGGTCGATGGGCAGTTGTTTCCATTCGCCATCGCGTTGCACGTTGACTTGGGTCGGCGTGAGTTTGAGCAGCAAGCCCAAGCTGTTCAGGCTGGATTTTTTGGTGCGGTGTTCCAAAAATTTGCCCAGTGACACAAAACCGATCACCATCACGCCTACTTCAAAATACACGTGTGCCATGCCGTGCGCCGCGTGCGGGCTGAAAAACAGCATATAAACGGAATACAGGTAAATCGATACCGTGCCGATGGTAACCAGCACGTCCATATTCGCCAGCCCGCCTTTAATGCTCGCCCACGCGCTTTTGTAAAACGGGATGGCCAGCCAAAGTTGCACTATGCTTGCCAGCACAAATTGCCATACAGGCGGAATCATCCAATCGTGCCGCCCGATCATCATCCCTGCCATGCCGATAAGGAACGGAATATTGATGGCCAACAAAAGCCACAGCCTCCAGCTTACATGCGCTGCTTCTTCGGGCTGCGGCAGCGCGTCTTCCGTTTTTTCCTTCGCGCCGTAGCCGGTTTTCTCGATAATTTTGGCGATGTCGGCTGCGGAGGTTTTGCTGTCGTCAAACGTAACCTGCGCTTCCTCGCTGGCAAAGTTCACCCCTGCCGATTCGACAAAATCTTTTTTGTTCAACACTTTTTCAATACGCGAAGCGCAGGCCTGACAGGTCATGCCTTCGATTTGAAAACGGACTTTTTGTTGCATGGTTTCTTCCTTCTGAATGTGGTTGGGCTACCTGAAAAAAGCTGAGCAGGGTTTTCAGGTAGCCTTTGGGGTGTTGCAGTCGATTTGTTGCGATTCGATTTACAAAGCCGCATCAAAGCCGCCGTCTTCCACCGCTTCTATCAGCGCGGCGGGGTTGGTTTGGGCGGGGTCGAATTCCACGACGGCATTCTTGTTTTCCAGGCTCACTTCGGCCTTGTCCACGCCGTTTACGCCTTCGATGATGCTGGTAACGCTTTTCACGCAGCCGCCGCAGGTCATTCCTTCGATGTTTAATGTGATGGTTTGCATAGGGTTTCCTTTCTGTTGGAATGAGGCTGAGGTTTTAAAGCCCGTTGCAGCCAAAACTTTCAGGTAACCTGAAATGATGGGTCTGCTCTTGCTTTCCCGCTAAGTGCCGCCACTATAAAGCTTTACCCGAAGTAAAGGTCAAGCATCATGATGAACATCAGCCAGGCCGCGGCCGAGAGCGGCCTTTCCGCCAAACAAATCCGCGACTACGAAAAGCACGGCCTAATAGCCCCGGCCGCGCGCAGCGAAGCGGGCTACCGCCGCTACGGACAGGCCGACCTTGTCCGGCTGCGCTTTATCCGCCATGCGCGGGAAGTGGGCTTTTCGCTGCCGCAGATCGGGCAGCTTTTGAGCCTGCAACACAACCCGCAGCGTACCAGCCGCGAAGTGAAAACGCTCACCGCGCGGCACATCGCCGAGCTGGAAGCCAAAATCGAACGCTTGCAGGGCATGGTGGCCGAGCTGCAACGTTGGCACGATGCCTGCGCGGGAGACGACTGCCCGGATTGTGCGATTTTGGCCGGGCTGGAGGAGCGTTAGGCGGCTTGGGCAGAATAGAAACAGGCTACCTGAAAAGTTTCAGGTAGCCTTAGTCGGCCGCTAACGGTTTGGTACAGGCCTCGTCGTAATACGGCAGCCACTTGCCGCCGCTTTGCTTCAGATATGCGCGAAAACTTTTGTTTACCCGTGTGGCGGTGTAATCCAAATAATGGCAAAAAGTAAGTTATCAAGAGACAAAGGCCGTCTGAAGCGTTTCAGACGGCCTTTATTCAAAAATACGCTTATCGGTTACAAAGCCACATCGTAGCCGCCGTCTTCTACGGCATCAATCAGCGCGTCGGCATCCGTCTTGCTTTCATCGAAAGTAATCACTGCATTTTTGTTTTCCAAGCTGACTTCTGCTTTTTCCACGCCTTCTACGCCTTCCAAAAGACGGGTTACGCTTTTCACGCAGCCGCCGCAGGTCATGCCGTCGATGTTGAGGGTAACAGTTTGCATTTGTATTTCCTTTCATTCACACAAATATGGTTGCCAAATACTTTACTCCTTACGCAAACAGCTTGCAAATTCTTTATTAAGGCCGTCTGAAAACTGCAGATAGGCGTACAATAACGCCCTGTGCTTCATCAAACGGACATAATAATGACTTCAACATTCAAACAATGGGTTAGCGTATGCGCGCTGGCGGTGGGGGCGTTTATTTTCAATACCACCGAATATATTCCGATTGCGCTTTTGAGCGACATCGGTCAGAGCTTTGGCAAACCTGCAACGGAAGTGGGCATGATAATTACGGTGTATGCGTGGATTGTTGCGCTCCTATCGCTGCCGCTGATGCTGATGACGAAAAACATCGAACGGCGCAAATTATTGCTGATGCTGTTTGCACTGTTTGCGCTGTTTCACGCGCTGTCGTTCTTTTCTTGGAACTTCAACATCCTCTTGGTCAGCCGTATCGGGATTGCGCTGACACACGCGGTATTTTGGTCGATTACGGCTTCTTTGGCGGTACGGCTTGCGCCCACCGGCAAAACCAATCAGGCTTTGGGCCTGCTCAGTACGGGTACGGTTTTGGCCATGGTTTTGGGTATTCCGCTGGGGCGCGTGGTCGGGCAATACTTCGGCTGGCAGCTTAGCTTCCTGCTAATCGGGGTCTGTGCTGCCGGCGTAATGCTGGTGTTGGCTAAAAACCTGCCTGCTTTACCCAGCCAAAATACCGGCTCTTTAAGCAGCCTGCCGAGTTTGTTCAAACGCCGCAACCTGATGTTGCTTTATGCCATGACGGTGTTGATTATTACGGCACACTTCACGGCATACAGCTATATCGAGCCTTTTGTGTTGCAAGTTGGCGGATTTAAGGCAGAACAAGTTACCATCGTTTTGAGCCTGTACGGTTTGGCGGGCTTCGCTGCTTCTTATCTGTTTGGAAAATGGTTTGCCAAATCGCAACGTCTGTTTATGCTTGGCGCGGTGGCGGTCATCCTGCTCTCTGCCCTGCTGCTTCTGCCGTTTGCCTCTTTCCCTTATGCGGTGTACGCGCTGGTGTTTATTTGGGGCGTGGCCATCGTCATCGTCAGCTTGGGCATGGTGTCGAAAGTCTTGGCATTTGCCTCGGATGCAACAGATGTGGCCAACTCGATTTATTCAGGTTTGTACAATGTCGGCATCGGCGGCGGCGCGCTTTTGGGGCATTATGTAACCGTTTGGTTCGGCCTTTCCAATATCGGCATTGCAGGCGCGCTCTTAGCTGCGGCAGGTTTTGCCGTTTGCGGTTTGTTGTTTAAGGAACAAGACAATCTGACGCAAAACGTTTAAAATCCAATCACTTTCCTAATCGAACGGACAAACAGCCTTCCTGCTGCTTGTCCGTTTTTTATTTTATTTTAAAAAATAATTTACAATTTATTTACACTACATTAAATTACAAATATACTGTCGCTGTCAGGCCGTCTGAAAACGGCCGGCACAAGCGTAAAAGAAAAACCAGCAAACTTCAGAGGAACATTCTATGGATCTGCACGCAAAGGACAAAACCCAGCATCCGGAAAACGTCGAGCTGCTCAGTGCACAAAAGCCGATTACCGACTTTAAAGGCTTGCTGACCACCATCATCTCCGCCGTTGTCTGCTTCGGCATTTATTACATCCTTCCCTACAGCCCCGACGCCAACAAAGGTATAGCGCTGTTGATTTTCGTTGCCGCGCTTTGGTTTACCGAAGCCGTACACATTACCGTTACCGCACTGATGATCCCTATCCTTGCCGTTGTACTCGGTTTCCCGGATATGGACATCAAAAAGCGATGGCCGGTTTCTCCGACCCGACGATTTACATCTTCTTCGGCGGCTTCGCGCTTGCAACCGCCCTGCACATGCAGCGTCTCGACCGTAAAATCGCTGTCAGCCTGTTGCGCCTGTCCCGTGGCAATATGAAAGTGGCCGTGTTGATGCTGTTTGCCGTTACCGCCTTCCTGTCTATGTGGATCAGTAACACTGCAACTGCCGCGATGATGCTGCCTTTGGCAATGGGTATGATGAGCCACCTCGACCAAGAAAAAGAACGCAAAACCTACGTTTTCGTCCTGCTCGGTATCGCCTACTGCGCCAGTATCGGCGGCTTGGGCACCGTGGTCGGTTCTCCGCCGAACATGATTGCCGCCAAAGCGCTAAACTTGGACTTCGTCGGCTGGATGAAGCTCGGCCTGCCGATGATGCTGTTGATTCTGCCGCTGATGCTGTTCTCCATGTACGTCATCCTCAAACCTAATTTGAACGAGCGTGTGGAAGTTAAAGCCGAATCTATCCCTTGGACTTTGCACCGCGTTATCGCGCTGTTGATTTTCTTGGCAGCCGCCATCGCTTGGGTATTCAGCTCCAAAATCAAAGCCGCATTTGGTATTTCCAACCCTGATACCGTTATTGCCCTGATTGCCGCCGTTGCCGTCGTCGTATTCGGCGTGGCGCAATGGAAAGAAGTTGCCCGCAATACCGACTGGGGTGTATTGATGCTCTTCGGTGGCGGTATCAGCTTGAGCGCATTGCTGCAATCTTCCGGCGCATCTGAAGCACTGGGTCAGCAAGTTGCTTCTACGTTCTCCCATTCTCCTGCATTGCTGGTGATTTTCGTGGTTGCGACCTTCATCATCTTCCTAACCGAGTTCACCAGTAACACAGCTTCCGCCGCCTTGCTTGTACCTATTTTTGCCAGCATCGCCGCGCAAATGGGCCTGCCAGAACAAGTCTTGGTATTCGTGATCGGTGTCGGTGCATCTTGTGCCTTCATGCTGCCGGTTGCCACACCGCCTAACGCGATTGTGTTCGGTACAGGCTTAATCAAACAACGCGAGATGATGAATGTCGGCTTATTGCTGAACATCCTCTGCGTGGTATTGGTTGCTCTGTGGGCTTACGCTGTACTGATGTAAACCATCGACCTAAACTTCAAGGCCGTCTGAAAGAATATTTTTCAGACGGCCTTGAAGTTTCTCGTTCAGACACAATTTAACGAATGATTCAAAACCGGATTCTAACGAAAGGAAACCCATGATTATCCTGCACACCAACAAGGGCGACATCAAAATCGAACTCGATTTCGACAAAGCCCCCGTTACAGCTAAAAACTTCGAGCAATACGTTAAAGACGGCTTCTACGACGGCGTAATCTTCCACCGCGTCATCAAAGGCTTCATGATTCAAGGCGGCGGCATGGATGAAAACATGAACGAAAAAGAAACCCGCGATCCGATTCAAAACGAAGCGTCCAACGGTTTGCCTAACGAAAAATACACCATCGCCATGGCGCGTACTTCCGATCCTCATTCTGCCAGCGCGCAATTCTTCATCAACACTGCCGACAACGCCTTCCTGAACTTCCGTTCTAAAGAGCTGTACGGCAAAACCGTTGTCCAAGACTGGGGCTATGCCGTATTCGGTAAAGTCGTTGACGGTTTTGACGTTGTCGATGCCATCGAAGGCGTTTCTACCAAACGTCACGGCTACCACGACGACGTACCGAGCGAACCTGTCATCATCACTAAAGCCGAAGTGGTTTAATTGATTTGATTTCCCATAAAAACAGCCTGTCCGAATTAAAAACGGACAGGCTGTTTTCAATAATGACGCATACCGTCATACATCATAAGTACCGACCACGCATGCCGAATCCAAAACATGGCCCTGCATGGCAAAATGCAGCTCATTAAAGCGGAAACCGCGCGGCAAATCCAAAACGGTGTCCAGCGCGTACACAATCAGTTCATAACGATGGCGGTTGTTCGGTGGTGCCATACCGCCGTAAAATGAGGCCTCTTCGATTTCAAATTTACCCAACGCGCTCGCCCAAGTGTTCGCGCCCTGTGTGAAATCTGTTGCAGAAATACTTTCATTTTCTGCCACGGAAGTGCGTTTCAAATCCGAAATCAACCAATGCGTCCATACGAAGCCGGATGCTGAAATAGCATCTTTGTCTTCCAACACCACGGCAAACGATTTTGTTCCTTCAGGCGCATCTTCAATCTCAAAAGGAATCGAATAAGAAGGCATACCGCTCGGGCTGAACTGGCTGCCGCGCTTGCCGTATTTGTCTTCAAATTCGCCGTTGACAATAGCTTTACTGCTGACTTTCATCTTATATCTCCCAATAGTAGGTTTGTTCATTCTAACAAACCCCAAGGCCGTCTGAAAGATACTGCCGTTTTCACTTTCCCGATGTCGCATTTTCAGACGGCCTCAAGCAATATTCACAATTCGATCAAACACATTTGACATTCCATAGTATAATCCGCCGCATCAAAACTACACAGGATACGCATTATGGATTGGAAAGGTCGTGAACAAAGCCAAAACGTCGAAGATCGCCGCGGAAGCCGTGGCGGCGGCGGTGGCGGCAAAACACCGGGCATACTCGGCATTATCGTGGTTTTGATCGGCGCATATTACGGCGTGGATTTGAGCGGTTTGGTTGGCGGCTCATCTTCGATGGGCATTCCTACCCAGCAAGCTTCCCGACTCGACAGCCAACAAGAAGCCGAGTTGAAAGAACTGTCCCGTGTCGTCCTTGCTAATACCGAAAAAGCATGGAGTAAATATTTCCAGCAACACGGCCAACACTACACACCGACAACCATGGTGTTGTATGAAGGCAGTACGTCCACCGCCTGCGGTACGGGCCAATCTGCCATGGGCCCGTTTTACTGTCCGGGCGACCAAAGAGTTTATTTGGATTTGAGTTTCTACGAAGACATGCGCACCAAGCTCGAATCCGCCAGCGATGCCGCGTTTGCCTACGTTATTGCCCATGAAGTCGGCCATCACGTTCAAAACCTGCTCGGCATTCTGCCTAAAGTCCACAAAATGCAACAGCAAGTCGGCAAAAAAGAGGCCAATGCCCTTTCCGTCAAACTCGAATTGCAGGCCGACTGTTTCGCTGGTATTTGGGGACACTACGCCATCAACAAAAATATCTTCAAAACAGAAGACATTCAAAAAGCGATGCTTGCCGCCGAATCCGTCGGCGATGACCGCTTGCAGAAACAGGCTCAGGGCTATGTCGTTCCCGACAGCTTTACCCATGGCTCGTCCGAAGAACGCATGACTTGGCTCAAGCGCGGTTTGGAAAGCGGCGACATCAACCAGTGCAACACTTTCAACAATTGATTCGTCGATGTAACGACAAAAGGCCGTCTGATTTTTTCAGACGGCCTTTTAGCCGTGTTAAAATAATACCTATTATTTTCCCTTAAATTCAAAGGAAATCCACATGGCAAATATCGCCCGCGACATTTTCAAAGCCTACGACATCCGAGGCATCGTCGGTAAAACCCTGACCGACGAAGCTGCCTACTTAATTGGCAAAGCCATTGCCACCAAAGCCTTAGAAAAAGGCATTACCCGCATCGCACTCGGTCGCGACGGCCGTTTGAGCGGCCCCGGCCTGATGGCACAAATTCAACGCGGTTTCACAGACAGCGGCATCGACGTCCTCAACGTCGGCATGGTTGCCACCCCTATGCTCTACTTCGCAGCCATCAACGAATGCGGTGGCAGCGGCGTGATGATTACCGGCAGCCACAATCCGCCTGATTACAACGGTTTCAAAATGATGCTCGGCGGCGACACGCTCGCAGGAGAGGCCATTCAAGAACTTTTGGCCATCATTGAGAAGGACGGTTTTGTTGCCGCCGACAAACAAGGCAGCGTAACCGAAAAAGACATCTCCGGCGAATATCACAACAACATCGTCGGCCACATCAAGCTCAAACGCCCGATGAAAATCGTGATTGACGCGGGCAACGGTGTCGGCGGCGCATTTGCAGGCAAACTCTACAAAGGTTTGGGCAATGAAATTACCGAACTTTTCTGCGAAGTAGACGGCAACTTCCCTAATCACCACCCCGACCCTTCCAAACCGAAAAACCTGCAAGACCTCATCGTCGAGCTTCAAAACAGCGATGCCGAAATCGGCTTGGCATTTGACGGCGATGCCGACCGCTTGGGCGTGGTCACCAAAGACGGCAACATCATCTATCCAGACCGCCAACTGATGCTTTTCGCGCAAGACGTGTTAAGCCGCAATCCTAAAGCCAAAGTGATTTTCGACGTCAAATCCACCCGTCTGCTCGCGCCTTGGATTAAAGAACACGGCGGCGAACCTGTGATGGAAAAAACCGGCCACAGCTTCATCAAATCCACCATGAAAAAAACCGGCGCACTGGTTGCCGGCGAAATGAGCGGCCACGTTTTCTTTAAAGAACGCTGGTTCGGCTTCGACGACGGTATGTATGCCGGCGCACGCCTCTTGGAAATCCTGTCTGCCTTCGACAATCCGTCCGAAGTGTTGAACAAGCTGCCGCAAAGCATTTCCACTCCGGAACTCAACATCGACCTGCCGGAAGGCAGCAACGGCCACAAAGTGATTGAAGAGCTGGCTACCAATGCCAAGTTTGAAGGTGCGACCGAAATTATCACCATCGACGGCTTGCGCGTTGAATTCCCTGACGGCTTCGGCCTGATGCGTGCTTCCAATACCACGCCGATTTTGGTATTGCGTTTTGAAGCGGATACGCAAGAAGCGATTGAGCGTATTCAAAACCAATTCAAAGCAGTCATTGAAAGCAATCCTGCATTGAAATGGCCGCTGTAAGGGTTTAGGCTAAAACAAAAGGCCGTCCGAAAATCATTTCAGACGGCCTTTAATATTAAACATTGATGATTCCAAAGTTTGGAAACCAAGAATATCCTGGCTTAATTATCCGACTTTCGCCAACTGTTGACGCATTTCATCGATAACAGCTTTGTAATCCGGTTTGCCAAAAATCGCCGAACCGGCAACAAACGTATCCGCACCTGCCGCCGCAATTTCAGCAATATTGTCTGTCTTCACGCCGCCATCAACTTCCAAGGCGATATGGCGGCCGCTTTGCCGTTCGTACTCGTCCAACATCTCGCGCACTTTGCGGATTTTCACCAGCGTATTCGGGATAAAGCTTTGTCCGCCGAAGCCCGGGTTAACCGACATCAGTAACACCATATCCAGTTTGTCCAAAACGTTTTCCAGAATATTGACCGGCGTAGCAGGATTCAATACCAAGCCTGCCTGACAGCCGTATTCTTTAATCAAACCCAAGCTGCGGTCGACATGGCGGCTGGCTTCCGGATGAAAGGTAATGATATTGGCACCGGCTTTGGCAAACGCATGAATCAAATCGTCCACCGGCTCAACCATCAAATGCACATCGACCGGCACGGTTGCATACGGTTTCAAAGCCGCGCAAACCATAGGGCCGAAAGTCAGATTCGGTACATAATGATTGTCCATCACGTCAAAATGAATCAAATCCGCACCGGCGCGGATAACTTCGGCAACCTCTTCGCCCAAACGGGCAAAATCGGCGGACAAAATACTGGGGGCAATACGGTAGTCGGTCATGTTTATTCTCCTAAAGTGTGTTCCTTTGTCATTATCGCATTTTTAACCCTATGTTGTATGCCGCCGACAACGTCTCTGCCGTCATTTTTGTGAATTTACATTTCATATACATTAATGAAACTTATAATCACATAGTAAGGCTTTGAAAATAAATTATTAGATTACATACACATTCAAAAAAATCTAACATCATTAACAAAAGTTAACTGCATTGATACTGCCTTTCACACGCTTATCGGTTATATTTCCAAACCTGATGAAACATTAGGAAAACACCGTGTCTGTTGCACTTTCCCGCTATCCGACTTTTATTTTCTTAGCACTTGCCCTACTCTGTTCCAGTCTGCCTGCACATGCCGGTCCGTTTCTGGCCACTTTGGACGACTTCCACCCAAATTGCGACATCCGACAGCTCAATTTATCCGCCGACCAACACGCCGCCCTGCGCCGCCTGCGTACCGACTTCAAACAAATCAACGATAAAGCCTACCGCAAAACCGTACGCTCCGACCGCAACCGCCGTCAAACCATCATCAAAATCCTCTCCGGCGACTCATTCGACTCAAACGCCGCCCGCGATTATGTTGAAAACCGCTACCTCTCCAGCATGGACTATGCGGTGGATGAAATGGAAATCCAATACCGCCTCTATCATCTGCTCAATCCGCGCCAGCGCCAGCAATGGTTGTCTTCATGCTTGCGCTGATGGATAAATAAAAATACAAAAAGGCCGTCTGAAACCATATTCAGACGGCCTTTGCTTTTTCAGCCTTAATCCAACACTCTTTCTTCCGGCAACCGGCCTGCCCAGTCGCAGGCAAACTGCCATGCCGAGCGGCCTGAACGGCTGCCGCGCATTTGCGCCCATTGCAATGCGGCTTGGCGCGCCGTATCGTCAAAAGGCACATTGAAATCGTCCAACCAGTTGGCAACAGCGGTCAGATAATCGTTTTGATCGAAAGGATAAAAACTCAGCCATAAGCCGAAGCGGTCGGAAAGGGAGATTTTTTCCTCGACGGCCTCTTTCTGATGGATTTCGCCGCGAGTGCCCGTCGTACCGCCGTTTTCATCCATGTATTCGGGAATTAAATGACGGCGGTTGGAAGTTGCATAAACCAAAACATTGGTGCAACGTTGCGACAGTCCGCCATCCAAAGCGGTTTTCAAGGCTTTATAGGTTTCATCGCCGGTTTCAAACGACAAATCATCGCAGAAAACGATAAATTTCTCGGGACGCTCAGACAACAGCGTCAACAAAGCCGGCAAACTGATTAAATCGCTTTTGTCCACCTCAATCAGTCGCAGGCCGCGCTCGGCGTATTCGTGCAACAACGCTTTAACCAAGGAAGATTTGCCCGTACCGCGTGCGCCAGTCATCAAGACATTATTTGCCGGACGGCCTGCCAAAAATTGCTCGGTATTGCGTTTCAGCCTGTCGGTTTGCGAACCGACTGCCGCCAATCTGCTCAAAGGAAACGTATGCGGACGCGGCAGGCTTTCCAAAATGCCTTTTTTGCCCACGCTGTGCCAACGGTAGGCCAAAGCGCGCCAGTCGGTTTTACCGGCTTCGTCAGGCAGGATTAAATCCAGACGGTTTAAAACGGAATTAGCTTTTTTCAAAAAATTGGATAATTTCATTTCGGCTTTCTTTTTTTCAGACGGCCTTTTGCGCCAATACTCGCATAACGGTATCGACAACGGCTTGGGTTTGCGGATCGATTTCAATATTGATGAGGTCGCCTTCTTTGCGGCTGCCAAACAGGGTGCGCTCCAAAGTCTCCGGAATCAGGTGTACGCAAAATTCGCTGTCGCTGACTTCGCCTATGGTCAGACTGCAACCGTCCAAACCGACAAAGCCTTTGGTCAGGATGTAGGGCTTGAGGTTTTCCGGCAGCTCAAACCAAACTGTACGGTTGAACTCGCTGGATTCGATACGGGAAATTCGGGTAACCGCCATCACATGACCGCTCATCACATGGCCGCCGATTTCATCGCCAAATCGTGCCGCGCGTTCCAAATTGACACTGTCGCCGACTTTTAAGCTACCGAGATTGGTTTTGCGTAAGGTTTCGTCCATCAAATCAAAGCTGACTTTGTTGCCGTCGATTCGGGTAATGGTCAGGCAGCAGCCGTTGTTGGCGACAGAGGCGCCGGTTTGCAGATTGTCGGCGATTTCGGGGGGCAGCTCGACTGTGTGGGTACGAAAGTCGGGCGAAGGTTGGGCGATGTCTGTAATTTTGCCCATGCCTTGTACGATGCCTGTAAACATGATGTCTTCTTTCCGATGGTACGATAAGGCGGATATTGTAGCATTTTCCAGGCACAAAGGCCGTCTGAAAGCGGTAATGGCGATGGTTTGGGGTATAATCGGATTTTTATTTCCGCAGCCCGATCATGCTCAGCTACCGCCACGCCTTCCATGCCGGCAACCATGCCGATATGCTCAAGCACTTTACCCTCTTCCTCGTCCTCGAATATTTCAACCGCAAAGACAAGCCTTATTGGTATATCGATACGCACAGCGGTGCCGGTTTGTATGATTTGAGCGGCGATGAAGCGCAAAAAGTCGGTGAATACAAACAAGGCATTGCGCTCTTGGAACAAGCTGACAAGCTGCCTTCCGAATTGGCTGAATTTGTAGGCCGTCTGAAACAAATACTGCCGCAAGACAACCTTTACTGCGGCTCGCCTTGGCTGGCACAGGCGATCACGCGCGACAGCGACAAAATGCGCCTCTTTGAGCTGCATCCTGCCGATTTTGTCCATTTGCAAAACAATATGCGCGAAGTCCGTCCTGCGCGTAAAGTGCAGGTCAGCCAAGCGGACGGTTATCAAGGCCTGATTTCACTCTTGCCTCCTCCGCCCCGCCGTGCCGCCGTCTTGATTGATCCGCCCTACGAAGAAAAACAAGACTACCGCCGTGTCGTCCAAGTCTTGAAAGATGCCTTGAAACGCTTTGAAACCGGCTGCTACATGGTTTGGTATCCTTGCTTGAGCCGCGAAGAAAGCCGCAAACTGCCGGACGAACTACAAAAAAATCGCTCCCGACAATTATCTGCACGCCGAGCTTCATGTCCATACGCCGCGCAGCGACGGCTTCGGTATGCACGGCAGCGGCATGTTCGTCATCAATCCGCCCTACATGCTTGCCGAACAGTTGCAAAACAATCTGCCCGAACTTTCCAAAATTTTGGCGCAAGATGCAGACGCGCATTATGTATTGGAAAGTAAAACGAAATAAACGCCGTCGTCTGAACGCATACCCAAGCGCTTCGATTTTGCCACAATACCTGTTCAGACGGCCTTAACCCTTTATACTTAAGCCTTTTTCCACTACAATTCACAACATAACAATTAACGGCCGTCCACTCATGAATATACGCACACCCCTAGCCTGCACGCTCCTGCTTTGCTCGTGCAGCGAATCTGCAAAAAACGAATTTAAAGAAGAATTTACCCAAAGTTTCCGCACTGAATTTGTCCGCTCGGCAACCGAAGCCTGTGTAGAAAAAGCCGCAGGAAAAAGCCCGTTTGATTCAGCGACCACTGAAAAAATCTGCCGCTGCATCGGCGAAAAAACAGTCGACCAAATCAATCCTGAAGAAGCGACCTCGCTTTTGGGCGGCAGCGACTCCATGAGCGACGAGCTGAAAAAACGCATCAAAGACACCAGCATCGCCTGCACTAAAGAAGTTTTAGGCATGGCCGATAGCAAAACCAAATGAACACGCCGTTTTCAGACGGCCTGAAATTGAAAAATATTCGATTCAAACTTAGGAAAAGAGTGAAACCATGAAGACATTGAACCAATTCTTAGCCCAACACCTGCCCGAACACAAACTACCGCAAGAGCTGGCCAGCGTATTGGAATCCGTAGCCGCCGCCTGTTTGGACATCAACGCCAAAGTCCGCCTCGGCGCGCTTTCCGGCGTTTTGGGCATGGCAGGTACCGGCAACATCCAAGGCGAAGACCAAAAGAAACTCGATGTCATCGCCAACAACATCATGATTGATGTTTTAAAAGCCAATGCCAACATCGCAGGTCTTGCCAGCGAAGAAGAAGACACCTATGTCGCCACACACGAAAACGGCGGCTATTTGGTATTGTTTGATCCGCTGGACGGCTCTTCCAATATCGACGTCAACATCTCCGTCGGCACCATCTTCTCCATCTTGGCGAAACCTGAAGGCGCATTGACTACCGAATCCTTCCTGCAAAAAGGCCGCGACCAAGTGGCCGCAGGTTATGTTTTATACGGTCCGCAAACCCAACTGGTACTGACTGTCGGTCACGGCGTATTCGTCTTCACTCTGGACGATGCCAACCAATTCCTGCTGACCAAAGAAAATCCGCGCGTTCCAGAATCTACTAAAGAATTCGCCATCAATATGTCCAACCAAAGACATTGGTTCGCCCCTGTTCAACAATACATTGACGAATTGCTAGCAGGCGAAACCGGCGTACGCGGCAAAAACTACAATATGCGCTGGGTAGCCAGCATGGTTGCCGAAATCCACCGCATCCTGATGCGCGGCGGCGTATTCATGTATCCGCAAGACAAACGCGACCCATCCAAACCGGGCAAACTGCGCCTGATGTACGAAGCCAACCCGATGAGCCTGCTTATGGAACAAGCCGGCGGCGCATCAAATAACGCCATCGAAGCCATGCTCGACATCCAACCTACCGGCCTGCACCAACGTGTTGCCGTATTCATGGGCAGCCGCGAAGAAGTCGAATACGTTTATCATCTGCATCAAAAATAATCGGATGTATTGATTTCAAACCGACAAAAAGGCCGTCTGAAAATCATATTTCAGACGGCCTTTTGTTAAAAAATAAAAGAAACGAAAGATTAAAAGGACAGACTCAAATCTGTCCTTTACTGTTTTCCATCCAATCTTTATTGGATTACGCCGAACGAGTCAGCTCTTCCGCCGCTTTTTGCACCATATCCGGCATCAACTTGTTCAAACAATCCGTATGCCCTAACGGACATTCGCGTTTAAAACATGGCGAGCAATCCAAATTCAAACTGACGATTTTTGCCTTTTGGCTGAGAGGCGGCGTATGGTCAGGGCTGGATGAACCGTAAACCGCAACCAATTTCCGATCAAGCGCGGCCGCAAGGTGCATCAGACCGCTGTCGTTGCACACGACCGTATCAGCGCAAGACAACAGATCAATGGCTTCAGGAAGATTGGTTTTGCCGCAAAGATTGGTACACAGGCCGTCTGAAAGTCGGTTGATTTCATCTGCAATATCGAAATCTTTTTGCGAACCAAACAGCCAAACCTGCCAACCTTCAGCCAAATAGCGGCGGCCAAGTTCGGCAAAATGACGCGCAGGCCAACGCTTGGCCGGGCCATATTCCGCACCGGGACAAAATGCCAAAATCGGTTTATCCGTCGCCAAACCATGTTTTGACAAAGCGGCTTGACGGCTTTCAGGATCAATCGTGAAACACGGATTATCGGAATGCCCGTTAAAATCCGCTTGGGTCGGATGCGCCAGCGCAGTATAGCGGTCAACCATCAGAGGCAACACGGCCTTATCCAACTTACGGATATCGTTCAGCAAAAAATAGCGCGACTCACCGACGTAGCCCGTACGCTGCTTAATGCCCGTAGCCAAGGCAATGATGGCGGATTTGAGCGAACCGGGCAAAACAATTACTTGATCATAGCCTTCTTTTCCCAATTCACGCCCGATACGCCAGCGTTTTTTCAATTCCAACGCACCATGTCCAAACGGATTTTCCATCACACGGTTGATTTCAGGCATACGCTCAAATACGGCCATCGACCATTTGGGTGCAAAAGCATCAATGGTGCAGCCGGGATGCAGCTCATGCAAACGACGATAAAGCGGTTGGGTCATGACACAGTCGCCAATCCAGCTTGGGGTAATAATCAGGATTTTTTTGGACATAATGGAATGTGTTTTTAATTTTAGCTTATTGTAATACGATTTTTAAAAGGCCATCTGAAACTCGGTTTAATCGCTCAGTTCAAAACGTACTAGTTGATACATGTCATTTCAGCGCGTGAAGCGTTTGTCTTCCCAATTTATCCGGCAAGTTCTGCAAATACCTAACCTGAAACACCAGACCAAACAGCGGCAAGTAATATTCTCTTCATTTTTAAAACCTTATAAAAACAGAAAGGCCGTCTGAAATATTTTCAGACGACCTTTTTATACTGGTTTAACGATGGTAGTTAGGCGCTTCTTTAGTGATTTGTACGTCGTGAACGTGAGATTCGCTCATACCGGCAGAAGTGATTTCCACAAATTCTGCTTTCTCATGCATTTCAGCAATATTGGCGCAACCCAAGTAACCCATGCTGGAACGCAGACCGCCGGTCAGCTGGTGGATGATGTTCACAATCGGACCTTTGTAAGGAACGCGGCCTTCGATGCCTTCAGGAACATATTTGTCTGTGCTGTCGGTTTTGTCTTGGAAGTAGCGGTCGGCAGAACCTTGACTCATCGCACCCAACGAACCCATGCCGCGGTAAGACTTGTAAGAGCGGCCTTGGTAGAGTTCGATTTCGCCCGGTGCTTCTTCCGTACCGGCAAACATACCGCCGAGCATGACGCTGTATGCACCTGCTGCCAGAGCTTTGGCAATATCGCCGGAGAAGCGGATACCGCCGTCGGCAATCAGGGGAATGCCTGTACCTTTCAGGGCTTCAGAAACATTGTGAATCGCAGTCAGTTGAGGCACGCCTACGCCTGCCACGATACGGGTCGTACAAATCGAGCCCGGGCCGATACCGACTTTAACGGCATCCGCACCTGCGGCCACCAAATCCAAAGCGGCCTTAGCAGTCGCGATGTTGCCGCCGATGACTTGGATGTGCGGATAAGTTTCTTTTACCCAGCGCACGCGATCGATAACGCCTTGGCTATGACCGTGGGCAGTATCGACCACAATCACGTCCACGCCTGCTTCTACCAATGCTTTGACACGCTCTTCGGTATCGCCGCCGGTACCCACCGCAGCACCGACGCGCAGACGGCCTTCGGCATCTTTGTTGGCATTAGGGAATTCGGTTGTTTTCAGAATATCTTTAACGGTAATCAGACCTTTGAGTTCGTCTTGGTCGTTCAACACCAAAACGCGCTCAACTTTGTGCGCATGCATGATTTCGCGGGCTTCATCGATGCTGGTGCCTTCAGGTACGGTAACCAAACGGTCGCGGGGGGTCATGATGGCAGAAACCGGCAGATCGACACGGTTTTCAAAACGCAGGTCGCGGTTGGTCACGATACCGACCACTTTGCCGTTTTCAACAACAGGCAGACCGGACATTTTGCGTTTGCGTTGTGCGCGCATTTCCAAGACTTCGCGGATCAATGCGGTCGGCGCAACGGTAATGGGATCTTTCACCACGCCGCTCTCATGGCGCTTCACTTTGGAAACGGCACGCGCTTGCAACTCCGGCGTCATGTTTTTATGGATAATGCCGATGCCGCCTTCTTGAGCCATAGAAATGGCCAGACGCGCTTCGGTAACGGTATCCATTGCAGCAGAAAGTAGAGGGAGGTTGAGCGTGATATCGCGGGTGAGTTTGGTTTGAAGTTTGACATCTCGAGGCAGCACGTTTGAGTGCGCTGGAACCAACAAAACGTCGTCGAAAGTATAGGCTTTTTCTACAATACGCATGATGCTCGGTCTTTCAGTTTGTGCAAGATGCACGGCATTATATCACACCGGCTTGATGCTAACATTGGCAATACACGTTTTAACGTTATTTTTTTACATGATTTGATCTGCGGTACAAAAATATGCCAACGCATTGCAGTTTCAAGTAAAATAGTCTAGATGAGAACATCATTTACATAAGGGAAACCCATGAAATCTTCCGTACTCAAAACCTGTCTGATAGCAGCCCTTCTCTCTTCTGCCGCCCTGACCGGCGCGGCCGAGGTTTACACTTGGAAAGGCACATCGGGCAACAGCTATTCCGATACGCCAAACCGCCTGCAACCGAAGCGTTCCGGCGTGGTCAACATCCGCACGCACAACGTCAAACCTGCCGTTGCGCCTGCTGTTGCGGCATCTGAGCCGGTTGCCGAGCAGCCCAACGAACAGGTTGCAGAACAAAACAAACAAATCGAAGAGCGCAATAAAAAAATCGAAGAGCAAAACCGCCAAAACAAGCTGGAAAACTGCAAAATCGCCAAAATCAACCGCCAAGTCGCCGAAAGCGCACGCTTGGCCAATCGTGACAGCCTGATTAAACAATACCAAAACGACGTCAATAAATACTGCAATTAAGCTCTCGAATAACAATATCAAAAAGGCCGTCTGAAATTTAATTTCAGACGGCCTTCATTTTTCAGCCTATCAATAATACAGTTGAACCAACAACAAACCGAACGCCAGACTAAATGCCATGCTCAACAAGCCCGGAATCATGAAGCTGTGGTTAAAGATAAATTTGCCGATTTTGGTCGAGCCGGTTGTATCGAAGTCGATAGCTGCAATAATCGGACCGTAGTTTGGTATAAAGAAATAGCCGTTTACCGCAACAAATGTGCCGATAATGATGGGCGCAGGAATCCCCAGTTTAATGGCGATTGGGAACAGCGTCGCTACTGTCGCGCCTTGGCTGTTGACCAATACCGACAAGATAAACAGGGCAAAGGCAAAGGTCCATGGTGCAGATTCAACCAAATGACTGACGGTCGATTCCACTTCTGTTAAGTGGCCGTTCATCAAGGTATCGCCCAACCAAGCCACGCCAAATACCGCAATCACGGCACGCATACCGGCATGGAATACCGAACCTCGGGTAATCGCATCGCCATTGGGTTTACACGCCAAAATAATCAGCGCAGCAGCAGACAACATCACGATTTCAATCGTATGCGCCATGCCCATAGGCTTGATCGCGCCATCGTGTTCAAAAGCCGGACGCAGCTCAGGCAGCGCACCCATCACGACCACCAGCAATGCCGCAGTCAAGAAAATACCGACCGACAATTTGGCTTTCGGCGAAATGGCGACATCGGTTTGTTGTTCCTCCACATCGATGTATTCTTTCACATAGTTCGGGTCTTTCAACAAAGCCTGATAATGCGGATCGTCTTTCAATTCTTTGCCCAGTTTGTTTACGAACACGCAAGCCAAACCGATACCCAAAATCGTGGACGGAACGGTAACTTTCAACACGTCCGCCATCGTGATGTGCTGCGGCTCAAGCATGGTGACGCAGGCAACAACCGCGGCGGCAATCGGGCTGGCAACAATCGCAAATTGGGAAGCGATAACCGCCATCGTCAGCGGACGGGAAGGACGGATGCCATTGCGACGGCTGACTTCGGCAATCACGGGCAAGACCGAGTAAGCCACATGGCCCGTACCTGCCAAGACGGTAAAGGTGTAAGTTACCGCCGGTGCGATAAAGGTGATGTATTTCGGATTGCGGTGCAACACGCGCGTGGCAATCTTAATCATATAGTCCAAACCGCCGCTGGCCTGCATGGCCGCGGCGGCAGACACTACCGCCATAATCATCAGCATCACATCAATCGGCGGGCTGGTCGGCTGAAGATGGAAACCAAAAGACAATACGGCCAAGCCGATACCGCCGAGCACGCCCAAACCAATACCGCCAACCTGCGCACCAATCAGGATACACAGCAACACAACGGCAAACTGGATAAAAAACATAGTTGACATCACAACTCCCAAAATCCGGCTTTGACCGAAATAAAATTACAAACGGTTGGATTATAGAGTAAACCCTCTTCCATAACCATACTTTACCTAATTATACATACTGATCTATATCAAATAAATAATATTCTCATTTAACCGCTAGGTTTTTAAAAACACAAAAAAGGCCGTCTGAAGATTTTCAGACGGCCTCTATGATTCTAAAAGATGATAAAGCTATTTTCCGGCTACTTCTTCATCTTTTATAAAATCCGATACGCCATGAACACAGCGGATTTTACGTTCCGACAACGTTGCCTCCAACAAGGCATCGTTTTGCGGCAAGGAATCGCGTTCTGCCTCATTATGCCAGAGGTGGTATGCAATGCCGGCAAATTTCAAATTATGGCGTTTCATCCCGTTATGATAGCAACGGGCGACAAATTCGCTATCTTCCCTGCCCCAACCGACAAAGCTATTGTCAAACCCGTTGACGGCAAGCGCATCGCTGCGGAAAAATCCCATATTGCAGGTTTTGATGCCTTTGTGTTTGCGGTTGCCTTTTCGGCCTGCCAGTTTGGCCAAACAACGGCAGCGCAGGGCGGAAAGCCGTTTTTCTATTCCCGAGCTGAACATGGACAAGGCAGGCAAATCACCTTCGTTCAAAATATCCTGCGTTTTATCCTCAGTCAAAATCACGCGGGAACCTTGTATCAGTCGGCCTTTGCGGGCAATCTTCAAATGATCGGCGATAAAAGACGGATCCAAGACCATATCGCCGTCAATCAACACAATATAATCGCTTTTCGCTTGCGCCAACGCACGGTTGCGCGATTCGGCGGCACGAAAGCCCCTATCCGGCTGCCATGAATGTTTAACAGGAATGCTTGTCCTACGGCGGATAAAATCAACCACTTCGGCGGTTTCCTGCCTTGAGCCGTCATCCGCGACAATAATCTCATCCGGCAGACGGGTTTGCGATAAAGCCGATTTCAACACCAGCTCCAAAGCATCGGGGCGGTTGTAGGTGGTAATGATGAGGGAGACGGTTATCGTGCGGTTGCGCTCATAGAGCTTGACATATTTGTAATACGAACCTTGTGCGTTGGACACCGAAATCGTCAGGCCGTCCGCCCCATAGGCAAAGCCGCGCTTAAGCAGATAGTTCTTCACAAACGATACGCCGCCATGCAGCAAAGCCTTAAACGGCGAACTGTCTTTCTTGAAGCGGTTTTCTTCCGCATACAGCGAGCTGTACTGCTGCATTTTCTGAATCAGCCCTTCGGCGTTTTCAAAAGAATAATGTTTCAGACGGCCATCAAGGTGTTTAACCTTAGCTTCCTGCGGCAACACCAAAGACTCATGCACCTGACGGTCGGAAAAACGGGTAAATCTGCGATGATAAAGGCGTGGAATAATATCCGGATACCAGCCGCAGCCTTTAATCAGTCTGCCGTGATAATGGTTCAAACGAGAAAGCGAAAAAATATATTCCTTCTCATTTTCCAAAACGGCCGCACGAATGGATTCGATTAAAGCCTCATCCGCCACTTCATCGCTGTCTATGCTGAAAATCCAATCGTTTTGCGCCAGTCTGGCCGCCAGATTTTTCATCAGGCCAAATCCGATAAAGTCATGCTTGTAATAGCTGACATTGGGAAAATCCTTGGCAATTTCAAAAGTACGGTCGGTTGAGCCGTTGTCCAACAGCAGGACTTCGTCAAAGTCTTTCAGCGCACTCAAAACTTCTGAAAGATAACGTTCTGAATTTTTTACCAACATGGCGGCGGTTGCCGGAATTGTGTGCATCATAAAAAGGCCGTCTGAAAAAGGAAGCTGTATTTTAACCGATATACCGCTACAATATGTCCTCCTTTTTTCAGACGGCCTGACTCATGCAGCTTATTCTTGCCCCCATGCAGGGGCTGGTGGACGATGTGATGCGCGACCTGTTGACGCGTATTGGCGGATTTGACGAATGCGTCAGCGAATTTGTCCGCATTACGCACACGGTCTACTCACGCGCCACTTGGCTTAAATATGTTCCCGAAATCGCCCATGCCAACCGCACGCCGGCCGGCACGCCCTGTACTGTCCAACTTTTGGGCAGCGATGCGGAAAACATGGCCGTCAATGCTTTGGAAGCCGTGCGTTTCGGTGCGGACAAAATCGACCTCAACTTCGGCTGCCCCGCGCCGACTGTCAACAAACACAAAGGCGGTGCGGTCTTGCTCAAAGAGCCCGACTTGATTTACCACATCGTCCACACCCTGCGCCAACGCCTGCCGCAACACATTCCGCTGACTGCCAAGATGCGGCTCGGTTATGAAGACAAAAGTCTGGCATTGGAATGCGCCTCTGCGATTGAAAACGGTGGTGCATGCGCGTTGACTGTCCATGCGCGCACCAAAGTCGAAGGCTACGAACCGCCGGCACATTGGGAATGGGTGCGCAAAATCCGCGATGCAGTCAGTATCCCCGTTACCGCCAACGGCGATGTGTTCAGCCTTCAAGACTATCTCGACATTAAAACCGTCAGCGGCTGCGACAGCGTGATGCTTGGGCGCGGCGCGGTGATTCGTCCCGACTTGGCGCGGCAAATCAAGCAATATGAAAACGGCGAAACAGTCAAAGACACCAACTTTGCCGAAGTCTCTTCATGGATAGTCCAATTCTTCGACTTATGCCTTACTAAAGAAGCCAACAACAAATATCCGGTTGCCCGTTTGAAACAGTGGCTGGGCATGATGAAAAAAGAGTTTGAACAGGCGCAGGTATTGTTTGACCGCATCCGCGCCGTCAAAGAAGCGGATGAAGTGAAACAGATTCTGCTGTCGTTTGAACAAGAGATGCATTCATGATTCAAAAAGGCCGTCTGAATTTCAGACGGCCTTTGATTTCATCACCTACATACATAATCAGCCAACAGTCTGCCTTTTTCCGCACTGGCTGCATTGGCCATATTCACATGCCTGGTCTCAGGGCCATTCTTGGATTTCAGGGCTTCGCCATATTTTCTGGCAAACTCTTTATTGGCACTGGTCACTCTTGACTCAGTGGAATCCAATATAAACCCGTCTTGCTCATATTTGCCTTGCGCAGTGATAATCAAGATATTTTCAGGCGAAGGATAATCCGGAAAATTAACATAGTTGGTAACCAGCTTGTAGGAAACACCTTTGCCGTGTTTCATATCCTGACAGATGCCGTTAGGCGCGGTAAAGACTGCATGGCCGATACGGCCGTGGCCGAAATCGTAAAAATCGATTCTCTTCGCAGAAGCCAATTGTTTTTTATCGCTGCCGTCCTTTACATTTAATGACTTGCCGTTTACTAGAAACAGGGTTGGCAACAAGGGGCTGCCATGAGAGGCTTCCAAATTATATGCTTCGCCCAACAGCTTGCCCTGACGATACACCGTCAAGACAGGCTTTTTCAGACCATTTTCCGGATTGCCGGTTTTCTTAAAAGAAATCTTCTGAAGTACATTGCCAAATTCATAATAAGGCCGCGACTGCACGCCTGTTTTCGTATCCTGCAGGGCACTCCAGCTGCCGTCCATCGTTTGGGCGCACGCGGTCAAAGCAACAAACAGAATACCCGATAGTAAAACTTTAGAATGTTTCATTCATAAACTCCTTCTCAAGTAAACAAAAGAACGGATGTGTGCCTTTACTGCCTAATTTTGTTTCTTTATTAAAATTTTAGAACTATTGCACTAACTTAGCAAGGGATTAAAGAACAGGCCGTCTGAATATTCAGACGGCCTTGATTAAGCTCAAATTTTAAGAAGCCAAAACGCGGTGGAACAAAATCTCATTTTCCAAATGGATATGGTCTTTCAAATCATCCACCATCTCTTTGGCCAAAGTGTACAAACGGGTCCAGCTGCCGCAAGCGCCTTCGGGAAGCTCAAAATTATTGGTCAATTCTTCCAAGCGCGCGATGGCCTGATCGTGGTCTTCGTGTTCATGCATCATCACGCTGATGGGCATGGCCGCGCCGCGACCCACGCCCTGATTAATCATTGGGAACAACATGCGCTCCTCTTTCATCATGTGCATCAACAGCTCGTTTTGCATATAGGCCAACAAATCAGGAACTTCGGCAGGGAAAGTGTCGGCATGAACCTGCGCCACTTTTTGCGCCAGCGGTACCAACTCTTCAAACTGGGCGCGGTGAACGTTGTGATAACGTTGCAGGATATGGTCAATCGTAGAATTGAAAGGTGCGGTTTCCCAAACGGTAAAGTCGGTCATGGCTGTGTTCCTTTAAAGATTTATATTGAATGAATGTTAGACGTAAGGATACACTCAGCAATCAGCTTTGTATAGTTTTTTAATTGTTTAATTAATTGATAATAAAAGTTATTTTCAAATTTAAAATAACAAACAGGCCGTCTGAAACATAAAGTCAAAGTTTCAGACGGCCTGCCCTTTTCTTAAATAATCCAACGATATAACGCAATCATTACCGGCATGGTTACCACACAAAGCAAGGTCGTCAGCCCATAAATCGCGCTGGCTTTTTGGGCATTTTTGCCGTAAACAACCGCCATTTGGGTAACTGTCGCGGCAGCAGGCGAAGTCGTTGCCAAAAAGCTGATCAAAACAACCGTATCCGCATGCGCATCATGATGGGCAAAACCGCAGACTTTGACGGAAAAAAGCAATAATACCGGAATCAAAATCAACCTTAAAAAAGCAACGAGATAAAGCCTCGGCGTCCACATAATTGAGCGTAGCGGCAAAGAGGCCAACAGCATGCCTGCCACCAACATGGCAACCGGCCCAATCATGCCGCCCACCGTCGCCAACGTATTATCGATAATATGCGGCAGCTTGATTTGAAAGGCAAACATCAGCAGCCCGACCAGCATGGATAAGATGTTGATATTGGTGAAAATGGTTTTCCAAGCCACATTGCCGCGGCCGCAAATCAACAGGCGCAGATGCGTCCAAAATAAAAACGTCTGCACCATGATAAAACCGCTGGTGTAAATCACCCATTCCGCACCAAAGACCGACATTACCAAAGGGATAATCAGGTTGCCCGAATTGCTGTACACCGTCGCCGCGTGTTCGAGTGCATCGAGTTTGAACAAGTGTTTAAACACCCTGCCCAAAACAATCAACACCACATGGAAAAACACCGCCAGCATAACGGAAAGCTTCAGCCCTTCGATAATCTGCGGCGTATTGTCCATCTGAAAGGCATGAATCATGACGGACGGGCTGATCAGGTAAAGCGCAATGACGGAGAGCGTATAGCTGTTTTCCGATTTCAACAGCCCTGCCTTCACCAAGGCCACGCCCATCAAAACAATCAGCGTCAGCTCGATAATTTTTCCGGCAAGCAGAAAAGAGGTTTCCATAACAAAAAAAAGCGGCAAAAACGTTGATTTTACGCTTCTACCGCTTGGCATGCCAAATTCAGACGGCCTGAAGCCTTTTTCCAACAACCCGACATAATTTGCCCTACCGCAAAGCAAATCAATATAAATCTGTCCGTATATCCGCTATAATCAGCCATTTTCTTCAAACAGGAAATATCATGTCCCCCAGCCGTTTCAATCAAACGGGCCCAAAAATCGGCCTGAGCGTACGCCTTGCAGAAACCCAAGCTGAAATCGAAGCCGCCCAAAGATTGCGCTATCAAGTTTTTGCCCAAGAATTGGGTGCGGAAATCGAAAGCGATGACGGCCGCGATGTCGATCCTTATGATGAACATTGCCACCACCTGCTCGCCTTTGACGATGCAACCGGCGAGGTAATCGGCTGCTACCGCCTGATTACCGAAGAAACCGCAAAAAAAGTCGGTGGCTGGTACAGCGAGCATGAATTTGATCTTGAGCCTTTGAAAGATATCCTGCCGCAAACCGTCGAACTCGGCCGCGCCTGTACCCACCCGGACTACCGCAACGGCGGCTTGGTCATGCTGTTGTGGACCGGTTTGGTCAAATTCATGAAAGACGAAAACCTGCGCTTTATGATTGGTTGCGGCAGTATCGAAATGCGTGACGGCGGCAACGATGCGGCCGGCCTGTATCATGCTTTGAAAGACAAATACCTCGCTCCGGCACAATGGTGTGTCAAACCGCTCAACCCGCTCAAATGGGACAGCATCACGCCGTCTGAAAATCCGCCTGTACCTGCCCTGATCAAAGGCTATCTCAAAGCAGGCGCGTGGTTCTGCGGCGAGCCTTGCGTCGATGAAGCGTTCAACTGCGCGGATGTGCTGATCATGATGGACATCAACCACCTTTCCGACCGCTACTTGCAGCGTTTTGCCCCTAAAGCCGATTCATAATAAAAGGCCGTCTGAAACTTCAGACGGCCTGCCTAATCTTTATAAAAACACACACAATGACCGCCAAAATCCGTTTTATCTTCCGTCTTCTCTGTATTGCCGGCTGCCTTTTATACGGCATGGCCGAAATGTTTTTTCTGTTTCCCTTTTACAGCAGCAAACGCAAACTGCGCGCGATCCAATTATGGTCGCTGCGCGTGCTCGCTTCCTGCGGCATGAAACTGCAAACTTTCGGCACGCCGCCGCAAGAGGGCCGCGGCCAGATGCTTATCAGCAACCATATTTCATGGTTAGATATTATGGCGGTCAACGGCGCTTTCCCCGGCCGTTTCGTGGCTAAAGACGATGTAGCCAAATGGCCGGTGGTCGGTTATCTCGCCACGCAGGCGCAAACGGTTTACGTCTCGCGCAACCGCGGCATCAAAGGCAACTCTGCCAAAATTGCAGGCGTGACCGAAGCGCTGAAAAACGGCGATACCGTCACCATTTTCCCCGAAGGCACTAGTACCGAAGGCCGTGAAATCCTGCCGTTCAAACCCAGCTTTTTTCAGACGGCCTATGATGCAGGCGTACCGATTATTCCGGCACTCTGCCGCTATCCGAATCCGGACGGCAGCAGCCCCAACCCGCAAACTGCCTACTACGGCGACATCAGCCTCTGGCAATCCATCTGCATGGTCATCAGCCAGCCTTCCAGCACGGTCGAGCTGCATTTCCTCGATCCGATGGAAGCAGGAGAAGACCGCTACACTACTGCGCTTCAAGTACACGCCCTGTTAAGCGAAAAGCAAAAACAGTTGGGCTGATCAAACAAAAGGCCGTCTGAATGTTCAGACGGCCTTTTCCATTATCTTATGTCTTAAGATGAATATTGCACCGAATCGCTACCGCTTTTTCTTTTGAATAAATTCAATTTTGTAGCCATCCGGATCTTCAACAAACGCAATCACAGTCGTGCCGTGTTTCATCGGACCGGCTTCGCGTACCACTTTGCCGCCCATCTCTTTGACACGTTCACACGCGGCGTAAGCATCATCGACTTCAATCGCAATGTGGCCGTAAGCATCACCCAAGTCGTAAGACTCGGTATCCCAGTTGTGGGTCAGTTCCAAAACAGTATGATCCGCTTCATCGCCATAACCGACAAAAGCCAAAGTAAAACGGCCTTCAGGATAATCGCGGCGGCGCAGCAGTTGCATATTCAATACGTTTTGATAGAAATCCAAAGAGCGTTCGAGATTGCCTACACGCAGCATAGTATGAAGCAAGCGCATGATTTTGTTCCTTTCTGAATTATGTTTGGTCATGGATTATAACACATCGGGCATTTGCCCCCTCATCTTAGAAAATGCCGATACATACACCGTGTAGAAATGAAGCGTATCCTCTATCGCTATTTGAATTTCATGTATTAACAAGCACACCGACTGACTAAATTGCTATAATCGCCACACTTACAACACAACACTTCAAACCGTCATGAAAACCTTTGTTCTTCCAGATACCCGCCCTTATCCGCAGAGCCCTATCAAAAACTACCTTCTGCTCAATGCCTATCAGCTGGCGCACAACTCCTCCTCCGCATCACGCAAGCTTTCAGCTGGCCAACTACAAACCGAAATCCGCACCATGCTCAGCCAAAACCATTACATCAACCTTTCATTGGCAATGACCATGGCGCCAGATGTCGGCACTTACACCAGCCTGATTCAAAGCGTGGGCGAAGTCCTGAAGGCAGAAAACGATAACGAAGCCCAATGGTTTGCCCTGCCTGTCGTTTTAGTCGCCGGTTGCAAAAGAGAACAAACCCTGCCGCTCATGCTGCCTACCGAAGCCCTTTTTGCTTGCCTGCAAAACTACCCCAACCTGCGCACCCTCACGCAAAACACGCAATGGCTACCCTACCTCGTCCAATCGACCGATTTGAGCAGCGTTACCCCGGGCGAATGGTTCCAAGCCAAGCAAAACGATGAAGCGGCAGGCGCATTCCTGCAAAAATTCGAATACAAACCATTGATGCTGCCCGAAGGTCAATCCGTCCATGTTGTTTACGCGCTGGGCTACGGCAATAAAGACATTCAGACGGCCTTGGGCCTCAACCTGCAACAGGCAGGCCTGCCATTGATGCAGGTTTGGCAAGAGCATCTCGCCCTCGACGGCGTTACCCTCTTTACCAACCCGCTCTCGCCCAATACACCGCTTGACGCGCTGACCGAAGGCAGCCACACCCGCCAACGCATGGCCATGGACGTTTTTGCCACCAACGCCATCCGCGCCATCCGTATGCAAAGCCCGCGCGTCGGCGTTGTTGCCGCAGCAAAAGCGGACGGCAAGCTCCAGTTCAGCTTCAACGCGACAGACAGCGCGTTTGAAATTGTTCCGCAGACCTTCACTTGGGAGCTGGCTTCAACCGACAATATCGCCATCGTTCAGCAAAACTTCCTCGACCTGATGGCCGAATGCCGAATCGAGCACCTCTACCTGCTGCACAAGCCACTGGGCGAAAACGAGAATATCCCTACTTATGCCCAAGCGTTGAAACTGGAAGGTCATAATCCTTTCTTCAGCAATGTAAACTAAATTGAAGATACAACACGCCAAGGCCGTCTGAAAACGGTTTAGCGTGTTGCATTGATTTTCAAACCTTACCGCTCATTTTCACGCATATGAAAACCCACAAAATCCTTTTCGTCTGCCTCGGCAACATCTGTCGTTCCCCCATGGCCGAATACGTCCTGCGCCACCGCGCCCGCGAAGCAGGCATGAGCAATGCCGTCGTTACAGCCAGCGCAGGCACATCAGGTTGGCACGACGGCGAAAACATGCACGAAGGCACACGCCGCGCGCTCAAGCAACATGGCATCGACCCGTCAGGCTTTACCAGCAGCAAAATCAAACCCAGCGATGCCGATCATTTCGACTACATCATCGTGATGGACGACAACAACCTCAGAGAAACCGAAAAGCAGCTCGGTTTCCACCCCGGCAAAATCTTCAAACTGACCGACCTTATCCCCGATTCAGGTTACAACCACGTTCCCGATCCGTGGTACACAGGCGACTTTGACGAAACCTACCGTCTGGTCGATGCCGGCAGTTTGGCCTTGTTGGAAAAATTGACACAGGCTTAAACCGACTTTAACAATAAAAGGCCGTCTGAACAGGTATCCGCAAAAGCCATGCTTTCGTGATTACCTGTTCAGACGGCCTTTATTGATAACCGCAATCAACCTACGCGATAAAACGCCAGGCTGCCTAATAAATTCGGCAGATGTTTGACCTGTCGGTTGCCCGTCATGACCGCACGCTCAAGCACACGGATTTTATTTTTGGCACACAATAAATCGAAGTCTTTGAGGGTACACCAATGGATATTGGGCGTATCGTACCAATGATACGGCATCCGCTCGGAAACCGGCATATGGCCGCCAACGGCGATTTGAAAACGGTTGCGCCAGTAGCCGAAATTAGGGAAGCTGACAATAGCCTGCTTGGCCACGCGCATCAGGCAGCGCAGGATTTTTTCCGTGTTCTGCATCGCCTGAATGGTTTGGCTCAAGACAATCACATCAAAGCTTTGATCGCCAAAAGCCACCAAACCTTCTTCCAAATCGGCTTGAATGACGTTCACACCGCGGGATATGGCGGCAATCACGCTGTCGGTATCGATTTCAACGCCGTAGCCGGTGCAATTTTTATGTTCCACCAACGCAGCCAACAGCTCGCCGTCGCCGCAGCCTAAATCGAGTACGCGGCTGCCTTCGGGTATCCAATCGTAAATGAGTTGCAAATCGTCGCGCAGATTCATTTTTGGCAGTCCTTGTAAACGTTGTTCATATAAGCGGCAACCGCGCGGATATAGGCTTCGTCTTCCATCAAGAAGGCATCGTGTCCGTGATTGGATTTGACTTCAATGTACTGCACAGATTTTTGTGCAGCGATTAATGCCTTGACCAATTCATGCGAACGTTGCGGCGAGAAGCGCCAGTCAGTGCTGAAGCTGGCAACAAAAAACTTGGCCTGTACATTCTCCACGGCACGCGTGAGGTTGTGGCCGTAATCGGCGGCCGGGTCGAAGTAGTCAAGCGCCTTGGTCATCAGCAGATAAGTGTTGGCATCAAAGCGGCCGACAAACTTGTCGCCTTGATAGCGAAGATAAGATTCCACTTCAAATTCAACGCCGTAACCATACTGATAGCCGTCTGATTTTAAATCGCGGCCGAATTTTTGACCCAAGCCGTCTTCGGCAAGATAGGTAATGTGCCCCATCATGCGCGCGATACGCAAACCGCGTGAAGGAACGGTATGATGGCTGCGGTAATTTCCTTCATGAAAATCGGGATCGGTCAAAATAGCCTGACGGGCAACATCGTTAAACGCGATGTTTTGAGTGGAAAGTTTAGGCGCAGAAGCGATGACGAGCGCGTGGGCAACGCGTTCAGGCAAAGAAATCGTCCATTGCAATGCCTGCATACCGCCCAAGCTGCCGCCGACAATGGCCGCCCATTTTTGAATGCCGAGATAATCGGCAAGCATGGATTGGGACTTCACCCAGTCTTTGACGGTTACAACCGGAAAATCTGCGCCATATTCGCGGCCGGTTTCAGGATTTTCGGATAAAGGGCCGGTACTGCCGTCGCAGCCGCCCAAGTTGTTCAAACCGACAACGAAAAAGCGGTCGGTATCAATAGGTTTGCCGGGGCCGACCATATTGTCCCACCAACCGGCGTATTTATCCTCCGCACTGTGCTTGCCGGCAACATGATGATTGCCTGACAGGGCGTGGCAGATCAGGACGGCATTACTTTTGTCGGCATTGAGTGTGCCGTAGGTTTCAATCATCAGATCGAAACGGGGTAAGGTTTTGCCGTTTTCCAGAGCAAGCGGTGTGTCAAACGGGATTTTCTGGGGCGTTACAATGCCCACTGAGGCATTTGTTGTCATTTGTAATTTCCAAGTGAAGCGGCAAAAGGGGTATTATAACGTTTCGTTTTGTTTTGTGCATGAGGCTTCAGACGGCCTGCCCTGATTAAAGGCAATATTTTTGGGAGAATGTGGAATGATAGGCAGGCTTTTGCGATTTTTTTCTTTTGCGCCATAGCGGCATTGATTGTGAACCGTTTGTTCAGCCGCAAACAAAAGCGCACCATTCGGGAAATCGCCAAAATCAGCGCGTGGGTATTGCTGGGCGCGGCGGCGGCTACACTGTTTTGGTATCTGATGATGCTGTTTTTCAAGCATATTCCTAATTCTTATTGAAATAAAATATAAAAGGCCGTCTGAAAACCTTAATCTAGCGTTTTCAGACGGCCTTTTGATATTCAAACTTAAAACAATTCTTCCGGAATCTTGCAAACCGGAATCGGATTGACTTTGTGCTGCATGGCTTTGTGCAATCGGGTATAGATTGCCAAAACTTCACGCTGTCTGCCCTCAAAATCTTCAGGCTTGTGACTGTCGTACACGCTCATCGCCCATTCGAGTTCGGGATAAGACGCGCCCATTTGTTCTTCATCGGTACGCTCGGTATCCCAAAGGCCGTCTGTCGGTACGGCTTTTTGAATGTCTTCCGAGACGTCCAGCTCGGCAGCCAACGCGTACACTTGAGTTTTGGTCAAATCGGCAATCGGGCTGATGTCCACGCCGCCGTCGCCGTATTTGGTGAAGAAACCGACGCCGAAATCTTCAATTTTGTTGCCCGTCCCCGCCACCAGCAAACCATGCAACTGACCGTAATAATAAAGCGTCGTCATACGCAGGCGGCTGCGTGCATTGGCGAGTGCCAGCTGTTTGTTGCGAAATTCGGTTTCGCTGACATCAACGGTATCAGCGAAAGTATCGAACGTTTGGGTCAAGTCGACGCTTTGCGCTTTTACATTGGGATAACGCTGTTTCAGACGGCCCATGTGTTCTTGCGCGCGGTTGACTTGGTCGGATTTCTGACGAATCGGCATTTCCAACAACAAAACCGACAAACCGGTTTGCGCGGCAAGTGTGGAAACCACAGCAGAATCGATGCCGCCGGATACGCCGACGACAAAACCTTTAGCACGCGCCTGCTCGGCGTAATCTTTGAGCCATTGAACGATATGGCGGATGATGGCTTGGGTTTGCATAGGGATAAATGTTCGCTTCAAATAAAACGAATGATAGCCTGATTTGCACTTGTCTGAAAGACGACAGGGTATAATGCCCTTTTTATTTCTTGCACGCACACCATGTCCAAACCCATCCTTCTGCGCTGGCTCGTCGTCTGCCTGATTCCGCTCGCCACCCTTTTGTGGTTTGCCCTCAACCCGCCCGAAGACAAAACGCAACACCTCATCAACGGCATCATCCTTGCCTGCGAAGCCACGTTCCTATTTAAATTCGTCCTCTTTGACGTCATCAAACACCACCTCAAACAAGAGCCCGAATTGAAACGGCAAAGCATTTGGATGTTTATCCCGATTGTTTTGCTGATTGTTTATTTATTCCACTATTTCGGCGCATTCTGATGTTTTCAGACGGCCTTGGGCATATTTTTCCATGAACACCACCTCACCTTATACCTGCTGGATTTTCTGCAATGTCATCGACAACTTCGGCGACATCGGCGTTTCATGGCGGCTGGCGCGTATTTTGCAACGCGAACTCGGCTGGCAAGTGCATTTATGGACAGACGACTTCCCGTCCCTTCAGGCACTCTGCCCTGACTTAGCCTCGATTCCCAATATCCATCAAGGCATCGGCATTCACGCTTGGCAAGCCGACCATGCCGAAGATACCGATACAGCCCCTCCCCCCGACATCGTCATCGAAACCTTCGCCTGCGAACTGCCCGACAACGTTCAAACCATCATCCGCCGACACCGACCGCTTTGGCTCAACTGGGAATACCTCAGCGCGGAAGACAGCAACGAAAGGCTGCACTTAATGCCCTCACCCCAAGCCAGCGGCATACAGAAATATTTTTGGTTTATGGGTTTCAGCGAAAAAAGCGGCGGCCTGCTGCGCGAACGCGATTACGCCAAATCGGCCGGATTTGATACGGAAACCTTACGCCGACAACTCAAACTTCCCGCAAAAAACACGCCCGAATGGCTGCTTTTCGGCTATCAAAGCAATATTTGGGCAAAATGGCTGACCATGTGGCAACAGGCCTGCCAACCCATTACCTTGCTGCTTGCAGGTACACAAATCATCGCCAGCCTGAAAAACAACGGCCTAGTGCCGCCAAACGTCCTGCTTGAAGACGGCGATGTGTATCAGAGCGAACACATTACCCTGATCAAAATCCCTTTTGTCGCCCAACAGGATTTTGATAAACTGCTTAACCTTGCCGACGGTGCCGTCATACGCGGCGAAGACAGCTTTGTTCGCGCCCAGCTCGCCGGAAAACCTTTCTTTTGGCACATCTATCCGCAAGAAGAAAATATCCATCTCGACAAGCTGCACGCTTTTTGGGACAAAGCGCATCAGGTTTATCCGGATGTTGTCGCCACGGCACACCGCCGCCTTTCCGACGAACTCAACAACGGAGAAGCACTCAGCGACAACCAGCGCCTGCAGGCATGGCAAACCCTGACGGCACATCAAAACGAATGGTGGCAAAGCGCGGCAAAATGGCGGGACGGACTTTTTGCTCAAAAAAGTGCCGTTGAAAAACTTGCTGCCTTTATTTCAAAGCACAAAAAAATACGCTAAAATAGCGCGTTTTATTACAACCGATTTGATTGGAAAACTACAATGAAAACAGCACAAGAACTGCGCGCCGGCAACGTATTTATGGTTGGCAACGACCCTATGGTTGTTCAAAAAACCGAATACATCAAAGGCGGTCGCTCTTCCGCCAAAGTCAGCATGAAACTGAAAAACCTGCTGACCGGTGCCGCTTCTGAAAGCATTTATAAAGCCGACGACAAATTCGACGTCGTAATCTTGGCCCGCAAAAACTGTACTTACAGCTACTTTGCCGACCCAATGTACGTCTTTATGGACGAAGAATTCAACCAATACGAAATCGAAGCCGACAACATCGGCGACGCGTTGAAATTCATCGTTGACGGCATGGAAGACGTATGCGAAGTCACTTTCTACGAAGGCAACCCAATCTCCGTAGAATTGCCTACCATCATCGTTCGCGAAGTTGAATACACCGAGCCTGCCGTTAAAGGCGATACCTCTGGTAAAGTGATGAAAACCGCACGTCTGGTCGGTGGCACTGAAATCCAAGTGATGTCTTACATCGAAAACGGCGACAAAGTCGAAATCGATACCCGTACCGGCGAATTCCGCAAACGTGCTTAATCAGCCCGTCACACAAAAAGGCCGTCTGAATATTCAGACGGCCTTTTTCTCAATCTGCCTTATTGTTTCTTCAAGCCCTTGGCTTCGACAGTCGCAATCGTACCGTCAATGCCTTTGCTCTTAATCAGCTCGCCAAATTGGTTGCGGTATACCGTTACCAAGCTGGTACCGTCCACGCGGATGTTGTAAATCTTATACGCACCGCCACTTTGGTAAAGCTGGTAGGCCACTTCATACTTAGTACCTTTTTTGGTCTGAATTTCCGAGAAAACGTCAAACTTATTGCCGTTTGCCGTCATCTTCGGCAACAGGCGCACATTTGCATCCGCCGCACCAATCAGTGCAGAATGCGAGTACATCGCAATCACCATATCTTTGAATGCACGGATAAAATCGGCTTTCTGTTTGGCAGAAAATTCACGCCATGGCGCACCAACCGCCAAAGCCGAAATACGCTCATAATCCAGATAACGGTTGGCATACTGCTCAACCTGTTTCACACGTTGAGCTTCTGTCAAAGACGTATTGCGTGCAATTTTCAACACAGCATCAATATTCTGCTGCATCTGCTTTTGCGCAGGATGCGTTTCCGCCGCCACATAAGGCGCGGCAATCACCATCGGCGCGGTCACAATCAAAGTCTGAAGAAAACGGTTCATGACGATATCCATCCAACCAAAATAAAACCGCATTGTAAAAACAATCTATTCCAAAAAACTTAATTCTTTGTAAAAGCAGTCATGAGCAATGAAAAATCCTGCAATCAAATTTCAGACGGCCCGATAAAAATAAGATAACATATGAACGCTATTTTAAAAGGAAAAAGCCATGCCTTACGTCAACATCAAAGTAACCGGCGGCAGTGAAGCCCCGAGTGCAGAGCAAAAAGCCGAATTAATCCGCGGCGTCACCGAATTACTTTCACGCGTTCTCAACAAAAACCCTGAGACGACCGTCGTCGTCATTGACGAAATCGATATGGACAACTGGGGCATAGGCGGCAAAAGCGTGACGGTTCGCCGAAATGAAGCGCGCAATAACTAAACTTTGGCCGTCTGAAACCCTTTTAATTTACCCTCAAAAAGAGTACATTTATCCCATTGTCTACAATTTTACGGAACACACATCATGGAGAAATTCCCCAAATCATCAAAACTGGACCACGTTTGCTACGACATCCGCGGCCCGGTTCATAAAAAAGCCCTGCAACTGGAAGAAGAAGGCAACAAAATCCTCAAGCTCAATATCGGCAACCCTGCCCCGTTCGGCTTTGAAGCGCCCGACGAAATCTTGGTTGACGTCATCCGCAATCTGCCGACTTCTCAAGGCTATTGCGACTCCAAAGGCCTTTATTCCGCACGCAAAGCCATCGTTCATTACTATCAAACCAAAGGACTGCTCGACGTTACCGTCAACGACGTTTACATCGGCAACGGCGTGTCAGAGCTGATTACCATGTCCATGCAGGCATTGCTCAACGACGGCGATGAAATCCTGATTCCTGCGCCTGACTATCCACTGTGGACCGCCGCTGCAACACTGGCAGGCGGTACCGTCCGCCATTATCTATGCGACGAAGAAAACAACTGGTTCCCCAACCTGGCCGACATGGAAGCAAAAATTACGCCTAAAACCAAAGCCATCGTCGTCATCAACCCCAACAACCCGACAGGCGCGGTGTACAGCAAAGAAATCCTGCTCGAAATCGCCGAATTAGCGCGCAAACACGGCCTGATTATTTTTGCCGACGAAATTTACGACAAAATTCTTTACGACGGTGCCGTACACCATCACATTGCCGCCCTTGCCCCCGACTTGCTGACCATTACGTTTAACGGTCTCTCCAAAGCCTACCGCGTAGCCGGTTTCCGCCAAGGCTGGATGGTGCTCAACGGCCCGAAACATCATGCCAAAGGCTATATCGAAGGCCTCGACATGCTCTCGTCTATGCGCCTTTGTGCCACCACACCCATGCAACACGCCATTCAGACGGCCTTGGGTGGATACCAAAGCATCAACGAATTCCTCCTCCCCGGCGGCCGCCTGCTCGAGCAACGCAACAAAGCATGGGAACTGGTCAACCAGATTCCGGGCATATCCTGCGTCAAACCCATGGGTGCATTGTATATGTTCCCCAAAATCGATACCGAAATGTACAGCATCCATGACGACATGAAATTCATCTACGACTTACTCGTACGTGAAAAAGTCCTGTTCGTCCAAGGCACAGGCTTTAACTGGATACGCCCCGACCACTTCCGTATCGTTACCCTGCCGCCCGTTCATCAAATCGAAGAAGCCATGGACAAACTCAAACGCTTCTTGCAAAACTACCATCAATAAACCTAAGCCAAACAGGCCGTCTGAAAAAGCAAACTGCTGTTCAGACGGCCTTTTTAATCAAACAGCAACTTGGCAAAGCCTGCTGACATGCGTATAATCGACCTTTCCTATTTGGGGGCGATCTTGGTTTCGACGGGGGTTGCAAAGCAGATGCGGGCATACCGGGGTCTCAGATTTCCCGTAAAACACTGAATTTAAATAGTCGCAAACGACGAAACTTACGCACTGGCCGCTTAAGGCCTGCCGTTGCAGCAGTTGGTCAATGGGCTGTGTAGCGCAAGCTACCGCAACGTCATTCTACATTGACTGGTTTTCTGTCGGGTTACTTGGCAGGAAACGAGATTTAAGGTAACTGGTTCTCTGAAGGCCTGTTGGTCGGCATGATGAGGACGAGATTCTAAATAGACACAACTAAGTATGTAGAACGCTCTGTAGAGGACTTTCGGACGGGGGTTCGATTCCCCCCGCCTCCACCATACCCAATTTTCAGCAGTATCCTGCAATACGCATAAAGCCTTGAGCCATAACGGTTTCAAGGCTTTTTTATTACCTTGAATATGCTGGCGTATGCTTGAGTTTTCGCAATTTATAGGGTAACTTTTCATGAGTTACCCAAAAAAACAAGCCCGAAAAGTGGGCAAATTAGCCCTATTTTTTTAAACAAGTTACCCCAAAAGTCCATAAAACCAATTATTAACAATGGCTTAATGAGTTTTTAAAAGTTACCCCAAACTGGATTAAAAATACCTAAACAGACGCTGCCACTTACAGATAGCCAATGCAAAAAACTACAACCGCCGAATTAATTATCAGACGGCGGCGGGTTATATCTTCAAGCAAGGGGAAACGGCAAATACTGGCGTTTTCGTTACTACCGGCCAAGCGACAACAAACGCGATGAAATGCGACTGGGTGTCTATCCTGAAATCAGCTTAAAAGAAGCAAGAGAAAAACGCGAAGAATTACGCAGGCTGATAGCAAAAGGGATGACCCTAAGCTACACCAGCAAGACAAAGCACAGAGGCAGGCAGAACAGCTAAAAAACACATTTGAGGCTATTGCGCGTAAATGGCACAGCGACCAAGTAGCAAAGCCGAATAAATGGAAGCCCGACCATGCACAAAGAGTTAACGGCGTTTTCTTTGCCAGTATTGATGACGATGAACAGGTTTTGCTTCGCCAAATTACCGAACTGACTTACGGTAAACAGAATTTCATCAATAACGTGATTTGGCAAAAGAAATATTCCCCGTCCAATGACGCAAAATGGCTTTCAGATAATCATGATTTCATTATTGCGTTTGCTAAAAACAAAGAAATTTGGCGACCTGATTTATTGCCACGTTCAGAAAAAACGCAAGCAATGTATAAAAACCCAGATAATGACCAACGTGGAGTTTGGAAATCTGGGGATATGTCAGTAAAAACATATTCACCATCAACAGATTATCCAATTGCCACGCCATCAGGACGTATAGTTAATCCGCCAGCAGGTAGATGTTGGCGCGTATCAAAAGAAAAATTTGAAGAATTAGTTGCAGATAATCGTATTTGGTTTGGAGAAACAGGAAATAACGTTCCATCTGTTAAACGTTTCCTTTCTGAAGTTAAAAACGGCGTAACACCTTTGACTGTATGGACTTACGAAGAAGTCGGACACAATCAGGAAGCCAAAAAAGAAATGGTTGCCTGTTTTAATGTCGGACAATAAGTTTCAACAGAATTACTTAGCAAGGCTACGCCCAAGCCTGTTCGTTTGCTAAGCCGATCAGTTGCGCGCAGAACTGGCGCAGAAGGCCAAGGATGCCGACGTGCAGGCCGCGCAGGGCAAACAGGGCGTGTGCGATGCCATCGACCGTATTCGCCAGTCCGAGGAGATTCTCAACCAGACGCTGGATGCCGAAGCGAAGGCGCACCAGACGGCGGCACGCTCGGCAATCACGGCGCGCGATGAGATTCAGCGGACGCTGACCGAGACCACACGCCAGATCGACGACATCACGGCCAAGCTCAAGGACGGGCTGAAGGTCACGCTCGACGCCGACACCACGCGCTTCGACAAGGCCATCGCTGATCTGGACAAGGCGCTGGCCGAGAAGGAATACCTGTTCCAGATCCAGGCCGATCTGCAGGAAGCGGAGAAGAAGCTCAAGGAATACGAGCAGTTACTAAAGGAAGGCAAGACGCTGCCGGTCGATGCCGATGTGTCCAAGGCCAAGGAGGCACTGGATAAGCTCAAGACCTACGCCGACCAAAACGCGCAGTTCGAGCTGAAGGTCGCGACCGAGAAGGCGCAGGCGGCTATCACCAATGTCGAGGGGATGATCAAGGCGCTGGATCGCATCCAGACCGAGTCGCAGCATCAGGTGGCCAGCAACGTCGGTGCGGTACGCGCGGAAAGCCGAGTAGTTGCCGTTTCTATATGCCATTGTCACTCCCGTTGAAAGTTTGGATTTTGAAAAGTAGATCGCAGACCACGACCGACCGCAGCATCACGACAGCCGACCGGTATTTGCCCGCCGTGTAGCAGCTCAATACCTCGGAGAAGTATTCCCTGCTGCGAGCATCGAAGATTTGACTCGCGCGCTGTTCTATTGAGTACTCATCCAGCATCGTCATCCCGTCCAAGCCGTGGTCATCAGCACTGCGAAGTCTCGCCGTGACAGTACCTCGGAACAATCCCGCCAGTCTTTCTCCGGTGGCTCCATCGTGCCCGTATAGCGCAGGTCAAATCCCGTCGCCTCTTTCTGAGCATTGATGAACTCGTCCATCTTTTCCCCGAGGGTCTCGATGTCCTCTATCCATTCGTCCTTGATAGTGTCAGGAACTGATCCAAATAAGTCGTAGCGATTGCGCATCCGCTCCGACAGGCGTTCGTAGATCTTCTCGTCCACGGTTTGCTCATTCACTAGGTTGAGCATATCCACGGTTTCGCGCTTCTGGCCGAAGCGCTTGATGCGTCCGATCCTCTGTTCGAGGCGAGTCGGATTCCACGGCAAATCAATATTGATCAAGGTGCCCAGAGTTTGAAGATTGAGACCTTCGCAGGCCGCATCTGTAGCAACCATGATGCGGATCTCGTGTTCAGCCACCATTTTTTTGAGCGTTTCCCGCTCGCACGTCACGCTATCGCCACGTTGATACAAACGACTACGGCCTGCACCAGCGTACAGGCCAATTGCTTCATCCGGGTACCGCGTAGCTAACTCGTCGGCGACCCACTTTGCCGTGTCGTAGTACTGACTGAAGATAATGACCCCGAGCTCGCGCCACTTTTCTCTTTCCAGGTAATGGATAACGGCGTTGAGTTTTGGGTCTTCCTCAATGTGCTCTAGGCGACTGATCAGCCGGAGCAAAACCTCGCGCTCTTCGCCGCTTTCAACCTTCAGATCACCTTCTTGCTCATCTTCCTCTTGGTGGATCGTCCGGCCCTCCAAAAGCATCCTAGCGGTACTGAGTCCTGCCTGAATGCTGGAGCAAATGCGTTGCTCCATGAGGTTTTTCATGAACCCGCCGCGCTTACCGAGCGCCTTACCAAACAAGCGCGCCTCTCGATAGGCTTCACGGAAGTTCTCATTGGTTCGCAGGGCCTTGGCTTCAAATAGCGCATCGAACCAACGTGGGTCGCCTACAAGCTGGCGATCTGGATGAACGTCGACACCGACCTTAGTCAACAGTCCAGCCTCTTCGAGGCTGACGCGTTTGCGCAATACGACGTGACGCACCAATGGATTCTCTCGCTGGAATAGGGTGGCACCCGAAATTCGGCGCTCCAACTCATCTTCCAAGATCTCCCGGGTATCCTCCGTCAGATCTGTAGCTGTCTTGGTGGTTTGCCACTCCCCGTTGACAAGCCCCAAGTCCTGACGAATAGCGCTGAACAGCTTTCTCGCTCGCGGTTCTTGGGTGGAGTCAACCAGTGGTAAAGGCGATCTCAGCAGTTGCCAAGCAAATCCAACATCAGTGACCTCTTGCTCCCCGGAAAGGATAGACAGCACTTTACGAGGCCGGTGCCACGGCGCAGAGTTATTGCCGAGGACAAAGTTGCCTTTGCCTTGATGGAGAATGCCGATCAAGTCCCATAAGTCCTCGGGCTGGGTCTGAACCGGCGTCGCAGTGCCCAGAAGAACATGATCTGAGCGCGCCGCAATCTCACGCATGAACGCTAGCAGCTCATTCGGGGAGCCTGCATCCTTGCCAAAGCCTTGGCGACTGCGCGCCTTGTGGGCTTCATCAAGGATGACCAAACCGAAACGCAGGCCCAGGAGGTGCTGTTTCTCCGGGGAGTCCCGCATCATCAGTCCAGTGGAGACAATCCCAATCCGCAGGGGGCACTTGGCTATCTGCTCGCGGCCTGCAGGTGAGATTACGCGTTCATCAGTGCCCAGCCAAACCTTGCGCAAGGTGTCCCAGCGCGCACAGGGGATCGCCAGCTTATCGATCATCTCTGTCTGCCATTGTTCGCACAGGGTGGCCGGAGCAAAGATCACCACTGGCTTGCGCGCCTGGTTTTCTCGATCCGCCAACAAACAAAGTGTCAGCGCTGCGGTACCGAGGGACAGCGTCTTTCCGAGCCCCACCTCATCGGCCAGCAGCAGCCTCACTACTTTGTGCTGTTGGTGGTGGCGCAGGCACTCGGTGATAAACCCCTGCTGCCAAGGCTGCAGCGACAATCCCTCGCGGTAAAGAGGCGATTCGATCAAGGCCGCTGGTGCGAGATCCTCCTCTTCGTCGATCTCGTCGAAGAACACCTCGCGGCGGTAGCCACGTCGATGGACCTCCCGGATGATCACCTGCGGAAGCGGTCGAGCTGCATTCCACAAAAACTCGAACTCTTCCTCAATCCAGGCAATCCCTTCGGGAGATTCGTCTTCCCACAAAATCTCGTAGTGGCGTTGCCAGCCGCTACGAGTCTCATTCATCGAGCCGATGAAGCCCAACTTGCGGCCGTCAGCCAGCTCGATGACTCCCGCCTTACCATGCACGAAGCCGCAGATGTTGTCTGGAGCCACGCGCACGGCCTGACCATGCTTCTGCAAGAAGGTGTCTAAGCGACGATAGCGATCTCGATTGAGCAAGGCCTCTGCTTCGATAGCCTTCTCGTTCCAACGCCCCATCATCTTGGCTTCGCGTAGCTGCGCCACCTTCAGATCGTCGGGGTGGATGTCCACGTTGCAGACAATCTTGACCTCAGGAATGGTCTCCAGCAGTTCGTTGGCGACCTCAAACAGCGAGCTTGTGAAGTAGCCAGCGATACGCTTATAGCTGCGAGCCCCCTGCAGATGCTGCAACAGGAAGCTCGCATCGAGCCGATGGGTCCGGGAGGAGAAGCGCTGGATCGACATTCACTTAGGCTCCAAACCGCAGGTTCTTGAGGCGTGCCCCCAGCACTTCAGCACCGGCGCGGACTTGCTCTTCCGGGGCTTTGCGTTCAATAAAGGCCAACAAATCCACCAGCAGTGAGCGGACCTCGAGGAAGTCGGCCATTTCGGCCTGCAATTGGCTGACGATGGCCTGCGGTTCGGTTTCCTCCAACACCTGTTGCACGCCAATGATCAAGCGCCCGAGTCGAGTGGCACCGAGCTCGGTGCTGTCGGTCAAGTCGCGGGAGGCAAACTCGGGCACGCGCTTCAGTCTAGCTTGATTGGCCGCCATACTGCCCATCACTCGGCTGTAGTCGTCAACCCGGAAGGCCTTGGCAAAGTTCTGATAGTTGTCGAGCTTGGCCGCGCCCGTAGTTTCCATATCCATCATGCGCAGCATGAAGCGCTCGATACCCGTCAGTTTGGTCCAGGTGTCGGCTGCCAGACCCTCGGGCACTAGTAGACTGTTGGCCGCTTCTGCCGCCTGCTGCACGATCTCATCGACCACTGTGACCTCGCCGCGCACGCGTGGGCGCAGTGCGAAAGCAGTCACGTCCTCGCCACCAATTTGCGTATAGGCCGTCAGCACCTTCAGAGCGGCGGCGTAACCTGCCATCTGCAAGTCGGAGTCGTTGAAAACGGGTTCGCCGTGTTTGCTCTTCACCTCGTCATTTAGGTGCATCATCGTTTCAATCTGACGCTGCACTTCGCTGCGCACGGCAGGGAGGATACGTTGCTTGAAGCCTGCGCGATCACCTGCAGCACGCTTCTTCAACATCAGAATCACGGTGCCCTGTACGTAGCCACCTTTCTTCAACTCGGACGTCGTTTCGGTGGCGATGTACCAAGCTGCCACGACCTGCAAGCCAGCAGCCCAGAAGATGCCGACCATGTCCGACCAAACACCCGTGTCCTGGTGGGTGAACATCACGCACTGCATGCCGTTGTCTGGCATATGATCCGCCATCGCCTTGTAGGCGGTGACCATTCCGCGCCGGAAGTCCTCACCCGAACCCTTGATGGCCAGTGCGCGGCGTGAATCCCACACCCACTCATCGAATGGCTTGGGTGGGTTCTTGCGCAGCCAGGCGATGAAAAATTCAGTGATCTCGTGGTAGTTCACCGCATCGGCGTAGGGTGGGTCTGTGATCCAAAGTTCACAGCTTTGTGTGGGCCTTTCTGCAGGCGACGAGACGATGGAGCGATCCACAGCGGGCAATGACGCCTCGGCCATCTTGAATGACGAGGCCCCGAAGCCCGCCCACGAGCGCGTTGCGTAATTGAAGAAGGTATTTAGTGCCTGATTCGAGAATACGCCTTTCGGTCCACCCAGTCCGCCGCCTTGCGATGTGGCCCAGCGACAAAGCCTTGAGTTGAAATCGGCCGCCTTAGCCAGATTAATCCAGCCCAAGGGGGCGGAGCCTGAACTTCTCCATGTCTTGATTGAGATCGCTTGAAGCAGGAGTTGTCGCGCATTAAAAAGATGGTGCCAATGCGTCCACCCACGTTCACGACCGAGGCGAGTTGTTTCAGAACCAGGCTCTACAGCCATGTCCGGCGCCAACCCCTCTGCCTGCCATTGGGTAAGATTCTCAGAGACCAGCTTTTCCACCTGGCGCTCGCGTGCGAGGTCGGCTTCGGTCACCGTGGAGAAATAGGTGATCTGCCGCGACGCATTGATGGACTTCTTGGTGATCCACTGGATGGCGTAGAGGCGCTCCTGAAAGATGTCATCGGGTTGTGGATGAAACTCATCTTTCTCCCAACGACGCAGGCGATTGCCGGTATTGCCATCCGCATCACGGAAATCACCGCGCAGCGTCTTGATCGGTGAGCGATAGGTGCGACCATTGAGGGTGTAGACCATGTTCCCGTCTTGTACGGTGCCCTTATCGGCAGCCGCGATCTGTGCTGCAGATGCGCCCGTGACGACTTCGATGTCGAAACGCTTGTTCTTCTCGTCAGGGATGAGCTTGGCAACCGCGCCTTGTTTGGGCGAGATCACCCAACTCGGCGAGAGCGGAATCATCCACCCGGTTTCAGGACAACGCGTCTCCAGACAATAAAGGTACGCCTTGGCACGGTTGCCTTTCTCGTCATGTTCGACGCCTAGTTTGGTGATCTCCTTGTCGATCACATCAAACACAGCCTGTTGATCCCGATCAATCTCTGCCCGGCGCTCGGGGGAGGCTCCGATGACATTGAGTGCGCCCCAGGTCAGCATGCACGCAATCGGGTTCAAATCGGAGGCATAGGCGTCGCAGCCAATGCGTGCTGCTTCAAAGGGAATCGAACCACCGCCACTGAAGGTATCACCGGCCCTCGGCCGATGGCCGTAGCGCAGCATGCCCAGTTGTTCAACCAGTTCGGCAATGTTGTTGACGTTGATGCCTAAATGTGCGTAATGCTGGTTAACGGCCTCCCACGCCGGAGCGTAAAGCCATTCCTGATCCACTTCTTCGGGGCGTTTGCCCAGACCGGCCTTTTCCTCGTAGCTACCAAAGGTCGCCAATGCTCTGCGATAGAGCACCAGCTTGTCATCGTCGGTGATGTCACGCCGCCAGCCCCGTCCGGAAAAATAGTGCTCGGGGTCGCTGATGGGGATCAGTTCCTGCAAGCGCGTCGCGGACAGCGCGTTTTCAGCTAGCGCACGCCTTGCGAGGCTTTCCTCATCGAAGGCCATCAACTTCTCGAACACCGCGAGGTCTTGTTCAGGGTCGTCAGTCGTGGGCAGCAGGCTACCAAGCACGATGGCGCGCACCAGGATCAGAGGTTTACGCCCTTTCCAATAGGAACCCAACCCAGTCAGCGTCTGGGCAGCAACTGCTTTACGTTCGGCTTGCGCCTCGAACGAGACTTTTTGCGCAGGGAACACCGATTCAATCAGGGCCGGTGCGTCCTTGAGCGCCAGCGGAACTAGGGGAGTTATTGTTCTTACCGCTTCATTCATTTTTCATTCGTTCCCAAATAGGTCCAAGGTCGGGCGGTCGCTGTCGTCGCCCGCGCGTTGACGCCGCGCCTTGGGTTGCAGCAGTTCGCTTTGTGCGACGTCACCTAGCGCATGGCGCAACGCCAACCGCCACCCTTTGTCACTGTCGTTGATGCCGCCTGTGCTCATGGCCGTCATGCCAAAGAGCCACCAGCGCTCTTCGGGGCGCAGCGCCAGCCAATTCCTCACGGCGACCGGCACTTTCTCAATCTCCATGTGTTCCACGGCCCACGCGAGGACACAGAGCTCCTTGCCCAACAGTCTGTCCACTGGGTTGTCGCCGACTTTCCAGGCGCTAGGCTTGAGCTCGTGCCCATTGAGCCGGGCATTGAATGCGCGCTGAACTTCTGAGCGGATGGCCGTCCAGCGTGGTCGATCCAGCAACACGCGGTCGATAACCGCGTGCTCATCGGCGGTGGCTTGCATGCCGAGGTACTCACTTATCTGCACGCGCCCGGTGTTGCTCCGAGGAATGATGACCTTGAAGTGATGCGGGTCCGAGGTGGTAGGCACGCCAAAGCCCAGCGTAGGGTGCAGACTCTTCTGCCCAACCGCTTTGCTTTTTGCCGCGCTGCTTGCCGCCTTGGATTGAGTCATCTCTTTAGTTCTCCTGAATAACGTCGCCGGGCTTGAGCTCAATACCCACCAGCTTGGCGAACTCTTTGGCAGCAAATCCAGTGTCGAACTGGATGCCATCGGCAATGGTGATGGCGACCGGTGCTTGGTCTTCGTTCAATACCTGACGAAGGCTGTTCACCACACCCTCAATCATTGCTGCGGTTACTTCTCGCTCTTGAAAGCGAATGGTCACAGTGTTTTCGCCCTCGCCAATCTCAATGCGGACACCCTTGAACCGAGTGCCCGGCTGATCGCGGAAGCGGTTGATAACGCCGTAGACGCGATCAGTGGTGTCCAGCGCAACTCGCTTGGATTGCAGCTTGGCTGGCTTGGTGTCAACAATCTGAACCGTCTTGTCGCCACTTGCAGGAACCTGAAAGTCCGCTGTCTTGTTGGCTTCACCAGCGCGTGCATAGACCAAGAGGCGTACCGCTTGAGGCCCGATCTCGAACGGCCCCTCGTAGGGCGTGCCGTCCTTGGGATTGGAACCATCCAGCGTGTAGAACAGATCTGCCTTGGGTGTGCTCGCTAGGGTGATGCGCCGCTTGTCAGCGGCTGGATCAACCTGGTGGCGAATCTTGAGATCGGCAGTCCACCGAACAGGCGCACCGGTTTCGTACTGGCCGGTCTGATCTTTAGCCAGGAAGTAGAGCGTGCCTTCTCCGGTCGTGAAGCTATCGAGATCGTCCACCGCTTTCCCGGTAACCAGTTCCTCTTGCCGGGTTGCATAAACGACCATTGGGCTTTCGCCTGCGTGCCGAGGGGTGAGACTCAAGATGGTCTCGCCGGTGTCGGGATGGCTACCGACCACGGAGACGTTGACAGTGGTCTTGTCTTTGGGGAACGGTCCCTTTTCGACATACCCATCCTCACCCAATCGCCAGCGACCCTGCTTCAGTGCCTCCGTCTTGAGGGTGTCCATACCGCCGCTACCGGGCATCCAGGGCCAAACGGGATTGCTCTTGGCACGGCTGACGACGTCCTTCCACGGGGTGCGCCGGTTGTCCTTTCCTGATGGCCAGAGGTATTCCTCAGCCATCGCAAAGTATTCATTAAAGTTCTCGGCGAGATCGGCTGCGAGTTTGTAGTTGGCGCGTGGGCTGGCTAGCAGGGATTCGATCTGAGCCTCAGCGGATTGATCTCCTTTACCCAGCTTCAACCCGTTGTCGATGGTGACTGGCGCGAGAAACTCGCGCCCATCCAAATCATCAACACTGGGGAAGTAGACGCGGTTGTATACTGCCGACAGGGCTTTCTCGAAGCGATCTTCGGCTTCTTCCATTCGATCGCGTGCTTCCTCAAAAAGCGTGTCTCCAGCCTTCAGCCGTTTATGAATCTGCTCAATGGCATAGAGCTCCCGCAGGCGATCCTCGACCGCATCAGCCATATGACTGTCCTGGCCTGTAAGCACAAGCAGGTTGTTCTTCTCCTGCTGGTAGTCGAAGAAGCTCTGCAGTTCGCTCGGTGGCACCTTGCCGTCTGGCTTGATGACAATTAGCGTTCGCGGCCCAGTGAGCTTCAGCTCGTCTAGCTTCGGTAGTACCTGCACATCCTGATAGGCGTTGCGCCGCTCGGGCTGCAGGATGCCAGTCAGTCGGTTGATGAGCGCCTGGTCAACCTTGGGCTGCGGTACTTCCTTGGCGTTGCGTTCGATTTGGCGCGAGAGGTTTTCCGTTTCCTTGATGAAGAAACGCTGATCCTCGCGGTGGAGATACCACGCGTGCTCACGGAGTCGTTGCAGCGCCTGGAGAAATTCATCCGCCTTGCGGTTGGGCGCGGCCAGGAACTCGATGATCTCGCTGTCGGACAAGCCAATCCGCCCACCGACTGCGCGCGACAAGGACGATGCCAATAGCAGCGTCATCACTTGCTGGGCGGCATCGCCGTCCAGTTCGTCATCGATGGTTTCCGCGATGGCATTACCGTTGTCGGCGATGTCGCGGGTGAGCGCTGGCATCAACTTTGGCGCGATGCGTTCGATCTCGTCTTTGACTTGATCGTCATTGAGTGCCAAATGCTGGGTGCCGATAAGGAAAACGTCGTCTGCCTCCCGTTCCGCAACACTCTTCAATAACCGGGCGGTGAACTGCATCAAGCCACGGGTCTGGCGGAAGCCTTCGTTCTCCTTGAACAGGGCAACCAGATGCTTGAATGAGGGATGGAACGGATAGGTCTCGCGAACTTGCTCGGCAATCTGTTCCAGGCTGGCGACGACAATGTAGCCCCCATCTTCGGCCTTCTTGATTTGCTGGGCGTATTCGTCGGCGATGTCGGCGATAACGCGCTCGTCAGGAAGTTCGTCAATCAGGCGCTTCTTGAGGATCTCGTAGATCTCGTTACCGGCCAGTTGCACCGGCGTGATCGTCATTGCCTGGCGGCGAGTTTCCTGCTGCAGATTGGAAATGGCATCCGCGAGAGCCTTGGTCTGCGCTTTGTAGCTGCCGGAAAGGTTGGCGACGACGATGGCGCAGTTGGGCAACTCAAGCGCGGCACTCATCAAGCTGCTGAGGCTGTAAACCACCATGTTGGCGAGCGTGCCCTGTCCAAACACCTGGGTGCTGGCGTTGTCAAGGTAGGGGGGTAACTCGTCGAGCAAGATCAGCGTGGGCTTGTCCCCAATGATTTCTTTCCACTGACGTTGGTCGACCGCTTTGGGGCCATTGACCCAGTAGGGCTTAATGGCCTCTGCTTCGCCTAGCTGCGTCGCGATTTCGCCCCAGATGTAGTTGTCGGGGTTGTTGCGACCGTTGAAAGCGGCGATGCGGGCCTGACCGAAATCCACGCGATCACTCAAGTCAGTGGCAAGGACTTCCGGACGCAGATGAGGATGTCGCGCCAGCAGACCAAGTGCGATCATCATGTGCGTCTTACCGCCACCCATTGCTTGGGTCAGTTCGAAGACGGCCTGATCAGACTTACCGGACAGGCGCAGTAGGCCTTCGCGGAAGAGTTGCTCCATGCCGTACGTGACGAAGTTGCGCGAGAAGAACTCTCGACCGTCACCCGCATCATGAATCAGATCGGCCAGGTTCTCGATGCCCTGACTCATCCGGTAGTCTTGAATGACCGGGTTGAACCGGCAGGCCTGCTTAACCGTCTTGATCATGAACGCTCTCCACTCTTGTTCTCGGTTTCGGAGTCGGGGATGGCAATGCCTCGCTGCTCGCAGTAGCCACGAATCAAGACCTCGATCATGTTCGCGATGGAGCGATGCTCCGCGTGAGCTGCGACGCGCAATGCCTCCTTCAAGCTCGGATCGATCCGAAAGGCCAGCGTGGCGGTTTTGCTGTTGACCATAGCCTCTCCTGACTCCACTGTAAATGTACTGCATTCTACAGTATTGCTCATTCTCCAACAAGAAGTCGGCGTCTGCCGTCAATCGTGCGGGGGTTGGTCGGGCAGGAGCGAAGAACTGCGACGTGGCACCCCTAGCTTGGCGAAAAAGCTGCGCGCCAACGCCAACCCTCTTGGAGTAGTGGCTTGAGGCGAGTGGAACCATGAGGAATGCCATTCAGGAGTCGTGGACCGTAAGGGTGCAGGGACTCCATGAACGCGCTTTTTAACCAAGAAGCCAAGTGCCGGATGTGCGATTCGGCCAAATCGTCGAATCCATACCCTCAAGGCCAAGGCGTTACCATCTGGCTCGGCAAACGGACGCGGGTTCGGTTCCGTGTTCCATCACCAAGATATCCGATAAGTATCCTATACTTATCTCCATTTCTGTGTTTTTTGGCACACTATTGGCACATTTTCCACTAAGAAGCTGCTCAATTTTGGACTTTTCACGCTGTTTGTCGGCCAAGTCAATCCAGCGGGAATAGTTTTCAAGTAGCATTTTCATGGTGCTGTATCCCATCTGACGGGCTACCCACATGGGGTTGGCTCCGGCCATGAGGTTGAGTGTGGCAAATGTATGGCGGGTGTTGTAGGGTTTCCTGTACCTTACCCCCGCTATTTTTATAGCGTGCTGCCACGGTCTCCACGGCACTTTGTCGTTCTCAAACGGGCTGCCGGTTTTCGGATTGATGAAAACGTATCCGCTTGACAGCCCTGCTCTTTGCCATTGCCTACGTAAGGCAGGCAATACAGGCAAAGGCGAGTTGACCAGCATTACCGTGCAGCAGGCAGACGGCAGTTTTCTGACAATTAGCGAGCATGACAGCCCCATCGAGCGGCACAATAACAGCATCAGGCTACCTGAACGCTATCCTACACAAGCGCGTATTCAGCTGCTCACCCCCTGCGCATCCAACAAAAAGGCAAGATTTTGCGCGAAACCGAACTTACGCAAGAGATTTTCTTGCGCCAACTTCTGCGCCGTTATCTAACGCTTGCCCATCTGCACTGGAATAATCACACGGACACTGCTGAGCTATCGAGCCAAATCGGCGGGCAAGGTTTCCCTCCACAGCTTTCATGGTATGAGTACCACCATTTTTCCAACCGTCAAAGGCAAATCACACCACTCAGCGGCCTAATCGGCACATGGCAACTGACCGATCTTCCCCCTACTTTCTCGCAAATGCTGTATATCGGGCAATGGTTGCATTTGGGGAAAGAAACTGTATTCGGCAACGGACAGTACCGCATTATTCAGGTAGCCTGAAAGAAATACCCGATACAAAAAACAGCCTTGACGGAACAAACCATCAAGGCTGTTTGATATTTATCCCCAATAAGTGAGGCAAGTCTTCCGACTGCGCTAAATTAATATCCCATTGTTTTCAAATTTCTGCATAGTTAAGAATAGTTAATATATTTCTTAACCAACAAAAACATTATTTAATGAAATCTTTACTAAAAAGAGCGATCGAAAGACAGACTTTTGTCATCTAGTAGAGTTATATATAAATTGCATTGGCCGAGAATATTATTTTGCAAAAAGAACATCTTACGATTGGACATATAACGAAAGTAAAAGCGACAAAGAGGCTGAATTTCCTGAACAGAAAATATACAAGGGAGATTTCATCTATGTTACGCCAGTTAATGCTAAATATTTAGAGGGAGGAAAAGAATCTTTCACGGTACACACCATAGATACATTAGCATTTATAGATAATTATGGCTTATGGGGCAAAATTACAGCTGATAAGCCTAATGTACATTTTGAATTTGAACGTCTTGAATTTTGTTTGATTCCGCATGATTTTTTAAATGGACTTGGTTTATCAGACAGCATAAGTATAAAGCGAGAAGATTTGGATAATCCTAGAAATATCATTAGGGTAAGTAAAAATGAACTATGTATTATGCAAGACGATTTAATCGAACTTCAAAAGGAATTAGCGAATAGAATCAAAGGGAAAAAAGAGAAAGAAATAAATGATAAAAAATCCTTACTGAATATCATATCTGGTTTGAAAGAATTGATAATTGACAAGAGAGTCAAAAAGAATCAGGCAGAAATAATCGATTATTTGATAAATAAAACAGAAGGTTACGGAATATCTGAAGCCAACCTAAAAGCCAAATTTGCAGAGGCAAACAACTAAAAAAGTCTAATTGTACTGAAGCCGCCCACAGAGGCGGCTATATTTGTGCCTATCGAAACGCCAGCAACAGGAAACCGCGAAGACCGCCGAATCATTGAGCAAGTAACCGCTTTCATGGACGTTAACGCCCTATCTATGCGCTTTTCAGACTGGAACGCCCAAAACACAAACCAAAATCACGCAGGTTATCGGAAACAAGAGGGAAGCATAGATGAATATTGGATAATCCCCGTAACCTTTGAAAATGAAGTCTGTAAAGGATATAGCCTGCATAAAGTGTGTGAAGTCCTACATAATCACGAATGGTTAAAAAAACCGATAACGGCAGATGGCAACACCAGCGCAAACGCAACGGCGTTGCAAGCCGATTCTATGTTTTGATGGGAGAAGCCCCGCCCGACTTTGACGAATAACCAAGAGCAAGCCCGCTATTACCGACAATGGCGGGCTTTTTTTACGTCCAAACATTCAGGCAGACCAACCAAGAAAGCATAAAATCAACAAGACGCCCCCTAAATTTCAAAAATTAGGACTGTTTGACCCTTTCCCTATACCTACCCATACCCAATCAATGAAACACGCTTACAGCGCGATTTTAGCCTATTTACGCCATATCTACCCAAAAGGCAGGCAGTGGAATAAATAATTTCGACACCAATACGCGCGCGTAATAATGCAGTCCCTTGAATTTTTCAAGTCCATAAAAAGGAAAGAAGACCAAGACACGCGAAAAGATAAAACCATATGCGCGAGACAAAATCACTTGTTACCTTTGTTACCACAAAATTTAATACTTATAACTATATGAATATAAATATAAAAACACAGAAAAAACGGTAACAAATGAACATAAATTTACTTGTTACCGATTTGTTACCACTTGTTACCCTTTTATATTCATATGGTTACATTAAAAAACAGGGGCGGTAACAAATGGTAACAAGGTTAAGATATGTATTTTTTTACCACGAAAGCCTCGAATAACAAGGATTTCAGCCATTGGTAACAAGGTAACAAACGATTTTTGCGTTTTTTTGTATATATACGCTTTCTTTTGCGGGCAAATGAACGGCAGAACTGATACAGACAAAAGCCGCCCGAAAGGCAATATCGGACGGCTGGAAAATAAAGCAAGCACCAACCCACAAGACGGCGCGTGATCGCTGGTGTTACAATCAGACCATATTCACAGTTTGGCAGAAATGCCACAAAATATTTTTGCCCCTGCCACCCAAACAGCTTAAACTGGCAATCTGACAAGGGGTAAATAGTGCCAAAAAAATGCCCCTACCTTAAAGTTTTGGGGTAACTTTTACCGCAAACAAGAACATGATTATATTTAAATCAATAAGTTAAGTTCAAAGTACGATTAACCCCGCCTCCACCAGATTTAAAGCGCAAACTTTTGATATAAAAAGGTTTGCGCTTTTCTATAAACTTAAACAGGCCGAGACCTTTGCAAAATAGCCCTTTCCTCAACAGCCAAAGCCCAAAACAGGATTTCGGCTGTTTTCGTTTCAAATATCCACCGATTCTACTCAAATATCCCCTTAATCTCCCTTGGATACCTGATTAATCAGGCATCCGGGCCACCTTTTAGGCGGCAACAGGCACACTTAGCCTGTTAGCCGCTTTCAACAGGTTCAAACACATCGCCTTCAGATGGCTTTGTGCACTTACTTTGAGCAGACCAAAATAGACTGCCCGGGCATAGCGGAATTTACGGTGTAACGTACCGAAGCTTTGTTCGACCACATAACGGGTCTTCGACAAATATCGGTTGCGTTTGGTTTGCGCTTCCGACAGCGGACGGTTACGATGGGCTTTGCGCATAATGCCGTCCAGTAACCTATGCTCTTTCAGATGTTGCCGGTTTTCCTTACTGTCATAGCCTTTGTCGGCATAGACGGTTGTACCTTCGGCTATCCCTTTCAGCAAAGGTAACAGGTGGTTGCACTCATGGGTATTGGCGGGGGTAATGTGCAGTTTCTCGATATAGCCTTCCTCATCGGTGCGGTTATGTTGTTTGTAACCGAGTTTGTAGAGGCCGTTTTTCTTTGTCCAGCGGGCATCTTTGTCCTTACTCGGTGTGGTTTGGCTGCTAACTTGTCCTTCTTCATCGATTTCTAGAGCCTGACGCTGTTTGTTGCCGGCGGTCTGAATAATGGTGGCGTCAACGACAGCGGCGGATGCTTTCTCTACTTTTAGGTTTTTTTCGGTCAATTGTCGGTTAATCAGTTCCAACAGTTCGGACAGGGTGTCGTCTTGCGCCAGCCAGTTGCGGTAGCGGCATAAGGTGCTGTAATCGGGGATGCTCAGTTCGTCGAAACGGCAAAACAGGTTGAAATCGATGCGGGTGATGAGGCTGTGTTCGAGTTCGGGATCGGAGAGGCTGTGCCATTGTCCAAGCAGGACAGCTTTGAACATGGACAACAGGGGATAGGCAGGACGGCCGCGGTGGTCTCGAAGGTAACGGGTTCTTTGACGATTCAGGTATTGTTCGATCGGCTGCCAATCAATCACCTGATCCAACTTCAATAGCGGGAAACGGTCGATGTGTTTGGCAATCATGGCTTGGGCGGTTTGTTGAAAGAAGGTGCTCATGGAAAATCCCCTAAATGTCTTTGTGGGAATTTAGGGGATTTTGGGGAATTTTGCAAAGGTCTCAGCCAGCATCTCCACACAAGTAGGCAACAACTTTGCACGTATCGGAAGCAACAAACCATATGCGGCAATTCACCACTTGGGTGGCTCCGCAGGCAGAAACCATAGCGTCCAACTTCCAGCCCGCCCCTATCTACCAATCAACGGCAGTGGTCAACTTCAAAACGGAGCAGATAAACGCATCCTTGACATTGCAATCGAGCCACTCAGTTCAGGCCTGTAAACAAAAAAAGACGAGCAAATTATGCTCGTCTTTTTATTGCACTCTATGAAACTACTTTTCACAAAACCAATCCCACCAAATCCCGCTCCATCCAAAATAATCCCAATTATCTCAGAGACTCTATATATTTATCTCATTGGGTTTCATGTAAAATCGCACTTATAAAAAACACTGTAACAAATCGTTTAAGAACAAACGGCCTTGCTCTGTCGGGCGGAACACGGTCGGGTCTGATTCAAGCAGGCCTTTTTGTCTGGCGGTTTCGATTTGAGCCATGATTTTTGCAGTGGGGACGCCGGTACGTTCCTGCAACATTGGGGCAGGTACGCCGTCGGTCAGGCGTAGGGCGTTCATCATGAACTCGAATGGAAGGTCTTCGGCAGCAACGGTTTTGCGTTCAACTGCTTCATGCGGATTGCTTTGCATGGCGGCAAGATAGTCGTTGGGATGACGACGGCGGACAGTTCGCTCGATACGGTCGGGATAGGAGATTTTGCCGTGTGCGCCCGCACCTATACCCAAGTAATCGCCGAACTGCCAATAGTTCAAATTATGGCGGCACTGCATACCAGGTTCTGCAAAAGCCGATGTTTCGTAGTGGATAAAGCCTGCGCCTTCCAATGCGCCGTGTACGGCATCTTCGATGTCCAACGCCGCCTCATCTTGCGGTAATCCTTTTGGCGGCGTATGACCGAAAGGCGTGTTCGGTTCCATTGTCAGATGATATGCGCTGATATGCGATACGCCTGTTGCAATAGCGGTTTGCACATCGTCCAATGCCGTCTGAACCGTTTGGTTTGGCAGGGCGTACATCAAATCGATATTGACTTTATCAAATAATTTCAATGCAGTATTAATAGCTGTCAGGGCTTCTTTGCCATTGTGAACGCGTCCCAATCGAGCAAGCATATCGTCGTTAAAACTCTGTACGCCGATAGACAGACGCGTAATGCCTGCGTCTTTAAATCCCTGAAACTTCTCAATTTCAAATGTGCCCGGATTGGCTTCCAAAGTAATTTCCGCTTCGGGTTGCAAGCGCAACAGCGAACGCACGCCGCTTAACAAACGGTCAATCGATTCCGCCTGAAACAGGCTGGGTGTACCGCCACCGAAAAATATGGTTTCCACCGGTCTGCCCCAAATATTGGGCAATTCAAGCTGCAAGTCGGTTAATAGGGCATCGATGTAGGCTTCTTCCGGCAGACCGTTTTTCAGGCTGTGGGAATTGAAGTCGCAATACGGGCATTTTTTGATGCACCACGGAATGTGGATATAGAGTGATAAAGGAGGCAGGGCGGTTAGCTGGCCGGGGCGTTGGAAAGTAATTTGGGTCATGGTATGTGTTGAGGCTCAAGGCCGTCTGAAATTTTTAGGCTGTTATTTTAACTGAAATGTCGGCGGGGAAAGTTATCAGTAGGAAATATGCGAAGTCTAAGCGCTCAAAAAAGCTTCAATTTCTTCTTCTGATAATTTGGAATTGCAGACAAATTTTATTTTGCCTTGTGAGATGTTGAGTAATGCGGGAACAGTTTTGATGCCGTATTGTTCACGAAAAGTTTTTAAAGCTGCTTTATTGCTGCTGTCAGTAAAGTGGATGGTAAGTTGCTTGTTTATGGAAACGGTAAATAGTTTTGCAACAAAACGGCGACAGTATGAACAGCTTGGTTTGCCTAAAAAGACGATAGCAGTTTCTTGACCGTCAATGAGTTGAAGAAGTTCGTCAGGTGTGGTTGGGATGAAGGCAGCGACGTGTTTTGCAAAGGCTGCCAATTCTTCAGGTATGGGTTTGGGCATGGGAATGAATGTGAGGTAGGCCGTCTGAAGGCTTCAGACGGCCTGTTGTTTTTATGTAGTTAAAGTCTTTTGCGCATCCAAGATGAGAGTTTGGGTGCACCGAATAGCAGGAAAATGCCGATAAAAAGCTGCGCGATGTTGGCAAGTATACCGGCTTGGTTTTGTGCGCCGAGGTCCGCCCAAACGGATGTATGTGTGTCGATAGCAATAGACTGTACAAAAAGATAGAGAGAGAACTGGTAAATTAGGTCGGGGATAGCTTGGAAAACAGTATATATGCCTATTAATACAATACCGGTCGTCAGCCATGGTGCAGGGTGTTTTGGGGCTTCCTGTACGGTTTGCAGATGTTCGGGCAACAGGCGGTTGGCAATGGCGGCAGGGAAACACCATAGCAGCAGCCATGCAATTAGATACAAGCCGTAGAGCAACAGTACGGATGAGATTTGTTTACTGTCATACATGCTTTCTGTCTGTACGAATATGGTCGCGATACTGCCAAGCGTTTGTACGATACCGATTAAAACGACCAAGCGGATGGCGACAATCAAGATTTGCTTAGGGGACATGGATTTCTTCCATTATTTGTTGGATTTAGAACATCTAAAAAAACGTTTCAGGTTTTCAGACGGCCTGCTATCGATTTATAAGGTTTCGATTTTTCTTAATAGTTCACGCAATGCTTGGGCGCGGTGGCTTTCGGCATTTTTGATTTCAGGGTCAAGCTCGGCGGCGGTGCAACCGTGTTCGGCCAGATAGAAATGAGGGTCGTAGCCGAAGCCGTTTATGCCTGTAGCTTCTGCCTGCCATTGTCCGTGCCAGATGCCTTCTGCGATGATGGGTTGCGGGTCGTTTTTGTGGCGGACAAGGACAAGGACGCAGACGTAGTAACAGCTTTTATCGTCTTTATCGGCAAGATTGGCAGAAAGTTTGGCGTTATTTGCAGTATCGGATTTGGGGTTTTCGCCTGCATAACGGGCGGAAAAAATGCCGGGTGCGCCGTTTAAGGCGTTGGTGCAGATGCCGGAGTCGTCGGCAAGTGCCGGTAAGCCGCTATATTTGACGGCATGACGTGCTTTAGCCAGGGCATTTTCAACAAAGGTATGGTATGGCTCGGGGCATTCGGGCGTATTGAACTGCGATTGCGGCAGGACTTCGATATTTAAGTCTGCAAAGAGGCGGGAAAATTCTTTGAGTTTGCCTGCGTTGCCACTGGCAAGGACGATTTTTTCAAACATGGTTTTTCCTTAATGGGTTTCGGTTTGCTGCATACGAGCCATTTGTGCGTGTGCTTTGTGACGGATGTAAAGGGCAAGGCTGCCGATTTGGGCAAAAACGGCAGCAAAGGCAAACAGAAAGGCGGCAACGGCAAATTGTTTGCTGTGAATGCTCAGAAGATAAGCGCCCAACAGAATCAGTACGATAAACATCAGGGTAAACAGGGCGGTCAGGATCAGATAGGCTTTTTGTCGGGTCATGGCAGCTTGGGTAATGGGGAAAAATGCTCTGATTATAACGTCAGATTGGGAATTTGAAACCATGCCGTATCCGTTAAAAAGGCCGTCTGAATATTTCAGACGGCCTTAAGTCGAATAACGGATTAACGCAATTCTGTGTGCAGGCGGCTCAATAATGTAGAGGCATCGCTACCTTTGTATGGGCTGCCGTCTTTATTCAACAGATGGAGGCGTGCGCCATTGTTGATAGGCTCAACATACACGATGATTTCAGGATACGTTTTTGGCGCTTCTGCTTTGCCTTTGCCAAATACGCGTTTGAACAGGCCTGGTTTTTTATTGGCAACTGCTTCGCCTTCGGTTGGCGCTTGTTGAACCAAGAAAGCGCGGCGTTCGGCATTTTGACCGATAACGGTCAGGCCGATGCGGTCAAGTGCAAGGGCGGTACGGCGCCAGTTGCGGCCGTAATCGCCTGCCAGCAACAGAGTGCCGTTGTCCACACGCGCCAATTCAGAAGCATTGCTGCGGGCGGCAACGCTTTGGGTCAGAGCTTGTTCGGCTTGTTGACCATCAACGCCCAAGTACTGCATAAAGCGGGCGAGGAATGCGGCTTCGAGGTTAGGGTCGTTTTCACCCGGCTGCCACATCGTGGTGTCTTTTTTACGGTCGGCATAAACTTCTTTCATGCCTTTGTGGGCGAAGAAGATGTCGGTCGAACCGTTTTTGCCTTGTTCGATGCGGATGATGAATTTGTCGCGTTCGCTGGTAGAGTAGATGCCACCCAAGCCGACTTTGTCCAACAGACGGCGCAGACTGTCTTGAGGGATTTTGGCTCGGTTTTCAGCCCACTCGGTTTCCATTTGGCCGATGGCCGGTTCTTCGGATTTGATGTCAAAACCGTTTTCTTGCCAGAACACTTTCAGCAACGGCCAAATTTCGCGAGGCGATTTGCCATCGACAACCAACCAGCGCTGGTTGCCGTCACGCTCAAGGCGTACGCCTTTAACGGATTTCAAGACTTCTGCATTGGCAGGTTGTTGTACGGCTTGAGTGCGGCGTTTGTTGAGGTCGCTGGCGCGGACGGCGCCGCTGCCTGCCGGTAATTGATAGAGGTTGCCTTGGTCTGGGTTGTTCAAATCAGGTGGTACTTCCAGTTTGACCAGGCGGTGCGATTGACTTTGATAGTCGAGTTTGGGTTGTTCTTTTTTGCTGCCGGAACAGGCAGTCATGCTAATCAGGGCGAGGGCTACTACGATGGGTTTGATATAGGTCATCTTGTTTTCCTGTGGATGAAGTTCTTAACAGGGAGGCCGTCTGAAAAGGGTGTTTGGAATTCAGACGGCCTTATTTCCGGATCAGATTTGTCCTGATTTTTCCAGAGCGGCTCGGACTTTGGCCTGACCGGCTTCAGTCAGTGCTACCAAAGGCAGACGAACATGGGGTTCGCATTTGCCCAATAAGCTCAGGCCCCATTTGGGCGCGGCCGGGCTGGGCTCGCAGAACATGGTGTTATAAATTGGGATAAGTTGCTCGTTTAGACGACGGGCGGTCGCAATATCGCCCTCAAGGGCGGCTCGGCACATATCGGCAAAGAGTTTCGGTGCAACGTTGGCTGCGACGGTTACCACGCCATGACCGCCACACAGCATGAAAGGCAGGCCGGTAGGATCGTCGCCGGAGAACACGGCAAAACCTTCAGGAACGCTGTTGATCAATTCGATGTTGTTGCCGATATTGCCGCTGGCTTCTTTCACACCGACGATATTCGGAATCTTGGCCAAACGCAAAATAGTGTCGTTGCTCATGCTCACGACGGTACGGCCGGGAACATTATAAATAATCATCGGAATCGAAGTGGCTTCGGCGATAGCTTTGAAATGTTGGTAAATGCCTTCTTGCGAAGGTTTGTTGTAGTAGGGAACAACAGATAAGGTGTAGTCCGCACCGGCTTGCTCGGCGGCTTTGGAAAGGGCGATGGCTTCGACAGTATTGTTGGCGCCTGTGCCGGCGATAACGGGAACGCGCTTGTTGACGTGCTTGACAGTGGCTTCAATAACGGCCAAATGTTCTTCGACAGGCAGGGTGGCTGACTCGCCGGTGGTGCCGACTGCGACGATGCCGTCGGTGCCGTTTTCAATGTGCCAGTCAATTAAGTCATGAAGTTGTTCGTAGTTGATGCTGCCGTCTTGATTCATCGGAGTAATCAGGGCAACCAGACTGCCTTTTAACATACGGAAACCTTTAATTTTATGGTGTGGGTGAATTATGCAGTGGATTGTAGCTTACTTTGTTGTTTGTGTGAAACATATCCGCTATGAGGCTTTGCAGTTTGATGGTGACTTGTCATTATCTTAATGAATAATACATTTTTAAATCATTGGTTTGTTTGTTTTGAGATGGAAAAATGATGTCAAGAATTAAAATGTGTTAAGGCGGTTTGAGGCCGTCTGAAAACGATTGGGCGGAACTTTCAGACGGCCTGATGGTTTTGAATTTGCTGATACATTTCAAATTGGTTAAAATACGCATCTTAATATTTTTTAACGATTCTTGAGAGAAGGTTCAACATGGCCGGAATGACTGAAAAACAAGCGGAACCGCTTGATTTGGTTTATGGATTGGAAGATAAGCCGCCGTTTGGGAATGCGTTGTTGAGTGCGGTTACGCACCTTCTGGCGATTTTTGTTCCGATGATTACTCCGGCACTGATTGTCGGCGGGGCATTGGAGCTGCCGGTTGAAATGACGGCTTATTTGGTGTCGATGGCGATGGTGGCTTCCGGTGTCGGTACTTATTTGCAGGTCAACCGTTTCGGGCCGGTCGGTTCGGGTATGTTGTCGATTCAGTCGGTTAACTTCTCTTTTGTTACCGTGATGATTGCGCTCGGTACCGGTATGAAAGAGGGCGGCTTGACTGAAGATGTGATGATTTCAACGCTCTTGGGCGTGTCCTTTGTCGGCGCGTTTTTGGTGTGCTTATCCGCTTGGCTTTTGCCTTATCTGAAAAAAGTGATTACGCCGACTGTAAGCGGCGTAGTCGTCATGTTGATCGGCTTGAGCTTGGTGCATGTTGGCATTACTGACTTTGGCGGCGGCTTCGGTGCGAAAGCAGACGGTACGTTCGGTTCGATGGAAAACTTGGGTCTGGCATCGCTGGTGTTGCTGATTGTATTGGTTTTCAACTGCTTGAAAAATCCATTGCTGCGCATGAGCGGCATCGCGGTGGGTTTGATTGTCGGTTATATTGTTGCGCTGTTTTTGGGCAAAGTGGATTTTTCCGCCCTGCAAAACCTTCCACTGATTACCCTGCCGGTTCCGTTTAAATATGGTTTCGCATTCGATTGGCACGCGTTTATCGTTGCCGGTGCGATTTTCCTGTTGAGCGTATTTGAAGCGGTAGGCGATTTGACGGCGACTGCGATGGTCTCCGAGCAGCCGATTGAGGGTGAGGAATACACCAAACGCCTGCGCGGCGGCGTATTGGCAGATGGTTTGGTATCTGTGATTGCGACTGCGTTGGGCTCTTTGCCTTTGACCACTTTTGCGCAAAATAACGGCGTGATTCAAATGACCGGCGTGGCTTCGCGCCATGTGGGCAAATATATTGCGGCGATTTTGGTATTGTTGGGCTTGTTTCCTGTTATCGGCCGTGCGTTTACCACGATTCCGAGTCCGGTTTTGGGTGGTGCGATGGTGTTGATGTTTGGTCTGATTGCGATTGCCGGCGTGCGGATTTTGGTCAGCCACGGTATTCGCCGTCGTGAAGCAGTTATCGCGGCTACTTCTGTCGGTTTGGGTTTGGGCGTGGCGTTTGAGCCGGAAGTGTTCAAAAACCTGCCGGTATTGTTCCAAAACTCAATTTCCGCAGGCGGTATTATGGCGGTATTATTGAACTTGGTTTTGCCGGAGGATGAAACCGATAAAGCGGTTAAGGTTGAAACCGACAGTTTAGATCACTAAGCAAGCTTTATTCAAAGGCCGTCTGAAGTTTCAGACGGCCTTTTGGTTTTTCGGCTATAATATTGTTTTTATTTGTTATCCGAGTGGTTCGGATAGCTCTACCCGGAAAGGTTTTATATGACGGTTTATTCACTTTTTATCACTTGTCCTCGCGGTTTGGAAGCGCCTTTGACGCAGGAGCTTGAAAACATAGCATGTCAGGATATCCGAGCTGTTGACGGCGGTGTGGCATGTAAAGGCACAATGGAGCAGGTGTATCGCATCAACCTGCATTCGCGCGTTGCCAGCCGAGTTTTACTGCGTTTGACCAAAGGCGGTTATCGCAACGAACACGATATCTACAAATTGGCACGAAATCTGCATTGGACAGGTTGGTTTAAGCTGGAGCAGACCTTCAAGGTCAAAGTTGAAGGCAAGCGCGCCAATGTAAAAAGCTTGGATTTTGTCGGTTTGAAAATCAAAGATGCCGTCTGCGATGCCTTCCGCGATATTTATGATGCGCGCCCGAGCGTGGGTAAAATCAACCCCGATATCCGCATTCATGCCTTTATCGATGAGCGCAATGTGGAAATTTTTATCGATACTTCCGGCGAAGCACTCTTCAAACGCGGCTATCGTCAGGATACCGGAGAAGCGCCATTAAGAGAGAACTTAGCGGCAGGTTTGCTGCTTTTGGCAGGCTATGACGGTACGCAGCCTTTCCAAGACCCGTTTTGCGGCAGTGGTACGATTGCCATTGAGGCTGCATGGATTGCGACACACCGTGCGCCAGGCTTGATGCGCCGTTTCGGTTTTGAAAAACTGCAAAACTTCGACAAAGAAAAATGGCAAGCCCTGCGCCGTGAAGCTGAAAAACAAATCAAACCGGCTGCCGCGCCCATTTCCGGTAGCGACAACGACCGATATATGATCCGTGCCGCATTGGCCAATGCCCAAGCCGCCGAAGTGGATAATTTCATCCGCTTTGACGTGCAAGATGCGCAAGCCGCTCGACCAAACGGCGAACACGGAATTATGATTTCCAATCCGCCTTATGGCGTGCGACTTGCCGAAATTCAGGCTTTACAGGCGCTTTATCCGCAACTGGGCACATGGTTGAAACAGCATTACGCAGGCTGGCTGGCTGGGATGTTTACCGGCGATCGAGATATGCCGAAATTTATGCGCCTTTCTCCGAAGCGTAAGATTCCGCTGTTCAATGGCAACTTGGATTGCCGATTGTTTTTGATGGATATGGTTAAAGGCTCGAATCGGGGCTAAAACCTGAAATAGAGGCCGTCTGAAAGATGATTTCAGACGGCCTTTTTTGATTTGTTAAAACCGTCTTTGTTATAACGGAGTTTGCTTTTCTTTTTTATATTAATGCACTGAAATTGTTTTCAGACGGCCTTTATCAAGGGAGCCGTGTAGATGTAATTATTGAAATTTACAATCTATCAAATTATAAAAACCTATTACAAAATAAAGATGGATTGTTAAATAAAATACCATATCTAGTAGTATTGTGTTTTAATTCACACTATATCTTGTGTTTTATGGCATTGCAATGAGCGGTTTGAAATTCACAATCGAGCAAATTGTATGGCAGGAAGTGCCGGGCGAAGTATCGCTGGCGTTTCTGTTTTCCGGTTGTCCGCTGCGTTGTAAAGGCTGTCATAGTGCCGATACGTGGAAAGAGGGCATCGGCACGGAATTGACCGAGGATTATTTAAAAGGCCGTCTGAAACGCTATCACGGATTGATCAGCTGCGTGTTGTTTATGGGCGGGGAATGGCAGCCGGAAACCTTGCAGAAAATGCTGGCTATTGTTACGCAGGAAGGTTTGAAAGCCTGCTTGTACACTGGTCTGGAGCGTGAGGAGCTGGAAGCGGTTTCAGACGGCATTCTGCCTTATCTGACGTATCTGAAAACCGGCCGCTGGCAGATGGAGCTGGGCGGCTTGGACAGCCCGACCACCAATCAGAAGTTTATTGATTTGCGTACGGGCGAAGTGTTGAACCGCTTGTTTATCAAAGACAAACCTGCGCCTAAAGTTTTTCCAGTGGCTTCAATTTAGCTCAATGCTGTATTGCACTGATTTAAATTGAATTTATTGTATTCGCTGACAGCGATGTTTCAGACGGCCTGACCGTCATTGCTTGATAAATCAACCAAACCATACAGGAGAATTAACATGATTCGGCTGCATCCCGAACAGTTAAACGGAAAACTACAATTCATGCGCGACTACATCAGCGCGCAAAACGCGGCGGACGGCTCGAAAATGGACGCCAACGCCAACGTAACGCAAAAAAACATCGCCACGATGGAAGCGGAAATCATGAAAGACTTTTTCGTGCAGATTAACCGTGCCCAAGTGTCGCGCAAAATCGCCGAAATTTTCGACCAATCCGTCGCCGACGAATACATCCGCCAGATTGAGGCGCATGAGATTTATGTGCACGACGAAACCAGCCTCAAGCCTTATTGTGTGTCGGTTACGCTGTATCCCTTCCTACTCGACGGCTTAAGCAAACTCGGCGGCGAATCCAAAGCGCCGCAACATTTGGCTTCGTTTTGCGGCTCGTTTATCAACTTGGTATTTGCCATCAGCGCGCAGTTTGCCGGCGCGGTGGCGACGGTGGAATTTCTGACTTATTTCGACTACTTCGCCCGCAAAGACTACGGCAACGATTATTTGGAAACCCACGGCAAAGAAATCGCCAACCATATGCAGCAGGTGGTGTACAGCATCAACCAGCCTGCCGCCGCACGCGGCTATCAGAGCGTATTCTGGAATATTTCTGTTTACGATCAATACTATTTCGACGCGATGTTTGGTGATTTCGTCTTCCCCGATTTCAGCAAACCAGTGTGGCCAAGTGTGGCGAAGCTGCAAAACTTCTTCCTCAAATGGTTCAATCAGGAGCGCACCAAAGCCGTTTTGACCTTTCCCGTCGTGACCGCTGCGATGCTGACCGATGGCGGCAAATGCAAAGACACCGTGTTTGCCAACGAAATGGCGAAAGAGTTGGCGGAAGGCAATTCCTTCTTCGTCTATCTTTCCGACAATCCCGACTCCTTGGCTTCCTGCTGCCGCCTGCGCAACGCCATTGAAGACCGTACCTTCAGCTACACACTCGGCGCGGGCGGCGTGGCAACCGGTTCCATCAACGTCATCACCATCAACATGAACCGACTGGAACAAGACGGGCGCGACCTTGCCGCCGAAGTCGCTAAAATCCACAAATACCAATACGCCTACCGCAAACTGATGGAAGAATACCAAGCTGCCGGAATGCTGCCCGTTTACGATGCAGGCTTCATCACGCTGGACAAGCAATTCCTTACCATCGGCATCAACGGCATGGCGGAAGCCGCCGAATCGCAAGGCATAAAAGTCGGGTACAACGACGACTACATCAACTTCGTCCAAGGCCGTCTGAAAACCATATTCGAAGCCAACCAAGCCGCCAGCAAACACTACGGTGTGAAATTCAACACCGAGTTTGTCCCTGCCGAAAACCTCGGCGTGAAAAACGCCAAATGGGACAAAGCCGACGGCTACAAAGTCAGCCGCGAATGCTACAACTCCTATTTCTACGTCGTCGAAGACGAAGAAATCAACGCGCTCGACAAATTCCTGCTGCACGGCAAAGAACTGGTGGACTGGCTCGACGGTGGCTCCGCGCTGCACCTGAACCTTGACGAAGCCCTGCCCGAATCCGGCTACCGCTCGCTCTTGGACATTGCCGCGCAAACCGGCTGCAATTACTTCTGCGTGAACGTACGCATCACCATCTGCAACGAATGCGGCCACATCGACAAACGCACCTTACACGCCTGTTCCGCCTGTGGCAGCCACGACATCGACTACGGCACCCGTGTCATCGGCTACCTGAAGCGCGTATCCGCATTCAGTAGCGGTCGACGCAAAGAGCACGCGCTACGGCATTATCACCGTAAAGCGGCGTAATCGTTGAAAAAGATTGCTTGCAAACCTAAGGCCGTCTGAAATTTCAGACGGCCTTGATTATGTTGAGATAGACAGGCTCTTTCAATGATATAGTTTTGATTAAATTAAACAAAAACTCGTGACACCTTCATATAATGAATTAACATATAACATCTTTTAACCTACATTCAAAAAAAGCGAGAGACACATGAAAACATCAGCTTTATTGGCAGCTTTGTTGGCTGCCCTGTCCCTATCAGCATGCGGCGGTTCAGGCTCATCTTCTTCTGCCGTTTGTGACGAGTACGAAAAAGCATTTGCCGAAGCAACTAAAGACGTAGATGCCGCAACCAAAGACATGATGCAAAAATCTTTCGAACAAACCAAAGAAGCGTTGAAAAACCTGCCTGCAGACCAACGTGATGCAACTTGTAAAACTTCTTTGGACGCTTTGAAAGGCGTACCTGCTGCCGAAACTCCTGAAGAAAAAGCCGAAGAAGCCAAAGATGCCGCTGAAGAGGCTAAAGAAGACGCAAAAGACGCAGCGGAAGATGCCAAAGAAGCTGCTGAAGACGCTAAAGAAGAAGCTAAATAATACGGCTAAGCTTTACAGAAAAACGGATTCCAATGATTTGGAATCCGTTTTTTGTTTTGTGAGTTAGGAGAGTTATTTTAGATAAAATATTTTCAATTTTCAGACGGCCATTTTTCATGCCGTCTGAAAGCGTTAGTTTAAACTAAGTTGAAATTTACAACAGCAAATCGTCAATTAAGCAACCGCGTGCGTACCGCCCCCTTCCTACGCGTTGATTTTGAAGTTCCTCATGGTTCATGGGTAGGGTGTGCGGTACGCACGCACGCGGTCGGTAGTTTTTTATAGCATTCACTCTCCGAAACTCATTACCGCTGTTTCTTTTGTTCCGCCCCAATCTAACAGCAGCCATCCGTCCCGCACATAACGGTGAAACCACGAAAACGGCCAATCGCGGACATTGCCACATAATCCATGTTTGACAGGATTGAAATGGATGTAGTCCGCGCAACGTTACAAATCCGTTTCGTCGCGCACGGTGTGTTCGTAAAAACGCCGTTGCCAAATACCGCGTTCGTTCCGCCGCTGTTTGCTGGTGGAAAGGTTCTCAGCACGAGGGAAATGTGCGGAAAATTTGGTTTTAATCAGCCGCCAGCGTAGGGAATAATCCGCATCATCGGGCGGCAGCGTCCAAATGGCGTGAATATGGTTCGGCAGCACGCATACGGCGACGGTTTCAAAGGGATATTGTTTTTGCACATCCATATAAGCCGCACGCGAAGCCGATATGTTCGACAAGCAGGCGCGATTTTGGGTCGGCGAGTTTGACGGTGAAAAAGAATGTGCTGCCGGCAATGAAGTTTCTGCGATAACGCGCCATAGGATTTTTGTTTTTTGTTTGGAGGTTAGGGAAGGAATGGTTTGTTGTTTAAGGTTTTAACTTTGTTGAAGCTGATGTTTTCAGACGATATTGGAGGCCGTCTGAAAGCGCTAGCTTCAGCAAAGTTAAAAGTTGAAATGGCAAACCGTCAATCAAGCAACCGCGTGCGTGCGTTCCGCACACACCCTACACGTTGATTTCGAAGTTCCGTGTAATTCACAGGTAGGGTGTGTGGCGTAGCCACGCACGCGGTGGGTTGGGTTTACAGTTTACGACTTGCTAACCACGAGTTTTATCTCTTGTCTTTCGTTTTCTTTCCATTTTGCTCTGAAATTCTAAAACATCCAACCAAATAGGGTCTTTACTAAGAGATAATTGATCTTTTATGGCCCTCATTCTCTCAGTGTAATAGCGATTGGGGTTATATATGTTTTTTGAACTATCTTTACTTTTGGTAATATATCCTTCCTGTACTAGATATTTCAAGATTGAATCGATTAACTCTTTATCAAAATCTGCTTGATAGCCACCTTTGTAAAGAGAATCTTCCTGCCTTCCGCCGCCTGATTGGAAAAATATTTTCTGAATAATTGAAAGGAGTAATTTTTGGGATGTAGGTAAGTTGCTGTCTTTAATTCGGGATGAATTAGATGTATTTTGTTTATTTTCGATTGAAGACTTCACAAGCCATTTAGGTAAAGAATGCTCTGCAGCAAAACCTGTTACCATATCAATCATACACTCATCAAATATCACATGCGCAGAATCATCAATTAAGCAATTTTCAAAAGTCAATTTATCAAAAATACATTGGTAAAATTTAATGTTTTTGAATAGAGTGTTTCCCAAAGAGAAAAGAGGAGATTGAGCATATTTAAGTTGGAGGCCTGATAAATCAATTGGATTCAATTTTAATAAACTTAATGCAGATAATATCTCTATAATTGCCTGTGAATTACCGTTGTCAGGCATTCTAAAAACTAATGAAAGGGCATCATCTAATAAGTCATATAATTGTATCCATGATGCTAAGACTGAAATGCCAAACTCATCTAATCTTTGTTTCCAAGTTTCTTGTAGTATACTTTCATTTTTATATGAAATATCGTTGAATATATTCTCAGCGAATAATAGCTGCAAAACATATTTATCCACAAATTGCCTATCTGGTGACTCAGGTTCAATTCTTCCAATCATACACAGTCTGCTAAGCATTAATTGCCCTGCTTCATCAGGAGAAGTTCCTGTTGCTTTTTCATAACATTCATTAAAATCTTTAGGTGTCAATCTACCAAGATTAAAATCACTAAATCTAGTAATCTTAGCCAATTCAATAAGTACATTTCTAACTGATTTTGAATTGATGGAACTATGAATTCTTGCTTCACGCTCACAAACTGCATCTAGGAATTGCCCCCAAAAAGACAATTCTCCATTCTCATTTTCTAATATTTTAATTCTTTCATCATTAGGTATTAATGAAATAATATTAAAAATTAAAGGTTTTTTAGGAAGCCAGATAGGACATTTTGTGGTCACGCCTAACTTGCTTAGATATAAAGAGGTTTGGGCATCATTAAATTCTTCTGCACATTTAATGAGTCTTAATCCTATATCTTTAACAGATAATCCTAGGCAATCCAGCATTTCTTCGTGGCTATTGAAATAATGAGGTCTGCCAGTTACTAAAACCCCTCCTTTATTTAAACTAATTAATTCTCTAACTCCTTGTAATGCTTTTTTGCGGATAGATAAACGCTTTTCAGGGCTATTGCCGAATGTTTGAGAGCCTACTTCGTCAAAACCATCTAAAACCAAAATAAACTTTCCTGATTCCAGTAATGATAAAATTCTTTCTAGTTTTACCTCAAACCCGACTCTCTTTAAATGACCAACAATAATTTCCTCTGCTGTTCCTGCGCCCCAGTGTTCGCGGAGGTTAATTGATAGTATAAATTTATTTGAATATTTTTCATTTTGGGTAATATGTGCAAATATTTCTTTTGTACATCTACTTTTCCCCGTGCCGTATTCACCAAGTAAGATAATCTTATTGTTTTGTGATAAAGTTTCACACAAATCTTCTATTGAGAAAGTTTTTTTTCCATTTTCACTAAGATAAGTTGCAGGGATATATTCTTGTGTGTCAGATTCCCCTGTTGATGGATTAATTGCACTACCAAAAACCTTATTACTCCGTAGTGTGATATATTTTTCAAAATCAATTACCTGATTTACAAATTGCTCATATGAAAGTAATTGAATATGGGCACCATTTGCAGTAGTCTCCATATCAGTTGTTGGCTCTTTGTGTATCACAAGAATACATTGTGCCATTTGCCCTTTCAGAAACAGATTCGTTCGTGCAGTAGATAATCTATTAATATCGCCACGAATTTTGTCTAAGGTAAAATTTCTAGTTATTTCAATTAGTATGAGCTGGTTTTGAGGGAGATGGATTACCGCATCAAAATTAATACCTTCTATATTTTCTTTCTTAGCAGGAGCTCCATATAAAATTGAAGAAAATGTAAGGACATCATTTTCCAGTTTTTTCCAATCTTTTTCTTGCTTCATATTACTTACCTTTTTATCCAAACGTTAGTCTAAAACCACCTTCAAATACTTCCCAGTATAACTTCCCTTAACCTTAGCAACAATCTCAGGGCTGCCTTCCGCAATAATCCTCCCCCCGCCATCACCCCCTTCCGGCCCCAAGTCCACAATCCAATCCGCAGTTTTAATCACATCCAGATTATGCTCGATAATCACTATCGAGTTGCCTTTGCCTTTCAGACGACCTATGACTTCCAGCAGCAGGGCGATGTCGGCGAAATGCAGGCCGGTGGTGGGTTCGTCGAGGATATAGAGCGTTCTGCCGGTGTCGCGTTTGGAGAGTTCCAAGGCGAGTTTGACGCGTTGGGCTTCACCGCCGGAGAGGGTGGTGGCGGACTGGCCGAGGCGGATATAGCCGAGGCCTACGTCCATGAGGGTTTGCAGTTTGCGCGATACGGTGGGGACGGCGTCGAAAAAATCGCGGGCTTCTTCGACGGTCATGTCGAGGACTTGGCTGATGTTTTTGCCTTTGTATTGGATTTCGAGCGTTTCGCGATTGTAGCGTTTGCCATGGCAGACTTCACAGGGGACGTACACGTCGGGCAGGAAGTGCATTTCGACTTTAATCACGCCGTCGCCTTGGCAGGCTTCGCAGCGGCCGCCTTTGACGTTGAAGGAGAATCGGCCGACGTTGTAGCCGCGTTCGCGCGAGAGGGGTACGCCGGCGAAGAGTTCGCGGATGGGGGTGAACAGGCCGGTGTAGGTGGCGGGGTTGGAGCGCGGGGTGCGGCCGATGGGGGATTGATCGACGTTGATGACTTTGTCGAGGTGTTCGAGGCCGTGAATGTCGTCGTATGGGGCGGGTTCTTCTTGGGCGCGGTTGAGTTCGCGGGCGGTGATTTTGGCGAGGGTGTCGTTAATCAGGGTGGATTTGCCGCTGCCGGATACGCCGGTGATGCAGGTAATCAAACCGAGCGGCAATTCGAGGGTAACGTTTTTGAGGTTGTTGCCGCGCGCGCCTTTGAGGACGAGCATCCGCTCGGGATTGATGGGGGTGCGTTCAGACGGCACGGCAATGGATTTTTTGCCGCTGAGGTATTGTCCGGTAACGGAGTTTTCGCATTGGGCTACGTTTTCGGGTGTGTCGGCAATCAATACGTTGCCGCCGTGTTCGCCCGCGCCGGGGCCCATATCGACGACGAAATCGGCTTCGCGGATGGCGTCTTCGTCGTGTTCGACCACAATCACGCTGTTGCCCAAATCGCGCAGGCGTTTGAGGGTGGCGAGCAGGCGGTCGTTGTCGCGCTGGTGTAGGCCGATGGAGGGTTCGTCCAAAACGTACATCACGCCGGTCAGGCCGCTGCCGATTTGGCTGGCAAGGCGGATGCGTTGGGCTTCGCCGCCGGAGAGGGTTTCGGCGGAGCGGGAGAGATTCAGGTAATCCAGCCCGACGTTAATCAGGAAGCCGAGCCGCTCGGTGATTTCTTTGAGGATTTTTTCGGCGATTTGTTTTTTGTTGCCGTCCAAATCCAGCGTTTCAAAGAATTGGTGGGTTTTGGTGAGCGGCCAGGCTGAAACTTCGTGCAAAGGTTCGCCGCTGACGTAAACGTAGCGGGCTTCTTTGCGCAAACGTGCACCGCCGCAGCTCGGGCAGGCGCGGTGGTTTTGGTATTCGCGCAGTTTTTCGCGCACGGTTTCGCTGTCGGTTTCGCGGTAGCGGCGTTCGAGATTGGGAATGATGCCTTCAAAGGCATGACTGCGGTTGAAGGTAGTGCCACGTTCGGATAGGTAGGTGAAGTCGATGACTTCTTTGCCCGAGCCGTGCAGCACGACTTTTTTGACTTTTTCAGGTAGCGTTTCCCAAGCAGCCTGCACATCGAAACCATAATGCCGCGCCAGCGATTGAATCATTTGGAAATAGAATTGGTTGCGCTTATCCCAGCCATCAATTGCACCTGCGGCTAAGGATAATTCAGGATGGGCGACCACTTTTTCGGGATCGAAGAAGTTGGTATTGCCCAAGCCGTCGCAAGTTGGGCAGGAGCCCATCGGGTTGTTGAAGGAAAACAGGCGCGGCTCTAATTCGGGCAGGCTGTATGAACATACGGGGCAGGCAAAACGCGCGGAGAACCAATGTTCTTCGCCGCTTTCCATTTCCATGGCCAGCGCGCGCTCGTTGCCGTGGCGCAGCGCGGTTTCAAAACTTTCCGCCAGCCGCTGTTTGATGTCAGCTTTTACTTTAACGCGGTCGATAACGACGTCGATATTGTGTTTGATGTTTTTTTCCAGCTTCGGTACTTCGTCAAGCTGATAGACTTCGCCGTCCACGCGTACACGCGCAAAGCCCTGCGCCTGTAAGTCGGCAAAGAAGTCGACAAACTCGCCCTTACGCTCGCGCACTGCCGGCGCAAGAATCATCACGCGCGTGTCTTCCGGCAGCTTCAACACGGCATCGACCATCTGAGATACGGTTTGGCTCGACAGCGGTAGGTTGTGTTCGGGGCAGTAGGGTGTGCCGACACGTGCGTACAAAAGACGTAGGTAGTCGTGGATTTCCGTTACTGTACCGACAGTGGAGCGCGGATTGTGGCTGGTGGATTTTTGCTCGATAGAAATTGCGGGCGACAGGCCTTCAATTAAGTCAACATCGGGTTTGTCCATCATCTGCAAAAACTGGCGCGCATAGGCAGAAAGGCTTTCAACATAACGGCGTTGGCCCTTCGGCATACAAAGTATCAAACGCCAGCGACGATTTGCCGCTGCCTGACAATCCTGTTACCACTACCAGCTTGTGGCGCGGAATGTCCAAATCGACATTTTTCAAATTATGTGTACGCGCGCCGCGGATGCGGATGGTGTCATTATCGTGTGAATGTTTAGGATGATGGTTGCACATGGTGTCAGGCCGTCTGAAAAATAAAATAAACGGCTATTGTAGCACTTTTCAAATGACAGACTGGATAGATAAAGCATTTGATATAAAAGAAACAAAGAGGCCGTCTGAAAATATGTTTTCAGACGGCCTTGATATAGATGGATCAGCTTATCAGTCGATTGTGCGGAGAATTTCGCGCAGGGCTTTTTGCCAGTCGGACGGTTTGATACCAAACTCGGTCTCTAGGCGTGAGCAATCCATAATGCTGTATGCCGGACGCGGAGCGGGCAGGGGGTATTGATCGGTGGTAATCGCGTTCAGTTCCGGAATGCGGAAGCTGTTGTCTAATTGGTGGGCCGTCTGAAAGATGGCTTTGGTAAATTCGTACCATGTTGCCGATTTATTGCCACAGTAATGGAAGATGCCGCGTGGGGAAGTAGGCTGTTGCAATAAACTGATGATGGCATGAGCCAAGTCGCCTGCATAAGTTGGGCAACCAGTTTGGTCATGAACGATGGAGAGAGAATCACGTTCTTTGGCAAGGCGCAACATGGTTTTGACGAAATTGCTGCCGTATTCGCTAAACAGCCATGAAGTACGGACGATTGTACTTTCCGGATGTGCGGCTAAAGCCAAAAGCTCGCCTGCTACTTTGGATTGACCGTAAGTGCTGCGCGGATTGGTGTAGTCGGTTTCGCGGTAAGGGCGTTTGCCTTCACCGTCGAATACATAATCAGTGGAAATATGGATAAAGCGGGCATGTGCGGCGCGGGCGGCTGCGGCCAGGTTGTGAACAGCGCTTGCGTTGACGGCAAAAGCAGCCTCTGCGTTTTCTTCTGCTTTATCGACGGCAGTGTAAGCCGCGGCATTAACGATGGCATCGGGTTGGAAGTTTTTGATCATATGATGCACGGCTTCGGTATCGGTAATGTCCAGCGAAGTAGAGTCGGTAGCAATCAGTTCCCAATCTTCGGGCAGGCGGTCGCGCAGACAACGGGCAAGCTGACCTTTGGCTCCGGTCAATAAAGTACGCATGGTTGAGTATCTCCTCTGATAGCTGTTAAATAGGTATTCGTGTCATTATAGTGTAAATACGACAAATTCACATTATTGGCGTAGAACAAAATGCAGAGGCGGCTGTATTTGGGTAAATTGTCAATATTATCTATCCATAATAATAACCACTTATTGACATTATGTTTGTTTACTATAACTAGAGTTAAAATTCAGCTTTTAACAAGATAGATAAAGGATCTATGCTGTTTGAGAGAGTGTGAATCAATGTTAATGTTTTTATTGTTGCTAGGATAATGGAATTTAAAAATAGGCGAAACTCTGTCCTTTTATCGGCAAATTCTACCGTTTGATATTTTTGAGTAAATATTTTGCAAAATATTACTAAAATAATAATTGGGCAAGGGCGGATTTGCTCGTTCCGTCAACCCAATATTTTATTAACTTTTGGGAGTAATTATTATGGCATACTGTTACGGGGGGTATTATACTAGACCCCTGGTTAGTTCTTACTGCGCTCCTGCGCCTAAGGCTTCCTACTCTTCTTACTACTGCGCTCCTGCAGCAAAATCTTCTGTTTCTATCGGCAGCATCGCTAGCATTGCCAGCGTCGGCGTGTCAGTAGTTAACGCGGTAACCGGTCTGGTTTCTGCTATTGCGGCTTTCTGCCCACCGGCAAAAAACGCCTAACTACAAATGTGTTCCGGTTTGCCCACCTTACAACTGCGATCCAATCAAACCGATCCCATGTCCAAAACCACAACCTAAACCTCAGCCTAAACCTCAACCAAAACCTGAGCCTAAACCTGAGCCACAACCAGAACCGCAACCAGAACCAAAACCACAACCAAAACCTGAGCCTAAGCCAGAGCCAAAACCTGAGCCTAAGCCAGAGCCAAAACCTCAGCCGAAACCTGAGCCAGACTGCAAAGACTGTGTTGACGACCATAACCAAAACAACTCATACGGTCACGAAGACAAAAACCCAGGTAATGTCATCCGAGCTGAAGATTGCAAAGACGGCAACGTTATCCGCGGTACTGATGCTAAAGATACCATTTATGGTACTGCTTGCGAAGACATCATCTACGGTGGCAACGGCACAGACGTAATCTACGCCGGTGCTGGTAACGACACCATTTACGGTGATGCCGACGGTGACTCTCTGTACGGTGAAGACGGTAAAGACTACCTGCAAGGCGGTGCCGGTAACGACTACCTGAACGGTGGTTCCGGCGCGGACATCATGCGCGGTGGCGACGGTAACGACGTTTACTTCGTTGACAATGCCAACGACCAAGTTATCGAGTACGGTAATGCACACGCCGGTATCGATACTGTCCGTACCGTTATCGACTACACCTTGACCGATCACGTTGAAAACCTGATTTTGCAAGGTATGCAAAACCTGAACGGTACCGGTAACTCTTTGAACAACAACATCGAAGGTAACGGCGGCAACAATCATCTGTACGGTTTGGCCGGTGACGACTGTCTGGTTGGCAAAGATGGTAACGACTACCTCGACGGTGGTGTCGGCAACGACATCCTGATCGGCGGTACCGGTAACGACACTTACTTCTTCGACAAAGGTTACGGTCACGACACTATCCGTGAAGAAAGCGGTAATGACACCCTGTTGTTCGGTAAAGGCGTTGCAGCTTCTGACGTATTGCTGAGCAAATCTGGTGCCAACCTGACTGTTTCTGTCGGTACTAACGACAGCATCACCATCGACGACTGGTTCACCGGTAACGATCACAAAGTTGAAAACTTCAAGTTTGCTGACGGTAGCACTTACCAAGTAACCGGCCACGGCGACTACTACTCTCTGTCTGCTGTGAACCAAATCCAAGATCAGACTCAGGCTCCTGCCATCTGATAGGATGATGGTTTTTAGGGTTTGTCCCTAAAATCAAAGTCTAAGGCCGTCTGAAACCGAGCTATAAGGTTTCAGATGGCCTTTATTTTGTAAACAATCTGACGAAAGATGCCAAATTGGGCTAAAATACCAAATTCTTCTGTTTACCAAAGAGATATCCGAAATGTCTGAAATCAGCTTGAAAAAAATCTACTCCGGCAAAGTCCGCGATTTGTACGAAATTGACGATAAACGTATGTTGATGGTTGCTTCCGACCGTCTGTCTGCATTCGATGTGATTTTAGATGATCCGATTCCGGGTAAAGGAGAGATTCTGACGCAGATTTCCAATTTTTGGTTTAAAAAACTGGCTCATATCATGCCTAACCATTTTACTGGCCAAACGGTTTACGATGTTTTGCCTGAAAACGAAGCCAAAGCTTTGGAGAAACGCGCCGTCGTGGCTAAAAAACTCACTCCGGTGAAAGTGGAGGCTATTGTGCGCGGTTATCTGGCGGGCAGCGGTTGGAAAGATTATCAAAAGACAGGCTCTGTTTGCGGTATTCAACTGCCTGAAGGTATGCAGGAAGCGCAACAACTGCCTGAAGTGATCTTTACGCCATCGACCAAAGCTGCAGTTGGCGATCATGATGAAAACATCAGCTTTAAAGAATGCGAACGCATTATCGGAAAAGAATTGGCGGCGGAAGTGCGCGTCAAAGCAATTCAGCTTTATACAGAAGCGGCCGAATATGCGAAATCCCGCGGTATTATTATTTGCGATACCAAGTTTGAATTTGGTTTGGATGAAGAAGGTACACTGACTTTGATGGATGAAGTATTGACGCCAGACTCCAGCCGTTTTTGGCCTGCGGACCAATACAAAGTCGGCACCAATCCGCCATCTTTTGACAAACAATTTGTCCGCGACTGGCTGGAGCAAAGCGGTTGGAATAAAAAAGCGCCTGCGCCTAAAGTGCCTGCCGATGTGATTCAAAAAACAGTCGAAAAATATCAAGAAGCATTGACTTTGCTGACTCAGGATTGATTTTTAAGTTTGAAGGCCGTCTGAAAGAGATATGTTTCAGACGGCCTTTTTATTGTATAAATACTGGATTTTAAGGATAGTTGCCTTTATAATCGAGAGTTGTTTTCAGCGCCTTAAAGGCCGTCTGAAAGCTTATTTATAACCTGCCGCACGGTCTGAAACCCTAACTATGCACATTCGGATTTTAGTGTGCATTATTAGTGTTTTAGCAGTGCGGTATTTTGAAAGGAACAATGATGTTCAATAAACACGTTAAGACCTTCCAATACGGTAATCAAACCGTTACTTTGGAAACCGGCGAAATCGCTCGCCAAGCCGCTGCTGCCGTTAAAGTATCCATGGGCGACACCGTTGTTTTGGTTGCCGTTACCACCAACAAAGAAGTGAAAGAAGGCCAAGACTTCTTCCCTCTGACTGTCGATTACCTCGAGCGTACTTACGCAGCAGGTAAAATCCCCGGCGGTTTCTTCAAACGCGAAGGCAAACAAAGCGAAAAAGAAATCCTGACCAGCCGTTTGATCGACCGTCCGATCCGTCCTTTGTTCCCTGAAGGTTTCTACCACGACATCCAAATCGTAGCGATGGTGGTGTCTGTTGATCCTGAAATTGATTCTGATATTCCTGCAATGTTGGGTGCATCTGCCGCGCTAGTGTTGAGCGGCGTACCGTTTGCCGGTCCGATTGGCGCGGCACGCGTGGGTTATGTAAACGGTGTGTACGTTTTGAACCCGACTAAAGCCGAATTGGCTAAATCACAATTGGACTTGGTTGTTGCCGGTACTTCTAAAGCCGTGTTGATGGTGGAATCCGAAGCCGACATCTTGTCTGAAGAAGTGATGTTGGGTGCGGTTGTTTACGGTCACGATCAAATGCAAGTGGCCATTAACGCCATCAATGAGTTTGCCGACGAAGTCAACCCGGAAGTTTGGGATTGGAAAGCACCTGAAACCAATGAAGAATTGGTTGCAAAAGTACGCGAAATTGCCGGCGAAACCATTAAAGAAGCGTTCAAAATCCGTCAAAAACAAGCGCGTTCTGCCAAATTGGACGAAGCTTGGAATGCTGTAAAAGAAGCGTTGATTACCGAAGAAACCGACACTTTGGCTGCTAACGAAATCAAAGGCATTTTCAAACACTTGGAAGCCGACGTTGTCCGCAGCCAAATTTTGGACGGCCAACCACGTATCGACGGTCGCGACACCCGCACTGTTCGTCCGCTGAACATTCAAACCGGTGTATTGCCGCGCACTCACGGTTCTGCATTGTTTACCCGTGGCGAAACCCAAGCTTTGGCCGTTGCAACTTTGGGTACTTCACGCGACGAACAAATCATTGATGCACTTTCCGGCGAATACACCGACCGCTTCATGCTGCACTACAACTTCCCACCATACTCTACCGGTGAAGTGGGTCGCGTAGGTGCGCCAAAACGTCGTGAAATCGGTCACGGCCGCTTGGCTAAACGTGCGTTGTTGGCCGTATTGCCAGAACCTGAAGATTTCAGCTACACCATGCGCGTGGTTTCTGAAATTACCGAATCCAACGGTTCTTCCTCTATGGCTTCCGTCTGCGGTGGCTGTTTGAGCCTGTTGTCTGCCGGTGTGCCTTTGAAAGCACACGTTGCCGGTATCGCCATGGGTCTGATTTTGGACAACAACAAATTTGCCGTTCTGACCGACATCTTGGGCGACGAAGACCACTTGGGCGATATGGACTTTAAAGTAGCTGGTACAACAGAAGGTGTGACCGCGCTGCAAATGGACATCAAAATCCAAGGTATTACCAAAGAAATCATGCAAATTGCTTTGGCTCAAGCCAAAGAAGCACGTTTGCACATTTTGGATCAGATGAAAGCCGCTGTTGCAGGCCCGCAAGAACTGTCTGCACACGCCCCACGCTTGTTCACCATGAAAATCAACCAAGACAAAATCCGTGATGTGATTGGTAAAGGTGGCGAAACTATTCGTTCGATTACTGCTGAAACCGGTACTGAAATCAACATCGCTGAAGACGGTACCATCACAATCGCTGCGACTACTCAAGAAGCAGGCGATGCAGCGAAAAAACGCATCGAAGAAATCACTGCTGAAGTGGAAGTGGGCAAAGTGTACGAAGGTACTGTGGTTAAAATCCTCGACAACAACGTTGGCGCGATTGTCAGCGTGATGCCGGGCAAAGACGGTTTGGTACACATCAGCCAAATCGCCCACGAGCGCGTACGCAATGTCAGCGACTACCTGCAAGTAGGTCAGGTTGTGAACGTGAAAGCATTGGAAGTAGACGATCGCGGCCGCGTACGCCTGTCTATCAAAGCTTTGCTGGAAGCACCTGCTCGCGAAGAGAAAGCAGCCGAATAATCGATTATTCAGGCTTAAAACAAAAGGCCGTCTGAAATTTTCAGACGGCCTTTTGTTTATTTTAAAAGATGAGTTTAAAAAACGGGTTTCGCCTTTACTTTGATTGAATGGATTACTACAATGCTTGCAATCTAATAAATATATTAATCTCTCAAGGAGTATGCAATGAATGCTACACAATTAATCAGCCGGCTGACGCAAACTGTCGGTGAAAAATACATCATCACAGACCCGGCAAAAACCGAACAATACCGTCAAGGCTACCGTTTTGGCGAAGGCAAGGCGCTGGCAGTTGTCCGTCCGGGTACGGTGTTAGAAATGTGGCAAATTTTGCAGGCATGTGTTGAGGCTGATGTCATTGTGATTACGCAGGCCGCCAATACCGGTCTGACCGGTGGCTCGACTCCTGATGGTAATGATTACGACCGAGATATCGTGATTGTGAATACCATGCGTTTGAACATCATTCAGCCGATTAACAATAACGAACAAGTTGTCTGCCTGCCTGGTTCTACCCTGAATCAATTGGAGCTGCTGCTGAAACCTTTAGGCCGTGAGCCGCACTCCGTAATCGGCTCATCCTGTATCGGCGCATCTGTATTGGGTGGCGTATGCAATAACTCCGGTGGTGCACTGGTACAGCGTGGCCCTGCTTATACGGAAATGGCCCTGTTTGCGCAAATCAACGATGAGGGCAAACTGGAGCTGGTCAACCATCTAGGCATTGATTTGGGTGAAACCCCTGAAGAAATTTTGACCAACTTGCAAGGTTTCCATTATCAACGAAAAGACATTACGCAAGATGCCGGCAAAGGACATGACCATGCATACTGCGATCATGTCCGCCAAGTGAATGAACCGACTGCCGCCCGTTTTAATGCCGACCCTGCGCGCCACTACGAAGCATCAGGTTGCGCGGGCAAGCTGATGGTGTTTGCCGTACGCTTGGATACGTTCCCACAAGAAAAACAGACTGCCGTTTTCTATATCGGTACAAATGATATTAATGAGCTGACCGATATCCGTCGTGCTGCTTTGAGTGAGTTTAAAAACCTGCCTATTTCCGGTGAGTATATCCATCGTCATGCTTTTGATATTGCTGCCGTTTATGGTAAAGATACATTCTATGTGATTAAGAAATTCGGTACGCACCAATTGCCGAAATTGTTTGATTTTAAAGCGCGTGTCGATAGATTCGGTAAAAAAGTCAGCTTCTTGCCTAAGCATTTTTCCGATAAATTCATGCAGCTGGTCAGCAAAATTCTGCCAGATCATTTGCCTAAATCTATGCGCAATTATCGCGACAAATACGAACACCATCTGATCTTGAAAATGGGTGGCGAAGGCGTAGAAGAAGCGCGTGCTTTCTTGAAGGAATATTTTGCAACTCATGGTGGCGCATTCTTCGAATGTAATGCTGAAGAAACGCAGGCAGCTATGCTGCATCGCTTTGCTGTGGCTTCTGCCGCGATCCGTTACCGTTCTGTACATGATGATGAAGTAGAGGATTTGGTTGCACTCGATATCGCCTTGCGTCGTGATGATCGTGATTGGTTTGAAACACTGCCGCCGGAAATCGACAATAAAATCATCCATAAATTGTATTACGGACATTTTATGTGTCATGTGTTCCATCAGGACTACATCATTAAAAAAGGCAACGACTGTATGGCTTTGGAACATGAAATGCTCCATCTGCTTGACCAACGCGGTGCGCAATATCCTGCCGAGCATAATGTCGGTCATCTGTATGAAGCCAAGCCTGCATTGAAACAGTTCTATAAAAAACTCGACCCGACCAACAGCTTCAACCCCGGTATCGGTAAAACCAGTAAGAAGAAAAACTGGGCTGAATAAAGCATAGTAAAAAACAAAGGCCGTCTGAACATTTCAGACGGCCTGAGACCTTTGCAAAATAGCCCTTTCCTCAACAGCCGAAGCCCAAAACAGGATTTCGGCTGTTTTCGTTTCAAATATCCACCGATTCTACTCAAATATCCCCTTAATCTCCCTTG